>JBBQRR010000024.1:0-57396 GCA_038214655.1 Bacteroidia bacterium | reverse complement strand
TGAAATTGAATTAGATAATTTAAAAAACTAACTTAGCCGACAGATGTTAAAACAGAAGTATGATTACCCCAAAAATAGTGGTTCAAAATGAGGGGTCTGTTTGGTGCGGAAAAGAGGGGTCTCTTTGGGCGGAAATTCCAATTACATCAATTTAATCAGATTTTTAGAGAATCCTGACAAAGACTGGCCAAAAATCTTTCATAATCAAGAACAATTTTAGCTCTTTTAGAGGGGGCTTACTTTTCAAAAACAAAAAAACACAAACAATATCACCTAATAATCAGGCAATTACGTTTGTATCAAAAATATTTTGTACTTTTATCGGACAACAATGTTAAATAATAGTTAAAAAGATTAATTTATGTTAACGCCTCTATTAAGAATTAAAAAGTAAGCTACTTTTGAGGTTCAACCGAGCAACAAATGTTTACCCTATTTAATTTTAAAATACAAACGGCAGCTATTATTTCTCTGGCCTTTATTTTCCGTGTTTTGTTTATAAGCATTCCGCTCCTTCCATCCTTTAATAATTCACAAACGCATAAACTGTTAACAGAACATTTTTCTACCACTCAAAAAAAACGAAGACAACTTGCATCTGCAGCCCAGTCTAGTGCCATAACTACGCAGTACGGTGTTACAAAATATGAGGGAGAAGAAATTTATGAGGAGAATTTGGCTGCCAAAAAAGCTTTGATAAAAGCCAATTCGCTGATTCTTTTGTTTTTCTTACTTGCCCTATTAAAAAGTATTGTAACTCCTTCCAGAACCCGGGCCTTTAGTTCGATCAAATACTATTTATATCCCAAAAAGTACCTCGCCTTTTCTAATTTAAGGATTTAACAGCACGAAATTCACCATTCGTCCCTTTTATTAGTCATCAACAAACGTATCGTTTAAAAAATAAATTACTATGAGTAGAATTCTCATTTTCATCGGATTATTTGCATCATTATTCTTTGCAAGCTGTGGGTCAAAAGAAGAAGAAAAAGAAGAGGAAACCAAATTTTTGGTTACAAGTCCGCTCGTAAAAGACACGTTAATTACCAGAGACTACGTGTGTCAAATCAAAGCTATACAACACATTGAGGTAAGGGCTCGAGAAAGGGGTTACCTGCAAAAAATTTATGTAGACGAAGGGCAGTTTGTAAAAGAAGGGCAAATCATGTTTCAAACCATGCCCCTGATATTACAGGCTGAAATGCAAAAAGCACAAGCCGAAACGGATTTTGCAGAAATAGAATACCTCAATACAAAACGACTTGCGGATAGTAATATAGTTTCTAAAAATGAACTGGCTTTGGCCAAGGCAAAATTTGATAAGGCAAATGCTGAATTATCACTAGCCAAAGTTCACTTGGGGTTTACGGAAATTAAAGCGCCTTTTGATGGCATCATAGACCGTTTTCATGTGAGGCTGGGAAGCTTGATAGATGAAGGAGATTTACTTACAACTTTATCTGACAACAGTAAAATGTGGGTTTATTTTAATGTGCCCGAAGCAGAGTATCTCAATTATAAAGTAAATGAAAAAAAAGATAGTCTTATAAAAGTAAATCTGCTGATGGCAAATAATCAACTCTTCAAATATCCCGGAGTAATTGAAACTATCGAAGCAGATTTTGATAATGAAACAGGAAACATCGATTTCAGAGCTACATTTTCGAATCCGGATGCATTGTTACGACATGGTGAAACAGGAAATATAGAAATGGCGGTACCATTTAAAAACTCAATTATCATTCCACAGAAGGCAACTTTTGAAATCTTGGAAAAAAAATATGTTTTTGTAATTGATAAAAATGATATAGTAAGACAAAGAGAAATTGTTATCGCTTCTGAAATGCCCGACCTTTATATTATAAAAGGAGGTTTAACCGGAAACGACAAAATAATGTTTGAAGGTATACGCAAGGTGAAAGACGGTGATAAAATAGAATATGATTACAAGGACCCAAAGACGGTGATTTCCCAATTAAAAGTTTACGTTGAATAACATAAAAACAGCAAGAAAATGTTTACTAAATTTATAAAGAGACCGGTACTTGCTATAGTTTTATCGCTTGTTATCATCTTAATGGGTGTATTGGCAATTAAAACATTGCCTACATCACAATTTCCCGAAATTGCGCCGCCGGTTGTAATGGTCTCTGCATCTTATCCCGGCGCTAGTGCAAAATCTCTGGCAGAATCTGTTATTATTCCATTAGAACAATCTATTAATGGGGCTTGGGGTATGCGTTATATGACTTCTGATGCTACGAGTGCGGGTGAAGCAAATATTCAGGTAGTATTTAATCCGGGCACTGATATCAATCAGGCTTTAGTGCAAGTCTCCAATCGTGTGCAACAGGTAACAAATAGATTGCCGATACTTGTGCAACGCGAAGGTGTTGTTATCACCCCTGTAATTCCGAGTATGCTTATGTACATTAATTTGTACAGTAAAGATACCAGTGCAAATATGAAATTTATTTTCAACTACGCCGGCGTTAATATGATTCCGGAAATTCAACGTATAACCGGAATAGGGCAAGCGAGAATACTTGGTAGTCGTCAATACGCAATGCGCGTTTGGTTAAATCCCGATCGTATGCGTGCATATAAAGTTTCTCCTGATGATGTAATGGAGGCGCTAAGCAGCCAAAGTATTATTGGTAAAGCAGGTCGTATAGGTAGAGGAGATAGCAA
This sequence comes from Bacteroidia bacterium, assembly GCA_038214655.1. Lineage (GTDB taxonomy): Bacteria > Bacteroidota > Bacteroidia > B-17B0 > Aurantibacillaceae > PALSA-968. The sequence goes on along the minus strand of JBBQRR010000024.1, from coordinate 54,705 downwards.
ACAAGCAGAAGCCCTTGAATATGTTTTAGCGTACTCTGATAGGTTTAATGACCCTAAACAATATGAAAATGTTATTATCAGAGCTAATCCTAAAGGAGAGCTTCTTCGCCTGAAAGATGTGGCGACTGTTGCACTAGGAAGTGAGTACTATGATATTTACTCGAACCTGAATGGAAATCCTTCCGCGGCAATTGTATTAAAACAAACTTACGGTAGTAATGCAAGTACAGTAATTGAAAACGTAAAAGCCAAACTGGAAGAATTAAAAAAATCTTTTCCGCCCGGGATGGATTATGAAATCAGTTACGACGTTTCTAATTTCTTAGATGCCTCTACAGAAAACGTAGTTCACACATTAAGAGATGCATTCATTTTAGTTGCATTAGTGGTATTTATTTTTCTTGGTGATTGGCGCTCAACACTTATTCCAACATTAGCCGTACCAATTTCATTAATCGGTGCATTTATTTTCATGTTGATTTTCGGACTCACCATTAACATGATTACCTTATTTGCTGTTGTATTGGCAATCGGCATAGTCGTCGATGATGCGATTGTCGTAGTAGAGGCAGTGCACGCCGCAATGGAAGAACATCATCTTTCACCTTTCGCGGCTGTCCAAAAAGTTTTGAAAGAAATCAGCGGAGCCGTAATTGCAATTACTTTATTGATGACAGCAGTATTTGTCCCCGTAGCATTTATGCCGGGTCCCGTTGGAACTTTTTACAGACAATTTTCTATTACTATGGCCAGCGCCATCGTACTCTCCGGTTTCATAGCTCTTACACTTACCCCTGTTCTCTGCGCAATGATTTTAAAAAACAATCACGGAAAACCAAAGAAAAAAAATATCCTGACCCGCTTTCTTGATAGTTTTAACCGAGGATTTGAAAAATTAACAAACGTATATGTTAGTTTGCTGAAGAGAATAGCGCATAAAAAATTAGTCACAGTCGGGTTATGGCTTACGTTTGCTTTCGGGATTTATATAATTGCAAATAATTTACCTTCGGGTTTTATTCCCAGTGAAGATCAGGGAATGATTTATGCCATTATTCAAACACCTCCGGGCTCAACCCTTGAAAGAACAAACGATATATCACGTCAACTGCAAGGAATTATTCAAAAAGTTGAGGGAGTAAAATCTGTTTCTTCAATTGCAGGTTACGAGGTGCTCACTGAAGGTCGCGGCTCAAACGCAGGAACTTGCCTGATAAATCTGAAACCATGGAATGAACGAAAACATACCATGCAAGAAATAATTTACGAACTGGAAGAAAAAGCAAAAGCGCTTCCGGGTGCAACTATAGAATTTTTTGATCCACCTGCTGTACCCGGATTCGGAGCGGCAGGAGGTTTTGCCTTGCAACTGTTAGATAAAACCAACAGCGGTGATTACAACTTACTTGAAAAAGTAAAAAATGATTTCATGAAAGAACTGGAAGAGCGCAAAGAGCTTACCGGTTTGTTTACTTTCTTCAGCGCTAACTATCCTCAATATGAAATTGAGTTCGATAACCAATTGGCCATGCAAAAAGGAGTGACCATGGGCAATGCTATGAACACGCTTTCTATTTTTGTGGGAAGTACTTACGAACTTGGTTTTATCAAATATCAAAGATTCTTCAAAGTATTTGTACAAGCGGCGCCTGAATACAGAAAGCTTCCTTCAGACATTATGAAACTGTACGTAAAAAATAACCGCGATGAAATGGTTCCTTTTTCGGCTTTTATGAAAATTACGAAGACGCAGGGAGCCAATGAAATAAACCGCTATAACATGTATAATACAGCAGGTATCCGCGGCGCTCCGGCAAAAGGATACAGCAGCGGTGAAGCAATTAAAGCTGTGCAGGAAGTTGCCGCAAAAAATTTACCCCATGGGTTTGATATAGATTGGGCAGCTCTTTCGTACGATGAAACAAAGCGTGGAAACGAAGCAATTTATATTTTCATTATAGTTTTGGTGTTTGTGTATTTTGTTCTTGCCGCACAATACGAAAGCTTTATTATCCCCCTGGCAGTAATTCTTTCTTTGCCTCCCGGAATTTTCGGATCATTCATGTTGATTAAATCAATGGGATTAGCAAATGATATTTACGCTCAGGTTGGATTAGTCATGCTCGTTGGGCTCTTAGGTAAGAATGCTGTGTTAATTGTTGAGTTTGCGGTGCAGAAAAGTAAAGCAGGTGCATCAATATTAGAAGCCGCTATTGAAGGTGCGAAGGTGCGTTTCCGTCCTATTTTAATGACCTCATTCGCTTTTATCGCAGGGTTAATTCCATTGGTACTTGCACACGGTGCAGGGGCAATTGGTAATCGTACCATAGGTGGTTCTGCGCTTGGCGGAATGCTTTTCGGAACGTTGTTCGGAGTAATAATTGTTCCCGGATTATTTTACATATTCGGTTCCCTCGCTAAAAACAGAAAAATGATTAAAGAAGAAGAAGAAGGTTCTTTAACAGAGGGCTTTGTACATACAATAGACAGTTTTCCACAAACAGAAGAACATACAGACAATGAACAAAAATAAAGTATTTAAATATGCACAGATCGTGTGCATTTCTTTGATTTTTAGCTCCTGCAGTTTGCCGTATTTTGGCCGTAAAACAGAAAGCAAAATAGTTCCGGCAAGTTATACGGGTGAGCAAGACAGTTTAAATACTGCCAAAACAAAATGGAAAGACTTTTTCACTGACCCCAATTTGAATGCGCTTATTGATTCTGCTCTAAATAAAAATCAAGAGCTTAATATTGTTTTGCAGGAAATCAACATTGCCAAAAACGAAATAAGAGCCAGAAAAGGTTCGTATTTACCTTTTGTTGGTATTGGTATTGGGGCAGGAATTGAAAAGGTTGGCAAGTATACAAGTCAGGGCGCGAGTGATGATGCCAATTACATTACGCCCGGCCAAAAAGTTCCTGATGCATTGCCTAACTATATGGTAGGTGTTAATGTTTCGTGGGAATTGGATATCTGGAAAAAATTACGCAACGCAAAAAAATCGGCTGTATACAGATATCTTTCTACCGTTGACGGAAAAAATTTCATGGTTACTAATTTGATTTCTGAAATAGCGAGCTCCTACTACGAATTAATGGCACTCGATAATCAGCTGGAAATATTAAAAAAGAATATTGAACTTTATCAGAACTCACTTGAAATAGTAAAGCTTGAGAAAACTGCTGCAAGAGTTACAGAGCTGGCGGTGCGCAGGTTTGAAGCAGAGGTGCTGAAAAATCAAAGTCGTCAGTACTACATTCAACAGCAAATTATAGAAACTGAAAACAGAATTAATTTTTTAGTAGGTAGATTTCCTCAACCGGTTTTAAGAAATTCTAAAACTTTTACTGATTTAGTTCCCGACACAATTCATACTGGCATTCCAACGCAACTTTTAAAAAACCGTCCCGATATAAGACAAGCAGAACAAGGATTGATATCAGCTAAATTAAATGTAAAAGTTGCTAAAGCTGAGTTCTATCCTTCCTTGATGATAACGGGAAGTGCAGGTTTCGGAGCATTTAACCCGGCCTATTTAATACAGGCACCTCAATCCGCGATTTATTCATTAGCAGGGGGATTAATGGCTCCCTTAATTAACAGAAATGCAATTAAAGCGAATTACTATTCGGCCAATTCAAAACAGATACAAGCTGTTTACAATTATGAGCGCACAATTTTAAACGCTTATATTGAAGTTTCCAATCAGCTGTCAAATATCAGCAACCTTAAAAAAAGTTACGATTTAAAAACAAAACAAGTACTGGCACTTACTCAGTCTATCGAAATTTCGACTATACTTTTCAAATCTGCACGGGCCGATTATATGGAAGTATTATTGACACAACGTGATGCTTTGGAATCGAGATTTGAACTTGTTGAAACCAAAAAGCAACAAATGAACGCAATGGTTAATATGTATCGCGCATTAGGCGGTGGCTGGAATTAATATAAGTAGTAGTGTTAAATAATTTTCATTTGTTGAGGCTCATAGATACAATTAATGAAGAGATCTAAAATTCCACTTAATTTCTCTAAGGCAGCAAATCCAGCCAAGGATATGGTCATGGTTTTTTAACTGTTTTAAAGGTTACCAATGTGTTTTCCCAACCACCATGCCTCAAATATTGGTTTTATAAGTGTGTAAAAGGTTGTATTTGATTTATTTAAAAGCTTCTTGTCGGACAACAACCCAGAGCGTAGCCTCTGGGTTTTTTGTTGCCCTTTCTGCTTTTTTCGCTCCCGAAAATAAATTATATTTGTTTAGCCGCTTTGTAAATGAAATACCACTTTTCTTTTATACTTTTTTTACTTCTAAACACTTTTGGCTTTTCCCAAAATTGGCTTAACATAAGCACCACCGGGCCTAATTGGATAAATTGTGGGGATTTAGATGTGCCCGGCAACCAACTTACGGTTGAGGCGCTAATTACTATGACCGGTGGTTCGCCCGGCGAAAATATAGTATCCAAACATACCAACCCCGCAGATGTAAATTATTTATTGCGCCCCGGTGATTTTGAAATTACAACAAGCAATGGTTTTTTTAGCGTAACAAGCAGTATTCCCATAACGCTAAATAAAATGTTTCATGTGGCGGCTACGTACGACGGAAGTTTTATTCGCTATTACGTTAACGGTTGCCTTACCGGACAAACTGCCTGCACGGGCAATATGTTTCAAAATAATTTGCTAACGGCCATCGGTAATCAATCTGCTTGCCAGTGCGAACCCTTTACCGGATATATTGACGAAGTAAGAATATGGAATGTTGCGCGAACCTCTGCGCAACTGCAGGCAAACATGAATACATTGCCAAGTCCGGGCACGCAACTTGGACTGATGGCTTATTACGATATGAATGCAGGTTACACAAATTTGCAAGGCAATGCTACCTGGAACGGAACTCCTATAGGCACGCCGTTTATGTCAACCAACCCTTTTGATACTACGCCGCTGCAGGTTTTTAATTCGCTCCCTACGGTTATTGATGTTGACTGCAATGGCGCGCCAAACGGCAGCATACAAACCGCAACGGCCGGTGGCAATTTAAATTACCAATACTCGCTTAACGGCGGCGCAAATCAAGCCTCAAATATTTTTTCTAATTTAGGTGCAGGAAGCTACACAGTAACTGTTACCAGCGCCGATAATAATTGCATACAACAAATACCGGTTACCATTGCGCAACCTTTGCCGCTTGCTATAAATATTGTTTCGCAAACAAACGTTTCATGCTTTGGCGGAAATGATGGCGCACTAACTCTTGGCGCAACGGGCGGAACAAATCCCGGAACTTATTCGTGGACGCCAAATGTTTCTGTAACAAACACGGCAAGCAATTTAACTGCGGGTTCATACACAGTAACATTAACCGATAACGCTTGTCACTCGAGCGGAGTTGAATTAGTAACGAACGGAGATTTTAGCGGAGGCAATGTGGGTTTTGCTTCTTCGTATGCATATACACCGCCGCCTAATTCCGCCGCCGCACAATATTGGGTGGGCACCGGGCCACAAACCGGCGGATGGAATCCCGGAATGTTTTCTAACGGAGATCATACAAGCGGAATTGGAAACTACATGCTTGTAAATGGCTCGGGCACAGCCGGCACGAGTGTTTGGTGCGAAACGATTCCCGTTACAGCAAATACCAATTATAATTTTTCTTCTTGGTTAAGTTCTTTAAACAATGTTAATCCCGCGCAATTGCAATTCTCCATTAACGGCGTTCCGCTTGGCGCAATATTCACAGCACCCGCAACCTTTGGCAGCTGGCAACAGTTTTCTTCTGCGTGGAATTCGGGCGCAGCAGTCTCTGCAAATATTTGCATCATCAATCAAAACATTTCTTTAGGCGGAAACGATTTTGGCTTGGATGATATTTCTTTTCAGGCTTGCGTAAAACAATGTTCAACCACAACCGTGATTACAATTACAGAGCCTCCGGTATTAACAAATACACTTACCGCTAACGGCGCAACAATTTGCGCAGGCAACAACAGCGTACTTACAAATGTAATTACCGGCGGCACCACTCCTTACACAACCACATGGAGCAGCGGAGGAAACAGTATAGGTACTCCTGTTACAACAACTGTTACTCCTGCAAGCACAACAACTTATACTGCAGTAGTGGCAGATGCAAAAGGATGCCCAAACACAGCCACCGCAATTGTAAATGTAAATCCATTACCAATTCCGGTTGCAAACAGTAATAGTCCCGTTTGTGTAAACCAAACAATAAATTTAAACGGCGCAGGTGCATTAACATATACCTGGGCCGGGCCCGCAGCGTATTCTTCTACCACTCAAAGCCCAAGTATTATAAATGCAACTGTTGCCATGAGCGGCAGCTACACATTAACTGTTACCGATAATAATGGTTGCACAAATTCTACTACAACACCTGTAACAGTAAATCCACTTCCAACAGTTACTGTTAACAGCGCAACAATTTGTGCAGGACAACAAACTGCAACATTAACGGCTAACGGAGCAAATACTTATTCATGGTCGCCTGCAACCGGGTTGAGTGCGACAGTTGGAACTTCTGTAAATGCTACTCCGAATGTGACAACAAACTATACGGTTACCGGCACCGATGTAAATAATTGTGTGAGTATTGCCACCGGTAGTGTTTTGGTAAATACAATTCCAAACGTAACGGTGAACAGCGGATTTATTTGCAATGGAGCCTCCTTAACACTAAATGCAAACGGCGCTACAAGTTATACCTGGGGCCCCACAGCGGGACTGAGTGCAACAAGTGGAAATTCTGTTACAGCAAATCCAAGCACAACAACGATTTATACGATTACTGGAACAAACGCAAACAGTTGCACCAATACCGCCACATCAACTGTAACCGTAATAAATAATCCTACCATCACTGTAAACAATGCAAGTATTTGCATTGGACAACAAACCGCAACACTTACTGCAAGCGGAGCTACTACGTATGTGTGGACTCCCGGAACAGGATTAAGCTCTACTCTGGGAGCATCAGTAAATGCAAACCCTGTTGTTACAACTTCATATACTATTACCGGCACAACGGGAACTTGCACGGCAGTAACAACATGTACTGTTTCTGTAAATACGCTGCCAACAATTACTGCAACATCAACTGTTATTTGTAATACCGCATCGGCAACATTAAATGCAAACGGAGCCACAACTTATATCTGGAGCACTATGGCAACAGGAAGCTCCATAACTGTTTCTCCAAACACAACAACAACGTATTCGGTGGCCGGAACAGATGCTAATGGTTGTATTAATTTTACAACAGCAACCGTAACAGTAAATCCTTTACCTAATGTAACGGTAAACAGCGCGGCTATTTGCGCAGGAGGTTCTGTGATACTAACAGCGAACAATGCTGTAATTTGTACATGGGCACCAAACACCGGTTTAAGTACAACAATTGGTAACAGCGTAAGCGCTAATCCAAATGTTACCACACAATATACAGTTACAGGTACAGATGCTAATGGCTGCGTAAATAGTGCGCTCTCTACTTTAACCGTGCATCCCCTTCCAAACGTAAATACAAACTCTGCAACAATTTGTAAAGGCAGCAACACCACATTAACTGCCACCGGAGCCAACACTTATAACTGGAACCCGGGAACAGGATTAAGTAATTCTACTTCGGCAAATCCAACGGCAAGCCCAAATGCAACAACAAGCTATACGGTTACCGGAACAGATTTAAATAATTGTCAGGACACCGCAACAGCTACCGTAACTGTAAATCCATTGCCGCTTGTTTCTGTAAATCCTCCAAACTCTTCGGGCTGCGCGCCGGTTTGCGTAAATTTTTCTAATACCGGAACAACAAGCGCCAACGCTACATACAACTGGAATTTTGGTAACGGAACTTTATCTACAAGTCAGGCCGTACAATCCTGCTATGCAAGCGCCGGCACATATACTGCTACCTTACTTGTAACCGACAGTAATGGTTGCAAAAATACTTCTACTGCAATTGTAACTGCTTTTCCTGTACCCAGCGCTAATTTTTCTTTCTCTCCGCAAAGCACCACTATCTTTAATCCCATCATTCAGTTTTATGATCTTACTACCGGCGCGGTAATAAATAACTGGAGCTGGTATTTTGGCGACGGCGATTCTTCTAATACGCAAAACCCTTTGCATACTTATGCCGATACGGGATTATATTATCCGCATCTCGGAGTGATTTCTGATCATGGATGCTGGTCCATTTTTTGGAATGTACTTTATATCTCTCCCGAGTTTTTAATTTACGTGCCCAATGCATTTACGCCTAACGGAGATAACGACAACGAGATTTTTTTACCGAAGGGCGAGGGCATTACTGAATACACATTACGTATTTACGATCGATGGGGAATGGAAATTTTTAAATCGAAGGATATAAATATTGGCTGGAACGGAAAACTAAACAACGAATTTTTAATGCAGGACGTTTATGTTTGGAATATTGAACTAACAACCATTAAGGGAGAGCCCAAACACTTTAGCGGAGTGGTGAGTTTGCTGAAGTAAAACAAATTATAATTTTTTTACATTTGTCCTTTTATGAACTTTGCCGAAATTTTTTCTGAGTACGGGATTTTTACTTTGGTACTTCTTGCGTTAACCGCTTTTGTCTCGGGTTTTATTGATGCGGTGGTTGGAGGCGGCGGCTTAATACAATTGCCTTTTTTGCTTATTAACTTTCCTAAAATTCCCTTGCCTGTGATTTTTGGTACCAATAAAATTGCGGCCTTGTGCGGCACGGCGGTATCTGCTTTTAAATACTCGCGTCAAATAAAATTTAATTACAAATTACTGCTGGTTATTTCTGCTTTTTGTTTTGTTTCTTCTTTTGCCGGTGCGCAGGTTGTAAATCATCTAAATCCTAAAGTTTTAAAGCCCTTGATACTTGTTATACTAATTGTAGTTGTGGTATACACTTTTTTTAAAAAGAATTTAGGCACGGCGCACAGTAAAAATCTCAGCATCGGCAAACAACTATTTTATGGTTCGTTAATAGGTATTGTAGTTGGTTTTTACGATGGTTTTTTTGGTCCGGGCACGGGGAGTTTTTTTGTTTTGGGTTTTGTACTTATTTTGGGTTTTGAATTTGTGCACGCATCGGCTTATGCAAAAGTAGTTAACTGCATCACTAATATTTCGGCGCTAACGGTGTTTGTAAAAGATGGGCACTACATTATAGGCCTTGCCTTAATCATGGCTATTTTTAATATGACGGGAAGTTTTATTGGAAGCGTAATGGCGCTTAAAAGAGGAAATGAATTTATTCGGATTATTTTTTTACTTATTGTAAGTATTATGATAGTAAAATACGGATATGATGTTTTTATAAGTTAATCCGTTTACGTTACTATTTTAGTCTACCTTTGCCGCGTGAAAATAGATAAATATATCAGCCAATCAGGCTACTGCTCGAGGCGCAAAGCATGCGACCTTATAGACCATAAAAAAGTTATAGTAAACGGAAAAACCGCAACGCACAGCACAAAGGTAGAAGACGACGCTGAGGTTTTTATTGAGGGAAAAAGACTGGAACTAAAACCTTTTGTGCCCGTTTTTATTGCTTACAACAAACCTAAAGGAATTGTTTGCACTACCGAAAAAATTACGGACAATATTATTGAAGCTATAAATCATCCCGAAAAAATTTATCCTGTTGGCAGATTAGATAAAAATTCGGAAGGATTAATTTTGCTGACTAATCAGGGCGAGCTGATTGACAAAATTGCCAACGCCGCAAATGGGCACGAAAAAGAATACATCGTTACTTTAAACCTACCTGTGCGTAAACAATTTTTAAATGAGATTATGGCAGGAGTTAAATTGGGCGATGAACAAACAAAACCTTGCACAGCGAGTATAGTGCCCGGCACCAAAAGAGTTTTTAAAATTACTTTAACACAAGGGCTTAACCGCCAAATACGCCGCATGTGCACGGCCGCCGATTATCAGGTAATAAAATTAGAGCGGCAACGCGTAATGAATATTACCCTGGGAAAATTAAAACCCGGCGAGTGGCGCAACCTTACAGAAGATGAGTTGAAAAACTTATTGGCTGAATTAGCATGAAAAAAATAATATTATTTCTGTTTCTTGTTTTTCCCTTTTTATCTTACACTCAAACCGAACGTGTAAGCGCCGACGCACTTATTGCTTTTGCACAAAAACAAATAGGCATAAAATATCGATACGCACAGTGCACGCCCAAAAATGGTTTTGATTGTTCGGGTTTTGTGTTTTATGTGTTTAGCCACTTTAACGTTAAAGTGCCGCGCGCCTCAATGGATTATGAGAAAACAGGAAAACTAATTCCGGTTGATTCCTGCAAAACAGGCGATATAATTGTATTTACCGGAACCAAAGCTAACAACCGTGCACCGGGCCATGTTGGAATAATTGTTTCTAATACCGGCGATGGAGTTATTTTCATTCACAGCTCGTCCGGCCATAAAAAAATTGGTGTTATCCTTACCAATTTTACCAAATCGCCCTATTATCAAAAGCGTTTTATAAAAATTTCACGTTTACAGGCGGTTTATTAAAGTAATTTTTGTACATTTACTTTAATGTTATCGCACACACCCGAAATAATAAAAAAGGGAAGAGCCTCTGTAGGCTCATCAAACTGTGTGCGCAACACCATTTTTTCGATTACCACCTACCCTGCCTGATTTTTTGCGGCTGTTAAACTTTAATTAAGGTTTAACATTTTCTCTTTTTGCAAACCAAAAATCAGTTTATGAAAAATTCATTTTCATTAGTTATAGTATTTAGCGCCTTTTTATTTTTTCATCTAAAAGCGTGCAACCCAGACAGCATTTTTATAAGGGTACATTTTTTGCACGGCTCTAAACCAAAAAAACAATTTAAATACGAAGAAGACCGCTGGTTTGGCGGTTTATTGGGAGGCCACGCGGGCATTGAATACGAAAAAAATAAAATACTGAACTTTGTACCCAAAGCAAAGTTTCATTTTTTTAGCAAGCGCAGTATTATAAACAGTCGTTTTGCTGTACACGATACAATTTCATTCTACGCACTCTTGGGAGGCAAGCCTGATTCGGTTAAAAAAACAATAATTACAATTGCCATATCCGCGCGGCAAAAAACTACGTTAGACAGTCTTGCCGAAGTTTATCAAAATAAATGTCCGTACGACTACGCTTTTTTTGGAATGCGTTGCGGTGCCGCGGCTTATGATGTATTGGCACAAGCTGGAATTGTAAGAAAATATACTTTCGGCAAAACCTGGCGCAAAATATTTTACCCGCGCAAACTGCGTAGGCGGCTCGAGAAACAAGCAGCGGCAAAAAATTACGTAATTAAAAAGCAACAAGGAAGCAAACGAAGAACTTGGGAGAAGGACTAAATTTTAATTTTAAGAAAATTGCCGATAAAATGCGTTAGGGATGCCGTAACGGTGTTGAAGCTCTTTTTTGCCTTCGATAACAGTCATGGAACACGGATGGCACGGCCAGGTATAATTAAATCAAAATTTTTATTGCTGTATTGCAAAAAAAGCGACTTACGGGCAGCCCGGCCCCGCGTAAGATTACTTATTGAAACCGAATAGCCATTGCGGGGAAACGCCCAAATCAAGAATAGCCCCACTAAAATTACCCTAATTTTACTTATAAATTACTGCCGTAATTTTCTTACTTTTGAAGTTCAATTGCAGCTATGAAAAAACTTATTTTATTACTCTTGCCGCTTTTTACTTTTGCGCAAAACGAAAGCGAAGAATACCGCTCAGCAAGCAACCCGCTTTATTGGAAAAATCGTAAGCCCCACGCTGCCTATTGGCAACAAGATGTGCACTACACCATAAAAGCACAATTGGTTGACCCCGCCAATTTAATTGAGGGCGATGAAACTTTAACGTATTACAATAACTCGCCCGACGAATTGCCTTTTGTGTTTTTTCATTTATACAGCAACGCGCAAACAAAAGATTCTTACTTAGCAGACTTATACAAAAACAACGGCGCCAAATTACAATTTGGAAAATACCGCGAGGCAGGATTAGGAACAAACGTTGAAACAATTTCGGCCGACGGACAAAATTTAAAAACCGAAGTTGACAATACCGTAATGAAAGTTTGGCTGGCCACGCCGCTAAAACAGGGAGAGTCGGTTACCTTTAAAATAAAATTTAAAACTTATTTTGATTGGGAGAGCATACGCAACCGCATGAAATTATTTGGCGTGTTTGGTTACAAGCATTACGATTTGGTGCATTGGTATCCGCGCATTTCGGTGTATGATGCAAAGCAAGGTTGGGATACCGACCAGCACATGGACCATGAATTTTACGGCGACTTTGGTTCTTTTCATATAGAACTTACTTTGCCTAACCAATACATTTGCGACGGCACCGGTGTTTTAAAAAATGAAAGCGAAGTTTTGCCAAGTGATTTACGTTCGAAATTAGACATAGCAAATTTTGCAAAAAAAGAATGGAACTCGGCACCGGCAGAGATGATTAAACCCGACGGCACTTTTAAAACCTGGATATTTAGCTCTATAAACGTGCATGATGCTGCATATACTTTTGATCCTACGTACCGCATTGGCGAAGTGCAATCTGCAAACGGTGTGCGCTGTATTGCGCTTGTACAAGAGCCGCATGCAAGAAATTGGCAAAATGCAGCCAAATATGTTGCAAAAATTATTGAAACCAATTCTAAAAACATCGGGCCCTTTGCTTATCCAAAAATGATTGCCGCTGATGCCAATGACGGAATGGAATATCCGATGCTGACACTTGACGGTGGTTCTGACCCCGGGTATCGCGGCTTGTTTATTCACGAAATTTCGCATAATTGGTTTTTTGGTATGTTAGGTAGTAATGAAACCTACCGCGCTTTTATGGATGAAGGCTTTACGCAATTTGCAACTAATGACGGATGGGAACATATTGAGGGTATGAAATCTATTTTCCCCAATATAAAATCAAAATACGTTCGCGCCAATACCGATAGCGTGCCGTACCGCGAAACGGGTGCTTACAATCGTTTTATAAGTGATGTGATACACGGAGAAGAAACAAATATTAATCAGCACAGCGATATGTTTAACGGCGCTACGCAGCATGGCGGCGGTTACGGACAAGTATATATGAAAACCGCTGTAATGCTTTACAATTTGCGTTATGTGTTGGGAGATAGCTTGTTTGGTGCAGCTATGAAAAATTATTTTACCCAGTGGAAAATATGTCACCCCTACCCCGAGGATTTCAGAAATTCTTTTGTGCAGTTTACACACGTGGATTTAAATTGGTTTTTTGATGAATGGATTGAGTCGTCTAAAACAATTGACTATGCCATTAAAAAAGTAAAACGTGTGCGTGGCACCGATCAGGTAAAAATAACCTTTGCGCGCAAAGGGCGTATGCAAATGCCGATTGATTTTTCGGTTTATACTAAAGACGGCCTGCAATACAATTATTATATTCCCAATACCTGGTTCGAGAAAAAAACTACCGCTAAAACTTTACCGCGATGGATTGGCTGGGATAAAGTAAAGCCATGCTATACTGCAACCATTACAATTCCTAAAGACAAACATATTTCCAAAGTAGAAATTGACACAGCGCATATTATGCCTGATGTTTGGCCGATTAACAATGCTACGCCAAAAAATATTTCGTGGTTTGATTGGGATTCGCACGTGACTAATCCCGCCAACCGAAATAAATACCAGACCTTCTTTCGTCCTTCGGCATGGTATAATGGCTACGACGGAATTAAAGTTGGAATGCATGTTAACGGAAGCTACATGAACTACAAAGGTGTTTTTGACGCCACTGTTTGGCTAAACAGCGGCGTGGCACAAAATTATTTAGACTCGGGCGTTTCTATCAACAGCCACGACCCGATTTCATTTTTATTTAATTTTAAAACGCCCACCAACAAAATAATGAAAGGTACAAGTTTTTACACCACACTAAAAGAACTTGATGGCCTGAGCTCGGCTCTGCTTGGCTTTGACTTAAAACACAAAAACGAGAAAACACGTTTTTACGTGCAGTACAAAGCTATGCTGCGCGATGTGGGTTATGATTTAAATTACTTGATTTACAAAAAAGAATGGCAGGCAGGAAGAGTAAACAGTTATGCTGCGTTTGGCTTAGATCATACTTACAGCTACCGCCGCGGCACCGGTTTTATTAATTTAAATTTTCGCGCTCCGCTGTTTGGTGATTATGATTTTTCGGCAATTACATTGACATCGGTAAATAAAAATTACTTAGGTAAAATTGGTATTCATACCCGCTTTTTTGCGCAATACGGTTTTGGAAATTATGTTCCAAGCGAATCGATGCTGTACGTTGCGGGTGCAAATTCCGAGCAAATGGCGGATAATAAATATACACGCAGCATGGGAATTTTTCAGCCATTTTCGTTTAACGATAAAACAAATAATTTTTGTTATGGCGGCGGTTTAAATTTGCGGGGCTATATGGGTTATTTATTACCGCAGGTTAACGATGGCAATTATCGCTTCAATTACAAAGGAACGAGCGGTGTAGCTTACAATATGGAAATTGATTTTGGGAAATGTTTTGGCTTTGTAGAAAAACTAACCAAGCAAGCGATTTCGTTTAACCCGTATTTATTTGGCGATGCAGGAATTATTCAAACCAATTATAATTACGAGCCCATTGCTTTTTCGGATATCATGGCCGATGCCGGTGTAGGAACTGCAATTACGGTAAACAAATGGTGGAAGCTTGTAAATTTTAAACCACTAACCATTCGTGCAGACTTCCCGCTCTTCATCAATCGCCTGCCTTACGCAGAGAAAGATTATTTTCAGTTCCGCTGGATGATTGGAGTTAGCAGGGCGTTTTAGGAGAAACTATATTAACCCGACGCCTTAGCGCTGATTAAAAAGAAACAATATCTTCGTGCAAAATACCAACTCCGTACTTTAGTACGGAGTTATAATAATATAGAACAAAAAAGTCCGGAGTTATAATTCTTATCCTACATTCACTTCAGCATACTCTTTGTTATTTACTCTATAACCCATCCAGGCATAAAACCATAAGTGAAATATGTAATTTTAATCAGGAAACCTGTAACGCATTAAAACAGCAATATACCTTACTTTGTATATAGTTAGATAACCTATATTTAAAAAAGGAGGTCATGGTGGGAGCGCAGGGAATAAATTTATTTATCGTTGACGATGATAAACTACTAGCTACGGACTTAAAATACTATTTACAACACAAATTTGCGAACGACTTACAGATATCCATTTTTAATGATGGAGAAAGTTGTTTGGAGAAAATAAATAGTGAAACACATATTGTGATTCTTGATTATCTTTTGGGCGGAAAAAATGGTTTAGATGTTTTGAGCTCGATAAAAGCCATTAATCCTAAAACTAATGTAATTATGCTATCATCTAATGAAGATATGGCAATAGCTATAGAAATGTTTAGGGCCGGTGCAA
This sequence comes from Bacteroidia bacterium, assembly GCA_038214655.1. Classification (GTDB taxonomy): domain Bacteria; phylum Bacteroidota; class Bacteroidia; order B-17B0; family Aurantibacillaceae; genus PALSA-968. The sequence continues at coordinate 39,212 of JBBQRR010000024.1, read as the reverse complement.
AAGACTATGTCAAAAAAGGTGTAGGCTCTTGGAATAATATCAACGGTTTAGTGCGCAGCCTCATTGTAAAACCGTTTAGAATTGTAGTAAGAGGATTTAGCAGATAAATTGTAAAGGAGATTTTCTTATTTGTTTTTTATTACCTATTTCTTTACTGCCACCTGATTTTCTTTCCATTTGAAAGTCTGAATCATGTGCAGCACATCTTGGCGCAGGTAGTCAATAACGATTTTAAGGGAATCGATATTGGGCGGGCAATTAAAATACAAGGAGCCGCGCATAAAATTTCTGGTGCTGTCGGTTACATAAAATTGCAAGGCCGTTGCAGTGTTGCCTTCTATGTCATACATCAAACCAAAAACTTTTGCCGAGTCGCGCAAAATTACCTGTTGCTCTAAGCCGGATGATTTTATTTGGTGCCGGATGGCTAATTCGCGCGAGTCTTTTAAATACTGCGATAAATTATTTTTTATTTCGCCATAGCTTAAATACAATTGTGCTTTAAACAAGGGGTATTTTAAATTTAACCAGCAGGGATGTGCGGCCATATCCGGGCTTTTTTCTACAACTGAATACACAGGCATTTCGAAAGTAAAGGGGCAATCGGTTTCGTAGGTTTTATATTTTTTTTCGGGAAAATGGAGACTGTAAAAAGCGCGAGGCTTGGGGATAATTACTTCATCGTCGTTGGTACGAATACAAGAATACAAGAAGCAAGACGCAAGAATTAAGAGCCAAGAAGCATTGCGTAATGAAATATATTTTGAACTATTGACCATATTTTAAAAAGGTAAATCGTCTCCGCCGGTTGGGCCGCTTGGAGTGGCTGAATCTGTTTGGGTGTTGGGATCCTGGCGTTTTATTAATTGAAAAGTTTCTCCCACAATTTCGGTAATACTGCGTTGTACGCCGTCCTTATCCTGCCATTTGCGGGTTTGTATTTTACCTTCTAAGTAAATAGTATTTCCTTTTTTCAGCAAGCGCTCAGCATTTTCGGCCACACTGCGCCATAAAACGATGTTGTGCCATTCGGTTTGCTCAATACGGCGACCCGCTTTGTCCTTATAATACTCGGTAGTTGCCAAGCTAAAATTAACACGGGTAACGCCACCTTCTAACTTGCGCATTTCGGGGTCCTTTCCCAGATTGCCTACCAGTATCGCTTTGTTAATGCCCGCCATTTTTTTGTTTGAAACTGTTAATAAGCAAATGTATTAATTTAACAAATGTAACAAGTTTTTTGGCTAATTGTATACCTTTGCCCTGCTATAAAAATGAAAAAAGCTATACTATATCTCCTTTGTGCTTTATTTTTTACGGGCTGCGTTTCTCAACAAAAACATGCGGCGCTTAAAAAGCAACACGAGCAAACCCTGAACGAAAAAACAGGCGTGGAAGAAGTGCTAACTAAAATAGCCCTTGCAAACGATAGTTTAAAAAAGCAAAACAATTTTTTAGACAGCATGTACCGGGCCGAGCATGAAAAAAATCTGGCGCTAAACAATAAAAATTACTCGCCCTCTCCATCCGCAAAAAGCAAGGCGGCGTCCATGCCAAAAAATATTGAGTACGAAAAAAAATCGCTTTACGTTTATAACTTACCCAATTATGTTTTTTGGCCAAAAAGTTCGAAGGCCACCACTTTTTTAATTGGCATCATTGGCGATTCGCCTATGAATGCTGCCTTGGCAATACGCGTGTATGGTAAAAAAATCAATGAGCTTCCGGCCTTGGTTGAACCCTACAATCCTGCACCGGGAAAAATTTACCATATGATTTTTGTTGCCGATAGCAAACAACAGGATTTTTATAAATTGAAAAAAGAACTGAAAGACCAGCCTGTGTTACTGATTGTTGAAGATCGCTATTTAGAAAAAGTTGGGGCGCACATTTCATTTTATGTGGATGGCGATAAAGTAAAATTTATTGTAAACAAAAAATACATTGAAAAAAGCGGAATGAACGTGAGCGAGCAACTTATTAAGTTCTCTAACGAAAATTAATTTTTGAAAAAACCGCTTAAATACGCAGAATTTAAAAAAGGAAAAATTGCTTTTACCGACCATGGCAAGGGCAGAGCAATTGTTTTATTGCACGGTTTTTTAGGAAACAAAGAAATTTGGGAAGAAACCCGCAACTCCTTAGCAAAAAATTTTAGAGTAATTTGTATTGATTTGCCGGGGCACGGAAAAAGTGATTGCTATGGCTATGTGCATGGCATGGACTTAATGGCCAGAGCGGTGAAAGCGGTGATGGACAAATTGCATTTAAAAAAATACGTTTTGATTGGGCACAGCATGGGCGGCTACGTGGCTCTTGCTTTTGCCGAATTGTTTACCGACCAGTTGCGTGGGCTGTGTTTGTTTCACTCTACCTCTTATGCCGATAGCGAAAAGAAAAAGCTGGAACGCGACAAAGCAATTAACTCGGTAAAAAAAGACCCGCTGGTTTATGTGCGCGCTACCATTAAAAATTTGTTTGCTACAAAAAGTGTACAGCTCTTCAAAAAAAAAATAAATTTTGCCACACAAATTGCGCGTAAAACGCCCAAGCGCGGCATAGTAGATGCGCTTGAAGGCATGAAGGACCGACCCGTACGCGATGTAATTTTGCACTATGCCGACTACCCCATTTTATTTATTGTTGGCAAATACGATAATATACTACCGATGCAAAGCCTGCTTGACCAAAGCAAAATTTGCAAGCGCCCGCACACCTTACTTTTAGAAGAAAGCGGCCACATGGGCTTTTTGGAACAACCTGATACTTGTATTAAAGAATTGAAGAAGTTTGCGAGAATTTGCTTTAACAAACACAGATAAAATTAGCCTTTTTTGTGCTAAAAACTTCGTAAGAGTCTCTAAAATTCATGTTTTATTTTGTATCTTTATTACTTAAACCTTATCATTTTGAAAAAACTGATTCTCCTATTTCTTTTTATTTTTGACCTGACGTATGTTAAAGGGCAGATCACTTTTCAGAAAAATTATGGAACAACCCACCGTGATTTTGCCAGAAAAATTCTTCAACTCCCCAATGGTGAATATCTTGTAACCGGAGAAACTGCAGGTTTTGGAGCCGCCGATAATATTTTTTTAATGAAAATGGGAGCTACAGGAAATGTGCTTTGGATTAAAAATTTATTTGGGGTTAATGATGACTTTTCGTATGATCTTGTTCTCGAACAGAATAATGGTTATTCAATTGCAGGAGCTACAGCAAGTTTTGGAACCGGAAATAGAGATGGCATTTTGATCACAGTTGATTCATTAGGTAATGTTAAACATTCTGCCACCTTCGGAACCGCGCCTAATGATGATTATTTGCAATGTATTAAAAAGATAAACGGTGGATATATTCTGGCGGGTGGTGCTACATGGAGTCCTTCGCCTGGTACTGAAATCTTAAAAACCGATTCGTCAGGAAATATTATTTGGTCTTATAAAATGCCCGGGCCAAGTATTTCGGAAATAGTAAATTCTGTTTTTCAAACCCATGATAATGGTTTTATAGCACTCTCCTCCCCCGACCCTAGTTCAGGAGGCGGTTATTTTATACTCATGAAATTAGATCAAAATGGTACCTTACTTTGGTCTAAACAATATTCTTCCACAAATGGAAATTACCAATTAATTGCAACGAAAATGGTGCACACTCAAGATAATGGATATATTATTACTGGATACAGCGGCCAGAATGCGGTGGGCGCGGCGGATGATATTTTACTTTTAAAAACAGATAGTTTGGGGAATATGCTTTGGACAAAATTATACGGTGATATATCCGTTGAGCGTGGAAATGATGTGATACAAACTTCAGATGGGGGATATGCTGTGACCGGTAGCACCACCAGTTTTGGATTCGGGGCAACCGACGCCATTCTTTTAAAAACTGATCAAAGTGGAAATTTTAAATGGGCGAAAACCTTTGGTGACGTCTGGAATGATGAAACCAGGTCATTAATTCAGACAACGGATGGTGGATTTATAATGACAGGTAGTACAACATTAGGCGGATATGCATCTGATAGTACGCGCATTTTTGTTGTTAAAGTAGATTCCTTAGGTAACAGCAGCTGCAATGATACGGCTTGGTATCCTATATCTCAAGGGGTAATTTTTTCTAAAACCAATGCAGGCTTAATCGGAAGTACTTACGGAACTACTACTTTTCCAACTGTTGTTTCTAACCTAAAGTCATTTACCGAAAGAAATTTTTGTAATCAAACAAATATAGACGAGTTAAACAGCGATATTAACTGTTCGCTTTATCCAAATCCCTTTTCCAATAGTACTACATTACATTTCAGTAGCAATACTGAAAATCTAATTTTTGAAATAAATAATTGCCTTGGAGAAACCATTCGGAAAATAAAGCCGGAATCTAATGCTATTTCCATTGAAAGAAATGGTCTTCCTTCTGGAATATATTTTCTTCGGGTACGACAGCAGGACAAAGTATTAGCTGTAAAAAAGCTTGTGATCGCAGATTAATTCTGCTCTTCAATCATCTTTGTAAGTTCCACAAAATCTTCTACGCTTAATTGCTCGGGGCGCATGGTAAAATAGCGGTGTGAGGTAATTGAATCATCCTTAACAAAAGATTTTACGCCGTTGCGTACCATTTTGCGGCGCTGGTTAAAGGTTGATTTTACTATGGCTTTAAAAAGTTTTTCGTCGCAATCTAATTTTTCAGTCTTGTTGCGGGTTAAACGTATAACGGCCGAGCGCACTTTAGGAGGTGGAGTAAAAGCGCCGGGCTCAACCGTAAATAAATATTCAATGTCGTAATAAGCTTGCAGCAATACACTTAAAATTCCGTACGCTTTAGTTCCGGGATTTATGGCAATGCGTTCTGCTACTTCTTTTTGAAACATGCCCACTACAGTTTCCACTTTATCGCGGTGGCCGTACACTTCAAACATAATTTGCGTAGAGATGTTATAAGGAAAATTGCCAATGATAGAAAACTTACCCGGAAAAAGTTTATTCAAGTCCATGTGCAAAAAATCACCCGAAATAATTTTGTTCTCATAAGCAGGGTAATGTTTTTTTAAAAACTCGATCGATTCTCTGTCTATATCAACAGCGCAAAAATTTTCTCTCTCAATTAAATGTTTAGTTAAAACTCCCGTGCCGGGACCAATTTCCAATAAAGGCAAATCATTATTCTTTAAGCCTGCCTCAACTATGCGTTTGGCAATTGCCTCATCTTTTAAAAAATGCTGGCCTAAATGTTTTTTCGCTTTAACTTTTTCCATCCTGTTACAAGACTCGATATTTTTCTGCTTTTCAAACTTACGCCCTTTTTGCACGAAGACGCGAAGGCTCAAAGTTTTTTTGTGTTACAATTAATTTTAACTTAACACTAATTTATGCCGCACAATCCGCTTTGCGTCTTTGTTCCTTTGTGGCCAACTAGACAATCTCCAAGAGTGTACGAAACGCAACAAACTTATCTTTAAATTTATCCATAGCATCCTTCTGCAGGCGCGGGCCGTGCTTGGCTTTGTACTCTTCCATATCACTCATTTCTAAAAATGTGTATTGTACCGAGTACGTTACGCCCTCATCTTCCACATTCAAAACTTTTAGCATACGACTATCAATAAAACATCCGGTTTTCATTACATCGGGTATATGAATTTCAAGCATCCATTTCATCCACTGGTCGTGGGAAGTCGGATCAACACTTATGGTTACATTATAGATGTACATTTTATTGATTTAAATTTCTTACTACTAATTGAACTGTGTAACGGCTTTTTTGTTCCAGCAACACTTGCTTGTCAATACAAACTCTGTCTATTGTAGATTGATCGTAATACCTTATCGTTACCAGCTCTACATTGTCATTGTATAAAACCTTGTATTCCTTTTGCAATTCTGTCACCAATTGTGGAATTTTCTTTTCATCCATATCCGCACAAACCGAAAAACTGATAGCAGACAGCTGCATGGCGTGGGTTTTTACTCCGTATTGATAAAACAAAGCAAAAATTTTGCTTAAATTATCTTCGGCTATAAAAGAAAAATCGCGTGGAGAAATTGTAATTAATAATTGATTTACTTTAAAAATAAAAGAGGGAATAGGTAAATGCTTTTTAATATCTCTTATAGCAGTGCCTTGCGCCTCCGGATTTACGAAAGACTTTACGTAAAGCGGAATAGTTTTGTTTTGCAAAGGCTTAATCGTTTTTGGATGTATAACAGTTGCACCATAATACGCCAGCTCAATTGCGTCCTGATAAGTAAGCTCTTCGATGAGTTGTGTATTGTTAAACCATTTTGGGTCGGCATTTAATACGCCGGGAACGTCTTTCCAAATTGTAACACTCTCCGCACCCAGGCTATATGCTAAAATCGCAGCTGTGTAATCAGAGCCCTCTCTGCCTAATGTGGTAGTAAAGTTTTCGCTGGTGCCTCCTAAAAATCCTTGCGTGACAACAATTTTATTTTTTTTGATAGCGGGCAAAAGCTCCTGCTGCGCTAATTGCAAAGTCAAATCAAAATCTACGTTTCCTTCGCGGTAAGTATTATCCGTTTGAATAATTCCTCTTGAGTCCATCCACTCACAATGAATTCCAACTTCATTTAAATACGCCGCAACAATTCGGGTAGAAATAATTTCTCCCATGCAAACAATCTGATCATACTCATGATTGTATTCATAACTGGGTTCGTCTTCTATGGCCCAAAGTAGTTCTACAAAATCATTTTCTATTAGCGCGTAGATGGGATGAGAGGCAGTTGGAAAAAGTTCTCCAAGAATTCCTAAATGAAAATTTTTTATTTCTTCGAGTACAGATTGAGGATTTTCTTTTTTATAGAAAAAAGCATCCGTTAATCTTTCTAAAGCATTGGTAGTTTTTGCCATTGCCGAAACTACAATAACCAGCTCCTCGCCCTCAAAACGTTTTACGATAGCCGCCATGTTTTTTAGCGCTGTTGCGTCCTTTACCGAGGCTCCTCCAAACTTAAAGATTTTCATAGGGTACAAAAATAGGTATTTATGGCTTACGTAAAGCGTTCGCGCAGGTTAGTAAAGGGTTTTTCAAAATAATTATACACCAAGGTCGAAAAACCCAAAGTTCCACTTAAATATACCAAATAATACAACCAGGGATGCTCCCAATAATGAGTATTATTTATAATCAGCGCGCCAACTACTCCCAAATTACTTAAATAAACCGCGTAAGAAATAAGGCTTAGATAAACCACAAATTTTCCGATTTTTCCGCTATAACCTTTCTCTTGTTCAGCCAAAGGCAACATACACATAGAAGCAAGCGCCGAAACAGTGAAATACGCAGTACAGGCAAAATAGGGACTATTATTAAAATTATAGCAAAGCACAACCCCAAACAAAATTATTCCAACTGCAAAACCGGGCCATTTACATTTTACCCAAAACCCTTTGTAATAATAATGAATCCATGCTGCAAGCAAGCCATAACCAATGCTGTCAAATCTGCAAGGCACCAGTTTTCTAATCCAAAAATCCCAGGTTTCGTAAGTAAAACCATCGTGCCTTGCTTTAAAGAAACGAACGGCGGTTGAAAATACGATAAGCAAAATTGTAAGAACCAAAAACAAATTCTTTTTGCTTTTTATGATGAAAGAAAAAATTAAAAGTCCAATCGGAAATAAAAGATAAAACCATTCCTCCACACTTAAACTCCAGGACTCCCAATACAAAAAATCGTAGGGCTTAAAAAAGTTTTGCATAAACACAAAAAATGTGATAAGATATTTATTGAGAAAGCCGCTTGCCAGGCCGGTAGCAATAAGTAAAATATTAATTCCTAAAAATAAAAAGTAATTAGGCAGGGTGCGAAACCAGCGACGGACTAAAAATATTTTTATGAATGAGAAACTCAATTTCTCTTCTTTAGCAAGGGCCCTGAGTAAAATCCCGCCAATTAAAAAACCGCTGAGGACAAAAAATAAATCTACGCCGTCAATAATTCTTATACTTGCCAGTGTGGGAGAGGCTTTTTCTAAAATAAAATTGCCATGCTCATACACTACAATACAAACCGCCAATGCACGAAGTAAATCGAGTCCGTAAATACGCTTGGGGTTATTTATTTCCTGCCGGATATGTTTAAACACTAGTTGGGAACAATTACAATATTAAACCTGAATCTTTTTCTTGCCTGCAAACAATAGGGCGCCGTGCTAAACTGATCAAGATACAAGTATTCCATACGCGGCAAATTACATAATGAGGGTGGGAATTGATTAAGCCCGCAAAAAGCAAGATTTAAATCATACAATTGTTGCAAACTATCAAAATTAGCAGGCAAGGCTCTTAAATAATTACGTTGTAAATTTAAAAATCGTAAACTTTTTAAATTATTGAAATTTAGAGGAAGGTATTTTAACTGATTATTATTTAGTTGGAAAAAAGTAAGATTTTGCAAATTACCGATTTCATTAGGTAAACTATCCAGTTTATTATACTCCAAATTAATTGTACCCAGGTTTTTTAATTTTCCAAACTCGGGCGGCAATGTTTTTAAATTATTAAACATGGCCGAGAAATAGGTAAGGTTTGTTAGCTCGCCTATCTCGGGGGCTATTTTTGTGATATTATTCCTCCCTACAACCAGTTTTCTCAATTTTTTAAGCTTTCCTATTTCAGGCGGAATTTCTTTTAATTGATTTTTAAAAAGAATGAGCACTTCCAAATTTTCGCACTTAAAAACCTGTTCGGGTATTTTTTCAAGATTATTTCTGCTTAAATTTATTTTTTTTACTTCCAAAGGATTCGAAAATGCCTGTTTCATTCCTGTGGTGCAGGAAGTAAAAAAAGCAATGGCTATAAATCCTAAAACATATTTCATTAAATCAATCCGTCGTCGGTAAAACTAAAATAAGCGCCGTCGCCAACTATAATGTGATCAAGCAATTGTATGTCAAATAAATTTGCCGCCTCTTTTACTTTGCGGGTTAATTGTATGTCCTGATCGCTTGGCCTTGTGTTACCAGACGGATGATTGTGCGCTAAAACGATAGCGCTTGATAAATTTTCGACAGCTACTTTCATCATCATACGCACATCAGCCACCGTTCCGGTTACTCCTCCCCTGCTCACCAATTCGGTTTTAGTAATCTTATGCGCGCGATTTAAAAGCATAATCCAAAATTCTTCGTGCGGCAAATCGCTGAGTTTTGCAGCGATGTGTTTATAAATATCTATACTTGTTTTAACAACGGTGTGTTGCGGAGTATCGGCTTCTTTTTTTCTTCTTCCTAATTCAAGCGCAGCCACAATCGTAATTGCTTTTGCCTCACCAATTCCTTTAAATTTTTGTAAATCGCTTACCGATAGTTTTGCAAGCTCATATAAATTATTGCTATTGTCTTTTAAAATACGTTGCGCCAATTGCACCGCAGTTTCGTTTCGGCTGCCGCTGCCCAATAAAATTGCCAGCAACTCGGCATCAGATAATGCTTGTTTGCCCTTTAATAATAGTTTTTCGCGGGGGCGATCGTCTTCTGCCCACTCTTTAATGGGTAAATGTTGTAAAAGTTCTTCTTCCATGTTCTTAAAATGATAGCTAAAGTACTAAAACTTCAATTACTTTTACAGCAAATATGAGCGCCACCCCTTCGGCATTAGCTATTTTTAAAAACCCCGGCTTCCGTAATTTTATAGTGGGCCGGCTATTTACCACGCTGGCCATACAGATGCAAATGACCACCATTGGCCTCGAAATCTATTATGAATACCTGCAAAGTTACAGCGCCGAGCAAAGCGCTTACGTATTGGGAGAATTGGGACTTTACGAGGCCATTCCTTTTATAATTACTTCCTTTATTTCGGGTTATATTGCCGACCGGTTTAACCGCAAACGCATTATAATGCTTAGCTGTACGGCTATCATGCTCTGCTCAATTATTTTATATTTTATAAGCACACACCATCTTTTATTTTTTGAGAAACTGGGTTATCATGCTTTTTTCTTCATCATAATTATTATTGGAATTATACGCACGTTCAATGCTGCCAGCATGATGCCTTTTATGTCGGAATTGGTTGACCGTAGTTTTTACACCGCCTCTGCAACCTGGAACAGCACGGTGTGGCACGTAAGTTCTATCAGCGGCCCGGTACTGGGCGCGGTGCTTTATGGTTTTATGAAATCGGCCGAAGTAATTTATTTAATTAACGCGGCTTTGTTTTTATTGGGCATGTTGGCTTTTGCAATTATTAAATACAAACCGCAACCTATAACTGAACTTAAAGAGGGAATTATAAAAAGTTTACGAGTTGGGGTTGATTTTGTGGTGAAGCAAAAATTAATGCTCTCGGCAATCTCGCTTGATTTGTTTGCCGTTTTGTTTGGCGGAGCGGTTGCCATACTCCCCGCGTTTAATGATAAAATTTTACATGCATCGCCCGAGCAATTTGGCTTGTTACGCACCGCTCCTGCTGTTGGCGCATTATTAATGGCTGTTGTAATTACTTTGCGCCCGCCCGGCAAACGCGCAGGAATTTCATTAATGATGGCCGTTGCAGGATTTGGCTTGTTCACTATTTTGTTTGCTGTTTGCACTAATTACTGGCTGGCGTTTGCAGCTTTGTTAATGACAGGGGCACTTGATAATATTAGTGTTGTCATCCGGCAGTCGGTTATGCAACTGGTAACGCCCGACCATATGCGGGGCAGGGTTTCGGCTGTGAATAGTGTTTTTATTGGTTCCTCCAATGAAATTGGGGCTTACGAATCGGGCTTGGCTGCAAGAATTATGGGATTGGTACCTTCTATTATTTTTGGTGGAGGAATGACTATTTTAGTGGTGCTTGGAATTAATAAGTTGAATCCGAAACTAAAGAAGTTAGATATTACTAAAGTTTAAAAAGCATTCTTGAACACAGGAAAACTATACGGACTCGATCATTTACGCGCGCTTGCCATAACCATGGTGTTTCTTTTTCATTATCAATTACCCTTTTTTGGCCACCCCGCTTGGCTAAAGGAAGTTGCTAAGTTTGGGTGGACAGGAGTTGATCTCTTTTTCGTTCTCAGCGGCTTTCTAATTTCATCACAGCTTTTTGTACAAATAAAAATTAAACAAAAATTATCCATACGCGATTTTTTTGTAAAAAGAATTTTCAGGATACTTCCTGCATTTTGGGTAACAGTTGCAGTTTATTTTTGTATTTCTGCTTTTCACGAGAGAGAAGCACTTCCGTCTATGTGGAAGTTTTTATTTTTTGTGCAAAATTTTGGATTGGATATAAAAATATTCGGAACTTTCTCGCATGCCTGGTCATTATGCGTAGAAGAGCATTTTTATTTATTTCTTCCATTAGTTTTAAGCGGCCTGCTATTTCTTAAATTTTTTAAGAAGGGCTATTTGCTATTGATAACACTATTTTTGTTGGGATTTTTAATCAGGAACTACAATTGGAATTTATACTTTTCTAACATCAACCAAGAAAATTCCTGGCAGTATTGGTATAAATACATTTACTACCCAACATACAATCGATTAGACGGCTTATTGGTAGGGGTTTCTATTGCTGCCGTAAGAGAGTTTTCACCTATTGCATGGAAAAAAATCACCGCTATAGGAAATTGGTTATTTATTGCAGGTTTACTGGTTTTAACAGGTGCTTATTTTATTTGTTATGAAGAGAAATCATACATCGCTTCGGTATTCGGATTTTCTGTTGTTGCATTTGGATACGGCCTGCTTGTAATTGCGGCTCTTAGTCCTTCAAATTTTCTGTTTAAACAAAGTTCAGGAATTACCACCCTCATTGCTGCTCTTTCTTACTCCGTTTATCTAACACATAAGGGAATTATCCATATCACACAGGGATTACTTCTGCAATGGGATATTGATATTAACAATGGCCTTACTCTTCTAATTTCAATAGTCACGTGTATTATCGGCGCGCTAATACTAAATTTGCTCGTTGAAAAGCCATTTATGAAGCTTCGCAAAAAAGTCATTATCAAATTAAATAAAAACTAAAATGAATAGAAGAAATTTTATCAAAACAACCGGGCTCGTAACATCCGTTGCGGCAATAAGCCCTTCACTTTCGGCTGAAACTATTTTTAAACCTGCTTATGATGGAGTAATTCCCGCCGAAGTAGTAAAAGCAATGCGCGCAAGAATAAATCCCATTACTCACATTGAGCGTTTACAAAGGGTAGAAAATGCTCGTAAACTGATGAGCGAAAATAAAATTGATGCTATTCTTATGGAAGGCGGAACATCGCTTAATTATTTTTCGGGGGCACGCTGGGGAAGGTCGGAGCGTTTATTTGCCATGATTTTACCAATGAAAGGAGAAGCCTTTTTTATTGCACCAAAATTTGAAGAATCGCGTGCCAAAGAGCAAACAAAAAATGCTGTGGTGTATTGCTGGGAGGAAAATGAAAGTCCGTTTGAATTGATTGCAAAAGCATTTAAAGAGAGAAATTTATTGAACGCTACTTTAGGCCTTGAGGAAACCACCAGGTATTTTGTAAATGAAAATATTCAGAACGCAATTCCTACTCTAAAAATAAAAAGTGCCACGACTATAACCGCCGGTTGCCGAAGCGTAAAAACCGCGCACGAAATAGAATTAATGAAAATTGCCAATGATATTGCCGCCGAAGTATATAAAGCTGGTGTTAAAAAATTAAAAGCCGGGATGACTGAAAATGAATTCGGGGAAATAATTTCCAACTTGTTTAACGAATTTGGAACGCCCGGAGGAGCATTGGTTTTGTTTGGAGAAGCAAGCGCGCATCCGCATGGCCTGGTAAAAGAAAATCACTTAAAAGAAAACGATGTGGTTTTAATTGATGGGGGCTGTAGTGTTGAGGGCTACGAATCTGACATAACCCGGATGGCGATGTTTGGAAAACCCAGCGACAAAATGAAAAAGAATTTTGACTTAGTGCGTAAAGCACAGGACGAAGGATTAAAAGCCGCGAAGCCCGGAATTGAAGCATGGACTGTAGACGCTGCTGCGAGAAAAATAATTGCCGATAACGGTTACGGCCCCGGCTATAAATACTTTACGCATCGTTTGGGCCATGGTATTGGCATGGACGGGCACGAGTGGTATTATTTAGTAGGAGGAAATAAATATATTTTAAAAGCGGGCAACATGTTTAGCAACGAGCCCGGCATTTACATTCCGGGAGAATTTGGAATACGCTTAGAAGATGAAATGCTGATTACAGATGGTGGAGCTAAATTACTTTTGCCGCAGCAGGATAGCTTTGAGAAGATGTTTTAAAATAAGAGAGAGTGGCTTTCCGGAATACAGAAACCGCAAAGAACGCAAAGGCTGCGCAAAGGACGCAAAGTTTTTTTGCAAAATGCTGTATTAGCTTCTCCCCTTCAAGGGGAGACCGTCTGACTTTGCCGTAGGCAAGTGACAGAGGGGTGGACTGGAAGAAAAAGTTTACTTCACTCCTATTTTCTTCAGCACATCAGCAGGTACAGATTTTTTATTTATTGTGATGCTGATAGTTTTTAGTTTTACATACTCGGCCGAGGCATAAAAATATCCGTCGCACTCGTTGCGGTTGGTGCCCCAGGAGTTTTTTATTAAATAGTATTTATTTCCGCTCTGGTCATTTGCAATACCAATAATATGCATGCCGTGGTCGTCAATAGTTTCGTAATTATCAAAACCTTGCTGGCGCATTTCCTGCGTGATGGCTTGTTGCTTGCAGGGCTTTGTAAAACAATTATTTTTATCTGCATCGCTCATAGCATTCCAATTTTCGGGAACCAAAGCAAGTCCGTCTTTAAAACGAAAATAAGGTTCGCTCACATCCGCCGACCATGCAACGCCGTAACCATTTGTAATTGCGTTGTCAATGGATTTCATTAATTCATCGATGGTAATATTGTTGTATTCTTTCCATGCCCAGTTGTCGGGCACTTCTAAAATAAATGGTTTGTAATATGGATGGTGAGTGAATGATGAAAGTAAAATATAATCATCGGGATTTAATCCTAACTCGGCAGCGTACGATTTTGGGGTGTATTTTTTTCCTTTGTACTCAAACTCTTCGGGAGCCTTGCCCATAAATTTATCTAACAAACTTTCAAAATTAGCTTTCCAGGCAGCAGGGTCTAACTTTGTGTTTTTAGGATCTACCACTTTTTTCATTTCAGCAACTAAAGTTGAATCCATTACGTGGTGATTGTATGGATAATTTTCTGCGGGCTTGAAAGCAGGATTATAAACTTCCAGCGGTACCATGCCGTAATTTTTCCAGCAATTAATTACATCGCTTGGTTCTCCGCCCTCTGCAAAACTGGCGTTACCGTGCATACGCACATATAAATCTGCTTTTAAAGAATAGGTTTTACGCACAACATACATTGCGCTTAGCTTAACGTCTTTAATTTTTTTAACGCGCATTACTTCACTCTCAAAAAACGAGAGCGTAGAAAAACTCCAGCAAGTACCCGTCATACCCTGGTTTTGCACCGGAGTAGCTTCTATACTTTTTGTTACGGTAAATTTATACTCGCTTGCTTTTTTGTTGGTTGTTGGCTGCGCCAGAGTAAAGAACCAAGAGCCTACAATCAAGAGGCCCGAAAGAATAGTGCGTTTGTTCATGAGTTTGTTTTAGAGAGGCAAATATAGGCATAAAATCACTTGCCAAAAGCCGGTTTACTTCGAAGACATATACATGCAGGGATAAATTGTTTGCTTCAATTTCCATGTGATTTCTTCTCTGTTTTTAATAGCCGTTTGCCTTATTTCTTCCTGCTGTTCAAACACCTGATACTTTAACTCCCTGGTAAAATCCGTTTCGGTTTGCGAATAAGTGTAGTTTTTTAGAAGCGCATCTACATTTACCTGCGAGCTAATTTCAAGAGTCACCGTTTTTTCTCCTGATTTAACATCTGCTATTTGCTTAAAATAAACATCCTTGCCTTTAAACCCTAAGACTACCAAATCGTAATTAATTAATTCGTTTAGGTTTTCTTTAAAAACATTACCCGCGTTATTCATTCGCTGAAAGCTGCTCAATTTATTTGGAAGCAGGTAAGCAAAAACTCTTTCGTAATTTGCATATTCGCTTATGGTAAGCGTAAAGGGAGTATATTTTATTACCGCCTTGTTTCCGGTTTCAGGGTCGGTGTAATTTAAGGTAGTTCTTGCAATTGTTGCCTCTGCTACATACGCATCCACATTTTTCCATCCCATATTTACGATGGTTACGCTATAATAAATATTTGTTACTATTTTCGGTTCCGGTTTACCTAACTGCCTGTAAGCTTCTTTCAGATTAAGCCTAAATTCTTCTGAGAATTTTTTTGTTTCTCTCATGCCTTCGCCCTCCCCGTGTTTTACTCTCTTTTCATTTGCCATTTCGCTTTTCCTTCTTTCATCATCATACAATTTTTGCATAGCAAGTTTTGCCGCCTCCAAATAAGTTTTTCTTTTTTCTTCTAAATACCTTCCCAGCATTTGCATATGACTTTCGTTTACCGGAACTCCCCCATCTCTTCTTTCATAAAATTCTTCAAACTTATGCGATTGGGTCATACTCATTGCCATACTATCCAGTTCGTATAATTTTTTATTCAGATTTCCTGCATACAAATTAAAAACGCCCGAATTACATGTGCCGAATATCGCCTGCAAACGCTCTTCAAATTCTTTGGTGGCAAGAATGGTGTTGTTAAATTTGATATCCCAGATAGCATGTATACGCGAAGGACTAATTTCGCAGGCAGAAGTTGCTTCACTCTCTACACTAACTCCCCATATATAACTAACCAACGACCTTATTTCTGCATCGGATAAAGTGCCTTCGAAAACGGTCATTACCGAATTACCTTTAGAAAGACTGTTTGCATAAACGTCGCCACTCTTTTTTACTTTCTCGCAATTTTTTATATAATTAAAAAGCCAATCGCCTTTAGGCGCGCGCTTGTCGGCGTCTTGCAAACCGGGACCGGTTAGTTTTCTATTGTCTAAAAAATGGCAAACAGCACAGTTTTGTTTGAAAACAGTCGCTCCATTCGCCGAAGGTCTTAATTTCTCTATCAAACTTCTTTTCATTTGAACGTTTTCAGAATCCTGAACCGCCTGTTGAATAGAGGCAATTAGTTTTTCATCTTCGATCGACAACACTGCAGTCGTTACCATAGGTGCGGATGAAGAATCTATCGCTGCAACAGATTTTTTTCTTGTTACACTTTCGTATCCACACTCCAGCGAGTAATAAATACTATCCGTTAATCTTTTATTGGTAACATCAAAACCAAATGCTTTCACCGAATCCAAAAAATGCGGTGGATAAAAATTAAGTGATAAAATATCTACCGCGTTTAATTTATTTTCAAATGGTTTTGGGTTAACCCAATTAATTTGTCCGTTGTCTAAACGCTTTCCCTCAAAAAGCATCATGTCTTTGTTTTGTTGAGCGGCAGGCACATTTACATATAAGCCTTTGTTTTTTGCTAGCGCTAAATTTTCGTCATCTTGTCTTGCGTTAATGTAAAACATCCCTCCTGTTTGCAAAAGTTTTCCATCGCTCATAGTTGAGAGTCCTGCTTTCATAATATCTGAAGGATTTAGCGCTTCTTTAATTTCAATTTCAATATTACCTTTTACCTCAACACCTGCTTTATTTAGAAACGCTCCCGCCGGAATAGCAATAACAATTCCACCTTGTGTTTCAATTACAGTATCTTTTTTGGCATTAATCTCAAAAACTTCCGACGATAAATTTTTATCAGCATCGGTCCATTGCTTTTTGTTTTCTTCGTTCAGTTCGTAGCGCACATTTTCTTTGTGCGAAAACATTTTTTCTTTTGCTACCCAAATTAAAACGCTTGTCGCGGCAGTTATAAGAATAGCCGTGCCCCATTTAAACATTTTAGTTTTAAACGAACCTTTCTTCAAACCCTGCTGCGTCGACTCCTTCAAGCCGTGGCGTTGAACTCCTTTCATGACTTGCTTCTGCAATTCAAATTCAGCATTTAATTCGGGATTTAACTTTAATTGTGTTTCGAACTCCGTTTTTTCCTCCGTACTCATTTGTCCGGATAAATACTTGTCGATTATTTCGGTGAACTTATTCATGTGAACTATTTTTTAATGTTTTTAAATTCTCTTTTGCTTTTTCGATGCAGCGATACTTTTGATTTTTAGCTACATGCTCTGAGCCGAATTTTAATTTTGCTGCGATTTCTTTAAGGCTGATTTTTTGGAAATAAAATAAATTTAATAACTGTCGACATTTTTCGCCCAGCAGACTTACCGCTTTTTCCGCAAGTTTAAATTCGATTTCCTCACTTACATACAGTCCTACTTCATCCGCCTTTAATAAGTGTTCTGTTTTCTCAAAATCGCTTTCAACTTTTTTGTTTTTCTTTTTTAATTGATCGCTCCACAAAAAACGGCAGATGCTGTACAGATACGTATTAAGACTCGAGGTAAGTTTAAAATTTTGCTCTTGCGATTTGCGCATCAGTATAATCAGCGCTTCCTGATAAATATCTTCGGCATCTTGTTTGGTTCCGCTATTCTTAAGAATTAGTTTTTTAATTACCGGAAAATAAGCGTAAAGCTTCTCTGCGGCCTTCGAATAGTTGTTTGCTTTTAGTAGTTCAAGAATCTGCACGTCTTTCATCTGGTGACTTTTATATTAATGGGCCAATCGTAAAAAGGTCATCAATAAAAATTGACTTTTTTTATAACCTTCTGATTTATAGGAATTAAAAGTAGTAATTTAAATGTAAAGCGGCTGTTTGCGTTAAGGATACAAAAGGCCCGCAGGGGTTCTTTTGGTCGGTTAGTTCTTCAGTTGAGAACTTTTAAAAATAGCAAAATGATAATTTGGAAAAGTACGGACAAAAAACGACACCCTTTTGTAGCCTGACCCCGCGAATAAACACGCATTGACAGAAAATCATTCTTGCGGGGGAACGCCCAAAAAATAAATGTCGGAAAAGTCTAAATTAATAATCCCCGATGGTACCGGTTTCAACCAATTGATCGAGCGCCTTGGCCAATTGCTCATCATTAGGCGCGTTACCGTGCCATTTGTGCGTGCCCATCATATAATCTACACCAAAGCCCATTTCGGTTTTCATAATGTTGATGATGGGTTTGCCTTTGCCGATAAAAGTTTTTGCGTGCTCGAGGCCTTTTACAACGGCTTCTAAATTATTGCCTTCGCTAATTTCTAATACATGCCAGCCAAATGCTTCAAACTTTGCTTTGAGGCTGCCCATTGGCAAAACTTGATCGGTATCGCCGTCAATTTGCCTACCGTTAAAATCAACGGTGGCAATTAAATTATCTACTTTGTTTGCGGCTGCGTACATGGCTGCTTCCCAAATTTGTCCCTCCTGCAATTCTCCGTCGCCGTGCAGCGAATAGATAATTGTATTTTCTTTATTTAATTTTTTTGTGAGAGCCGCGCCAATCGCAACACTCATTCCTTGTCCAAGCGAGCCTGATGCAATACGCACGCCGGGCAAATGCTCGTGTGTGGTTGGATGGCCCTGCAAACGTGTATTTAGTTTTCTAAATGTTTTTAATTCTTCAACCGGAAAATATCCGTTGCGCGCCAGCACGCTGTAGTACACGGGAGAGATGTGGCCGTTAGAAAGAAAAAATAAATCTTCGCCCTTGCCATCCATGGTAAAATTTTTTGGATTGTGTTTCATCACTACGTTGTACAATCCCACAAAATATTCTACACAACCCAAAGAACCGCCGGGGTGGCCCGAGGCAGGACCGTGAACCATACGTACAATATCGCGGCGCACCTGGGTGCAAAGTTTTTTTAATTCGGGGATGTTTGACATGGAAGTTTTTTTGCAAAATTAAAGTAAATCCGCAGCGGTGGACAAAAAAAACACTGCTTGTTGATAAAGCAGTGTTTTGTTGAAAAGAGCGCAGTTTTGCTCCTTAATCTTTAGCTTCCCATAATTCGATTTTGTTTCCTTCCATATCCATAATGTGGATGAACTTTCCGAAATCGTACGTTTCGATGCTATCAACAATTGTTACGCCTTCTTTTTTAAGTTCCTCTACCAGTGCTTCTAAATTCTCAACTCTATAATTTATCATAAAGTCTTTTGCCGAAGGTTCAAAATATTTTGTTGTCTCGGCAAACGGACTCCATGTTGTAGAACCTTTTTTATTTGAATCGGATGCCTCACCCCACTCAAAAGTTGCTCCATACTCGTTAGTGTTTAATCCAAAATGAGTTTTATACCACTCTTTCATTTTGTTGGGGTCTTTGCATTTAAAAAAGATGCCGCCAATACCTGTTACTTTTTTCATTTTTTTATTGTTGTTTAATTTTTTAATTAGTGAGTTTATAGTTTTATTTAACGGGATACAATTGCTGCATGCGCTTGATGGAATTTTTTACCATTCTGATTAGTATGGCTGTATCAATATCTTCGAGCGACTTAACATACACACAAGCTTTTTCAGCCTTATGTTTTCCGAATTTTTTTAACAGCTCTTCGCGGTTTTCGAAGCTTGAAGAGAGATAAAAAACAATGCCTGTTGTTCTCGATGCAAGCCCCGCTAAAGGTGCATCGCCTTCACGGCCGCTTTCGTATTTGTAATGGTAACTTCCAAAACCTACAATGGCTGTGCCCCACATTTTGGGTTCTAATCCTGTTTGTTTAGAAATTAAATCAATTATTGCCGTGCAATCTTTGCGGCGTTTTTCGTCTTTAATCTTTTTTAAAAAAGCGGGAACGCTGCTTTTTGTTTCTACAGTTTTATTTTTTGCTTGTGCCATTTGTTATTTTTTTTCGCAAATCTGCTTTAGGATTTCTTTTTAAGAATCAATGCTGCAATAAGACTCATAGGAATGCCAACCGGTAATGGCTCAACAAAAGTAAAGGCTGCGCGATAAAGCGGGTTTTTGTACATCTCCTGATACATTTGCATTTCTTTTTGTTTTTCAACTAATAGCTCGGGGGTTAAGTTGTTGGCTTTTGCTTTTTCTATCATAGCGGCCGAATAATGTTCCATAAAATCACTGAAGATAGTATAAGATAATACCATCCAGGTAGCAACGTAAATGAGTGTTGACACAAGCGTAATTAATAATGCCACTTTAAAGGCTTTGCCAAAGGTAATTGCGCCGTTATTCATAGTATCGCGGTACGATTTAACGCCCACAAAAAGCATTATCGCTGCCAGAATCATTGTGGAATAGCCAACGATTTCTGCTTTATCAAAGCCCAGGTTTTTGCCAACAAAGGCGGTAATAATCATCATTACGGCCATAATGCCGCCCGAAATCAATCCGAATGTTAAAACTGTTTTTTTCATAGTTACTTTTTTAATTGTTTAAGAATTCGTGGCAAAAATAACGGCAGCTTAAACTTTTTCTGTCATACTAAAGTATGATTTTATTCTTTAACGGACTGAATTACAACTAAAGTTTACAAAAATTAAGGTATCAACCCCAAACTTTTTGCTTTTTCAACCGCTTGCGTTCGCCTACTTACTTCCAGTTTTTCAAATAAGCGCGACGAATGTGTTTTTATGGTGTTTAAGGAAACAAACAGTTTGTCCGCAATTTCCTGATTGCTCATCCCGTTTGCTATCAATTCCAAAACCTCGTACTCGCGTTTGCTGATGCTTAATTGCTTTAAAAGGTTTTCGTTAAGCACAAAATTATCGCGGTCAACCAATACCGCCACTTCTTTAACAACTATTGTTTCTTTTTTGCGGGTGAGTTTTAGTCCGGCCCAAATGCCAACCACAGTAAACATAAGGGCAATGGCGCCCATGTAAATGTCCATCAGGTGGTCTTTTACAAAAATCTTGTATTCGATAAATTTTAAAATGAGGGTTAACACGCCCAGCGAAATGCCGTATAGCAGGACTTTCTTTTTCACAAATCAAAAATAAGGAATTTAAGTTTAACTTAATAATTGGTACTTTTGATTTATAATGGCCCCTACTATGAAAAAATTATTTTTGTTTTCCTCCCTTGCCTTTCTTATTACCGGTTGTGTAAGCTCTAAAACAGAAAAAGAATTTAACGACAAAAGATCCGAAGTAGTAATTATTCTTGACGAATCTAAATTAGTGGAGAAGAAAACCGCCATAAATATTTTAATTGCCGAATATATAAACTCCGCTCCAAAAGATTCTACGCTGTTAAATATTTTTAATCCCTATCTGCTTTATTACCTGGATGATTTAGGTTACAAAAAGATTGTTATAAAAAATGAGCGTTTTAATGGGGATCTATATAGTGGAAAGGAGTTGGTGTATTCTGTAAGTGTAGGTAGTCTGCAATTCAAAGAGTTTAAACATAAGGAAACTGTAAGTGATGGCAAGCCTGCAGATGATAAAACTATTAAAATGCGGGGCATTGAAGTAAATCCAAGTGCCCTTGTAGTAGAAGGTATTGATAATGCTATAGGAAATAAGGATGCCTTACATGTTAAAGCAAATGCATTAAGGGAGGAATCGCAACAGGGGCAGTTTAAGCAAACCTACGGAGTTAAAGATATGGTTAACGGCAGTACAAGCGGCAGCACAAAATATATTTACCAAGTACAACAATTACAAGACGGAGTATTTCAGAATCTTTGCGTTGAAGGAGCTTTTAAATTATCGAGAGAGATAGATTATGCTTTAAAACGCATTTATCAAAAGCAAAAGAAAAGAAAAAAGTAATACTACTCGAATAACTTAAATGCTACAGCCGATAAATAACCAATAAGCGTACTCAATCCAACAACTTTCGCTCCGCCCAAATGAACCGCCTCAGGTATCATGGTTTGCGCAATCATCGTTAGCATTGCACCTGCCGCTAATCCCTCAATAGCAATTTCAATTTCGTGCGGAATGGATGAACCGATATAATATCCCCCTAAAGCGCCAAGGGCAATAATTAAAACAAGCGACATCCACATCATTAAAATTTTTCCGGTACTCATTCCGCTTTTTTTCATTCCCATACTGGCGGATAATGCTTCCGGAAAATTTGAAAGAAATAATCCTGCAATTAAAGTGTAAGGTAATACTTCGGTAAACCCCGGCTCAACACCGGCGCCTAATTTTACAGATAGAAGTGCAAGAAAACCTGCGCCTATTACAAAACTTTCAGGAATACCGTCAATCAATAAGCCCAACCAAATAGCCATTCCGCCACCGCTGTGTTCTTCCTGCTTATGCTCGTGTTTAGCGTCTTCATATACAATTTCTTCTTCGTGTGAATCTGTTTTTTTGCGCTTTGTTAATTTAAATGAAGAGGTTACTTTACGGATAATACCGCCTTTGCTATTTATTAATTCATCAAGTGTATAAAATAAAAAACCGCCGCCTATACAACCCACAATTAAAGCACCCATCGTAAAAAACGCATGCTTTTTGCCGTGCTCCATACCTGTTGGACTATTTATATGCCCTACAATTTCTTCAACGGTTGGCGCAATTAACTCAACGCTTAATGCCGCCATTAAAGCTCCTGCTCCAAAAGCAGTAAAAATAGCGGTCATTTTTGGCCCCGGCTTAAAGGTTAGTCCGGCAATAGCGCCAAGAGGTAAAGAGATGGTAACTAATGCTCCAATTACAAAAGCCCAAATAGCATATTTGGTTGTTGGGTGCATGAACTCAGCTGTATTGCCGCTTTGCCCCCACATTAAAAAACCAATAACTAAAAAGGCAATTACTGCTGCCGAAACGAGAAGAATTTTTTTCATAAACCTGCTGTTGTTTAGCCAAATATATAAAAACTAATTGAAATTGCATTTTTAGCTTAATTCCTGCTAATTTTTGCTAAAATCATTTCACTATTCAAAATCATCTGCTAACTTTATCAGGTTTTAAAATTATCTGAATCATGGACAAACTGAAAGAAAAATTCCGCGAAAAAGCAACCCCGCTTGCGGCCGAAGTAAAAGCTATTATTAAAGAAAGTGGCGATGTAAAATTGGGAGAATATACCGTGGCACAAGTGTACCAAGGCATGAAGAGTATGATTGGCATGGTAACCGAAACATCGCGCCTTGACCCCGAAGAAGGAATTCGCTTTAGAGGATATACTATACCCGAGTTACGCAAACAATTACCAAAAGCACCTGGCGGCACCGAGCCATTACCCGAGGGTATTTTTTACCTAATGCTTATTGGAGAACTACCAACGCAGGATGATGTTACACACATTACCAACGAGTGGCAAAAGCGCAGCGTAGTTCCTAAACACGTATTTGACGTTATTGATAAATTACCCGAGAGCACGCACCCCATGACGCAGTTTTGCATTGCTGTTTTAGCATTGCAAACCGAAAGTGTTTTTGCAAAAGCTTACTCTAAAGGAATTAATAAAAAAGAATATTGGGATTATACCTACGAAGATGCAATGAATATGATTGCACGTTTACCACGTGTAGCCGCATATATTTACCGCCGTAAATACAAAGGCAATGTGCATATTGAGCCAGATCATAAATTAGATTGGGCAGCTAACCTTGCACACATGATGGGTTACGAAATTTTTGACGTAAAAAGACTTTTCCGTTTATACATGACTATTCACGTAGACCATGAAGGCGGAAACGTATCGGCGCACGCAACACACTTAGTGGGAAGTGCCTTAAGCGATCCTTATCTTTCTTTCTCGGCAGGTATGGCCGGCTTAGCAGGGCCTTTACACGGCTTAGCCAATCAGGAAGTATTGCATTGGATAATGGAGCTGAAAGAAAATTTGGGCGGTGGTTTACCAACCAAGCAGCAAATTGAAGACTACATTAAAAAAACGCTTGCCGAAGGAAAAGTTGTTCCGGGTTACGGTCACGCTGTATTGCGTAAAACCGACCCACGCTTTGCCGCACAGCAGGATTTTTATAAAAACTACATCAAGCACGATGATATTTGCGAAATCGTACAAATGATTTACGAAGTAGCTCCTCCAATTCTTGAATCTACCGGCAAAATTAAAAACCCATGGCCAAACGTGGATGCGCACTCGGGTGCTTTGTTAACGCACTACGGTATTCACGAGCATGATTTTTATACGGTATTATTTGGTGTATCGCGCGCTTTGGGCGTAATGGCCAGCTTAATTTGGGACAGGGCTTTGGGCCACCCAATTGAAAGGCCGGGCTCGGTTACTACCGAAAATATTAAGGCTAAAATTGCTGCCGCAAAAGCAAAAGCCTAATATTTAGCTAAATACTTGATTTTAAGGGGTCTTTTGACCCCTTTTTTTTGCCTTGCCCCTTGTCCCTTCTTGCTTTATCACTATATTTGCACTCCGTTTTTTAGCCGCTGGTTGCACGAAGCAACGAATGCTGGAAAGCTTAATTAAAAAAGAAAGAAGTCATGAGTTTATTACTTGATTTTGTAAAACAACAATTAACCCCCGTGGTTAACCACCCTAAATTTAAGGCCGGTGATACAATTACTGTGCACTATAAAATTAAAGAGGGCGAAAAAGAACGTATTCAGCAATACACAGGTGTTGTTATTCAGCGCAAAAACGAAAGAGCTACAGCCAGTTTTACGGTTCGTAAAATCTCTAACGGTATTGGTGTTGAGCGTATTTTCCCTGTAGCTTCTCCTTTTATCGAGAAAATCGAAGTAGGTAAAGTAGGTGATGTACGTCGTGCTAAAATGTTCTACTTACGCGAGCGCACAGGTAAAGCGGCACGTATCCGTGAGCGTATCGTTAACACAGAAACAACTGAAACTAAGAAATAATAAAGTTTTCACACAATATAAAAGGCTGCTAAGAAATTGGCAGCCTTTTTTAATTTTGTACCATGAACGTTTTAATTTTGGGCAGCGGTGGCAGGGAACATGCCTTTGCCCACAAAATATCGCAAAGCAAAAAATTAGAGAACCTGTACATCGCTCCGGGCAATGCAGGCACTGCTTTATGCGGCACTAACGTAAGTATAAGCGCTACCGATTTTGAGGCCATTAAAAGCTTTGTTTGGGAAAAAGGAATTGATATGGTAGTTGTTGGGCCCGAAGACCCATTAGTAAATGGCATTTACGATTTTTTTAAAGGCGATGATGTGCTGAAAGACGTGGCTATTATTGGCCCGTCAAAAGCCGGAGCGCAATTAGAAGGCAGTAAAGATTTTTCGAAGGAATTTATGATTCGTCATAAAATTCCCACTGCACGTTACCAGACTTTTACCAAAGATACTTTAACTGAAGGATTAAAATTTTTAGAAACACTTGAGCCTCCTTACGTTTTAAAAGCAGACGGATTAGCCGCGGGTAAAGGCGTTGTTATTCCGAATACATTAGATGACGCAAAAAAAGAATTGACAGAAATGCTTGCCAATGCAAAATTTGGAAACGCATCAGCCAAAGTGGTGATTGAAGAATTTTTAAAAGGCATTGAGCTTTCTGTTTTTGTTTTAAGCGATGGAAAAAATTATAAAATTCTTCCTGCGGCAAAAGATTACAAACGCATTGGCGAAGGAGATGTTGGTTTAAATACCGGTGGCATGGGCGCTGTTAGTCCGGTGCCGTTTGCAGATGCAGCCTTTTTGAAAAAAGTTGAAGAGCGTGTTGCCATTCCTACATTAAAAGGATTGCAGCAGGAAAATATTATTTATAAAGGATTTATTTTTATTGGCTTGATGAATTGCAAGGGCGAGCCGCAAGTAATAGAGTACAATTGCCGTATGGGCGATCCGGAAACGGAAGTTGTAATTCCAAGAATAAAAAATGATTTGCTTGAATTGTTTGATGCGGTTGCCAATGAAAAACTAAACGAAATAACCCTGGAGATTGACGAACGCATTGCCACAACAGTAATGTTGGTGGCGGGCGGATACCCGGAGGATTACGAAAAAAATAAAATCATCAGCGGGCTCGATAAAACAAAAGATAGTATAGTATTTCATGCCGGCACTAAAAATGAAAATGGAAATGTGTTAACTAATGGGGGGCGTGTAATTGCGATTACTTCTTTTGGAAATACGATTGAAGAAGCGGTTGCAAAAAGTTTTAAGAATGCCGAGCTTATTTCTTACGATAAAAAATATTACCGCAAGGATATTGGTAAAGATTTAATGATCCCGATAGCTATCGGGATAAAAAAAGTAAAATAAAATGGATTTCTCATTCGATATAAAAGAAATTGCCACCGTAACCATGATTTTGTTTGCGGTTATTGATGTTATTGGGTCTATACCCGTTATCATCGGCCTAAAGCAAAAAGTTGGCGAGATACAATCGGGCAAAGCCTCTTTGGTTTCGCTGGCCATTATGGTTGTATTTTTATTTGTGGGCGAATCTATTCTAAATTTAATAGGGCTTACTAAAAATGATTTTGCCATTGCGGGTTCATTGGTAATTTTCTTTATTGCCCTTGAAATGATTTTAGGAATACGTTTATATAAAGATGAAGTTTCTGCAACTGCATCGGTAGTACCATTGGCTTTTCCGTTAATCGCCGGCACAGGCACGCTTACCACGCTGCTGTCTATGCGCGCTCAATACAGCATACTCTCTTTATTAATTGGCATTGTAATTAACGTTGGCATTGTTTACATCGTACTCAAAAAATTAAATTACCTCGAAAAAATATTAGGCGTTGGCGGAGTTGCAATTCTTAGAAAAGTATTCGGAATAATTTTGTTGGCTATTGCCGTTAAAATATTTCGTACTAATACCGGTCTATAAAAAACCGCGCGCCTCTGTGCCTTTGCGGTGAAAAAAAATGAGCGAAGCAATCCACATATACACCGACGGCGCAGCCAGCGGAAATCCCGGCCCCGGCGGCTACGGCTTTGTGATGCTCTATAAAAACCACCGCAAAGAATTTAGCGAAGGATTTAAGCATACCACAAATAACCGCATGGAACTTTTAGCCGTGATTGTTGCACTCGAACAATTAAAAAACGACACGCATCCGGTTGTTGTTTTCTCCGACTCAAAATATGTAGTAGACGCATTCGAAAAAAAATGGCTCGAGGGCTGGGTTAAAAAAGATTTTAAGAAAGTAAAAAATGTTGACCTTTGGCTCAGGATGCTAAAAGTCTACAAAAAGCACAAGGTAAAATTTACCTGGGTTAAGGGCCATGCCGATAATAAAGAAAACAACCGCTGCGATGAATTAGCTGTTGAAGCCTACAAACAACCCAATCTTAAAAAGGACGAAGGCTACGAAGCCTCCCTGGAAACCCGCCTTGGGTTTTAAGTCGCAAAAAAAATCACATTTTCTGTATCCTTTTCCTATTTCTTACGTTATAAGATAAAAACCCCTTGCCTTGCTTAGAGTTTTGGCCATATTTTTATTTAGTAGTCTGCCCGCGGTTTTGTGCGCGCAGGACAACGATAAAAAGAAAGCTAATACTGTTAAAAAACCTGCAAAATTTAAAGTCATAAAGCTGAGCGAACCGGTTCCTTACTTAGGCAAATTTACAGGCAACAACGAAATTCAAAAAACAGAACTGCTTAAAGCCGACAGCATACAAATAAAGCATTGTTTTAATTTACCCTCCGATTTCGCGGTTTTACGTTACCGTTTTTCGGCTATGATAAACGGGCAATATTTTTCGTACACAGCCAGCGGCCCGCGCCTTACCAGAGAAATAAAAGATGCTTTGGCGCAAGTTGTTAACGGAACAAAAATAAAATTCAGCGCCATTGCCGGGATAAAAAAAAACAAAAAAGATACTGTAAGAGAGAAATTTGATGATATCGTTTTAAAGGTAATCGATAATACCGATACCAGTTTAATTACCTATAAGCTTAAAAATAAAATTCCCGAGCCCGGTTTGTTTTCCATAAAAAAACAATTGCCTCAAAAAGTTTCTAAATTTGATTTGCTTTTTGTTGACCAGCTTTTTGTAAAATGCGATTGCAAAATTCCTTCTTTAAGCACCGAGTTTAGCGTAATTGCTTTTGATTTACACGCCTATCACTTGGGTAATAAAATGATTTATTCTACCTACGGCCCCGATCTTACCCGCGAGATGCGGGATGCCCTGGCACATGCCAAGTCGGGCACCAAGTTTCGCATAGAAAATATACAGGTAAGAACGGCCGATGGGATAGTGGGATACCTGATTCCCCGCACTTTTAAGGTAATTCCTTAAAAATTTCATCTTTCTTTGTATCTTTTCGTTCCCTATAGCGTTCTATAGATACAGCCCGCAAAATTATTGTTATGGAAGATGACCCGCACATCGAAAAACAACAAATAGAGGAGGCCAAAAAAAACCCGCAAGGTTTTGAGCCACTTTATAAAAAATATTACGAACGCATTTTGCGCTTTGTATATAAGCGAATGGAAAATTTAGACGACACAAGAGAGATTACTTCGGGCGTGTTTGTAAAAGCACTTAGCAATATTGGTAAGTATACTCACCGAGGGCATCCTTTCTCCAGTTGGCTATACCGCATAGCACTAAATGAAATAGCGCAGTTTTACCGCGATGCAAATAAAATGCGGGTTATAAGCATCGATACGTTTGGCGTAAGCAGGCTTGCCGACGAAACGGAAAAGAACAGGGACCTTAAACCTATTTTGGCAAAAGCCATGCAACACTTATCTGAAGAAGAAGTGCTTTTGCTTGAACTGCGTTTTTTTGAAGACAAAGACTTTGCTGAAGTGGGAACCATACTTGACATAACCGAGAATAATGCAAAAGTAAAAACATACCGTGTAATTGATAAATTAAGAGAAATATTTAAAAAACTGAACGATTAAAAAAAGAGTCATGAAAAAATATACTTTAAAAGAAAACCGCCCTGAACTAACTAAAGCTGAAATTGAACAGGGAATGGATTTTAATAAAATAAAAAGCAAAGCTGCGCCCGGTGCAAAAGTAGTGTCTTTAAAGAGATATGTTTTGATGGGCATGGCAGCTACTGTATTGGTAAGTCTAACTATTTTCTGGCCGCAAATTTCGGGCACAGATCAAACGCATCTTACTAAAGAGGTAGCACAGCTTCCCACTAAATCAAACCCTCCCGACACTTTTGTGGTGAGTACCGCAAAAGACACTACACTTATTTACAGCAGCGGTACAAAAATAAATATCCCGGCAGGTTCTTTTGTTGATGAAAAAGGCACGCCGGTAAAAGGAAATGTAAAAATTAATTACCGCGAGTTTCATAAGGTAAGTGAGATTTTACTTTCTGCTATACCTATGCGCTACGATTCGGCCGGAAAGGAAATGTATTTCGAGTCTGCAGGTATGTTTGCGATTTCTGCCGAGCAAAATGAAAAGCAGGTTTATATAGCAAACAACAAAACACTTGAAGTTGCAATGGCCACATTTGATAAAGCAGAGAAAAAATACAATCAATATTTATTGGATGAAAAAACCGGCAACTGGGAGTTTATTAAAAAAGACGCGGTTGCCACTCTTGCCAAACCCGACAGCACAGCAAAGGTTGTTTACGTTGATTCTATCAAACGTACTGCACCAGTAAGACCCTTAAACGAAAGAATGTTTACGATTGATGCGGCAGGCCGCCCCGATTTAGAAATTTACAACAACATAGTATTTGAAGTAACCAAAGATTGCAAAAATTTTAAATCCGAAGAATCAAAAACCGAATGGGGAATGGTTAACCTGGAAAAAATTGCTAAAACCGAAAATAACTACAAAGTAACTTTTTCATACCCTATGAGCGGCCCGATGCGCACTTACGAAGTAACTGCAAAGCCTACAAAAGATGGCAACATGGAAAAAGCAATGGCAAAATTTAACGCGCTTTATGCCGATTACAAAAGTAAACTCAGCGCAGCCGAAAAAGCAGATATGGCGGCAGAAGAAGCTTTAAATAGAGAGAGAAATGTGTATCAGGATGTATTTGAAAAATACCAGGCCCTGCAAAAAAAGAATGCGGAACTGTTTGTACAAAACGCCGCGCAGGTCGACATGGCCACACAAGTAGTTTACCGCACCTTTCAGATAAAGCAATTTGGTATCTGGAATTCAGACTGCCCGCAAAGCATGCCGCAGGGTGTAGAAGTGTTTGCAAAGTTTGAAACTGCCAATGGAGAAAAATTGCATATTGCGGCTGTGTACCTTGTAGAAAAAGGAAAAAACGCCTTGTACAATTTGTATGTTCCCGAAAAACTTTCTTTCAACCCCAATGCCGAAAATGTTTTGCTGGTTATTACCCGTGACCATAAACTGGGATGGGTAAAAAATAATGTGTTTGAAGGTATTGGAAAAGACACAAAAAACTTTACCTTTAAATTAAATATGCTGGATAAAGAAACCTACACATCCAAAGACATTGACGGAATTGTTATATGATTTATTTTAAACGAGCATTCTGTCAGGCCGAGCGTAGTCGAGGTCCTTGGATTGACTTCCGAAGGGTTCTCGACTACGCTCGAACTGACATTCTTCTATGCTTGATTTTTTTTTTCATTATACCTTCACCTGCTTGTATCGCTCAAAAAACAAAAACAGATTCTATAACTACTTTTAAAGTACGATACAGCAACGGTGATTATAAATTTTTTCCGGAAGACGGATATTTGTTTACAGGAAGTAAAAACAAATTAAGAATTACCAATACAAAAGGAGAAAAATTTGAAGTAAAAATTACCAATGGCAGTATTTCTAAATCTGCCGACAGTACTTTTGTAATTCAGGGTTTAACAAATTACGGCGTTACGCTTGTCTCCATTTTTGAAACGGATGCTAAAGGAAAAAAGAAATTAGTTTTAAATAAACCTTTTACGGTTGTCTCCTTTCCAAAAGTAAAATTTGGCGGCGTTGCTTCTGACTCTGCCATGTCGGCACTTATGTTAGCCGTGGGCACAATGAGTGTGTATTATAAAAGTATTAAGACAAAAGTTCCGGTAACAGGTTTTAAAATGGAGTTTTACGAGAAGGAAAAATTTATTTTAGACAGCTCTGTCAATAATCGCCTTAGTAAAAAAATGCTTGCTTACGTAGAAAAGCTTAAACCCGGCTCTTTGGTTTATATAACCGATATAAAATACAAGGACCAAAACGGTGCCGAACATACCGAACCCGTTTACAGGGTTTTTATAATTAAGGATAAAGAGATAATTAAATTCGGAATAAACAATTAGCTAAAACTATTTTTTCTTCACCGCTTTCTTAGCCTTTTTTATTGGGGCTTTTTTTGCGGGAGCTTTTTTAGCAATAACAGTTTTTACTGCCTTCGCAGCTTTAGCAGGAGCTTTCTTTTCAGCAAAAGTTTTCTTAGCTGCTTTTTTTGCCGGGGCTTTACGCGCGCCGGGTTTTTTACTGGCCGCCATACGTTCGTTGCTGGCAATAGCTGCCTCGTAAGCATCCATGCCGCCAATTAATTGTATAACCGCTGCAAAATCTAAACCACTCGCCTCTGTTGTTTTGGGAATTTTAAAGAATTTTTTTCCGAGCGCGATAAACGGGCCCCAACGCCCTTTTAAAACTTTTAAATCAGGATTCTGATCAAAAGCACGAATTACTTTATCGGCATCTTTCTGGCGCTTGGCCATAACCAATTCAACACAACGGTCTGCTTCAACTTTATAAGGGTCATCTTCTTTACCTAATGAAGTAAATACATTATTATGTACAATGTACGGACCAAAACGGCCGATGCCCACTTTCATTTCTTTTCCTTCAAGCTCGCCAACAATGCGTGGCATTTTAAATAACAACAAAGCTTCATCCAGCGTTATAGTTTCCATTCGCTGATCTTTACGTATAGAAGCAAAACGTGGTTTATTATTTTCATCGCCGCTTTCGCCAATTTGTACCAAGGGACCAAAGCGGCCTATACGTACAATAATTGGTTTTCCGCTAACGGGGTCTTTTCCTAATGATCTTTCTCCGCTGGCACGCTCGCTGTTATCGGTAGTGCTTTCAATAGTTTTGTGAAAAGGCTTGTAAAAGTCTTTCAACATTTTTGTCCACTCTAAATTTCCTTCAGCAATTTCGTCAAACTCTTCTTCAACTTTTGCTGTAAAGTGAAAATCTAAAATAACAGAGAAGTATTGCATTAAAAAATCGGTTACCACCATGCCTATATCGGTTGGAAACATTTTTGATTTTTCGGCACCCGTATTTTCGGTATTTACAGCTTCCTTAATATTTCCGTTTTCAAAATTCAATACATTGTAATTACGCGTAGTTCCCATGCGGTCGGTCTTCTCTACATAATCACGTTTTTGTATAGTAGAAATGGTTGGCGCGTAGGTAGAAGGACGGCCAATGCCAAGCTCTTCTAATTTTTTTACCAAACTTGCTTCTGTATAACGTGCGGGGTGATGCGTAAATTTTTCGGTGGCAACAATATTTTTGTTAGAAAGATTTTCGCCCATTTTTAACGGAGGTAACATACCGCTATCTTCTGCGCTCTCTTCTTCCTCTTCATCATCTTTTCCTTCCATGTATACTTTAAGGAAACCATCAAATTTCAATACCTCTCCTTGGGCAACAAAATTTTCGGTTGTAGTAGAGATGGTAATAGTAGCTGTAGTTTTTTCAAGTTCCGCATCTGCCATTTGAGAGGCTATGGTGCGTTTCCATATTAATTCGTATAAACGCTGCTCGTTACGTTCGCCCTCAACACTTTGCGTATCTATATAAGTAGGACGAATTGCTTCGTGAGCCTCTTGCGCTCCTTTAGATTTTGGTTTATAATGACGCGGGTTATGATATTTTGCGCCGTAAAAATTTGTGATAGCTGCTTTTGCCTGACCCATTGCGGTTTCCGAAAGGTTAACCGAATCGGTACGCATATACGTTATTTTTCCTGCCTCATACAATCGCTGTGCAAGCACCATTGTTTGCGCCACCGAAAAACTTAATTTACGTGCAGCCTCCTGTTGTAAAGTAGAAGTTGTAAAAGGCGCGGCGGGTGAACGCTTGGCCGGTTTGGTTTCTAAATTACCTATAGAAAATTTTGCGCCTTTACATTTTTCTAAAAACGCTTTGGCATCGGCTTTATTTGCAAAACGTTTATTTAGCTCTGCTTTTAAAACCCCATTGCCAACCGCAAACTCGGCAACAACACGGTAAGCAGAAGTAGAAGTAAA
This sequence comes from Bacteroidia bacterium, assembly GCA_038214655.1. GTDB lineage: Bacteria > Bacteroidota > Bacteroidia > B-17B0 > Aurantibacillaceae > PALSA-968. Next base: position 6,232 of record JBBQRR010000024.1, on the reverse strand, counting down.
TTTTTGTATTTCTCTTTCGCGATCAACAATTAAACGTACGGCAACCGATTGCACGCGGCCGGCAGATAAACTGGGACGAATTTTTTTCCAGAGTACGGGCGATAATTCAAAACCAACTAATCGGTCTAATATACGGCGTGCCTGCTGCGCATCCACTAAGTGCTTATCAATTTTACGCGGGTTTTTTATAGCCTCTAAAATTGCCGACTTGGTAATTTCATGAAAAACGATACGCTTGGTCTCGCTTATTTTTAAACCTAATGCTTCCGCTAAGTGCCACGAAATGGCTTCTCCCTCACGGTCCTCATCCGTTGCTAACCAAACTGTATCTGCTGCTTTTGCTAATTTTTTTAAATCGGCCACAACTTTTTCTTTGTCGGGCGATATCTCGTATAGGGGTTCGAAATTTTTCTCGATGTTAATGCCCATCCCTTTTTTAACCAAATCGCGTACATGGCCAAAGCTGGATCTTACGGTAAAATCTTTTCCTAAAAAACCTTCTATGGTTTTTGCTTTTGCCGGCGACTCAACTATTACAAGGTTCTTACTCATCCAGGGCTTTTAAAATTCAGTCTGCAAAAGAAGCAATTTTTACTTAAATACCGAAAAAAGTATTTTTGTGCCTGAGTTTCAGCTATGTTATAGGCAAAAACAGGGCTTTTGTCAGTATGGGAAGTCTTACTTTTCATTCTTGGCAGGGGCTTTCATCTTGTCTAAAATCAGCTTAAACCACTCTGTAAATTGGCTTGGATTTTCTTTCATTTGATTTTCCAAAGCAGAAATATCTATAAATTTCCAGTCGCCAACTTCGCTCGGATCGGGCAGAGGCACATCGTCGCAAATACCTGCATACACGTAATCAAATTCGTTTTCGCTTAAATTGTTTGAGAATTTTATCTGATAGGTAAAAGTAAACATCTTCTGTAATTCACATTTAATTCCCATCTCTTCATACAACCTTCTTTTTGCAGCGTCTCCGGGATTTTCGTTAAGGCGGGGATGCGAACAACAAGTATTACTCCACAATCCCGCCGAATGGTATTTTCCCTCGGCGCGTTTTTGCAGCAGCATTTGTTTTTTAGAATTGAAAATGATTACCGAAACGGCGCGATGCAGTTTTCCCTCTGTGTGGGCCTGCATTTTTTCCATGACTCCAAGTTCTTTGTCATGCTCATCAACCAGCACTACATATTCTTTCTCCATTAGTTTAAACTCGGTTCTTGAGGTAAATGGGCAAAAACTTTATAGTTGTCGCCTAAGCGCGCAACGTGTTCGGGCCAGATATCTTCGGGGTGTTTATTAATTAATTCGCTGGTATGCGTATCTAAAACACCCCAGGCTTTTTCTTCCACTTCAGTATCCAATTGATCGGCTCCCCAACCGGCATAGCCAATAAAAAAACGTATTTGCGAAGTTTGCAAAGTATGATTTTTTAGTCCTTCGGCTATTTCGGTAAAGCTGCCGCTCCAGTAATAATTATTTTGAATATGAACGCTGTCGGAAATTTTTTTGCCGGCTGTGTGAATATAAAATAATTGATTTTGTGCCACCGGGCCACCGTAATATACCGGAATTTTTAAATCGTCCATGCCTGGCAATACATCTTTTAGGGTAAGGTGCATGGGCTTATTAAGAATAAAGCCAAGAGATCCCTGCTCGTTATGCTCGGCCAGCAAAATAACGGTACGCTTAAAGCCTCCGTCATTTAACATCGGGCGGGCAACTAATATTTGTCCTTGTAAAATGGGCACGTATCTTTGTATTACAAAATTCGCCTATGAATTCGCTCAATGAATATACAAAGAATTTGCGACATGATTTCCTAAAAGCAAATTTTAATGAAAAAGATGCCAACAGCAATCCCTTTAAACAATTTGAAAAGTGGTTTGACGAAGCTGTAAAAAGCGGCCTGCCCGAGCCTAATGCCATGATGCTTAGTACGGCTACCAAAAAAGGAAAGCCTTCTTCGCGCATTGTTTTATTAAGGGGATTAAAAAACCATGGTTTTAATTTTTTTACCAATTACCATAGTAAAAAGGGCAATGAATTGAAAGAAAACCCCTATGCCAGCCTGCTATTTTACTGGCCCGAGTTAGAGCGGCAAATTCGTATTGAGGGAAAAGTGGAAATTGTTCCGGCAAAAGTATCCGACGAGTATTTTAATTTGCGCCCTGTTGCTTCGCGCATTGGGGCATGGGCATCGCCACAGAGCAAAGTAATTAAGGGGCGAAGAGAATTGGACGCTATGGTGAGTGAATTTGTTACGAAGTTTAAAGAAGAAATTCCGCGCCCCAAGAATTGGGGAGGCTATATTTTAAAAGCTACTTATTACGAATTTTGGCAAGGGCGGCAAAGCCGCTTGCACGACCGTATTGCTTATACTTTTAAGAATGGTAAGTGGAAAAAGGAGCGACTGGCGCCTTAAATTCTTATCCTGATGTCGAAAAAAAATTTCGCGTTATTTTTCATTCTCTTCTCGGGCCGCCTTGTTTGCCAGGATACAATTTCCGTGCTTTTTAAAACAGGTTATTCTAAACTTGAAAATAAAGAAGCAGAAAAATTAGATATCATTCCCCTGAGCTACGACCTTACGGAGGCTGACTCTGTACATTTTGTAGGAATGGCCGATTCGGTAGGGAAAATTAATGCTAACCTGAAGCTTTCAGAGAAAAGGGCCCAACAGGTTGAGAAATATTGCAAAAAATTTATTTCAGAAAAAATACCGGTGCGTGTCAGCGCGTCCGGCGAAGCAACACAAAGTAATCTTGAATTAAACAGATGCGTGTATCTTATTATTTATTCTAAAACCAAAAAATCTGAAACCATTGAATTGCCCGGTAATGATTCGATACCTTCTTCCGAAAATTTTTCGGCAACCGCAACCGCTTGCTACGATATTGATTATGAAGTATTGCATCATTGTCATTTAAGATTGGTAACCAAAGGCAAAAAAGAATTTATTGTTATTGAAACAGAATACTATGATTGGAAAAAACTTGAGAAATTATTTTTTGCAGATTTTAATAAAGCGGGAAAAATTATTGTAAAGCCTCTTAGGTGGAAAAATATAAGTTCAGGCAGTTTATGGTGGGGTAAAAACCGCAATACCGCAATTGTACCAAGAGAAGGCTTCAAAAAATTTAAACTCTTCCGCAAACACCCTTTGCCCTGCGGCGATTGCAGCGAAACTTTTAAGATAGACGAGCCTTTAAAAAAAGTGGACACTTGTTTTCAGGTGGATTATTTTTTAATGTACAACCTGCAGATTAAAATTCCTTTTTTCCTTAATCGTCCGTGGATTAATGCCCGCGTGCCCCGTGAATATGTAGATATTAGTGTAGCATATTACATCGGCTGCAAGCGCGATTGGAGAGTAAGGTGGGCCGAAAAGAGCGGTAGAAAAAACAAAAAATATTATTTTACAAGATTGCCGCTTCGCCTGTTATATGTTGAAAATATAACGCGCTACATGGATTGCTGCTCATTTAATCCCGAGCCATCTGAATGCGACAGGCCCTTTATTGGAATTTGTCCAATGGCCCCGCCCGATAAATCACTTATGCTAATTTTTGAGCCCGGGTATTATTATCAATTTCAAAAAAATCTTGGTTATGCGCTAATCGGCTTAAGTAAGACCTGTGATTACTCGCATATTTGCTTGTTAAGCGGGATTGACAGCGATCGGAACTGGTATTCGCTTCTCAGGTATCAGTTTTATTTTTTAAATTTTCCCTTTAAAATTGCGGCGTTAAGCTGGCAAACTCCCAGTAAAGCGTCTTCGATAAGCAGGTATGGCCGTTTTTTTGTTGGAACAGAAATCAGGGCCATAGCCGGCGATGCGGGTAATTATTATTCGCAGAGCGTGCATGTAGGTTTGGCTTGCGTTAATTATGGCAGGCTTCCCTTTTTTCAGCGGATTTTTGTTCAGTACGGACTAAGCCTTGATTACGCAGGAAATTATTCGCACCGTGTTTTTCCTTTATTAGAGGCGGGCATAAATTTTAAATTGCTTAAATTTTAAGGGTTATTTTTCAGGGTTTTCATTTTTCTCCCTGCGCTTCTTATAAAAGAAAACACCTCCCATAATTATCGCTGCAACTGCAACTAATCCTAAGCCTCCCCAAACCAAGCTCCCCGTGCTTTTTACACTTACTAAAAAGACGATAGCAAATAATAAAATGGTTGCAACCTCATTAAACAATCGTAATTTCATAGAGCTTGCGCTGTATGAATTTGTTTTCATTTTATTAAAAATATATTGACATTGCAGGTGATATAAAAACAGCACTCCTACAAATACTAATTTTAAGAGCATCCAGGGTTGAGAAAGATAATAATCAAAATTGTCGAAATACATCCAAAACCCAAATACCATTGTTAAAATAGCCGAGGGCCAGGTGATGCCATACCATAAACGTTTTTGCATTAATTGGTATTGGGGAATTAAAATATTTTTTTCGACTTCTGTTTTTTCATTGGCTTCTACCTGATAAATAAACAAACGCACAATGTAAAATAAGCCGGCAAACCAGCAAACTACAAAAATAATGTGCAATGCTCTTATGTATAAAATATTCATTTACGCTGATGTTATTAGTGAACTTATTGGTGTGCAAACTCCTTTATCGCAAGTGTAACATTGTAATTTATCTTTAAAAACAGCAGGCTTGTAAATTGATTTTCCTAAGAGCATGCGCAAACATTCCTGCACGCCCTCAATAATACTCGGGTGCGGGTGTATCATATCTGCCAGCTCGCGTATGCCGTGACTAGTATGCATTAAGTAGGCAACAGCCTGTATTGCGCTGCTGGCGTGCTCACCTACTACGCGCATACCAAGTATCTGCATCTCGTCGTCGTTAGTTACCAATATTTTAAAAAATCCTTTCGTGTTGCGCATAGCAATAGCGCGCGCGTTGGTGCTGTAATCAAGCTTAACTACTTTGAAGGAAAGATTTTTTTCTTTTGCCTCCTGCTCACTCAGGCCCACCGCCGCTACCTCGGGATTTAAAAACATGATGGTAGAAATATTTTTATAATTGATTGGGTTTACTTTGGGCCCAAACATTCTTACCGCCGCATGGCGCGCTTCGCGCTCGCCAACGTTTACCAATGCAATTCCGCCCGTAACATCGCCGGCAACATAAATATTCGGAATATTTGTTTGTGTGTCGGTATGAAAAACAAATCCGCGATCAGTCATTTTAATGCCGGCATTTTCTAATCCAATATTTTCAATATTGGGCACACGTCCTACGGCAACCAAAGCTTTGTCAACGGTAATCACTTCGCGCTTTCCGTCTTTATACAAAAGTTCGTATTCTACTTTTCCATTTTTAATTTCCATTCGCTCTAACTGCGAATTGTGATGGACCACAACACCATTGCGCTCCAGGTTTTCGGTTACAGTGGTAGAAATATCTTCGTCCTCCATTGGAAGAATGCGATTTGCCTTATCAATAAGATTTACCTGCGTTTCGCCAAAATTAGAAAAGATGGTAGCAAATTCGCAACCAATAACCCCGGCACCAAGAATAACCATACTCTTGGGGAAATGCTGTATATTTTTTACTCCGTCGCTCGTTAAAACAATTTTTTCGTCGATTGGAATATGTGATAAATACCTTGGTCGGCTGCCCGTTGCAATTAAAATGTTTCCTGTTTTTATGATTTTCTTCTCGCCATTTTCTTTGGTAACCTCAACCGTGTTGGCGTCAATAATTTTTCCGTTTCCTTTTTCTAAATGAAAATATTTTGAACCAAGTGCGGCTTCGAGTAAACGTAAATGGGTTGTCATTTGTGTTTTGCGCTCAAAGATGGCATCGCGCACTACCCTGTCGGCATCCGCAAATTGTACGTGGTATCCGGGCACCGTTTCGCGAATAAGGGCTACTTTCATGGAGTGTTCCCACATTGTTTTAGAGCTGAGCACGCCGTCGTAGACGGCGGCGCCGCCAACTTTTTGCTTTTCTATCAATAAAACTTTTTTCTTAAAATCTACCGCACGCATGGCGCCTGCATATCCTGCGGGGCCACCTCCTATTACCACTAAATCAAATTCATCCATTATTTATTGAAAAATTGCTTTTAATTTCATTGTTGTCCGATAAAAGTACAAAATATTTTTGATACAAACGTAATTGCCTGATTATTAGGTGATATTGTTTGTGTTTTTTTGTTTTTGAAAAGTAAGCCCCCTCTAAAAGAGCGAAAATTGTTCTTGATTATGAAA
>JBBQRR010000023.1:0-60404 GCA_038214655.1 Bacteroidia bacterium | reverse complement strand
CCACTCCGAGGAAAGAAACTGAAATTTCAGTTTTCTTCCCTTTTTTATTTCCTTTGGAAGCCTCGCCAACTCTACAAAGCAGGTTTATGAATTTCAAATTTTCGGGAGTTCGATACCCTGTTTTTTCAAAAACTAACTTATTGGGATAGATTGAACTCACTATTCTTTGTTTTGCTACTGTATCCTTAGAGTGGTAATACTTTTCAGCGGTTCGGATAATCTCAATTCCATCATCAACCAAGTTCCCATTATTGTCTATTGCGGATATTAACTTCGATTCATCGGAGCTTAATTTCAATAATAATTCTTCAATATCGTATTTCATTTCCTTATAATCGTTTGAAGTTATCTCCCCATCAAGTACCATATCTTTTGCATTTTTAAGCCTTTGTTTTTGTTTTCCTATCTCTTTTTGAAGTTTCTCTAATTCTGTCTTAACAGAACTGTTTTTGCTTTTAAATCCATTTTTTAAGATTTGAGCAAATAAATTTAAACTCTGTGAATTAGAGTTTATCTTAGATAGCATATCTTCAAACTTTTCATTTACGTTACTTGCTTTATATCGTTCCTTACACCCTTTATTGCAATGATAGTAATAGAATAATGTACCCATTTTGCCCTTTGAAGATGATGCCGTTAAAGTCCTACCACATTGAGCGCAGGTTAAAAAACCTCTTAATGGAAACTCGTCCCTAACAGTTTGGTATTTATTAGGTATCTTCTTTTTTCGCCCCTCAATAATATCTTGAACGGTAAAAAACGTGTCATTATCAATTATAGCATCGTGGACTGGAATTTCCGCCCAAAGAGACAAATGTAATCCCAATTTTTTGGCGGGTATTTATTAAGATAGCGGTAAAATACGTGTTTTAACGTAGCCCGAAATAGCTTTATAAATTAAACGAGGTTGAGCCTGCGCATTAATTGCTCTTTATAAAGACGGCCAATGGGTATTGTAAGGCCTTTGGCACTCATGTATAAAGTATTTTCTTCCAGCGTTTTTATTTTAGTGAGGTTAACTATAAAGGAGCGATGCACTCTTACAAATGTTTTAGAGGGAAGTTTTGCTCCTATATTTTTCATTGAAGAGTGTGCTACATATTTAGCTTCGCCGGCAACCAGATTTATATAATCGGCGTTCGCTTCGGCATAATCTATATCCTCAATATTTACTTTTTGCAGTCTTCCTTTGTGTCTAACAAAAATAAAGGAGGCGTCTTCCGTGCTAATTTTAAAACTACTTTCCGAATGGCGTGCCTTATCTATAGCTTTTACAAAACGATCGTAATTAACGGGTTTTACAATATAGTCGGTAACATTATTGTCAAACGCATCCGCGGCATAATCTTTTTTGCCGCTTACAATAATAACCTGAGGTATGTCTTTAACGATGTTTAAAAAGTCAATTCCGCTTATTTCGGGCATTTCTACGTCCAGCAAAATAAGGTCTATATTTTTTTCTTCTTTTAAAACAGCCATGGCCTCCCGCGCATTGCTACAGGATGCAACCAAATTAAGATTATTGGTACGTTCAACACAAATTTGAAGCAGCTCTCTCGATACTGAATCGTCATCAACAATAATAACATTCATATTGGGTATAATTTGTAATAAAAGTATGGATTAAAAAGCGACTTAAAAAGTTTTTTATGCATTAGCGGTTAAATGAGCCATTATTCTTAAACCAGATTAATCCTTTTAGTACTTTTGGGGTGTGAAGGCAATCGTTTTTTATATATCCCTACCCTTTTTGTACTTATTATCCGTGCTACCCTTTTGGCTATTTTATGGCGTGTCCGACTTTTTTTACGTGCTTTTGCTTTATATAATAGGGTATCGCAAAAAAGTGGTTATGCAAAATCTGCGCAACTCCTTCCCTGAAAAGAGCGATGCCGAGCTAAAAAAACTACGGGCAAAGTTTTACCGCTATTTATGCGATTTGTTTTTAGAAACTTTTAAAACGCTTACCATAAGTCGCAAAAGCATGTTGAAGCGTTGCAAGCTGGATATAGCCGGACAAAAACTTTTCGAAAAATATGCAGCAGAAAATAAAAATCTCATTATAGTAATGGGCCACTACGGTAATTGGGAATGGGCCGGTAATACTTTTGGTTTACTTGGCAAACATCATTTATATATAATTTACCATCCCTTAACAAACAAATACATGAATCGGCTCATCATAGGTATGCGCAGCCGTTTTGGGAATGGCTTAATTGAAATGCGAAACACCATGCGCGATATGATTGCACATAAAAACGAACTTAGCATTACCGCTTTTATTGCCGATCAAACTCCGCCGCCCGAAGGGGCATATTGGACTAAATTTCTTAATCAGGATACCCCTATTTTTCGCGGGACTGAAAAAATTGCCCGTAAATTAAATTACCCGGTAATTTTTGTAAATGTAAAACGAGTTAAGCGCGGATATTACGAAATTTTTGCAGAAACCTTGGTAGAAAACCCCGAATCTACCGCCGAAGAAGAAATTTCTGAATTACACACCCGTCGTCTTGAGCAAGAAATTATTAAACAACCCGAAATTTGGTTGTGGAGCCACCGCAGGTGGAAGCATAAGAAGCCTGATTGACGCTTTCCTCCTATAATATTCCCGTTACGCAGGCGAAACACCCCTTCTCCGCGGCGGCGGAGGGGAAACCGTTTTTACTTTTTATTTTAATTTCCCTAAACACTAAGTTCTTTTAATCTTATATAATAAACTGGTGCTACTAACTTAGTATAAATGGTTTCCCCCTTTGAAGGGGGACGTCGTTGCGAAGCAAGACGGGGGATGTTTTCGGAGGAGGTATGTTTGTTGTATTTTGTGTAAATTTGCCCAATAATGCGCACCGGACGAGACTTAATAATGGCAACCCTACCCTTTGCCAAAGAAATTAAATGGAAAAGCTGGTTTCATACACTTAGTACACTAGTACTTTTAATAGCCGTTAACACACTTACTTTTTTACCTATTCATATTGGGTTTAGAATTGCTGCCAGTATTTTCAGCGGACTTATTCTTGTGCGCATGTTTGTTATTTATCACGATAACCAGCATCACTCTGTTTTAGATAAATCAAAATTAGGAAGCGCTATTTTTACTTTGTTCGGCTTATACGTGTTGGCTCCAAAAAGTATCTGGAAACGCTCGCACGATTACCATCACAACCACAATTCAAAATTATTCAGCGCCAGCATCGGCTCCTACCCTATTATTACTAAAGAAAAATTTAAACGTTGCAGTCCCATGCAAAAGTTTTCTTATTTAGCCATAAGGCATCCGCTTACCATTGCCTTTGGATATATTATTGTTTTTATGTACGGACTTTGCCTTCAATCTTTTTTAAGTAAAGCCAAACAACACTGGGATTCTTTTATAGCACTTGTTTTGCACGGCGTGTTTATTTGGGCCACTTGTTATTTTTTTGGCTGGCACACAATGATTTTAGCAATCACCGTTCCGTTTATGATTGCTTGCTGCATTGGTTCGTATTTGTTTTACGCGCAACATAATTTTCCGGGTGTTGAGTTTAAGGAAGATAAAATTGAGTGGAGCTATACCCACGCTGCATTAGAGTCTTCAAGTTATATGGTCATGAATCCTTTCTGGCGCTGGGTTACGGCTAACATTGGGTACCATCACATCCACCATTTAAACTCCCGCATTCCGTTCTATAGATTACCCGAAATTATGGCCGCCTTGCCCGAATTACAACATTCAAAAACAACCACACTTAATCCTGTAGATATTTATCGCTGCTTTAAATTAAAAGTCTGGGACACTCAGAAAAAACAAATGGTTGGGGTTAAGTAGCCTACGCATTCCTTAGATTAATTATATATTTGTTTTAGAACAACTGTTTAATTTATGATATCCGACGAAGATCGATTAAGTTTTTGCAATGTATGTCTTAACAGAAGTAAGGATGGAGAATTTATTATATGTGGATTAACAGATACGGCAGCCGTTTTTGAAAGCTCGTGTAAAGATTTTAAATTAGACAGTGAAGAATCACAAAACCTGCAAACTGAAATAGATTTATATTATAAAAAGATTAACGACAAAACAATTCCATTACCTGAAGAGTTTAATTTTGAAATTAACGATTGGAAATTTACCAATATAAAGCAATTTGAAAATCATGAATCTGGAAATTTAATTTTGCAGGACCTTCCGATTCAGTTTATCCCTCAAACAAAAAAATTACTTTTGCCCATTTTGATTTTTCTTGTTATGATTTTCGGTTTATTATTTTTTGATCCAAATAAAACAATAAAATCCGCATTTATTGAAAAGCCCGATGCATTTCGCATAGTTATGTTTTCAGCACTATTTCTAACCCCTTTTATTCTAATCTATAAGTTGTTTGATAAAAGGCCGGTACTAACATTTACAAATGAAGGCTTGGTTACAAAGACTGAAAAAATATTTTGGCATCGCATTCTATCAACTTATTTGCTTGAAGCCGAAATAAAGGGCGCAAAATGTTATAGTTTAATTATTCACCGATATGAGGAATATGACCCTATAATTATTGAAATTAGCTCACTAAATGCAACTCCACAAGAAATAGTGAAGGGCATAGAGACATTAAAAAGGAAATTTAAAAAAAATTAGGTTTTACCTCCTACCCTATTAATAAAATAAGATGCCTTATTAAATCATAATCATCAGCGCCATCTGCGTTCCATTGGCTGCTATTTCCCAAACAACTCAAACTCCTACTATGACGAGACCTCCAAATAAAAAATCCGCGTTAAATCATAATCATCCGTGTCATCCGCGTTCCATTGGCTGTTACTTCCCAAACAACTCGAACTCCTTCAAATCCGGCTCGTGCTTTTTCTTGCGCTTCTTCTCGGTTTCGTAAATTAATTTACTTACATCTTTAAACAAAGGCAGGCCAATTAAATCATACTCGTATTTGCCGCTGCCTACAATGTTTTTTTCGCTAACGTAAATGGTGGCCGACAGTAAAAATTCTACTTTGTTTTTATAATCTACAATATAAGCCACATCGCTTAAAAACCCGTAAGCGCGGCCCACAATATTAAATACACGCAAAGTATCCGTATCAATTGTAGGTGCAGTAGCTCCGTACATAAAATATTTTTTAAAACTGTCGTAAAAAACTTTCCGGTCGGTGTATTTAGGAAACTCACTCTCGCGCGGATACATGCCCAGGTGTTTCATCATAAATTGCCAGTCGTCGGTGCTCATCGAAAACTTTTTTTCGCCTTCCATATAATTCCAAAAAGTAAGTCGCTTAAAAATTTCGTGGCAATCGTATAAACTCATAAAATTATGCCTGCTAAAATCTTTTGGCTCGTAAACGCGCTTTCCTAAATCATTTACATAGGCTTTTCCTGCTTTAGCCTCAAGCAAAGGATAAGGTTTATTGTATGTAGCAAAAGTCAAAGGTTGTTTATACAAAGCATCTCCAAAGGGCGACATAAAATAAACCGGCGAAGTAATTTTACCGGTATCATTCTTACATTGCCCGTCGAGGCGATTTACTATTCGTATGTTGTTAAATCCCCAGCGTTCAAGTCCCTGGTGCAAATAATCGCAACCCACAAACTCATACGTGCGCGCAAACGAATAATTATCGCTCACCAAAAACATTTTTTTAATGTAATGTGCTATAGAGGGCAATTTATTTTCGGCTGTAGTATCTTTCACCACACGTTTCTGACAAAAGAACGCGCTATCAGTAAGCATCGGCGTGGTTTTATTTACGCCGTAACTTGTTAGTTCCCGATTAATTTTTTCGATAGCCGTAATAGCAACCGGAAGTTTCACCAAACTGGCAGGATAAAAAAACTGCGTTGAGTCTGCTCGCCAATAATAATTTTTAAAAGAGGGCTTGTTATCCTTGTCGCGGGTAATGCGCGTGTAAATTATTTGCAACTTATATTTCTTGGGCTCCGCAAAAACTTTGGCGTATTGCGGGAGGTTCAACTTTAAAAGGCTGTCGAGATACTTGCTTGTCTTTTGCCCAAAACCGGACAATCCCATTGTTAAAAACAGGATGAGCGGTATATTTTTAAGGCTGAACTTCATGCTACTGCTAAAAAAGAGAAAAAAGGACAATAAAGCACATAAACCGAGTTTACTTTTTAACTATTAATTTTTAATTAAATTTTAGCTAAAAGCCTTGTTTTTAGGGTTTTAATTTATATCTTTATAATACTACTTCATGAAATTAAGGCACCTCATATTTTTTGCAGGCTGTGTTTTATTCAGTCACGCTTTTGCTATTGCGGGCGATGATAATCCGCATAACTTAAATTACATTCAAAACAAAGGGCAGTGGAACGATAAAGTTCTGTATCAGGCCGATTTTAGAGGCGGGCGTTTGTTTTTAGAAAAAGACGCTTTCACATTTTTATTTTATCCCGAAGAGGGCTTTAGTAAAATGCACCCGCACGAAGGAGGAAAACAAGAAACCGGCCCGCAGATATATAATTTCCATGTAGTAAAAATGGAATTTGAAGGTTGTCAAACTGCCACCATCGAGGGCTCTGATAAAAGAGAAGTTTACCACAATTACTTTTTAGGAAACGACAGCAAAAAATGGGCAGGCAATGTTCCGCTGTATCAAAATGTAAATTACAAAGATTTATATCCCGGCATATCGGTTAAAACTTTTAGCGATGTAAATAATGTGCGTTATGATTTTATTGTGGCGCCTAAGGCCGATCCTTCCCAAATAAAATTAAAGTTTACGGGTCAAAACGATATGTACGTTAAAAACGGAAATGTCTTTCTTAAAACAAAAGTGGGCGATATTGTGCAGCAAGCACCTTTTGCATATCAACTTGTATTTGGAGAAAAGAAAAAAATAGAATGCTCCTATGTAAAAAACAATAATTCTATTGGTATTAAACTTGGAGCGTATGATAAAAATCTGGAAGTAATTATCGACCCAACTTTAGTGTTTTCAACTTTTACGGGTTCTACGGCTGATAATTGGGGAATGAGCGCTACGTACGATGCCATTGGCAATGGGTATACTTCCGGAGTTTGTTTTGGCGTTGGATATCCTATAACTGCCGGGGCTTTTCAAGGAACTTACGGCGGCGGAGTAATTAATGCTACTTACAGTTATGGTGGTTTTGATATTGTGGTTTCTAAATTTAATACTAACGGTACAGCCTTAATGTATTCTACTTATTTAGGCGGCAGCGATAACGAAGCGCCCCAAAGTACCATTGTAGATAATAACAATAACCTTATTGTAATGGGCCGCTCCTACTCTACCAATTACCCGGTGACTGCAGGCGCTTACGATGTTAGTTTAAATGGAGTTGGAAGTTCTGATATTGTTGTTACAAAATTTAATGCTACAGGAACAGCTTTACTTGCATCCACATTTATTGGTGGCTCGCTGGATGATGGCGTTAGTATTTCGGGGGTAGAAACGTATTTAGGCTCCTTAAAATATAATTATGCCGATGATGGCAGAAGCGATGTAATTATTGACGCAAACAATAACGTATATGTTGCATCGTGCACTATTTCAAATAACTTCCCTGTTACTGCAGGTTGCATACAGCCCACAAACGCCGGCGGACAAGATGCTGTTGTTTTTAAACTGAATGCAAATTTAACTTCCTTACTATTCAGTACTTATTTAGGAGGAAATTTAAATGATGCCGGATATAATTTGGCGCTCGACCCCAACAATGATATTTATGTTACCGGTGGAACAGAAAGCGCTAACTTTCCTGTAACTCCGGGTGTTATTCATACAACGTACGGAGGTAACATAGATGGTTTTCTTACGCACATGAAAACAAACGGAACGGCTATTTTACAATCCACTTTCATTGGCACTCCTGCGTACGATCAATCTTACTTTGTGCAGTTAGATAAATTTAATAACGTTTATATCTATGGGCAATCAAGCGGTGCATACCCAATAACAGGAGGCGTTTACTCAAATGCAAACAGCGGCCAGTTTATTCACGAATTAAATCCAAGTTTAAACACTACTATTTTTTCTACCGAGTTTGGTGCATCAAGAGGTACGCCTGATATTGCGCCTTCCGCATTTTTGGTTGATAATTGCGAAAACATTTATATCTCGGGCTGGGGAGGAAATTTATTTGGTTACAATGTACCAACCAGCAGCACTTACAATTTACCATTAACCGGAAATGCTTTTCAATCGACAACCGACGGAAGCGATTTTTATTTTTTCATTCTCTCTAAAAACGCCGCCTCACTTTTGTATGCAACGTATATGGGTGGCGCTCTTAGTCAGGAACACGTAGATGGTGGTACAAGCCGCTTTGACAAAGCGGGCGTAATTTACCAGGCAATTTGCGAAGGCTGCGGAGGCTACTCGGATTTACCAACAACCGCCGGCGCCTGGTCAAGCACAAACAATTCCTTTAATTGCAATAACGCGCTCATAAAATTTAAATTCGATTTAATAATTACTCTTGCATCTTTTTCAATCAATCCAACCATTGCAATTGGCTGCGCGCCGCTCTCAGTAAACTTTTTTAATACAAGCACAAACGCATCTTCTTACTATTGGGATTTTGGCGACGGCACAACTACCACCGTAATGAATCCCGCGCACACGTACACCGCCGTAGGAAGTTACACCGTTACAATGATTGCAACCGATACCACAACCTGTAATTTAACCGATACCGCTTATGCCTACGTACGCGTAACACCAACACCCACCGTTAACGTTGCACCCGTAGCACCCATTTGTATGGGTAGCAGCGTACAATTAAACGCAGTAAGCTCAACCGCCTTAACTTTTAGCTGGACGCCCGGCGCAGGATTAAACAATGTAAATATTGCAAACCCAATGGCCAGCCCAACGGTAACAACAAATTATATTGTTATGGTGGCCGATAGTTTTTGTTCGGCAAAAGATTCTGTTCTTGTTACAGTTTTTCCTAACCCCGTCCCAATAATTCAAGGCACAAATCAAATATGTTCGGGCGATAGTGTAAATCTGAGTACAACTGTTCCCTATACAACGTATACTTGGTCGCCCGGACAAACAACACCTGCCATTTGGGTTTACACAGCGGGAATTTATACGGTTAACATAACAGATGCCAATGGTTGCAAAGGAAAAGACACAATTAAAATTAGCGTTCTCCCCACGCCTGTTGCCAGTTATTCTATAAACTCAGCAACGGGTTGCGTACCGTACACAACGCAATTTCAAAATACAGGCTCAGGTGGAAGTACTTTCTCTTGGAATTTTGGCGACGGCACTACTTCAACAGCATCAAGCCCCGTTCATACTTACACAAACACCGGCACGTACACGGTAACTTTTATTGTAACCAATACAACTTCATGTAATATTCCGGATACTACAACAGGCACAGTTACTGTAATTGCATCGCCAACACTTTCTATTGCAACGCCTCCGCCCTATTGTGTAGGCGATACTGTGCAATTATTTTCTACAGCAGCGTCGGCAATTTCTTATACCTGGTCGCCGCCAATTGGTTTAAGCAGTACCAATGTTCCTAATCCTTTTGCAAGTCCTGCCGTAACAGTAATTTATACACTTACAATAAGCGATGGTACTTGTCCACGGAGCGATACAGTTAGCGTGCATGTGTTTCCGCCAAACTTTACTTACATTACAACTACCGGACAAATTTGTGCGGGCGATAGTGTAATACTAACAGCACACGGGCCGGGTGTTACCTGGACTTGGGCAACGGCACAAACAACAAATACAATTACGGTTAATGCTGCAGGAACTTATGTAGTTAATACGGTTGATGCAAACGGATGTTTGGGATCGGGCACTATTAGCATTTTTGTTTTTCAACCTGTTGCAATTAATGCTACCGGCGCAGTAATTTGCGAAGGACAGCTTTCGCATCCAAATGTTACATCTGTGCCTACCGGAACGTATACGTATAATTGGATGCCACCAACCGGGCTAAGTAATCCCCATGTGTGGGATCCAATTGCAAATCCGGTTATAACTACGCATTACACAGTAACAGTTGCCAACGGGCCTTGTATTAGTACAGATACAGCTACTGTAATTGTTTATCCTTTGCCCCGAATAAAAGTTACACCGCACTATACCGAATTATTTTTTGGAGAAAGTGTAACCCTGATTGCTACTTCTAATTATCCCGTTAATTGGGTGCCTACCGATTATTTGTCATGTACAAATTGTTATACAACTACTGCCACGCCCGAGCACAATATTGTTTACCACGCGGTTTCTGTAAACGAATTAGGATGCAGCGCAGAAGATACCGCGAGTATAACTATTGAACCAACGTTTTATGTGCCCAATGCATTTACGCCTAACGGTGATGTGCACAACCAAATATTTAAACCGCTATTTGGCGGCTACGTAAAAATTGATGTTTATATTTTTGACCGCTGGGGCGAACAGGTAATTCACTGGACCGACCTTGACGGCGGTTGGGACGGAACTTTTCACGGCAAACCCGTACAGGAAGATGTGTATGTGTATAAAATCATAACCACCGACTTCCGCGGCAAAGAACTTAATAAATCGGGAACGGTTACGGTGGTGAGGTAGTTGGAACACACCAACGACAATGAAATAATATTGAGCATATGAAAAAATTATTAATTGGACTACTTCTACTGGCTTTAGTAGACACTAATCTCATCGGACAAATCTATTGCCCAATGCCGGACAGTAATACTGTTTGGTCTGTAAATACATACAAATTCCTTATTAAAGGGGACTCTGTATATAACACAAAAACATACAAAAAATATTTTTTAACCAATGATACAGCTCTTTCTGCAGCTTCATTGCAATATTTGTGCATGGTGCGACAGGATGTTGCAAACAAAAGAGTGTACGCTATTACTCCGTATACGACGATTGAAAGGCTAGTTTATGATTTTACCCTAATCACAAACGACACTATAACGGTTTATCCTATTGATATAATTTGTTCGGGTAATCCTGTCAAAATTAAAATTACAGGCAAAGACAGCGTGTTAATAAGCGGGAACTATAGAAAGCGGTTCTACATAAAAGATTATTATAACAACGGGTTTGACACTTTGATAGAAGGCATTGGGAGTTATTGTGGGCCGCTTGCCCCTGATTTAAATCTCTACTGTGTAACAGATGTATGTATACCAATTCTTATGTGCCAAAAACAAAATGGAGTTTTAATGTTTCAAAATTCAACTTACAGTACTTGTTATTACGAGCCTTGCCCCCTTGGCATTAATCAATTATCCGCAGAACATTGGCGCGTGACTGTTTTCCCAAATCCTACGAACGGGCTTTTTACTCTTATGACAAATTCGACTGACAAGCAAAACGTAGACTTCTATGACGTAAACGGCAGGCATGTGTTTAGTAAAAATATTATTGGTACAGCAGAATTTGACGCAAACACTCTGGACAACGGCATTTACACTTTGACAATTAAAAATGGTGTAAGCACTTCTAATAAAAAATTAGTTATCGTTCATTAGCGAACTAAGTCTTCCTCCTCCCCACAAAATAAACAACCAGTCCGGAAATTACAACACTTGTAATTAAGGAAAAACTTTATAAATATCTTTTCGGTGAACAACTCTGGCAAAAAGAACTTTATCGCCTTCGTAAAAAAATCCTACACGGTAATCCCCTATTCTTACTCTGTAAGCTGATTTGAATCCGGTAAGCTTTTTTAAATTTGATATTTGGTTGATATAATCGAGGTCTTTAGAAAATTTAATAAAAACTCAACCTGCATTACGCCTTAAGTTTTTTTATAATACTCTCCTTACCTACCTTTTTGCTTTTATCAACAGTTTTCATCATTTTAGAAAAGCCTAAATCTTCCACCCCCTCTTCAGTCATGGTTGCAGATACAATGCCAAGCTTCTTGAGTAAGTCAAATAGAAACCTGAATTCGGTTTCATTTTTGGGAGTAATAACCATTGCTTTCATACAACAAATATGCGAAAAAATTATTCTTTTCTTTTGGCTCCCAACAAAATAAACCACAAACCCAGATCATAAAGACGACCCTGACAATATAAATATTATGCAGCCCTTGCTTTTTGTTTTTTATTTTTAGTTGCTTTTTTATTTTTTGCGCGGGACTTTAACTTTTTTATTAATGCACTGAATTCATTTTTCTCAGCCACGGTCCAAGGCTTATCAATAACATAAAAATCCACATTTTTTGGTTCTTTTATTAATCCCATGATTTCTATTTATTAAAATATTGGTTTATTAATCTCTGAGCGGCAATATTATCTGTGTACATCCTAATCCCTTTAAAATGAGTTGCAAAAAGCGTCTCCTCGTAATGCTTTATCAATACTGTTTTGGCATCGAACGCAACAAAACCTTGGAGCCCTTTTTCAACAGAATATTTGCAGATTTTTCTTCATTCGGATATACAAATTTAGTTAAAATTCGCTCATTTTTTCAACTGCAATACGTTTAATTTTTCTTCCTCCCCACAAAATAAACCACAAACCCCGATAGCACGGTAACTAAACCGTAAAGAGATTCTTCGGGTTTGTTTTTAAAGATGAAATACATTACCCAAGCCGTAGAGATTAAAAAGATAAGAGGCGTTACCGGATAGCCCCATGTTTTGTATTTTGTTTCAAGGTGTTTGAATTTGGTGCGCAAGATAAATATTCCTGATACTGTTAAAAAAGTGCAAAGACTTAATGTAAACCCTACGTAAGTAATTAACGAGGAGAAGGAAGAAGTAAGAATTAAAATTAAAGAAATAACCGACTGAAAAATTACGGCCACATAAGGCACATTTTTTTTGTTTGAAGTGGTAAAAAACCTCAGCATAGGCATATCGCCGCCCATGCTACGCATTACGCGCGGGCCTGTTAAAATCATTGCACTTAAAGTTGAAACAAGCAAAAGCGCAATCACCAATCCCATAAAGGCGCCCAAAGCGGACCCAAAAATTTTAGCGGCACTCAAATAACCAACTTCGGTAAAACCTTTCAACTCATTTACGGGCACAGTGTACATAAAAATATAATTCAGTCCAACATAAAGCAACATCACCACGCCGGTGCCAATCAACAAGGACTTAGGCAAATTCTTTTGCGGATTATCCAACTCGCCCGCTATATACGAAGAAGCGTTCCAACCCGAGTAAGCATAAGAAACAAATACCAATGAAACCGCAAAAGGCGCACTGATAATTTCGCTCCACGAAAAAGCTTGAGGCATAAAACTAATTTCGTGTGTTGGGTGCGAGAAAAATCCGGCGCCTATAAAAAATACAATCACACAAACTTTTAAAACCGTAAATATTTTTTGAAAGGTGCTTCCCAATTTTAAATCGGTAGCATGCATCGCCGTCAACAACAAAACAACTGTAATTGCCAAAGCAGTTCCGTTTACTTGCGGAAAAATTTTACTAACGTACATTCCCAATGCAACAGCCGCCGCAGCAATAGGCGCCGCAAATCCAACGGTAACACTAACCCATCCCGATAAAAATCCAATTGAAGGATGATACAATTTAGAAAGATAATTATACTCGCCACCCGATTGCGGAAATGCAGAACCAATTTCGCCATAAACAAGGGCACCGCACAAAGCAATAATACCGCCAATAACCCAAAGCATCAAAATAGAAAAGCCACTCTGTATATCCAGCACCTGATAACCCAAACTGGTAAACACGCCCGTGCCAATCATATTGGCAATAACCAACGCAACCGCTGTTTTAAAATCAATTTTTACGAAAGACATATTATACCATTCCTTTTTTAAAAAAATATTTGATGGTATTATAGCGAGCGCGGGATATCATAATTATTGGACGTATCTTCATAAAGCCTCCCTATTAGTCGAACGACTGAGATGATTGTTGAGAAAGCTGCAACATTTGCTGATACTCCTCAGGGTTTAAGTCGTTATAGTAAAAGTTTATGGGATTAACTTTTTGTCCGTTTTTAATTACCTCGTAATGCAAGTGCGGCGCGGTACTTAAACCTGTGGTTCCAACAAGGCCAATTAATTGTCCGCGTTTAACTTTTACACCTACTTTAACTAAAATTTTACTCATGTGGCCGTACAAAGTCTGGTAGCTAAAACCGTGGTTAATTACAACGTGGTTTCCGTAGCCCTGCATGTTTGCATCACTCTGCTCCACTACTCCATCTCCGGTGGCGTAAATAGGCACGCCTTCAGCTGCAGGAAAATCCATGCCGGGGTGAAACTCTTGTGTTTTATAAATAGGATGCGTTCTCCAACCAAAACCACCGGGCTGCCTAACCATATTTTTAATATTTAAAGGCATAATGGCGGGAATAGAGTTTATCATTTCCTCTTTGTTCTTTGCCAATTTTAAAACATCATCAAACGATTTGCTCTGAATGTAAATCTGCTTTAAAAGTTTATCCAATTTTTGAGAAGTTTCCTCCATCATATTGGTATTCTCAAAACCTTGCAATTTTGCATAACGGTCGCTACCGCCAAAACCTGCTTTGCGAATGTTATCCGGAATGGGATCGGCCTCAAAAATTACGCGGTAAATATTATTATCTCTGTCTTGCAAGTCAGCCAAAACGCCTTGCGCCATCATCATTTTTTGATTTAGGGCTTCGTATTCGGTTTTCATTTTCTCTATCTCGCGGCGCAGTTTCTTTTCTTTTGGCGAGTCTAAAAAGTTATAGGCAAGAATAATGGTAATGGTGGCAAATACAGTACCGGTAGCCAGGTACGATAGGAACTTCAGCGTCCGCTCTTTAATAGTGGTGCTAACCTTCTCGTAAGTGAGGTTTTTGGTATTAAACTTATATTTTACCTTAGACATTGTAAGTTATTGCCAGTCAAATAAATCGAACAAAAATACGAAAATTCCCTGTAATAGCCTATTTGCTTTGTTTACAGCTTATAAACTGTTAATTTTTGCAGAAAATAGGCTAATTTTGGAGCTTAATATATGCCTAATTTATACATTATAGCGGGGCCCAACGGAGCGGGAAAGACTACAGCATCTTATACTATATTACCTAAATTCCTGGAATGTTTTGAGTTTATCAATGCGGACGAAATAGCCAATAGCATATCTCCTTTAAAACCCGAAAATGCATCAATAGAAGCGGGAAGAATAATGCTAATGCAAATAAATAATCACATGAAAGCCGGGGTGGATTTTGCAATTGAAACGACTCTTTCTTCAAGACATTACAGCGCGCTAATTCAAAAAGCCAAAAATAAGGGATATTCAGTATCTTTAATCTTTCTGTGGCTTGACTCTTTTGAGACGGCAAAAGAAAGGGTAAGAAAAAGAGTTGAAAAAGGAGGACACGACATTCCTCCCGATGTGATTAAGAGAAGGTATGAAAGAGGATTATACAATTTTTTTAATGTCTTTATATCTTTGTGCGATAATTGGATTCTGCTTGATAATAACGCGCTAGAGCCGATATTAATTGCAAGTGGTGAAACAGCAATAGAAATTGATAATATTGATTCGAGTTTATTCGAGAAAATAAAAAAAATAAGTAATGAGTACAAGTATTGAGCACAAAAAATTTGTGGAGAAAGTCGTTAAAGGTTTGAAAAAAGCAATCGATACGCTTATTGATGAAAGCATTGAACAAAATGATGATTTAGTTATAATTAATCACAAGGGAAATATAGAATTTGTTAAAGCCAAAGATTTAAAAAAGTAAAAGAAAATTATTTATGACCAACAGTAGCAAAACACGCCAGCAATTTTTAGATTTCTTTAAATCAAAAGAACACCATATTGTACCCTCTGCCCCAATGGTAGTAAAGAACGACCCTACTCTGATGTTTAACAACAGCGGTATGGCACCATTTAAAGATTTGTTTTTAGGAAATGCCCCCATAAAACACCCGCGTATTGCCGATACACAAAAATGCCTGCGCGTAAGCGGAAAACACAACGACCTTGAAGAAGTTGGCGTTGATACCTATCACCACACCATGTTTGAGATGTTGGGCAACTGGAGCTTTGGCGATTACTTTAAAAAAGAAGCCATAAGCTGGGCATGGGAATTACTGACCGAAGTTTATAAAATTGACAAAGAGCGCTTATACGTTACCGTTTTTGAAGGTGATCCAAAAGAAAATTTGGCATTCGACCAGGAATCGTACGATATATGGAAACAATTTATTGCCGAGGACCGCATTTTAAAAGGAAACAAAAAAGATAATTTTTGGGAAATGGGCGAGCAAGGCCCCTGTGGCCCGTGTAGCGAAATTCATTGCGACATGCGCTCGGCAGCCGACAGGAAAAAAGTTGACGGTAAAACATTGGTAAATGCAAGTCACCCTCAGGTAATCGAAATCTGGAACAACGTATTTATGGAGTTTGAGCGCAAGGCCGATGGTTCATTGGTAAAACTGCCCAAACAACACGTTGATACCGGTATGGGTTTTGAGCGTTTGTGTATGGTTTTACAAAAAAAACAAAGTACTTACGATACCGATGTGTTTACTGCGCTGATTGAAAAAGTAGAATCGCTTTGCGGGTATCATTACAAGCCGCATGATGAGGACAATCATAAAAACATGCGTGTAATAAATATCGCCATTCGTGTTATTGTAGATCATATACGTGCTATTTCTTTTTCTATTGCTGATGGGCAGTTGCCAAGTAATACAGGTGCCGGTTATGTAATTCGCAGGATACTGCGTCGCGCGATACGTTACGGATATCAGTCTTTAGGATTGAAAGAACCGTTTATGTATCGTTTAGTGCCGGTACTTGCCAATCAAATGGGAGAGGCATTTCCGGAATTGGTGAAACAAAAATTGCTTATCGAAAAAGTTATCCGCGAAGAAGAAAGTGCATTTTACAAAACCCTTGAAATTGGATTGCGCCGCATTGATAATATTTGCATGGAGCAAGCCAATTCTAAAAATAAAATGGTTGATGGTAAAACAGCGTTTGAATTGTATGATACCTATGGTTTTCCGATAGATCTAACTTCGCTTATTGTTACCGGTTACGGATTAACCATTGATGAAAAAGAATTTGACGCTTGCCTTAAAGAACAAAAAGATCGCTCGCGCGCAGCTACACAAATTGACACCGACGATTGGGTTTATACCGCTTTGCAATGGAATACCGACCGCGGACGCGAAGTAAAATTTGTTGGCTACGAAGAAACGGATGTAGAGTGTTACATTACCCGTTACCGTAAAATAAAATCAAAAAATAAAGAGCAGTACCAATTGGTTTTAAACGAAACTCCGTTTTACGCAGAGAGTGGCGGACAAGTTGGTGATAAAGGTATTTTAAAAAGCGTGAATGACATGCTTGTAATATCCGATACAAAAAAAGAAAACGGTATCATTGTTCACTACACAGATAAATTACCATTGAATATTTCGGCTTCTTTTTGGGCGCATGTTGACCGGACTAAACGCACACTTACAACTAATAACCACAGTGCTACTCACCTGCTCCACGCGGCTTTGCGCCAGGTGTTAGGTACACATGTAGAACAAAAAGGGAGTTTGGTAAACGAAGATTATTTGCGTTTCGACTTTTCGCATTTCAGTAAAGTTACCGACGAAGAATTGCATCACATCGAAAAAATTGTGAACGAAAAAATTCGGGAGAACATACACTCGGATGTGCAGTTAATGGATTTAGAAGACGCTAAAAATACAGGTGCCATGGCTCTGTTTGGCGAAAAATATGGGGATATTGTTCGTGTAGTTTCGTTCGACAGAAATTTTTCGGTAGAGCTTTGTGGCGGAACGCACGTTGAGGCAACGGGGCAAATCGGACATTTTAAAATTACTTCAGAGGGTGCAATCGCAGCCGGTATTCGTCGTATAGAAGCAATTACTTCTGTTAAAGCCGAAGAGTTTTTTGAAAGTCAGGTGCATGCCCTTACTGAAATTAAGGCTTTATTAAAAAATCCTGCTGACGTAGTTAAAAGCGTAACAGCATTGGTACACGAAAATCACGACTTGCAAAAGCAATTGCAAAGTTTTGCAAAAGATAAAGCGCAGCAAATTAAAAAGGATTTAATAATTAAAAAGGTTGATGTTGGCGGAGTAAGCGTAATTGCCGAAAAAATTGAATTAGACAATGCCGATGAGATAAAAAATCTTCTGTTTGATTTACGTACCCAAATAAACAATTTGTACTGTGTAGTTGGCGCCTCTGTAAACGGCAAGCCAAGCATTTCGGTAATTATTTCTGAAAACCTGGTTAAAGATAAAAACCTTGACGCCGGTAAAATTGTGCGCGAAGTTGCTAAAGAAATTAACGGCGGTGGCGGCGGACAAGCTTTTTATGCACAGGCCGGCGGCAGCAAAGCCGAAGGATTGGAGGCGGCAATAAAAAAGGCAAAGGCTTTTATTAACTAGGGTCATACCATATGGCTTTTGTAATCAAATCCGTAATGAAAGAAAAAATTAATATTTTATTTTTTCCGAAAAAAACGGGCAGCTGGCATGTAAATTCTTTAGACGGGTTTCGAGGTAACGCCATTCTTATTTTATTACTTACCCATTCCAGCAATTGGGGAATGCTTTTCTCTAAAAATTTAAATTTCCAACTTGCCGGCAGGTCAGGCGCTTGTCTTTTCTTTGTTTTGTCGTCCTATCTTTTAAGCAGGCAAATGATACATATACTCACGGGCAAAAAACCGCTTATACCTAATTTTAAGAAATTCTATATTAGACGATTTTTAAGGATTTACCCGCTTTACGCAATAGGCCTGCTTATCCTGGGCGTGCTTACCTATTATTTCGGCAATATCGGCATGTATAACTATCCGCTTAAAAACGCAGCGCTGCATTTATTGCTTTTAAGAGGGGCTGGCATTTTTTGGACACTTGCGGTAGAACTTAAATATTACTTAGCGCTGCCCTTTTTTATGCTTATCTGTTATAAATTAACCCAATTTAAATTTATAAAGGCAATAGTGTTTCTTTTTGTTTTTTACGCATTTGCATTTTGTATTTGGGCACTTACGCATTTTCGTCCGTTTCCGTTTATGGAATCTATACCTGCCTTTTTGATGGGAACCTTTATTGCTGTTTTTGAGTTTAACCATAAAGAAAAAACACTTAAAAAAAGTAAACGCATTGCATTAGATTATGCAGGTGTACTATGTATTGCGGTTATGCTGCTACACATTCCGTATTACCACGACTTGATTTTTGGAGGTAAAATGAATATTAAACAAGCATTGTACTATCCTTTTTTTGGCTTTTTATGGGCCTTCGTTATGCTATCGGCCAGACTTGGCGACGGTTTGATTAAACGAATATTTGAGATAAAGCCGCTTGTATTCCTAGGCACCATTGCCTATAGTATTTATATATTTCACCTTCCAGTTTTGTTTTTTATACACTCAAACTGGCTTCATTTAGCAGAAGGATTAAAGATTTACGCTTTCATATTGACCACATTAGTACTGGCCACCATTAGCTATTTAGTAATAGAAAGGCCATTAACCCTGCTTAAAATTAAGTTTGAATAAAAGACAAATGCAACCTTAAAATCGTATTTTTGTAACCCTAAGAAAAGAAGAACATGTTTGACAGTTTAAGTGATAAATTAGAGAGGGCCTTTAAAGTTTTAAAGGGCCAGGGGAAAATTACCGAAATTAACGTTGCCGAGACTCTAAAAGAAGTCCGCAAAGCACTGTTGGATGCCGACGTTAACTACAAGGTAGCCAAAACATTTACGGACACTGTTAAAGAAAAAGCATTTGGCCAACAGGTGCTTACTTCTCTCTCTCCGAACCAATTATTGGTAAAAAGTACGCACGACGAGTTAACCAATTTAATGGGAGGGGAAACTTCCGAGATAAAACTCGACCACAACCCAACCATTATTTTAATGAGCGGTTTGCAAGGTTCGGGTAAAACAACTTTCTCGGGTAAGCTTGCCAATCATATAAAAACAAAGCGCGGTAAAAAACCTTTGCTTATTGCCTGCGACGTTTACCGTCCGGCGGCAATTGACCAGTTACATGTTTTGGGTGAGCAGATTGGCGTTGAAGTTTTTTCTGACAGAGAAAATAAAGACCCAATTTCTATTGCTAAAAAAGGAATTCAGCAGGCAAAAGAAAATGGAAACACAGTTGTTATTATAGATACAGCCGGTCGTTTGGCGGTTGATGAAATGATGATGAATGAAATTGCTGCGCTTAAAAAAGAAATTAAGCCGCAGGAAATTTTATTTGTAGTAGATAGTATGACCGGGCAAGACGCGGTTAATACTGCTAAGGCGTTTAACGACAGATTAGATTTTACAGGAGTTGTACTTACTAAATTAGACGGAGATACTCGTGGTGGTGCCGCTCTTTCAATTAAAACTATAGTTAACAAGCCAATTAAGTTTGTGGGTACCGGCGAGAAGATGGAAGCCATTGATGTGTTCCACCCTACCCGTATGGCCGACCGTATTTTAGGAATGGGCGACGTGGTTACCCTTGTTGAAAAAGCGCAGGAACAATACAACGAAGAAGAGGCTCGTAAACTTTCTAAAAAAATTGCTCAAAATAAATTCGACTTCAACGATTTTATTGGCCAGCTGCAGCAAATTAAGAAAATGGGTAATATAAAAGATTTAGTGGGCATGATACCGGGCATTGGTAAAGCAATGAAGGATGTAGATATTAACGACGATGCTTTTAAACACATTGAGGCGATTATACAATCGATGACGCCCAAAGAGCGTGAGACGCCTGAATTGATTAATGGTAAACGTCGTGAAAGACTTGCAAAAGGAAGTGGCCGCACAATACAGGAAGTAAATAAATTGATGAAGCAGTTTGACGAAACGCGTAAGATGATGCGCATGATGCAGGATAAAGGCGCTATGGCGAAGATGATGCGTAATATGCCTAAAATGGGAGGAAGATAAATACAAGGTACGAGGTACGAAATACAAGGTACGAGGTTAAAAAGAATAAAAAAGGGAATTTAGATTTGTATGAAGAGAAGTGAATTAGTAGAGCATATAAAATTAATGAAGAGCTTTCTTTGTGTGGGATTAGATCCCGACATTGAAAAACTTCCTAAACATTTACTTTCTGACCCCGATCCTATTTTTGCATTTAACAAAGCGATTATTGATGCTACACACGTTTATTGTGTGAGTTACAAACCTAACTCCGCATTTTACGAGGCGCATGGCGTAAAAGGTTTTCAGAGTTTGGTTAAGACCATTGATTATATAAAAACAAATTATCCCAATCATTTTATAATTGCCGATGCAAAGCGTGGCGATATTGGAAATACATCGGGTATGTATGCAAAAGCTTTTTTTACAGAGATGAAAGCCGATGCAATTACAGTTGCTCCGTACATGGGCAGTGATTCTGTAAAACCTTTTCTTACTCATAAAAATAAATGGGTGGTTCTTTTAGGATTAACCTCTAATGAAGGCGCTTTTGATTTTCAGACAAAGGAACTGGCCGATGGCAAAAAAATTTTTGAGCAGGTACTTGCAAGTTCTAAAGCATGGGGCAACGAAGAAAATATGATGTACGTTATTGGCGCTACTAAAGCCGAATGGCTGGCGGATGTGCGCAAAATAATTCCCAATCACTTTTTATTAATTCCGGGTGTTGGCGCGCAAGGCGGCAGCTTGGAAGAAGTTTGTAAATACGGTTTAACTAAAGACATTGGCTTACTCATAAATTCATCACGACAAATTATCTATGCTTCAGCAGGTGCAGATTTTGCAGAAAAAGCTGCCGAAATTGCGGCCCAATTGCAAAAAGAGATGGAAAAGTATTTCTAAATCCATTTATATTCTCTACTCATTTTCTTCTTTCGTTATTTAGTCTACATTTGGTATAACCAAAAAAATAGCTGCATGAAAAGATTTTTCTATCTCGCCCTGTTTATTGTTTCTTTCAATCTTTCTTCTTTAGCGCAAACAACTTATTACGTTTCAAATTCGGGCAGCGATTCTAATCCCGGCACAAATGCATTGCCTTTTCAAACCATAACCTATGCTTATAGTTTGGTTACCGGCGGCGACACAATAATTGTTAAGCCCGGTTTGTATACCGATTACACGCCATGGGCAGGCATACAAATGAATAAAAACGGTACACCATCAGCATACATTACTTTAAAGTCACAAGTTAAATGGGGCGCCACATTAGATGCAGGCAATCTGGCAAATCATACCGAAGCAGTTACCATGTACGGAAGTTACAATGTAATAGAAGGTTTTGAAATGATAAATGGATTTGAAGGCGGCGTTTATGTTGCAGGCACCGCGCACGGAAATAAAATTTTAAATAACAACATTCACCATAACGGAAACATTGGTAATATCAGCGGCAACACGGGGCAATTCGGCGTTCTTTCAGAAGAATTTACGGGCGGCACAATGTATTATGGCAATTACATTCATCATAACGGCCGCCTCTCCATAAACAGTAATCTCGATCATGGCATGTATCTTACCGGCGACAATGAAATTATTGCAAATAATATTGTGGCAAATAATTGTGCTTACGGCATTCATATTGCAGGATACGATACCGTAGCAAATATGAAAGTGTATAACAATGTATTTGCATGGAACGGCCGCTCAGGTGGAATGATTTGGATGGATGTGGCCGGAATTTATTTTAGAAATAATATTTTTTACAACAATGCAGAACTCGGCATACTTTGTTACGACGCGCACGGAACGGGGGTTGTTATTGATAATAATTTATGGTATGGCAATCCGCAAGGCACTATAAATATGACCTGGAACAATTCTAACGTCGCTTATACTTCAAGCGCGAACATTATTGGATACGATCCGGTTTTTGTAAACGATACTATCGATTATCATTTGCAGGCAGGCTCACCCGCCATCGACCAAGGAATAACTTTGGCTCCAGAGGTAATTGATGATTTTGAAGGCACTCCACGTCCGCAAGGCGCGTGGTACGATATGGGTGCTTACGAATATTTTACCGGAACAATGGCTATTGCTGCAATTAAAAAAAATAATGCGCTTACTCTATTTCCAAATCCCTCTCACGATATAATTAACCTAAGCGCTTCAACTGAATTGGGGTTAATTGAAATATATAATTCGTTAGGAGAAGTAGTTTATAAAAGCAAAAGCGCAAATTACGCGGAGCGGATTGATATAAGCAATCAACCTGCGGGAATTTATAGCATTAGAACGCAAGAAAGTTTTATTCGTCTTATAAAGGAATAGTTTTTAATTAGTGCCCGATGAAGGGGCTACCAAAGTGCAGAAAGAGATTGAGAAATACTTTTAAGCTCTATTTTACTTTTACTACTCTTGTTCCCGTCATTCTATCGTGCCAGCCACCGGGCGCATCACCAAAATAAGAAAAAGCCTCAAAGGGTATAAAGCGGCAAAAAGTGCGACCAAATATTTTTCCAATACCGGGTTGCCCCCCATCCTCGTTGATTACTTTAGTTCCTGTAATAAGTTTCCCTAAAGTGCGGCCCATGCTTCCTTCAAGCAGGCAGTAATAACATATCATTAACATAATGCCAAGTAAATTTTCATTGGTGTTGGCAATAATTTCGGCCATACCAAAGAAGCCCAGGATAAAAAACATAACCACACCAAATACCATGATGCCTAAAAAATCTATTACGTAGTTTATAAACCTTAAAGTGTTTGAAGCATCTTCGTAAACATGCCCCGTTTCATCCAGCGGCTCTTTAAAAGGTTCTGAAATTATTGGCTCTTCTTGGCGTGGCAATTGCGATTTTTCTAAACCCAATACATCTCTGTCGGGTAAAAGATTTGCGTTTTCTTCTTCCATAGTATAACTAAATTAATACCTAAATTTTAAATTTCCTAATTATTGTAGGGCCTTGCCTGCTTAAAAACAAATTTTCTCTTCTTGTCGGGAGTTTCAATAAGTTTAAACTCAACGTCCAAAGCAAAATCTTTATACTCTGTCTTTGGCCAGAGCTTATATACTTCGTAAAAATGTTTTTTAATCCCTTCCAACTGCAACGTAAGATCAAAAAGCTCTTCGGTACTTAATAAAGAACTTGTGGTATTTAAACTCGAAAAACTTATCCAATCGGCCGAGCGGTTTGAGTTATAAAAATCGGCCCACCTATTATTCATATAAGAAACCACCTGCTCGCAAACCATTCCTGCTTTTGGAGAAACAACTTCCTCCTCGCCTTTTTGCATATTTATTACAAAACCAAACTCATAATCGCGATACAGGTTTTTTGTAATGGCAACTCCGTTTAATATTTCATTATCAAAAGCGGCATGTGCCAAAATGCCCATACAAACCGTTTGATGCTCTATATTGAAAAAAGCCCTTTCTTTAAAAGCCCTGCTGGTCCATAAACTGGCCCACACTTTTTTAATGGCGGCTTCAATGGTTCTGTTTGTATCGCTCACTATTCCCGTTTCTGAAGTATATAATCCGGCTCCGTTAAAATTGGCCTCATCCTCGCAATTAGAGGAGGAACGAAAGCGAACTTTCTTTTTGCCAAACTTCTCGCCGCACAATAAAGAAATTTTATCTAGAAAAGATTTCTCAAGCGGCGAATTTTTTATGGCGGACCTTATCTTCTTCAACCGTTTGTCCAGTAAAGAATCATTATTTAAAACCGAAGTGTCGCTAACAAGTTTTTCAATTAATTTATCGGCCCCGCTTGTTTTTATTTGCTGCCAGTAGTAGTAAAACGGAATAGCCATAGCGTCTTTAGGCGTAGCTATTTTTTGTTTTCTTCTTTCCAGTATTTTTAGCTCGGCCAAATTGCAAACCTTAGAGCCATAACTTATTTTATTTTTATAGGAAAGTAAATTTAAATCGGCAATATCTTTCGTAGTGGTATCCGAATTCAATTTAATTACCTTTTTATTTTCCGAATTCTTTTCTGTTGCACCTCCGCTACACCCTTTCAGC
Organism: Bacteroidia bacterium; assembly: GCA_038214655.1. GTDB lineage: Bacteria > Bacteroidota > Bacteroidia > B-17B0 > Aurantibacillaceae > PALSA-968. The sequence continues at coordinate 35,539 of JBBQRR010000023.1, read as the reverse complement.
GTAAGAGCCTCTTCGCCAACAATGAGTTCCATCATTTTATTTTGAAATTTTCGCAAAGAGTCTGCCTTAAAAATATTTTTTTGTGCCGCCGAAGGGGTTTTGCGATTATTAGTCAACAAACAAATATGGCTTAGCGGAGTTTGAAACTCATCAGTAATAACTCCTTTGCAAACCGGAATTTGATTTGAACTTCCTTTAAGCACCAGAATACAATTGCTGTAGTTTGCATTTTGCTTTAAAGAATCTGCTCGGATAAATTTCAGTATCCCCCGCGTTTTTCCCTTGCAAATAGGCTGATAATTTTGGTTTTTAAATAACTCATCACTGGTAAGCACGCCATGTTTCTGCTCGATTTCTTTTTTGCGCGAAAGTAAAATGGTAGTGTTCAGTAAAATTTTAAAATGATTTTGCTTAAAGAAAGTAGCGGTAACTTTACTCACTAATATATTTATCAATTCATCACTCGGATCGTCGGAGGCTGTAAATTGCAAAAAGTAATTTCCGGTATTTACATTATAGTTAAAGGTGGCAAGGATATATTTGCGTTTTGCGCTACGGCCATAGTTAATTAAATTAAACTGTTCTAAATCGTCGGGGTCGCCCAGTATTTCTCCGGTAAAACGGTAATGCCATTTATATCTTTTAGATTCTAAGTAGTAAAGATTTTTGTTAGCCAGCGAATAAACGAGCTTTACACATTCAATTCCCTTAAACGTGCTCGACAAGGGTTCTCCTTTAAGCAAATCAAAATCGGCACGGCTTTTTAAAGAAGTTAAATGTGTAGGAGTTTTAACTTTCTTTTCCTGACAAAATAAAAAGAATCCGGAAAGAAAGAAAAAAGAAAAAAATATTTTTTTTAAAAAAAACATTCTAACTAAGGTAAGAAAAAAATTAAGGTGTAGAAATGCTTACAGGTAAAACCTTGCCGTTAAAATTAGCTGCTCCGGTTAAAGCAAAATTACCAATAAAAGCAGCCATTTCTTTTGCACTTGTTTTTGGTTTGTATCCCGGAAAAGCCTGTTGAAGCATTTCGGTATTTACCGCGCCCAGGCATAAACAATTTATAGCAATGTTTTTATCTTTTAACTCTTCGGCCAAACACTCAGTTAAAATACTTAATGCCCCCTTAGAGGAACTGTAAGCACTTAAGCCGGTAAATTTTGCGCTGCCCTGAAAGCCGCCCATGCTGCCAATATTTACAATATGTGATTTTTCTTTTTTGCCCATTAAAGGAAGAAGCTGTTGGCTTAAAACAAAAGGCGCGCCTAAGTTTACCTTAAAACTTAATTCAAGTTCTTTGGATGTAATCTTACTAAATGGTTTATTTACTAAAACCCCTGCGTTATTAATAAGAATACTTACTTCGCCGGTAATTGTCCTGATTATTTCGGTAACCTCGTAGATACTGTCTTCAATTGTGAAGTCGGCTTTTATTACATAAAGGTTCTTTTTCTTCTCAAGCGCCTTCAATTTTTCGGGATGCGAGCTTAAAGCAATGACTTTTATGCCTTTTTTTTGCAAAAAAAAGTTAATTAACTCCTTTCCTATCCCTCTGGATGTGCCTGATATAACAACTGTCATGTTTTATAATTATCTTTACAAAGTAAATGAATAAACTTAAACTCACGTTATTCTTAGTGTTATTTTGCGGTTTTATTATAGCGCAGAACGATACCAATCGTGTTTCACCGCCAAACCCCGATAATACTAATCAAGACCCGCAAAAGCAGCCCGAGCCTTCAACCGATACGCAAAATCCTCCCGGCAACAAGCCCTCTACTCCTACTACCACTGTAACTACTTCGCAGCCCAGTCAAACAGTAACTACAACACAGCCTACCGAAACCGTTACTCCGGTTCCAAAAAAAGAAGAGCCCAATCGCAAACGCCCAAAAGCTTATAACGATTATATAAACAACGGCAAGCGCCCCGAGGATACCAAGCCTTTTATGGACAATGTATACTATGGTTGTAACCTTCAATTAGGGTATTACGGCACTTCTTACGGAAGTGCTTTGTATTACGATATTTCTCCGCATGCCGGATATAAATTTACAGAAGTATTATCGGCAGGTGTGCAGATTATTTATAATAACACCACATATACCAGCGGATCACAAAAAATTAGTTATAATATTTTTGGTATAGGCGCTTTTGGCCGTGTATTAGTATTGAACCGCTTATTTTTGCAGGTAGAATACGATTTATTAAGCATTCCCGCAAATTATCGTAACAATGCCGTTGTTTCCAGAAATGTAAGTGACGAAAAAATGGCGGGCCTTGGTTACAAAAGTCCGCTGGGAGATAAATTAAGTTACTTTTTGGTTTTGATGTACGATTTTCAGCCCGGTCCTTATTCTCCTTATCTGTACAATCCTTTGGTATACCGTGCAGGTTTAGCTTGGAATTTTTAGTGATACTTCGTAAAAATTCGGGTGCTAATGGCCATTGCTTCTATGAAAGCTTCTTTGTTGTACGATAGGTTTTTATCTGCAAAATAATCCAGCACAGTTTCTGTAGCCATATTACCGGTTAAATCATCTTTTGCCATTGGGCAGCCGCCAAAACCAAGTATGGCGCTATCAAAATTGCGGCAACCGTTTTTGTAAGCCGCTTCAATTTTTTCTTGCGAAGTTTCTTTGCGCGAATGAAGATGCGCTCCGAATTGCACATTTTTTAATTCAGGAATAAGGCTCGAAAATAAAAGAGAAATATTTTGAGGAGTTGAACTTCCAATGGTATCAGCCAGCAAAAGAATTTTAATTCCCATACTTTCTAGTTTCTTTGCCCAATTAATTACAATTTCCTCGTTCCATTTATCGCCGTAAGGATTACCGAACGCCATCGACAAATAAACAACTAATTGTTTTTTATGTTTTTGGCAGAGAGCTTGTATTTCTTCTACTCTTGTTAAAGACTCTTCGATGCTTGAATTGGTATTTCGTTGCTGAAATGTTTCTGAAACCGAGAACGGAAATCCTAAATACGTAATTTCATCAAACTTACAGGCATCTTCGGCTCCACGGGTATTGGCAATTATGGCCAATAATTTAGCAGAAGCGCTGTTTAACTCAAGTTTACTTAAAACAGTTGCCGTATCCTTTAATTGCGGAATTGCTTTTGGCGATACAAAACTCCCGAAATCGATAGTATCAAATCCCACTTTAAGAATAGCATTGATATACTCCACCTTCTCTTCGGTAGGAATAAAATCCTTTATTCCCTGCATAGCGTCTCTTGGACACTCGGTAATCTTAATCATGCTATAAAATTACTCATTTTTTCAGCCAAAAAACACGAAGGCCCTATGGCTATTTTTAGATTTCGAATAAATAACACGAAACCAACAGAAACTTAGCGTCTTTGTGCCATTGAGATGGAAACTTCCCCTTGTTTTTAACTAAAATTTTAGTATCTTTATATTGAGTATTTAATGCGCAGATTAATAACCTATATATCCGCCCTATCCTTTCTGTTTTGTGTGTCATTAAACGCACAGATAAGAACTCCGCGCATAACCAAAAACAGCAGTCAGATTAAGTTCAGCGAAAACAAAAATCAATGGGATAAAAACATTGAATTCCGCGCTCAATTAGACGGCGGCGCACTTTGGGTTGAAAAAGGCGCGCTTACTTACAGTTTTTACGATAAAGAAACTTATCGCGGATTGCACGCCAATTACGCAGCCAAGCCGGTTAAAAATATCAGAACATCGGGCTTTCAGGTGCAGTTTACAAACTCCAATCCCAATACATTTATTGAATCCAATAAGCCTACTTCCGATTATACTAATTATTTTATTGGCTCTGACCCTGCCAAATGGGCCGGCGATGTAAAAAATTACCAGCGCATTTTATATAATGATTTGTGGCAAGGAATAAATTTAGAGGCATTAGGACAAGATAATAGTGTGAAATATAATTTTTATGTGAAACCCGGAGCAGATCCTGCAAACATTAAAATGTATTATGATAAAGTAGAAAAAATCACGCTTGCCAAGGGAGAAATCACTATTAAAACGCCGCTTAACGAAATGGTTGAGCACGAGCCCTACGCCTACCAGATTATTAACGGCACCGAAGTAGATGTGCCCTGTAAGTTTCAGTTAAAGAAGAATACGGTTTCGTTTTCTTTTCCAAAAGGGTACAATGCAAATTACGAATTGGTAATTGACCCTGTATTGGTATTTGCATGCTCTTCGGGCTCTACGGCAGATAATTTTGGTATGACGGCCACTTACGACTCGCTTGGAAATTTATATAGCGGCGGTACTTGTTTCGATCAGGGTTTTCCGGTGGTAAATCCGTACGATGGCACGTATAACGGTATTGTGCAATATGGCCGCACAGATGTGGTAATTACCAAGTATGATTCATCAGGAGCCTTCCTGCTTTACTCAACCTACATTGGCGGTGCTGTAAGCAGCGAGATTGTAACCAGTTTAATAGTCGATCATCAAAATAATTTATACTTATATGGTGCTACCGGCTCCAGCGATTTTCCAATGGCTGCAGGCGCGTATGATAATTCGTATAACGGCGGCGACAGTATGTTGTTTATGTTTAACGGAACTTATTTTTATAACGGAACCGATATTTACGTAGCAAAACTTAATGCAAGCGGAAATACTTTACTGGCTTCTACTTTTATTGGTGGTGCCCGCAACGACGGAGTAAACATCAATAATAAAATAGCCCCGTATTTTGCGGCGCTATATAATATTTGGGTAAACGGCGAATCTCCGCCCGATTCATTGCAATATAATTACGGCGATCAATACCGTGGCGAAATTCAGTTAGACAATAATGACAATCCCGTTATTTGCAGCTCTACACGCTCGCCAAATTTTCCAACGGTAAATGCTTTTGATAATACGCTCGGTGGTTGGCAGGACGCAGTAGTTGTTAAATTCAATCAAAGTTTATCTGCCCTTGTATTTTCTACTTTTTTAGGCGGAAGTAATAATGATGCCGGTTATGCATTATACATTGCCGCAAATAATGAAGTGTACGCAACAGGTGGTACAAGAAGTACCGATTTTCCCGCAACGGCAGGCGCTTACAAAACATCTTTTCAGGGAGGAAAGACCGACGGCTACATTGCCAAAATAAGTGCCAATGGAAGTAATTTAATGGCCGCCACATATATAGGCACCGCCTTTTACGATCAATCCTATTTTATACAATTAGATAAAAACCAAAATGCGTATGTATTTGGCCAATCGCTGGGCAATATGCCGGTGCAAAATGTAACGTATAGTGTTGTTAACGGAAAACAATTTGTTACAAAATTAGACAGTAGTCTTTCGGGCATTATTTTCTCAACAGTGTTTGGCAATAGCGCTCCTGCAATTAATCTTTCACCGGCGGCTTTTTTAGTTGATTGCTCAGAAAATATTTACATGAGTGGTTGGGGGGGGAATATTATCATGGGTCCGGGAACTTTTAGTATGCCTTTAACAAGCGGTGCAGTGCAAAGTAGTAACCCGGACGGATACAATTTTTATTTAATGGTGTTATCTAAAAATGCGCAATCGCTTTTACACGGAACTTATTTTGGCGGCCCGCAAAGTCATGAGCATGTGGATGGAGGTACTTCGCGTTTTGACCGTAAGGGAATAATTTATCAATCGGTTTGCGCGGGTTGTGGCGGGCATGATGATTTTCCGGTAACGCCCGGCGCATGGCCCACATCGGTGTATGGAAGTAACTGGAACCAATCCAGCAATTGCAATAACGGTACTTTTAAAATTAAGTTCGAGTTTAATTATCCTCAGGCTAATTTTAGTAGCGTAACATCAGGATGCGCGCCTTTAACAATACAATTTACAAATTCAAGTGTTTCGTACGATAGTTATTTGTGGGATTTTGGAAATAACGATACCACTTCGATAATTTTAAATCCTATAAAAACATATACCGCTGCCGGAACTTACACCGTTGATTTATTGGTGAGGAATACTTCCTGCTATAACGGATTCGACACCATCCGAAAAATTATTACCATTTACGAAACTCCTGTTGCCGCTTTTACATTTGCTTACGTTCCCTGCACTAACAATGTTACTTATCAAAATAATTCAACGCTTGGTACAGGTACTTTAACGTATAGCTGGACATTAGGAAACAGCCAAACAAGCACGGCACAACAACCCGGAACGTATACTTATCCTGCGGGATCTTACACGCCTACATTAATTATTACCAGCAACAACGGTTGTAAAGACACGGCTAAACAAATTATTAATTTTACGCTGGTGCCCTACTCCTCCTCGCCCGATTCTTCTTTTTGCAGAGGCGGTAGTGTGCAAATGAATGCCACCGGAGGTTTAAGTTATACATGGACTCCGTCTGCCGGCCTTAGTAATGCAAATACGGCAAATCCAATTGCTACGCCAACAGCAACCACAATTTATACCGTTGCAATTGCGCAACAAGATGCTTTAGGAAATACTTGTGTGTTTTATAAAACTGATTCAATTATAGTTTTCCCTCGTGTAACCGCCAATTTTAATTTTGTAAAAAATAATTGCGGTAACACCTTAACTTTTACTGATTCTTCTTACACGGTTGTAAACAGCTGGAGCTGGAATTACGGCGACGGGAATATCGACTCTGTACAAAATCCAATACATACGTATGGCAGCCCGGGTACCTATACAGTTTCTTTATTTGCCACCAATCAATTTGGTTGTCCCGATTCCATTAAAAAAGTTGTAACGCTCAGCGGATTTAATCCGGTAAGTGTTTCTGCAAATCAGTTTTTGTGTAAAGGAAATTCAGCTCAATTAAATGCAACGGGCGGAATTTCTTATACCTGGTCGCCGGCAGGAAGTTTGAGTAATAGTTACATTCCAAATCCAACTGCATCACCAACAGCAACTACACAATATACAGTTTCGGTTTTACAGGTAAATGGTGTGGATACTTGCATTTCTACGCTATACACAAATATAAACGTACCCGCATATTCTTACTCGGTACTTGCAGCATGGGCAACACCCGATACCATTTATGTTGGCCAAAGCAGCCAGCTGGGCACTTACACAAGCGGCGGGAGTTTAGTTTGGAGTCCTAATTACAATATAAGCGATATACATAGTCCCTCGCCTGTTGTTACGCCCGAGCATACTACAACTTACACGGTAATGTACACCGATGCGCATGGATGTAATTTTCCTATAGCAGCTGTAACTATTTATGTAATAACCAAAGATTGCAACGCCAATACCGTTTTTGTACCTAATACATTTACACCTAACGGTGATGGAGTAAATGATATTGAATACGCGCGAAGCCCACTAATTACAGAAATTCATTTTGTAATTGCCGACAGATGGGGACAAATTGTTTTTGAAACAAATGATATTACTAAAGGCTGGGATGGCAATTTTAACGGCAGGCCGTGTAACCCCGATGTATTTGGGTATTATATAACTTACAAGTGTAACAACGGAAAAGATTCGTTCAAAAAAGGAAATATAACTTTGATTAGGTAGTGAAGAAGTTTATTAAACATATCGCCTCTTGGTTCTTGATTCTTGCGTCTTGCGTATTGCATGCGCAGGATATACATTTTTCGCAATTCTGGATGCAGCCTTTGTATTTAAATCCGGGCAATGCAGGAATGTTTAACGGCGATTACCGCGTGGGTGGTATGTATCGTAATCAATGGCGCACGGTGCCCGTACCTTACTCTACCATTTCTTTTATGGGCGATGCAAGGTTTAACAGAGTGCTTTCGCAACAAAGCGCAATGGGAGTTGGAGCAATTTTTAATAATGATATTTCGGGTGATAGTCATTATAGTATAAATCAGTTTTACGTTCCTGTTTCGCACATACAAAATTTTAAGAGCGATACCAATCTTTGTGTTTCGTTTGGTATTATGCCGGGTATATCAAACATTGCGTTCCGCACCAACAAGCTTACTTTTGATAATCAGTTTGACGGCGATGTGTATAATCCGGCTTTGGCAAGCGGAGAAAATTTTCCCATGTTATCACGAACCTATTTTGATGTGGGAGCGGGTTTAACTGCGCAATACAAATTTAAAACTACGGGTTATATAACCGGCGGTACAAGTTTTTCGCATTTTAATCGCCCGGGAGTTTCTTTCTTTAAAAACAATGATGTGAAGTTGTACGCCAAATCAACTTCTTTTATTGGAGTAAAATATCCTTTCAATCAAAAAATTGCCGTGCACGGAGATTTAATGTACCAAACACAGGGCCCTTTTCACGAAACTATTTTAGCGGCCAGGGGCTCATACCTTTTGGACCCAAAAGATAATATTGTTTTGTACGGCGGTTTCTCTACCCGTGTAAAAGATGCGTTTACCATTTTGTTGGGCATGGATTACAAAGATTATAAATTTGGTTTCGCCTACGATATCAATTATTCCAAGTTTACTCCCGCTACAAACAAGCGTGGTGCTTTTGAGATTGGCTTGATTTATATTTTTAGAAAAAATCCTGTATTTACTCCTAAAAAACGTTCTTGTCCTATTTATATGTAGTATGCCGCTCCACAACAAGCAATCTCACATAGCCACGAAGACGCTAAGACGCAAAGCTTTCTTTAAACTTTTTTTTATTTCATCGCGCCTTCGCGCCTTTGCGGCAAAAAAGGGAGTGCTTATGTTTTTATTGATCCTTTGGTGTAGCGCTTTACATTCCCAAAATCTTAAAAAATTATTGAAGCAGGCCGATGAGGCTATGAACGATAAAGATTATTTTTCGGCCGCACAGTTTTATAATCAAATTATTTTAATCGATTCAACTAACCTGCAGTATTTGTATAATTATGCAAGTGCCAGCCGCTTAAATTTTGATAATGCCATTGCCCTGCATTTTTACGAAAAAGTTTATAAAATTGATAACGCAAAGGTGTTTATTGAAACCCCTTTTTGGATTGGTGAGTTATTGAAAAGCCAGTCGCGCTACAAAGAGGCAAAAAAATATTTTAACAAATACAATGTAAAAAACCGAAAAAATAAAAATGCTGTGCTTAAGAAGATGGCGGAAAAAGCTCAACTGGAAGTAGAGGCCTGCGATTTATCTTTAATCATGCTTAAAAACCCACAGCCGGTTACGGTTGAGCATCTGGACACCAATGTAAATTCTAAAGTATCTGAGTATGCTCCGGTAGAAGCCGACAGTATTTTGTATTTTTCTTCCTTGCGCGATAAAAAGAACAGAGATAAAAAAACGGATGTTCCTTTTAATAAAATATTTATTTCGAAAAAGGAGAATTTAAAATGGAAACGCGCAGCCGAAATGGATTCCATCATTAATCAAAAAGGAATTCATACAGCCAATACCACTTTTAATAAAGATTTTACGCGCGCCATTTTTTCGCAGTGTTCGCAAAAAAACTCTTCAAGCTTTACTTGTAAATTAATCGGCTCAAATTATATAAACGGAAAGTGGTCGGAACCGAAACCCTTGTCTGCACCTGTAAATATAGAAGGCGTAAATACCACACAACCTTGTTTGGGTGAAATTGACAGTGTAAATTATTTGTTTTTTGCTTCTGAAAGAAGCGGCGGCCTTGGCGGCATGGATATTTGGTATTGCAAACAAACAAGCGATGAAACTTTTTCTAATCCTGTTAATTTAGGCGCGGTAATAAATTCGTACGAAGATGAGATTACTCCGTACTATGAAAACATTACGCATACTTTGTATTTCTCGTCCAATCACCATAAAGGCATGGGCGGCTTCGATATTTTTAAAAGCGATTGCAAAGACGGAAAGTTTGGCGTGCCCGAAAATGCGGGCTACCCGATTAACTCCCCGCTAAACGATATTTACTATAGTATAAATAGCAATAAAGACAAGGCTTACCTTTCATCAAATCGTTTGGGTTCCTACTTCGAAGAAAAGCAAAGTTGCTGCAACGATATATACGCTTTTGCCATTACTCCTCTAATAAAAAGAGATACAACCCGAAAGTTTATAGACACCACTAAATTATTGATTGAGAAAATGCGGGTGCTTGTGCCGCTTACTTTGTATTTTCATAACGACGAGCCCGATAAAAAAACGCTGGCTATTACCACACCGCTTAATTATAAAAAAACCTGTTTGGATTATTTAGCGATGCTTCCGTTGTATTTAAAAGAATTTCCAAAAGGAATGGATGGCGAACAAAAAACGGTGGGTGAAAATATGGTGAACAATTTTTTTGAAGATAGTGTGCAATCGGGCTTAAACGATTTGGAAAAATTTGCTTTGTTGCTGGAGGATGTTTTAAAACGTGGCGAGAAAGTAAAAATTACCATGAAAGGATTTTGCTCTCCGCTTGCCTCAACAGCGTATAATGTTAATCTGGCCAAGCGCCGGGTTTGCAGCTTGCAGAATTACTTTAAAGAGTATAAGGAAGGAATGTTTATGACTTATATTACATCGAATCAGGTTGTGTTTTTTGAGGAAGATATTGGTGAGCTTATAAAAAGTACGGTTAGTGATGATTATTACGATACCCGAAATTCTATTTATAATCCCCGTGCGGCCTGCGAAAGGAAGATACAGATTATTGCCGTTTCCACTATTACCAACTGATTTATTAACAAGTAATTAACCGTATACGTGGAAACACGTAATTGCATTTATAACAACGAAATTTAGTTTTTTTTACCTAAATTTACGTTCGTATTTAAACTACAAAAATGAAAAAACAACTATTTACTTTTATCGCGGCAGTTGCAACAAATTTTGCTTTTGCGCAATCAATTCCTAACGGAAGTTTTGAAAGCTGGACTACCACTAGTTTTGAGGACCCCACATTCTTTCAGTGTGCGAATGACGAAACCCATAATGGCGGATACTCGCCTGCGAATGTTAAAAAATCAACCGACGCATATCATGGCAATTATGCTATACAAATGACTACTGTAACAAATGGCGTTGACACAGCCGGTGGTTATTTTGCTTACGGTAATCCCGGGGGTAATGGCACGCCACAAGGAGGCTTGCCAATTAATCAGAAACCAACAGGGATTCGTTTTTATTATAAAAACAGTATGGTAGTTGGCGATACAGGACTTGTGCTTTGTGTTTTTAAAAAGGCAGGAACTGTAATCGGACAATATATTTATACCACAACAGGGGTTCATAGCAGCTATACACTTTTCTTTCAAACTTTTTCTCCCGCACTATCACAAATTCCAGATACCGTTGTTTTTGCCGCTACTTGTGCCAACTTTATGAATAATGCAAAGAAATTTATTCCCGGAAGTACAATTACAATTGACAGCATTTCTTTTACCGGAATAAGTGCTCAGCCCGCAAATATGAATGGTGATTTTGAATCGTGGCACACCGTTAGCCGCGACAATTTAAACGGATGGAACGGCCATGGCGCCATTAAAACCACCAATAAATACAATGGCACTTACGCGGTAGAACTTATTACAAACCCTCCCGGTTTCGGAAACAACCAGGTTGATGTGGGTAACATATCAAATACCAAAAATCAAAATTGCAATAATTGCCAGCCTAAAGGCGGTTCTCCATTCTCAAATCAGATAGACACATTGGTTTTTTATTATAAATATCTTCCTGCAAATTTTCCAAGTTATACCGATAGCGCGGAGGTAAATATTTCTTTCTCAAAAAATGGCGTATGGTTTGATGGCAGGGGCGTTCAATTAACGCCGTCAATTTCCGGTTTTACAAAAATTGAAATTCCTTTTACTCTCTCACAGGTTCCCGATACCATGCAGTTAAACATAAACTCTTCAAGGTATCCCGCATTAATTTCTTATATCGGTTCTGATCTAATAATAGACCAGCTTTATTTTAAATCGCAGAAAATTCCTGTGTCTATTTTTTCCTTACCTGCTTCGGGCTGTCAAGGCGTTCCTATTCAGCTGTACGATAAGTCTGCAAACATGCCAATAGCATGGCAGTGGATTACGACAGGTTCAACCCCAACAAACAGTTCTACACAACAAAACCCTGTAGTAACTTATACTAACACCGGCACATTTAACGTTTCGCTGCAGGCAAAAGATTCGTTTGGTTCAGGAGCTTATCTTACGCAGACGATTATTATTTACCCCAACCCTTCTGTTTCGGCTAGTTCTTCTATTATCTGTGGAGGAAACCCTGCGGTTTTAACTGCCAGCGGTGCATCAACATATACGTGGAGTAATGCTTCAATTGGCGCAACTGTAACGGTAACCCCTTCTTCTTCTACAATGTATACAGTTACCGGAACAAACTCGCAGGGTTGTTCAAATAGCGCAACAACTTTGGTAACTGTACCTGTACCCGATTCGCCGGATATTTGTATGGTTTCTTGTGACAGCGCTTCTCTAAATAATGTTATTTATTGGGATAAAACCATGTATCCCAACGTTGACAGTTTTGTTGTTTACAGGGAAGTATATACCGGAAACTATAGTAGAATTGGTGCACAACACCAAAGTGTATTAAGTCAGTTTACAGATACCGCAAGAAGTGTTACACCTGCAAACGGCGATCCTAATATTGGTTCGTATCGGTATAAACTGCAGATACGCGATACTTGCGGTAATTACGGCGTTTTAGGTAAATACCACAACACAGTATACATTACCACAAATAATTCAGGCTCTTACAATTGGAATTCTTATTTAGTTGAGGGTTCTATACAGACACCGGTTTCTACTTTTGATTTACTGCGTGATGATAATAATAACGGAACATGGCATTCTATTGGTTTTGTTTCCGGAAATCAATCTTCCTTAAACGATCCAAGTTATTTGAGCTACCCCAATGCAAACTGGCGTGTTGACGCGCATGGATTTAATTGTACGCCTACTGCACGCTACGGAAACAATTCGACGCAGGGCGCTGTAGTAAAATCAAAATCAAATATTACAAATAACCGCATGATCGGAATTAAATCTCTTACACAAACTTTTGCAGTTTATCCAAATCCAAGCACAGGTATTATTACCCTGCAGTCTGAAAAAGAGTTAGGCCTTGTTACAGTTTATAATTCTTTAGGGCAAACTGTTTATCAGGAAAAAATTAGCGAAACAACTAAAACAATTGATTTAAAAAACCAAACTTCGGGTATTTACATCATATTCTTACAGGGAAAGCACATAAAACTTGTAAAAGAATAAACCTCCTACTGTTACTATCTATTAAAAGAAGTCTTGCTTTGGCAGGACTTCTTTTTTTACTTTAGTGCTGTTGAAAAAGCAAACCGATAAAATTATCTTAGGCATTGACCCCGGTACGGTTATTATGGGCTATGGTTTAATTCATATCAGCGGGCGCGAGATGAAATTAATTGCGCTGGATGTAATTAAATTACAAAAGTTGGGCGATCATACTATGCGCCTTCAAAAAATATTTGAAACGGTAACCAACATTGTTAAAGAATTTAAACCGGATGAATTAGCTATTGAGGCGCCCTTCTTTGGCAAGAACGTACAAAGTATGTTGAAGTTGGGCCGCGCCCAGGGCGTAGCCATGGCGGCGGGATTAAACTTTAATATTCCGATAACAGAATATTCTCCAAAAAAAATAAAACAAAGCATTACCGGCAACGGAAACGCTTCTAAAGAACAAGTGGCTGCTATGCTACAACATCTTTTAAAAATAGAGAAGCAGGATTACTTCGACTCAACAGATGCTTTGGCGGTTGCTGTTTGCCATCATTTTCAAAGTAATGGTTTGAGCTCTGCTAAAAAAAGTTTTAAAAACTGGGGAGCTTTTTTAAGTGCCAATCCCGATAGGAAAATATAGAATACAATGGCACGCAGAACACAAGTAAACCAACAAAAAAATCTTACTTAATCATAATCATCAGCGGTATCGGCGTTCTATTATCCTAGCCGCCCGAGAAAAGTGAATCAACAAACTCGGTGCGGTTAAAAACCTGCAAATCTTCCATCTTCTCTCCCACTCCGATATATTTTACGGGAATTTTAAACTGATCAGAAATACCAATAACAACGCCGCCCTTTGCTGTGCCGTCTAATTTAGTTAAAGCGAGTGCCGTAACTTCGGTAGCAGCGGTAAACTGTTTACATTGCTCAATAGCGTTTTGCCCCGTAGAAGCATCAAGCACAAGTAATACTTCGTGTGGCGCATCGGGTAAAACTTTGCTCATTACTTTTTTAATCTTACCCAATTCATTCATCAGGTTTACTTTATTGTGCAAGCGCCCGGCAGTATCAATAATAACCACATCACTTCCTTTTGCTAATCCCGAGCTCACGGCATCAAAAGCCACAGAAGCAGGGTCAGCATTCATTCCTTGCGAAACAATTGGCACATCCACCCGTTGACTCCAAATAATTAACTGATCAACAGCAGCGGCACGAAAAGTATCGGCAGCACCAAGCAACACATTTTTACCTGCCTTTTTTAATTGATATGCGAGTTTACCGATCGTAGTTGTTTTTCCAACTCCGTTCACGCCCACCACCATTATAACGTAAGGTTTTTTAACATCGGGAATTGTAAATTCAGAAACATCTTCCGTATTATTTTCGGTAAGCAGTTTCGCAATTTCTTCTTTTAAAATTCCGTTTAACTGCAAGACTCCAAGATATTTATCTTTTGCTACGCGTTCTTCCAGTCGCTCAATAATTTTTAAAGTAGTTTGTACTCCAACATCCGAGCTAACTAATATCTCCTCTAAATTATCCAGCACTTCAGCATCCACCGTACTTTTGCCGGCAAGCGCTTTGGTAATTTTACTGAAAAAATTTTCCTTTGTTTTGCTTAGGCCATTATCAAGCGCCTCTTTTTTTTCTTTCGAGAAGAAACTAAAAATCCCCATACTGCCCCTCTATTTTATTTCAAACTCCATTTTAACAGTAACGGTAGCCGTTTTCTTTTTTGCTTTGGTATTAAAAGCTCCGCCCCAAGAGTAATCTTCGGTAGAGTTTTGTCCGGTAATCTGTATTACGCCCATTGTTGCAGTTTTTAAATGTCCAACATCACCGTCCGAGTTTTCTGCAATTTTTGCAGCGCGTGTAAATCCATCTTTACTAGCTTCCGAAAGCAAATCAAGTTTTAAATCAGATAATTTGGTGTAGTAATAATCCGGCTCGCCAGAAATAAATTCTATTCCCTGATCAATTAAATTACCTGCATCTTTGTAAGCGGTTTCTACTTTAGAAAGATTTTTAGATTCTACCTGAATCATTTGTGTAAGGTTAAAACCTGTAAACTCCTGGCTGGTTTGCCTTCCGCTCTCATCGTATTTATATTGGTAATCGCGATTTATTTGAAGAGCCGATAAAGAAATTTCTGTTTCCTGTACTCCGTTTTTTAATAAAAATTCTCTTACCGCGGCAATATCTTTTTTTACCAAGGCATTTGCTTCAGATAAAGTAATGGCTTTTCGACTGAAGGAAGACCTCCATACGATTAAGTCTGAGTTAAAATCTCTTTGCGAGCAACCCGTAACTTTTATGGATTGATAAGAAGGATGCGATTTTTCCCAGGTTTTAGAAAATGTGCTCACCGCTATGCAGAGGCAGACACCGATAACCAAATAACTTAAAACTCTAATCATAGCGTAAAAGTAATAAAATTCGGGCTCCTGTGTTTTCTTTTGTTTTTTTACTTAAATTCGTAGTAGATAAACAGGCTTTCGTCATAGTTTAATAAGGATTGACGGAAAACAGATTTGAGAACCATAAATATATTATTCAGTATTTTCCGGAGGAAAGTATTGTTCAATTTTATATGAAAGATCAGGAAATTGAGGCCAAAGACGTTATTGAAATGCATCAAGTTGTATTGGGCTTTGTAAAAGGAAAAAAGCACGGTAACATTTTTAAGGCGCAGTCGTTTTTTAGTTTGGGCGCTGATGCCCGCGCAGAAGGTGCTAAACCGATATATAGCGAGTTGCTGATTGCTCAGGCTTTTATTGTAAAAAATCTGGCCCAAAGGCTAATGGGTAATTTTGTAATGCGATTTTTACCAAGGCCCAGACAAACGCGGCTTTTTACAAATGAGGTTGAGGCCCGACAATGGATTTTGGAAAAAATCAAAGATTATAATACTAAAGCTAAAGGAAGCAAAGTACATACTTTTAGCGCATAAAAAAACCTTCGCTTTAGGCGAAGGTTCTAATTATTTTCAGTGAGAATTATTTTTGTTTTAAGAAATCAGCGATGTGATCGTTGTGCACAATCTCTTCCTTAAACATATAGGCACCTGTTTTTTGTGATTTAACCATTTTAATAACCTTAGTAAAATCTTTACCTTTTCCGGTTTTTAATGTTGCTACTACTTTCTTTGCCATTGCCTTTTATTTTAATGTGTTATTATTTAATCTCTTTATGTAGTGTGTATTTCTTCAAAATTGAATTGTATTTTTTTAATTCAACGCGCTCTGAAGTGTTTTTTTTGTTCTTGGTTGTAATGTAACGTGAAGTGCCGGGCTGACCTGTTGCAGCATGCTCGGTGCACTCTAATATTACTTGTATACGATTTTGTTTCTTTGCCATGATTTCCGGTTGTTATGCTTTTATTTTTTTAGTTGCTGCGTGAGCGGCAGCTTTTTCTTTAGTTTTTTTAACGCTTGGAATTAAACCTTTTGCACGGGCTGTTTTTAAACAAGCGGCAATGCCTAATTTGTTAATGTTTTTCATGGCCGATGTAGATACACGAAGTATTATCCATTCTCCTGTCTCAGGGACAAAGAATTTTTTACGCTGTAAGTTAACATCAAACGAACGTTTGGTTTTAACGTTAGAGTGAGACACTTTATGGCCTATAACAGCCTTTTTTCCAGTAAGTTGACAAACACGAGCCATTTCTAATAAGTTTTTAGGGGTGCAAAGTAATGAATTTTTAAGGAATAAAGCAAATTTTTATTGGGTAAGTTGAAAAATGGTGAAAAAGGCCGTTTTACCCTATTTTCTCACTCAAACCCTCCCACTCTTTAAGCGCCAATTCCAGCTTCTTTTTCATACCAATATAGCCGGCAAAAAAGTTCTTATCGCTATTAAGTTCTTTATAGGTTTCGGGGTTGGCTAATTGCTCTTCTATCTTTTTAATGTCAACTTCTAACAACTCAATATCCTTTTCAATTTTGGTAATCTGGCTTTTAACTTGCTTTAGCTGCTTTTCTTTTTCGGCTGCGCCCTCATCCTTTTTCTCAACCACTTTTTCTTTTACAGGAGCAACTTCAGTAACAACAGACTTCAATTCCAGCAATCTTTCGAGTTTACGTTTTTCCATAAACTCTTTAATATCGCACAAGTGCTCTTTTACGTGCCCTTCTCTGAATTCGAACAGGCGGTGCACCATACCATCCAGAAAATCCCGGTCGTGCGATACAAGTATCACCGTGCCCTCGTAATCCATAATGGCTTTCTTCAAAATTTCTTTACTTCGGATGTCTAAGTGATTTGTTGGTTCGTCTAACAGCAATAAATTATTGGGCTCCAATAAAAGTTTGCATAAAGCCAAACGGCCGCGCTCTCCTCCACTTAAAACTCGTACTTTTTTTTCAATATCGTCACCGCTGAATAAAAACGAACCTAAAATATTTCTTACTTGCCTTCTTACATCACCAACGGCCAATTCATCTATGGTTTCGAATAAAGTTTTATTCTGATCCAGTTTTTCTTCCTGGTCCTGCTCAAATATACCGGGCTTAACGCCATGACCCATCATGCAGGTGCCCTCAAATTTTGTTTTGGCGCTAATCATTTTCATCATGGTAGATTTTCCTTCACCATTTCTTCCAACTAAAGCAACTTTTTCTCCTTTGGCAATAATAAAATTAGCGTCTTTAAAAATTAATTTATCGCCATACGTTTTACTCGCGTTCTCAACGGTAAGAATAATTTTACCCGAGTGTGCAGGCGGCGGAAAACGCATGTGCATCACCGAAGTATCGTCTTCATCCACCTCTACTCTATCCATACGGTCGAGTTTTTTGATGAGCGATTGCGCGAAGGCAGCTTTGTTTGCTTTGGCGCGATACTTATCAATAAGCATTTCGGTATGGTCAATAATTTTTTGCTGATTCTTCTGCGCGTTCTCCTGCGTTTCTTTACGCTCTTTGCGCAACATTAAATATTTACTGTAGTTTGCTTTGTAATCGTATATTTTTTTGCTTACAATTTCAATAGTTCTATTGGTAACTTTATCTAAAAATAATTTATCGTGACTAATTAAAACCACCGCGCCATAATACGTTTCCATAAATTCCTCCAGCCATTGTATTGCTTCAATGTCGAGGTGATTTGTTGGCTCGTCTAATAAAAGTATATCGGGTTTTTGTAAAAGAAGTTTAGCAAGTTCAATACGCATGCGCCATCCGCCGCTAAACTCATTGGTTTGTCGCAAAAAATCTTTGCGTTCAAAACCCAAACCGCGTAAAATCTTTTCTATCTCTTCATCGCGGTTACCTGCGCCGATAATATCTAAGCGCGCGGAGATATCGGTTACTTCGGTAATTAATTTTGAATAGCTATCGCTTTCGTAATCGGTGCGTGTTTCAAATTCTTTATTGATTTCTTCCTGACGAAGCTGTAAAATATTTATTTCCTGAAAAGCAGAAGCGGTTTCTTCAAAAACAGTACGGCCGTGCTGGTGAATCATATCCTGTGGCAAGTAACCAATTTTGTAATCTTTAGGCTTAGATATATCTCCTTTTGTAGGGTTATCCTCACCTGCAATTAATTTTAGCATGGTAGATTTACCTGCTCCGTTTTTACCTGCAAGTCCTACACGGTCCTTAGGATTTACCAAAAAACTAACATTATCAAAGAGGGTAAAACCTCCAAAAGAAACCGTAACTGAGTTAACTGAAATCATAGCGCCTGCCCCGCAAATCTATTTTTTTTCTAAGGCGGGGCAAAGATAGGACATAATTAAGAATTAAGAATGCAGAATTAAGATTTTTAGGAAGGTATTAGATGAATTTGTAAATTTACGGGGATGAATACTTTATCGCCCGCCATAGTAACCGAATTTCAATTTTCTACCTCGCGCAGCGGCGGCAAGGGCGGACAGCATGTAAATACTACTGAGAGCAAGGTTGAGTTAAAATTTAAGATTGCTTCGTCGCATTATTTAAGATTGGAGCAAAAAGAATGGCTTTTGGAAAAACTTCATAATAAGTTAGACACCGAAGGCTTTTTGCGTGTTTACGAAAGTTCCGGCCGATCGCAGCACGATAATAAGGATAAGCTTATTAAAAAGACCTTTGCCCTATTGCATGCGGCACTAAAAAAGCCAAAAAAGCGTAAGCCTACCAAGCCGAGTAAATCTGCTAAAGCAAAACGGCTTGATAAAAAGAAAAAAAGGGGTACAACTAAACAACTTAGGAGTAAAAGGCTGGATTTTTAGGGACAGGAAAGTGATTTTGCGGAATACAGAAACAGCAGACGGAACAGCCAAGAAGTGGCGGAGAATGCAGTATTTTTATTTGTATTATCTTGTATTTGCGTTAAGGATGCAGCGGGCCGAAGGGCTCTTTTGCCTTGAACTAAATCAATAACTTCACGCAGACTTACATAGTAAGAATACCTTTAAAAAAGACAGTGCTGTTGCTGCAAAAAGCGGTACCCCGCAGCAGCCTGACCGCGCGTGCGCCCGGCTGTTGCGCACCTCGCGGTAACGCCCAAATAACCATCCTCTGCTACCTGCCAATTTCAGTCTTTGTATTGTGCTACTTTTTACTGATATTTGCCCTCCACATGAAATACAAAAGAATTTTACTAAAACTTTCCGGAGAGGCCCTGATGGGCAACAAAAATTTTGGAATTGACAACGAAAGATTATCGCAATACGCTAAAGAAATTAAGGAAGCTGTTGACAGCGGCTGCCAGATAGCCATTGTTATTGGCGGCGGAAATATTTTTAGAGGTATACAAGCCGAAAAAGGCGGGATGGACCGCGTACAGGGCGATTATATGGGCATGCTTGCTACGGTGATTAACTCGATGGCGTTGCAAAGTTCTTTAGAGCGCATTGGCGTTGAAACGCGCTTGCAAAGTGCCATTAAGATGGAGCAGATATGCGAGCCGTTTATTCGCAGAAAAGCTGTAAGGCACTTAGAAAAAAACCGTGTTGTGATTTTTGGTGCGGGAACAGGTAACCCGTATTTTACTACAGATACGGCTGCAACTTTACGCGCCATTGAAATTGAAGCCGAAGTAATTTTAAAAGGAACGCGTGTAGATGGAATTTACACTGCCGACCCTGAGAAAGATAAAAACGCAACCAAATACGAAACCATTACTTTTACCGAAGTGTACGAAAAAGGTTTAGAGGTGATGGATATGACTGCATTTACACTTTGTAAAGAAAATAATTTGCCGGTTATAGTTTTTGACATGAATAAAACGGGCAACCTTAAAAAATTATTGTCGGGCGATAAAGTCGGGACTTTAGTAGTAGTTTAATCTAACCATATTACGCAAACCACTTAATTTTCTTTGTGTCTTTGCGCCTTTGTGGCAAAAATGAGAAGCCATGTTTGAGCATTACAAATACACCGTAACCGAGCGCTTTCTGCGCTACGTAAAAATTGATACGCAGAGCGACTCCACTTCTAAAACTTATCCGAGTACCGAGAAGCAGAAAAATTTAGGAAAAATTCTTGCAGAAGAATTAAAACAAATGGGATTGAGCGATGCCCACATGGACGAGCATTGTTATGTGTACGCAACATTGCCTGCTAATACAACTAAGAAAGTCCCGGTGATTTGTTTTTGTTCGCACATGGATACATCACCGGATTGCAGCGGACTTAATGTAAACCCGATTGTGCACGAGAACTATAAAGGCGGAGATATTGTTTTGCCCAATGATAAAACACAGATTATAAAATTTGCTGAGCACGAAGATTTAAAAAATCAAATTGGTCACGATATTATTACCACTGACGGCACTACCCTATTGGGTGCTGATAATAAAGCGGGTCTTGCCGAGATTATGGATGCGGTACATTATTTAATTGCGCATCCCGAAGTAAAACACGGCACTATAAAAGTTTTATTTACGCCCGACGAAGAAATTGGCCGCGGTGTTGATAAAGTAGATTTGAAAAAACTGGGCGCTGATTTTGCTTATACCATGGACGGCGAAACGTTGGGGCATATTGAGAATGAAACTTTTTCGGCCGACGGAGTTACGATTACAATAAATGGATTTCCAACGCATCCGGGTTTTGCGAAAGATAAAATGCAGCACGCAATTAAAATTGCGGCCGAAATCGTTGCTTTAATTCCAAAAGACAAAACTCCCGAAACCACAGAGAAAAAACAACCTTTTATGCATCCCACCGCAATCAACGGCGGACTCGAGCAAGTTGTAATAAAGTTTATCATTCGTGCATTTGATACTCCTACCCTACACGCTTTAGAGGCAGAGCTGAAACAGATTACTGAAAAAGTTGTTTCTAAATACAACAAATGCAGTTTTACTTTTGAGGTGCAGGAGCAATATCGAAATTTTAAAGATGTTTTGGATGCCAATCCCAAAATAGTTGAGCACGCAGTTGAAGCGGTAAAACGTACAGGAGTAAAACCGGTTTTAAGCAGCATACGCGGCGGTACAGATGGCTCGCGCTTATCGTTTATGGGTTTGCCTTGTCCCAATATATTTGCGGGCGAGCACGCGTTTCACAGCAAGCAAGAATGGGCCAGCGTGCAGGATTTGCAAAAGGCCGTTGAAACCATCGTGCATCTTTCTGCAATCTGGGAAGAAACCGCTTAACTAAAACTATTTGTATATTTGATGGAAATGACAATCCTGAAGAAATACATCCCCTTTTTTTTATTTTTATTTTCTCTTTCAGCTTTTTCGCAAAGTAAAAAAACAGATTCGCTCAGAGTTCTTATTAAAAACTCAAAAGAAGATACCAATAAGATAAATAATTTAAATCTTTATTGTGATTATCTTATTGCTGCAGGGAAGTACGATACAGTTTTTCAATGCGCTATAACCGCAAAAAAACTTTCTGAAAAAATTAAATACGAAAAAGGCATTGTGTCTTCTGTTTATTACATCGGAATTTCTTATAAAGAAAAAGGTGATTTTCATACAGCCCTTGACTATTTTACGCAATACCTTAATCTATCCCTTAAGTTATCTGATAAAATTCAAATAGCCGCAGCTTATAACAGTTTAGGAAATGTTTACCGCCACCTGGCTAATTTTCCTTTGGCCCTTAAGAATTACCTTAATGCGCTACAACTATACGAGCAAACCGGAAAGAAAAGAGGAATTGCAAATACATACAGTAATATCGGTATTGTGTATTGGAGTCAGGGCGACTTTACAAAAGCATTGGACTATTATACGAAGGCGCTTAAAATTCAAACCGCTGTTGCTCCCGATGGAAAACAAATTGGAAGTAAAACAGGAATATCAAACACGTTAAGTAATATTGGTAACATTTGCTACGAACAAAAAAAGTATGCAGAGGCACTTGATTACTATTTACAGGTATTGCAAATAAAAAAAGAAACAGACGAGAAAAAAGGAATTGCAATGGCCTATAATAATATAGCAAATGTTTACCTAGAGCAACACGATACCGCAAAAGCTCTTGAAGGGTATACGCAGTCGTTTAAATTACGCGAAGAAATAGGAGATAAAAAAGGAGTAGCTCTTTCATGTGATAACCTGGCAAAGATTTATGCTTCAATGAAAAAATTTTCGCGGGCACTAACTTATGCAAACAAATGCCTTAAAATTTCTACAGAAATAGACGCCCTTGAACTAATGAAAATGATTGAAGAAACAATTTCGTCAATATATACAGACCAGCGTAATTACGGACCTGCCCTACAACATTATAAAATTTTCATCTCGTTACGCGATAGCATCTTTAGCGAAGAAAATACTAAGAAAACAGTGCAGCTGCAAATGCAATATGAATTTGATAAGAAAGAAGCGGCTACAAAGTTAGAGCAGGAAAAGAAAGAAGCTGTTGCAGTTGCAGAGAGTAAAAAGCAAAGACTAATTATTTGGAGCGTTTGCGGTATTCTCCTTTTGGTATTTGCGTTTGCTTTTTTTGCTTATCGAAGTTTTCTGCAAAAGAAAAAAGCCAACCAAGAAATCACAAAACAAAAACACCTGATTGAAGAAAAACAAAAGGAAATTCTTGACAGCATTCATTACGCCAAACGAATTCAGGTGGCTTTGATGCCCTCCGACAAATACGTTCAGCGTATGCTAAATTCTTTAAATGGCCGCAGTTAATATGAAGGTATTAGTAATTGGCGGAGGCGCCGCCGGTTTTTTTGCGGCCATTAACGCCGCAGAGAATAACCCAAAGGCTAAAGTTATTTTGATAGAAAAATCTAATAAGGTTTTGCAAAAAGTCTTGGTGTCGGGCGGCGGACGATGCAACGTTACACACGCTTGTTTTGAAAATGGAATACTTATTAAAAATTATCCGCGCGGAGAAAAAGAACTGCGCAGCGCTTTTAGTAAATTTACAACTACAGATACTATCGAATGGTTTAAACAACGCGGAGTAGTTTTAAAAACGGAAGAAGACGGAAGAATGTTTCCTACAACCGATAATTCTCAAACTATAGCCAATTGCTTATTAAACGCTGCTGATAAAGCAGGTGTTGAAATAAAATTACAGATTAGTGTTAAAGAAATTGTTCCCGCTAAAAAAGGTTTTATTTTAAAAACAGACATCGAAGATTTGAGCTGTGATAAATTAATTATTGCCACAGGAGGAAATCCAAAAGCAGAAAGTTATAACTGGCTTAAAAATTTAGGACATACAATCATTCCGCCTGTTCCATCACTTTTTACATTCAACATTGCCGACAAACATCTTCACAAATTAATGGGCCTATCGGTACCCAACGCTAAAGTAAAAGTTGCCGGAACAAAATTACAAACCGAAGGGCCTTTACTGATTACCCATTGGGGATTAAGCGGTCCGGCAGTTTTAAAAGGTTCTGCATGGGGAGCACGTTTGCTTAATGAATTAGATTACGATTTTAAAGTGCAGGTAGATTGGCTCAATAAATTTAAAGAAGACGATTTGCGGGACGAGCTATTATTTCAAAAAGAAAATCTTGCGCCAAAATTAGCTGTAAACACAAACCCTTTTGATTTGCCAAAGCGGTTGTGGGAATATTTTTTACATAAAGCAGACATTACTGATGAAATGCGCTGGGCAGATGTAAAAAAAACACAAATAAATGTGCTGGTGCAGCTTTTAATCCGCGACGAATATCAGGTTAAAGGCAAAACAACTTTTAAAGAAGAATTTGTTACCTGCGGCGGAGTTTCGCTAAAAGAAATTGATTTTGCTACTATGCAAAGTAAAATTATTCCTAATTTATATTTTGCCGGAGAAGTTTTGGATATCGATGGTATTACCGGCGGCTTTAATTTTCAAAGCGCCTGGACTACAGGATGGATTGCGGCAAAAGGAATAAAATAATCAGAATTTATTTCAACAAACTAACCACGCCACTCAGGTGTTTGGGCTCGCCTTTAATATTGGTAACCTCAATACTCCAAACATAAACATCCTGTTCAAGTACTTCGCCCCCTTTCTTGCCGTCCCAACCGATATTAATGTCCTTCGATTTAAAAATTTCCATACCCCATCTGTCGTAAATACGCAAGGTGTATTCAATTATGCCTTCGCCTTTGGGCAAGAAAACATCATTGGTATTATCGAAGTTAGGAGTAAATGCATTTGGAACATAAATTAAGAACTCGGGAGAGATATAAAGTACCTCCCAAATAATATCCCAACACCCATGATCAGAATACACCGTTAAATGCGGATAATAAAGTCCGGTATCCGCATACGTATGTAAGGGGCTTTGAACATGCGATGAATCGCCATCGCCAAAATACCATTGCCATGTATTAATTACCGCATTCGTTGTAAGATCGTAAAACTGAATATTAGGGTCAAAGATGGTCGTGTTTTGCGGAGAGAAAGAAAAATTAGCTTTAGGAAGTGGAAAAACCGTAACAGTTGCTGTGCCTGTGCTCTTACAACCATTACTGTCGGTTACAAGTAATGTTGAAGTGAAAGTGCCTGCGTTTGCATAACAGCTTTGTGCAGCCTGACTTGTAGATGTTGTTCCGTTACCGAAATTCCAATTGTATGTAGCGTTTGTACTTGTAGTTCCGTTATTAGAAAAATTTACACAAACCGGAGCGCAGCCGGAAGTAACCGGAGGAATTACAGAAACCACAGGTAATGCATTTACATTAACAATAGTAGTTGCTGTATTTATACATCCTGCCAAACTTGTTCCAAAAACAGTATAGCTTGTAGTTGTACTTGGGCTTGCCGTTGGATTGTTTACCGTAGAACTGCTTAATCCTGTTGAAGGATTCCAGTTATACGTATTAGCTCCGCTTGCTGTTAGTGTGATGTTATTGCCTTTACAAATTGTTCCGGAATTAACCACAACAACAGGAAGAGGATTTACTGTTACAGTACTTGTTGCAGTGCTACTACAAGTAGTTGCATTTGTACCCGTAACCGTATACACAATTGTTGAAGTTGGACTTGCAGTAACATTACTACCAACTGTTGAACTAAGGCCTGTACCCGGACTCCAAATATAATTTACAGAGCCGCCTGCCGTTAGTGACGCTGAATTACCAATACAAATTACCGCTGAGTTAACAGTTACAACCGGCAGCGGGTTTATTGTTACTGTTGTTGTAGTTGAGCTTGAGCAATTATTTGCATCCTGCACAGTTAAAGAATATGTTCCGCTTTGCACAACGCTTGCATTTGCTATAGTAGGATTTTGCGAAGAAGAATTAAAACCCAAGGGACCGTTCCAAGTATAAATTGTTCCGCCGCCACCGGTTAAATTTAAAGCTTGATTAGCACATATAGGACTGTTAGAAGTTGCTGTAGCAATCGGTAGTGGATTAACAGTAACGTTTGTGGTTGCTGTATTTGTGCAATTACTTACACTTGAAACAACCAAAGTGTAGGTTCCACTCATAAGCACAGTGGCATTTGTAATAGAAGGATTTTGCGTGCCGGAAATATATCCATTGGGGCCTGCCCATCCGGATATAGCAGCATTGCTGGTAAGATTAATAGTTTGATTTACACAAATCGGACTATTACTTCCTGCAACTGCAGTTGGTACCGCGTTTACAACAACTGTACTCACAGCCGTGCTTGAACATGTATTAACATCAGTGCCGGTAACAGTGTAAATAGTTGTAGTTGCAGGAGTGGCAATTACCATGTTACCTGTAG
Source organism: Bacteroidia bacterium (assembly GCA_038214655.1). GTDB lineage: Bacteria > Bacteroidota > Bacteroidia > B-17B0 > Aurantibacillaceae > PALSA-968. The sequence continues at coordinate 9,332 of JBBQRR010000023.1, read as the reverse complement.
TTGCACTTAGTCCCGTAGCCGGCGTCCATGAATAAGTTGTTGCTCCATTAGCAGTAAGATTTGCCGGTACGCCTGCGCATACTGTTGCAGAATTAACAGTCACCACAGGTAAATTATTTACTGTAACAGTTGAAGTAGCTGTACCGTTACAACCATTATTTCCGGTAACCGTATAAACAGTTGTAGCGGCAGGATTAGCAGAAACACTTGTTCCGTTTGTGGAACTTAAACCGATAGCCGGGGTCCATGAATATGTAATTGCTCCGGTTGCTGTTAAAGTTACCGGGAAACCCGCGCAGATTGTTGCAGAGTTTACGCCAACGATTGGAGGATTATTTACTGTTACTGTTGATGTACCTGTGTTAACACAATTATTAATATCTGTTCCGGTTATTGTATAAGCAGTTGTGGCAGCAGGGCTAGAAGTTACACTTGCGCCATTGGTAGAACTTAAACCTGTAGCAGGCGACCATGTATACGTACTTGCTCCGGTTGCAGTAAGTGTTGCTGTGCCTCCAACGCAAATAGCAGTAGAATTTACATTTATAACCGGTAAAGGATTTACGAAAACAGAAGTAGTTGCCGTGTTCACACAATTATTAATGTCTGTTCCGGTAATTGTATAAGAAGTTGTTGCACCCGGACCGGCTGTAACATTAGTTCCGTTTACAGAACTTAATCCTGTTGCTGGAGACCAGGTATAGGTACTTGCCCCACCTGCCGTAAGTGTAACTGAGCTGCCCAAACAAATTGTTCCGGTAGTAGCAGTTACGTTAGGTAATGCATTTACTGTAACTGTGGAGGTTGCTGTATTTGTACATGTATTAATATCTGTACCCGTAATTGTATATACTGTTGTTGTTGCGGAATTAGCCGTTACACTTGTTCCTGATGTTCCGCTTAAACCTGTTGCCGGCGACCAAACATATGTGTTTGCACCGCCTGCTGTAAGTACTGCTGAACTTCCTACGCAATAAGTTGCCGAGTTAACTGTAACAACAGGTGCTGCATTTACTACAACAGTAATAGTTGCGGTTGCAGAACAGCCTGCGCTAGTTCCTGTTACTGTATAAGTAGAAGTAGCTCCGGGTGCAAATGCAACACCGTCAGTTACTCCTCCTGTCCATACGTAAGAAGTTGCTCCTACACCCGTAAGTGTTACCGACGTTCCTGCACAAACATTAATAGAACTAGCATTAGCCGTAACAACAGGTATTGGATTTACAACAACCGTTGTTGAAACAGTATTTGCACAATTATTTGCATCTAAAACTGAGGCCGAGTAAGTTGTTGTTGAAGCCGGACTAACTGTTGTTGTAACCAATGCTCCAACACTGCTTCCTCCACTACTCCAGGTTACTGTATAAGGCGAAGTACCTCCTGCAATCGCATCACTTAAAACACTTGAGCTACCTGCACATATTGGGCTTGTTGCTGTTAGTGTTTGTGATAAAATTGCGGGCTGAGTAATCGTCATTGAAAGCGTATCCTGACAACCAAGGCCATCTTGCACACCCACGGTATAAGTTGTAGCGCCCGAAAGTCCGGTTGCTATTCCTGTTAAACTAATTTGTGGCGGTCCGGGTGCCCATGCATATGTATAGGGTCCGGTACCACCTGAAGCTGTTGCCGTTGCGGTTCCGTTTGCCAAACCATTACAAGTAACGTTTGTTTGAACTGCAGTTAATGTTAAGGCTGGAGGTAAAACTATATTGGTACTGGCCGTTCCTAAACAGCCATTAGCATCTTTTATAGTAACAGTATAACTACCGTTAGTTAAATTATTGGCTACCGTTGCATTGCCTCCAGTGGGTGACCAAGTATACGTATATCCCGGCGTACCGCCTGATGCTGTAACTGTGGCACTTGCCAGGCCGCAAGCACTTGTGCTTGAAATAGTGCCGGTAACTGCCACCGGTGTAGTATAAGAAATAACTAATTCGCCGGGAACACCCGGAGCGCCTGAACCACCGTTTCCTCCAATAGCACAACCTGCACATAAATTAGGACTACCGGGATTGCCCGGCGTTTGACCATTTCCATTCATAACAGTGGTGCCTAAACTTGTGCCTCCTGCTCCGCCTGACCCTCCATAATCTGTTCCGGGAACTTGCCCGCCGCCACCGCCGTTTACTCCGCCACCGCCGCCACCACCACCTGCGCCATCAGCACCGGTACTAGCTCCATTTAATCCGTTTGTTGTGCCTGATCCTCCTAAAATACCTCCGGGGGAACTTTGTGAAGAGCCCGGTTGTCCACCACCACCACCATTGGCGCCATCACCAAAATTACCGCCGCCGCCACCGCCGCCGCCGCCGCCGGCAACAACTAATGGCGTAACTCCATTCAAAATTGCAGAACCGCCACCACCGCCACCGCCCGGGCCTGAGCAACCGCTTGGTCCCGAGTTTCCTCCGGATCCACCTATTCCATATCCATATCCGCCCGGACCACCAGGACCATTTCCTTGACACGCTCCACCTTGTGAACCACCGCAACCAACAATAATAGTTAGTACTTGGCCGGGAGTTACAGTAAATGTACTTGAAGCATAAGCGCCACCGCCACCCGGACTACCGGTATAAGTATCAATGCCGCCGCCGCCGCCGCCTGCACCCCAAGCCTCAACGGTTATGGAGGTAACACAACCAGGGACAGTAAATGACTGAGGCGAACCGGTACAATTAAATGCTTGCGTTGTAGTTTGTGAAAAAGCGATCTGACTTCCAAGAATCAGTAAAATAAGAATACTAAATGTAGCGCTCTTCCTGTAATTCATGTCCTGTGCGCCCTCTTTTTTCATTCAATTTGTTACTCTCAAAATAGTTTGAGAGTGAATTTTTTTATATTTAACGTGAATTACATAAAGATAACACTTTTTTTAAAATCACCAATTGTTTTTCATAAGGACAAAAACTAAATCGGTAAAGACAATTCCTTCTGTTTTTTATAAAGAATCCTGGCTTATACCTTATAGATGCTTAATGGGTAAAAAGGTTGGGTTGGATAGTAAATAAAGTGTAGCGAGCATCAACGAACCTTATCAAATTTACATTCCAAGGTTATTGGGTATTTAGGAATGCCGGCAATAAATAGTAAATTAGCCATGTTTGCGGTTTTATATGAAAAATTTATTTTCCGATACTAAAAAAACATTCCTCTTTTTTTTGGCGCTAGGCCTCTTGTTTTATGGAAATTCAATTAAAAACGATTTTGCAATCGACGATTCGTACGTAACGGTTACAAATTACCCGGTTAAGAGTCAAAAGTACGTTCCCAATAACCGGCTGGTTGCTCAAGGGCTTAAGGGAATACCAAAAATATGGCAGGTGAGGTACGGACATGAATCGGGCATGGCCTATGATTACAGGCCCGTTGTACTAACTTTGTTTGCTATTGAGTACGCTGTTTTTGGCCGGGCGCCTCACATAAATCATTTTATAAGTATTTTTTTATACACGCTTTGCATATTTTATCTTTTCAGCGTATTAAAACTTTGCCTAAAGCAATATCCGTACAAGGAGCCTTTTGCTTTGATATGTGCTGTTTTATTTTTGGCCCATCCTGTACACAACGAAGTTGTAAATAATATAAAATGTGCCGATGAACTGCTTACTTTTTTGTTTGGATTATTAACTACGTATCACATCCTTTTATTTTTTGAATCAAAAAAAACGAAATATCTTTTCTTTAGCGCAATTTTTATTTTGCTGGCCTATTACACAAAGCTGAACAGCGTACTGTTTATAGTGCTTATTCCAATTACCTTACTTTTCTTTTTAAAGATTGAAAAGAAGCAAGTGTTTTACGTTTTTATTGGGCTCTTAGCTCTTTTTATTTTGCATAACGGGATACGTAGATTAATTCTCACCGAAAATGAAGTGCGCCTGTTTTATCATTTCGAAAACCCGCTTTTTACGGAGGATGTTTCTTTTTTTACAAAAATACTTTTCGCTTTAAAAACCCTGGGTGTTTATATAAAGCTCTTTTTTATTCCGTATCCCTTGCATTTTTATTATGGTACGGCAATGTTACCACTAACTTCAAGCGTATTTGACCCGGAAATTATTTTAGCCGTACTTTTTTTATTAGTGACCGGTGTTTACTGTTACAAAACAAAAAACAGATTGGCTTTTTTTGGACTACTCTTTTTTTTAATTACGATTGGACCCATGGTAAATTTACTAACGCCAATGGTGGGAATAGTAGCCGAGCGTTTTTGTTTTATGGCATCTATGGGCTTTGTTATATTTATAGTATCGGTACTTTTCTCACTTTATAAAACTGTTCCAATAGAAATAAATAACAAACTATTTGTTGCAAGGCCGGTGCTATGGCTTTCTGTTTTTTGTATTATCTTTTTATTTTATACATGGAACCGAAACCGAGTATGGAAAGATGAAATTACCTTGTTTGAGCATGATGTACCTTCTTTAGAAAAATCGGCCGGTGCAAATAATTTATTGGCAAATAAATATTTTGCGATGCTTTCTTTTTCGAAAAATAATCCGGAACAAGTTTTGGTTGATAAATGTCTGCATCATTACAAACTTGCTTTTACCAATGATTCTACTGTTTACACCGCATTTAATAATACGGGGGCAATTACTTTTTTTTATCTGCACAAACCTGCTGAGGCCTTAGCTTTGTTTGCGCGTGCTATAAATTCAAACCCTGTATATCCGCAAGCGTATGAGAATATGGCAGATTGTTACGATGCGCTTGGCAAACCACGGGAATCTTTAAAAAATTATATAAAGGCGATTTCTCAAAACCCGCAACAATACAGATCTTATTTGCTGATGATAAAAATACTGGCGCGACAAAAACAGTATACCGCAGCTTTAAATTTGATGAAAATTGCAGAAGCCCGTTTTCCAAACGATAATCAGTTAAGAATTGAGAAAGAAAATTTAAAAAACCGTTAAGCCTCAATAACCAACCCGTCGTAAGCCGGCTCAATCCAATCGGGTAATTGCCTTTTAATGTCGGCGTATTTGCCTAATTGATGAGAGATGTGAGTGAAGTATGCCTTCTTTGGTTTTAATTCTTCCATCAAAGCAAGAGCCTGGTCAAAAGTAAAATGCGAAATATGTTCTTCTTTGCGTAAAGCATTTACAATAATAATTTCTGAGCCTTTAATTTTTTCCTTTTCTTCTTCTGCAATAAAATTGGCATCCGTTATGTAAGTAATATTTTCAATACGAAAAGCTTTAACGGGCATTTTGTAATGCATTACGTTAATGGGAATAAAAGTGCTTTTATTTATTTTAAAAGGTTCGTCAAAAAAAGTATGCAACTCTAATTTAGGAATGCCGGGATACTTGTTGTCTGAAAAAATATAAGGAAACATTCGGTGTATCGCTTCCTGCACACGCGTGGTTGCATAAATGTCCATCGCTTTTTTATGAATAAAGTTATAAGCGCGTACATCATCCAAGCCGACAATATGGTCGTGGTGCTCGTGCGTAAAAATAACTGCATCTACATTGTTCACATCAGCGCGTAACATCTGCTGCCTAAAATCGGGCCCGGTATCAATTACAAAAGTTGAATTGTTGTGCTCAATTAAAACCGAAGAGCGAAGACGTTTGTCTTTTTCATCGGTACTTTTACATACCTCGCACGGACAAGCTATCAGCGGCACGCCCTGAGAGGTTCCTGTTCCGAGAAAAGTTAGTTTTACGGACATCTTTTTCTGTCAGTTCGAGCGTAGTCGAGAACCGTATACAAGGCCCTCGACTACGCTCGGTCTGACACTATTTTAATTAAACAATACCTTTTTACTCTCTTCTAAAATATCTAATACTTCTTTTTGGTTAGCTGCCTCGGCATATAAACGCAAAACAGGTTCGGTTCCACTGGCGCGTATCATCATCCAGCGGTTATCGTCAAAAAAGAATTTGTGTCCGTCAAGATCTTCCACATGCTCCACTTTGTATTTCCCGAATTCTTTATACTTGCCCTTATTGCAATTTTCAATAATTTGCTGTTTCAGTTTTTCTTCAACGTGCATATCATTGCGCTCAAACCAAAAAGTACCGGTAATATCGTACACTTCTTGAATTAATTCGTGTAACGATTTTTTGGTTTTTGCCATAAATTCCCACATAACAAGCCCCATCCAGATTCCGTCGCGCTCAGGTATATGCCCTTTAATTGCAATGCCCCCACTCTCTTCGCCTCCCAGCAACACATCTTCCTTAACCATGATGCCACAAATATATTTAAAGCCAATCTTCACTACTTCCAAATCAAAACCATAATGCTTACACATGTTTACAATTTTTACCGTGGTAGAAAACGCGGTACACACTTTACCTTTTTGCCCTTTATATTTTGCCAGGTAATGTATCAACAATAAAATAATATGGTGCGAATCCACAAAATTTCCTTTACTGTCGTACAAACCAATTCTATCGGCATCGCCATCGGTGCAAAGTCCGCAATCAATTTTTCCGTTTGCTTTAATTAAATTAGAAAACTCAATGAGATTTTTATGAATGGGCTCAGGCGCTTGTCCGTGAAAACCCGGATTTTGATCGTTATGCAAATGAATAATATCCGGAAACAAACGCGTCATTACCCTTTGTCCGGCACCATACATGCTATCGTACGCCCACACAAAGCCACTGTTTCTAATGGCAGCTATATCAAAGTTTTTCTCTACATGTTTAATGTACATTTCTTCCAGATTTTCGTACACAAGCAAACCTTTTTCTCCTGCCTCTTTCAAAGAAATTTTCTCCGTATCCAAAGCACTTTTTTCAGGTATGATATCTTCTATTTCCTGTACTTTCTCGGGTGTAAGCGGCCCGCCGTAATGTGCTTTTAATTTAAAACCGTTATACGAGGGTGGATTGTGGCTGGCCGTAATAATAATGCCCAAACTGGCTTTTAAATTAACCGCGCCCAATGACACCATCGGAGTAGAAACAAAATCTTTGGCAAGAAACACTTTAATATTATTTGCAGTTAAAACCTTTGCAACTGTCTCTGCAAAAAGTTCGCCGGCAAAGCGGCAATCGTGGCCAACCACAACACTTGGGTTTTTAAAATTCTTATTCAACCAAACAGCGGTTGCTTCGGTTACCCGTGCTACATTTTCATCGGTAAAGTCTTTGGCTATTATTGCCCTCCAACCGTCGGTTCCAAACTTAATTTTGCTCATAGTAAAAAATTAAAGTGCAAATATACAATTTTGCCCTTGTTTTACTGAATATCAGGTAGTTTAGTATATACTTTTCTTCGCTAAAAAAATACTAAATTAGCGGTTTTTACGTTTATAGGTGTTTGAGAGATAAATAATGTTGACTAAGGCAAAATATCGTATTGTTTTTTCGGGCCTGTGCCTGCTTTTTCTTTTTTCGTGTACGCAATACAAAACGGCGTTTATTAATCGTCAATACCACAACCTTACTGCCCATTTTAACGGATATTTTTATGCTAAAGAAAGCGTTAAAGACGGGGTTGCTAAAATAGTGCTGAATTATAAAGACGATTACACTAAAATTTTGCCCATTTTTGTTTATCCCACAAAAGAAAGCGCTAAGGCTACTTTTCCGGAAATGGACCGCGCTATTAAGAAAGCGTCTACCTGCATTCAAAAGCACGCCATAAAAGATAAGCACAGCAAAGCAGAAATACCCAACATGGGTAAATGGATTGATGATTGCTGGAATACCATTGGCAAATCGCATTTTTACAAGCGCGAATTTTTTTCGGGCATAGAGGCTTTTGACTATGTACAGGCCGTTTACAAGAGCAAACAAAAATACGAAGCCTGGTTATGGCTGGCAAAATCGTATCTTGAATTAAATGCGTTAACGCAGGCCAAAAACTATTTGAATTTGTGCGAAAACGATAAAAAATTTCCAAAAGAATACAAAGGACAGTTTGAAGTTTTGTATGCCGAGTTTTACATGAAACAAAATGCGTACGACGATGTTATAAAAAAATTGAAAGAAGCGCTTAAATACACTAAAGACCATAGTTACCGCGCGCGTTACCATTTTATTTTAGGGCAATTATTTGAACTGAAAGAGGACGCACAAAAAGCAAAAATTCATTATCAGTTGGCGGTAAAAAATAAACCCATTTACGATATGGTGTTTTATGCTAAAATGAAAGAATCGCTTTTACATAAAGACCCCGCCAGTATTGCCAAAGCAAAAAAAGAATTGCTTAAAATGACAAAGGATATTAAGAATGAGGATTTAAAAGATGTAATTTATTATACGCTTGGGCAAATAGAAGAAAAAGAAAATAATACCGATAAAGCCGTAGATTATTATACACAATCTGTTAGAAGCAGTGTATCTAACCAACCGCAAAAAGCAAAATCATTTTTGAAATTGGCGGATATAAATTTTGAGCGGGAAAATTACACTCCTGCTGAAGGATATTACGACAGTACGGTGGCTATTATTAAAGAAGATTTTCCGAATTACGCAGAGATAACTGCCAAGAAAAAAAGTCTGAATGCACTGGTAACTCAAATCAGAATTATAAAAGGTGAAGATAGTTTGAGAAGAGTAGCCGACATGGATTCTGCACAACGTAATAAATTTATTAGAAACATTATTGCTAAGAAGATTGCCGACGAAAAAAAGGCTTTAGAAGCTAAACAGCAAACGGCAACGGGCGGCACACCTACAGGACCAACGAATGTGTTTACACCGCAAAATGCTGCCACCGGCGCCGGACAATGGTATTTTTACAATCCGCTTTTAAAGGCACAGGGCATTAATGATTACATTAAGCGGTGGGGGCCCAACAGAAAAAATGAAGATAACTGGCGACGGGCAAATAAAGCGCAGACTTTTGATAGCGGAACAGATAATCCCGATAAAAAAGATACCACTAAGCATAGTGGTGGCGGTAAGGATACCATTGCCATGAAATCAAACGACTCGCATCAGGTAGAATATTATTTAAAGGATTTACCTTTCAGCAAATCGGATAGAGACACCTCTGATAAAAAAATATTAGAAGCCTTTTACGCATTGGGCAGTATTTACCGCGAGCAATTAAATAATACCCGTAAATCGGCCGAAACTTTTGAAACAATGAATAGCCGCTTCCCTAAAAATGTTTACGAAGCGCCTTCGTATTACCAGATGTATCTTATTTACCTATCGCAAAAAAATGATACCAAGGCACAGCACGCTAAAGATTATATTTTAAAAACTTATCCTAATAGTCCGTATGCACTTATAATTAATGATCCAAAGTCGGTTGACGGAGCTAACGCTAAAAAAAGCGAGATAGAAAATTATTATGCGCAGACGTATGAGTTTTTTACTCAGAAAAATTATCAAGAATGTTTAACA
>JBBQRR010000022.1:0-60927 GCA_038214655.1 Bacteroidia bacterium | reverse complement strand
TGTCCGAAAACGGAGTGTCCAAAAAAATAATTACTTTTATTCATTGTAGGTTAGTTTTAGCGAACCAAAACTACAAAACAAAAGAAGCCTAAGCATTATGCTTGGCTTCTTTTAAAATCTTTTATCGGACAACAGTGATTTAAAAAGGAACTTATTTTTTGCTTTGCATTTCTTTTAAGAGGGTTGAAGAAAAATAGAAGAGAACCAGTGCACCAACGCCCAGGCAAAGCCACATAAACCATTTTTGTTGCCAGAACGATGCGCCGGAAGGTGCAATGACTGCCGGCGTTTTTACAAATATTTCTAACGATCCTAAACTAACCACAGGTAATTGTTGTGGAATTTTATCAGTAAAGTAATTTAAATCATATTGCGGAGCCTCAAGTTTTTCGTTGCCAATCATTAAGGTATATTTTCCGTTTGTTTTTAAATCGGCTACCAAACAGGCGGATAATTGTTTGAAGCTTACCTGCGAGATAACGAGCGGCGGGCTGTCTAAATTATCTATTTCAATAATAAATTCTTTTTCATTTAAATCATTAACATCACACCAAGCAGGTAAATCAGATGATAATTCAAAATTTGCCAGGGTCTGGTAATAATCGATAGTTTTCTTTTTTACCGTGCGCTGGCGTTTTGCCAAAATGCGCGCCTGCCTTTTATAAAAAGTGGGCTCCGTAATTTTGAAATCAAGGCGGTTTATGGCTTGTGCTTTATCAAAAAAAATTTTTATCTGCGTGTTTTTCTGAGCCGTGTTATTTTCCATAACCATATTTTTTGGCTTAACGTCCAACATTTTTCCACCCATCACCGAGCCTTTAAAATAACCGGCCTTCGTAATATTTATAGGGTCGGATTTTTTATCGTTAACGCAAAGTTTGTAATAGCGATAGGCAACCGGCGGGAAATAAATACTTTTATAAACGCTTGTGCGTGAATTATCATATAAGGAAGATAATTCGGTATCGTCGGTAATAACATACCACTGCTTCATGTCATCGCTTCCGCTTACATTACACAGTTTATAAATATCGGCATTGCTTATGTTTAGTGAAATGTTGCACATAACGGCTTTGTCGGCGTTTTCAATTATGAGTGTGGTATTTTTGCTCGCAAGAATTTCTTTTTTTATGATGCGGTATTCAATAAAATCGCTTAAGGAGCGTGTTACGGGCTCGCTTAGTATAACGTATGGAACTTCTTTTTTGTTGCTATCAAGAATACGCATGTCGCTGAGATTGGATTTAGCATAGGAACGTATTTCGGGCGTTAGCGCCATTTGATGCAGACCGTTTGCTTTTATTTTATCAAGCGGCGCTCCCGCAGAAAAATTCTGGGCACAGCCAATGCTTACAAAACCGAAAAAGAAAATCGTTTTAATTAATTTCATCGGTTTGCGTTTCTGATTTTTTATGACTTTCATCTGTTAAAATAAGCGCTTTAATTTTTTGGTACATAAACGACATAATGAGTAGCACAACACCGAGAATGATAAAGGCGACTATTTTTCCTCCCTCCGAAACATTTTGAATGTCGTAAACAAATAATTTTAAAATAGTAATGGCTAACAACAGTAAAGAAGCTACCCTGAAATCTTTAGATTGTTTTTTTATTCCAAACGCCAGGAATGCAAATGCAAGTAAACCCCACAAAATAGGAAAGCCGATTTTATTAATTTCCATTATTATTTTCTCGTATGCCACAAGTACCAAATAGCTATCGCCCGACGGAATCCCTGATGTGAAGTAGGTTAAGCCATGTAGCATTAACTCACTGCTGGCCAGATACAAAATAAAAATACACGAGAGCCAAACAAAAGCGCGCCTTGCCGGAGGTAAAAAAGGTTTTTCGCTATTCGAAATTTTATGGAGGACGAGATGCATATAAATAACGCAGGCCAACGAAATATAATGAAATGCAAAGGCAAGCCTGCAACCATGCTCTAATGTAAGTCGCTCTTTTAATTCGGTGAAAGGAAGCTGCGAAAATACAAATGCAAAAAGTATAACATTTGCCAGAGACATTACAAATGCGCCTGTTGTTTTTTTGTGCTTCATCAGAAAATAAATAAGCACAGTGCAGTATGCAAGATGATAGGCCGCCAACAGCGATCCGATAGAAGCCATGCTAATAATTTCTACATTGGCCTGATAAAATAATTCTAAAAAACCGGTTAAATAAAAAACTATAATTGCGGTTACCTTTATAAAACCAGAATATATTTTAGGGTTAAACTGAATACCGAGGTAACTTGTATTCTCTTTTTCGTTTTTTAATATAAAGAGCGTGCCAAGCATAGCAAGCGTTGAAACAATGCCTGTAATAAAGCCTTTGTTTAATAAAATTGGAAGTGTTATTTCGCCAGCACCCGAATACACCTGAGCCCAATCAATAAGTAAACTACCAAGCATTAAAATATGCACAATAACCGCCGCAAAACGAAATTGAACAATTTTAGAGCGTTGAGATAGCCATAAAAGCAACACGGCTTCTACTGCCCAAAATAAAGTTATGTAATTACCTTTTAGCTGCACGGGTGCAGCAAGTGTTACAAACGTAAGCGTAAGGCCAATTAAAAGATAAACTAATTTTTTATCGGCCTTAAAGTTTCTGAACAGAAACCAGGAACAAACAAAATTAAATAAGGCTAATGAAATTGTGAAAGCGCCTTTCAATTCGTTATGGTAATATTGAAAAATGGCCATATCCGCTCCATAAAACAAAAACGTATTGCTCAGTAAAATACTTAACTCTATTCCCGAAAAACTTCTGCGCGCTTTAACATTGTTTACGATGTTCATTAAAATAAATGTGAGGTAGAAACCCGATCCAAAAAGAAGCGCTCCCTTATAGGGCGCATTAGTAACCCCTATCACTTTTGTGCCAAGCCAGATGCCGAACAGCAGAATGGTAAAAACATAGGAAAGGATATTAATGAGATTCCATTTTTTAAGGTAGGCTAATACCAGCATGCCGATATTTAAAATCATGATATAGGTAAACAGTACGATGTAATTTCCTTCGCCGGTACTAACCATAAAAGGTGTTGCAAAGCCGCCTACAAGCGAAAGCGCTGCTAGCTCCATCCTGTTATAGGAAACAGAAATAAATACACTGAAAGCAGTAATAACAAGCATAATTGCAAAAGCCACGGTTTGACTAAAAAGATGGTATTCATGGAAGGCTATGGCTATTGTAAAATAAAAAATAGCAATGGCGCCTGACACCAGAACAGAACTGAATGCTTTAAAATTTTTGCGGAGTTTATGGGCAAAGCCCATCACAATTACGCCGCATAAAATGCCAATGCCGGTTCGGGCAATTTCGTTTATCCAATCTTTGTCAATAGCGTATTTTACAAAAAAGCCTATTCCTAAAACAAGGATAGCCACACCTATTTTGCTTATAAGGTTTTCGCCAATAAATTTTTCGAGGTCCGGATTATTGGCTTTAAATTTCTCTGACCAGGAAGGTTGCGGGGGTGCAATTATTTTTGGCTGTGTTTTTTCTTTTTCAAAGGCCATTACTTTTTCTTTCCCGGGCGCAACATGTTTTACTGTTTCTCCCGTAATTTTATCCTCAGCCGGCACCTCTTCTTTTTTAATTTCTTTAACTAGAGGTGGAATTATATTGGGTAAAACAACGGGTTTTATTTGCGGCGCATTTTGTTCGGTAATTTGCTTTTTAACCTCTTTCTCTTCGTGTTTAGGAATTACAATTTCGGAAGTTTGTAAATTTTTAATGAGCTTTTCAAGCTCTTTGACTTTTTCGTGCACTTTATTTATTGTGGAATTGCTATTACTGTGAAAAATAGCGACCAAAGCAATTAAAACTAGCAACAAAAGAACCTCCATAAAAGGGCGATTTAAGTTTAGGGATAAAGGTATAGTTTTTCTTTAATAAACGCAGATATTGCAATTTTGTTACTCTTTGGTTAAAAAATAAGGCCGTTTAGTAAAGTATACAAGCTTATTTTTGCCTAAAATAATAGTATGACCGATACACAAATTTGCTTTAAAATTTCTGACAATCTAAAGATTGATACCAAACAAGTGGTTGCTACCCTGCGTTTGCTGGATGAAGGCGGAACGATTCCTTTTATTGCGCGTTACCGTAAGGAAGTCACCGATAGTTTGGATGAGGTTGCTATCGGACAAATACGCGATGAAGCCGAGCGCTTGCGCGAATTAGAAAAACGCCGCGAAGCCATTTTAAAATCGATTGAAGGCCAAGGGAAATTAACTGAGGAATTGAGAGAGAAAATTGAAGAAGCCGAAACCATAAGCAAACTCGAAGATTTATATTTACCCTATAAGCCCAAGCGCCGCACCAAGGCAACCATTGCACGCGAAAAAGGCCTGGAGCCATTGGCGCAATTTATTTTATTACAACATGGCTCGCCCGATGCGGAAGCAGAAAAATTTATTTCTTTAGAAAAGGAAGTTACTTCTATTGAAGATGCTTTGCACGGAGCCCGCGATATCATCGCGGAGATTATCAGCGAAGACGCCGTGGCACGCGAACAGGTGCGCACTTTATTTAAACAAAAAGCAAGTATTAAAAGCAGGGTAGTGCGCGGCAAAGAAGAAGCCGGCGCCAAGTTTGAAGATTATTTTGAGTGGGAAGAACCTTTGATGAATTGTCCCTCGCACCGTTTATTGGCTATGCGCCGTGGCGAGAAAGAAGATTTTTTATTTTTAGATATTAAACCACCTGTCGATGATGCGCTGGATATTTTAAACCGCTTATTTGTAAAATCTAAAAATGCTTGCGGAGATCAAATTAAATTGGCGGCCGAAGATGGGTATGGCCGTTTGCTGCAACCCTCCATTGAAGCCGAGATGCGCGCAACTACAAAAGAATTGGCTGATGAAAAAGCAATTGAAGTTTTTGCACAAAATATAAGAGAGCTTTTGCTTGCTTCTCCCTTAGGACAAAAAGCAATTTTGGCAATAGACCCGGGCATTCGCACCGGTTGCAAAACGGTGGCGCTTGATAAGCAAGGAAAATTATTGGATGATACGGTTATCTATCCGCAAATGAAAAAAACGGAAGCCGAAAATATTGTATTGGCTTTTTGTGCCAGATTTAATATTGAGGCGATTGCCATTGGCAACGGAACAGCAGGAAGAGAAACAGAAACTTTTATAAGGAGTATTGATGTTTTACCAAAAGAAATTCCGGTAATTATGGTAAACGAAAGCGGCGCTTCTATTTACTCGGCCTCCGAAGTTGCGCGCGAAGAATTTCCGGATAAAGATATTACGGTGCGCGGCGCAGTTTCTATTGGCAGAAGATTGGCCGACCCATTGGCGGAATTGGTGAAATTAGATCCTAAGTCAATTGGCGTTGGTCAATATCAGCACGATGTAAACCAGGAAAAATTAAAAAATAAACTCGACGAAGTTGTAGGAAGTTGTGTGAACGGAGTAGGAGTGGAGCTGAATACCGCGAGTAAAGAATTACTGACTTACGTTTCGGGTTTAAACAGCAGGCTTGCACAAAACATTATTGATTACAGAAATAAAACGGGTGCGTTTAAGAACCGCAAGGAGCTGAAAGAAATTTCGGGTATGGGCGAAAAAACTTTTGAGCAATGCGCCGGATTTTTACGCATCAGCAAAGGAGAAAACCCATTGGATAAAAGCGCGGTTCACCCCGAGAGTTATGTGGTGGTTGAGCAAATGGCAAAAGATTTAAACAGTTCGGTTAGTGATTTGTTAAGCAATAAAGAATTACGCAAACAAATTAAAATTGCAAGTTACGTTACCGATAAAATTGGTTTACCTACTTTAAAAGATATTGTTAACGAATTGGAAAAACCCGGGCGTGACCCCCGTAAATCATTTGAGATATTTTCTTTTGCCGAAGGAATTGAAAGGCCCGAAGATTTGCGAGAAGGAATGAAATTGCCCGGTATTGTAACCAACGTAACAAATTTTGGCGCTTTTGTGGATGTGGGGGTGCATCAGGACGGATTGGTACACATCTCGCACTTAGCCGATAGTTTTGTAGACGATCCTAATAAAATTGTAAAGGTTGGCCAGCAGGTAACTGTTAGTGTAATGGAGGTAGATTTAAAGCGTAACCGTATTTCTTTGTCAATGAAAGGTAACGACAATAAGTCGGCCGAAAAGCTGGCGCAAACCCGTAAAGAAGAGTTTTCTTACGATGCAAACGACATGAATTCAGCTTTAGCCGCTCTTAAGAGTAAGTTTGGTAAATAACCCTTAACAAAAAATTCTTCTCGTCTTTGCGCCTCCGCCGCGGTGGAGACGCAAAATGGCGGATGACAAATAAAAGCGTAAATTTGCAGTATGAGCAAAAAAATAGTTAAAGTTGGCAATATAGAGTGTGGAAGCAAAGATTTGTTTTTAATCTCGGGTCCTTGTGTAATTGAAGACGAAAGTATTATGATGAAAACGGCCGAGAAACTGAAAGAAGTTTCTGAGCGCATGAAAATAAAAATCATTTACAAATCGTCTTTTCAAAAAGATAACCGAAGCAGTTTAAAATATTACGATGGCCCGGGCCTTGCCAAAGGTGTTGCGTTGTTAGCGAAAGTAAAAGAACAATTTGGTTTTCCAATTCTTACAGATATTCATTATCCCGATCAGGCCGCGGCAGCGGGAGAAGTTTGCGATGTATTGCAAATTCCGGCGTACTTGTGTATGCAGTCAACTTTATTAGTTGCCGCAGCTAAAACGGGCAAGGTTGTAAATATTAAACACGGACAATTTTTGGCTCCAGATAATATGAAGCACCCGGTGCAAAAATGTATTGAGAGCGGAAACGATAATATTATTTTAACAGAGCGCGGCTATACTTTTGGTTACAACGATTTAATTGTTGACCCACGCAGTTTTTATCATTTAAACAATATCGGTTACCCGGTTGTGTTTGATGTTACGCATTGCGTTCGTAAATACGGTATTCCAAGTTCGGATGTAAAAGGCGGTGCCCGCGAGTTTTTACCGGTGCTTTCAAGAGCAGGAGTTGCCAGTGGTGTTGACGGAGTTTTTATTGAAACACATCCCGAGCCCGCAAAAGCGCTTTGCGATGCGGCTTCTCAATTATGCGTTTACGATTTAGAGGAATTTTTGAAACCTTTAATTGAAATTCATAACCTGGAAGTGAAATACAGGTAGTAAATTTACTTACCGCAGTGTTTCTCTTTTAGCTTATCCACCTCGTCGTCGTATTGCGTGGCGTAGCCCAAATCAAGTGCTTTTTGCAAATCCAGGCAGGCCGAACTTATTTTATTTTCGGCAATAAAAACCAGTGCGCGATTTTTAAACGCGTATGAATTTTTAGGAGCAAGCTCTAAAGATTTATTAATCTCGCGCATGGCAGTTTTTAAATCGCCAATCATATAATGCGCGTAGCCTTTGTTGCTGTACGAGTAACCAAATTTAGGATTACTTTTTATGGCCTTATCAAAATACTCAATGGCTTTCTTATAATCTTTTTGCTCTAAATTAATAAAGTAGCCGATGTTGTTGTAAACTACATACGCTTCTGTGCTGTCGGCCTGCACTGCTTTTAAATAGTAAGTAAGGGCTTCGTCAAATTTTTTTAACTCGCATAAACAAGAGGCAAGGTTACAAAGGCTTCCAAAATCATTTGGTTCGTACTCCAAAATTTTTTTAAACTCGGCTATGGCTGTTTCGTATTCATGCAATTCAAGATACAAAGAGCCTCTCTCTTTAAGGGCAGGTTTATTTTTTGAGTCGGATTCTAAAAGCGTATTCAGTATTTTAATTGCTTCTTTAGGTTGTTTTTTTTCGCGATAGCAGCTGGCTTTCAAAAAAAGAAAATCCATCTCATCGGGCTTAAGAGATAGCGCGTTATCCAAATCGGCAATGGCTTTATCGTAGTTATGTATTATCCGCGCATACACAAGGGCCCTTACGTAATACGAGCGAGCGTATTCGGGTTTCAGCGCAACCGCCTCACTGGCATCAGCCACCGCATCTGCACTTCCTAAATACATGCGGCAAAGCGCCCGGTTTAAGTAAATATTACAAAGCAAATACGAATCGCTTATTTTTGTACGAACCTCCAGCGCTTTGCTAAAATCCTTAATGGCGTTTGTAAAATCTCCGTTTTCATAATACACAACCCCGCTGTTAAAAAACTTTTTTGCTTTGGTGGTTTCGTCGTTTTGCGCTACCGAAAATAAGGTCAGCGCACAAAAAATAAGGCTGTAAACTAATTTCATGGCTCTAGTTTTTCTCAAACACTAATTGAATTTTATTAAAATCGGCAGCGGCATTAATTACTTTGCGGTAATCTTCAAATTTCTCAATAGGATAATATAGAGCGCGGTAGTTTTCAACAACATTAATTTCGAGTGTATTGCCGGTTAACTTATATTCAGAAATAAATTCGGCCAGCACTTTATCGTCCTGCGTAACATTTTGATTTATTTTAAGTTTTTCAATACTCAAAACTTTATATCCGTCAGGAACAGTAACAGTAATTTTGCGGCTATAGCCATGCGTAAAAGTAATTTCGGCAGGCGTTTTGCGCGGCCCTTCCTGGTACATTTCGGCTTGCGGGCCAATGAGCATCCCCACTTTAAATAAATATTTATTGCCGGCTTTCTCTAATAGCGAAGGAGATTTTAAAGTGCAACCAAGTACAAAAGGCTTAACAAGAATCTCGTCTTCGGCAACACCACTCATGGTAACTTTATCCATGGTGGCGTCGTCGCCAATTATTTTTAAAGTTTTTTCCTGAAATTCTTTTTTCTGTAAATCACTTAAAAGCATAATAATGGGTTGCGTATAATACGAGCCGTAACCGGTTGACAATTGTGTAAGGGTTACAATGGTTTCCGACCAATCGTCTTTAAACTTTACGTTGGCATCCATATTACTCATATTGGCAGTGTACTCGGGATAACCAATGGTTTTAATTTTTGCAATAGCCGATTTGGCTTCTCCGGCACCCAAATCAACTTCTTTAATAAACATACTTTTTTGTCCGGTGTACTCGGGTGGAATAAACCCAACGCGACTATAAATATTGTTGGGCGACATGTAGGTGTTTAAACCGGGCAGGTAAATAAGATAATTAGAAAGATAATCCCAGGTATCAAACTCGGCATCAAAAGTACGGTCGGTGCGGTCGCAGCTCAATATAAGATCTGCTTTAATGCCCAATTGTAAAAAACAACACATGTATAATCTTGTGATACCTGTATGGTTGGCTATTTTAGTAGAAATTATTTTATCTATATTTTCCTGTTCTTCAGAAGAGCCTGTGCGCACATCAAATTTCATTTTTAAATGATTTTCGAGCTGGCGTATTTTATCTACATCTTCGGTTCCCGTAAGTTTTAATTTTTTAAGAAAGGAGGCCGTGGCAGAAATATCTTTTTTATCAAAATCGCAAATAATGTGGTAATACCTGTCGGCAGCGTTATCCCATGTTAACAAGCGTGCTTTTCCTTTTACGGAGTTATACGCAAGTTTGTATTCAATGCGTACAAGGTTGGCATTATAAAAAGAATATTTTTCTTCTTTAAGCGCGTCAAGCTTTGGGATATCAATACTAACAATATTTCGGTTGCCGGGTAAAGTATCTTTTTTTATTTCAGTTTTTGAGTTATAAAGCTTGGCTTCAAAAATTAAATTTGATGGCGAGATAATTTTATAACTAAAATTAAGTTTTGGAAGCGCGCTTTGCGAATATTCGGTGCCAAAATAACTCCCGCTTTTTTTGTACGTGTATAGATATTCTATTTCGCTGTTTTTTTCAATTCCCTCAATGGCAAACACTTTAAAGGAGCCTTTACTTTCAACATCATCCACATCTTTTATCGAGCTTTTTTCTATGATGCTTATTTTACCCGAAGGAGAAATCGAACGCGCTTTAATTTGCATAAACTCAATTACCCCCGATGAGGGAATGTAAACTTTATTATTGGCCTCGATGCCTTTATCGGTAAACACTTTAACTTTACGGTGCTTGGTAACGTACGTAATTAAATCGCCCGATTTTTCGTAAGCATACTCGGCAACGCGAAAATCTTTTAAAACGATTTGCCCTTCAGATTGATCGAGCGCTTCGGCAGCGGAAACCTTAGGGCTTGTTTCCCAATCATAGGTTCTGTAAAAAGGGTCTTGTGCTTTAAGGTTAAAAACAAGCAGTAAGGCAAACACCGCGCATGCAAAATATTTGTTACAATTCATTTATTTATGTTTTAGGATTATAGATTCGTTATACGATTTATTTAAAAATTTCAGCATTCGGGTCCACTCGCCAAAATCATTGGGGTCTATCATTAATTTATTGCAGTAAAAATATTTTTTCATAGATAATGTTTTGGCACTTTTAAAATATTCAATGCTAAAACCAAAATCTTTATTAGAGTAAGAGGTGTTATCGGGAACAAAAGTTACATCAAATCCCTCGGGCAATTTAAGTTCAACGCAAGTAATTTCATGAATGGTGTGATGCATTTCTATAGGTACATTGCCGCGCGAATCGTTTATTAAGTATTTAAGTTCTTGTTTATCGAGATGAAAATTAAAATACGTTTCGTCGTTATACGATTTTACAAAATTATTTATCTTGCAGGTATATTTTATCTGGGTAGGTTTTTCGCGCTGGCCTGATTGCAAAATTTCGTACGAATCCAGTAAAAAAGTATTGTTTCCTTTATTGAGTGTTTCTTTTATTTCTTGCTTAAATTCTTCGGTGGTAAGATTTGAATGGAGATAATCCAGGTGTATTTTAGGATAACCGCTAAGCGCCAGTTCGCCGGTACCTTTTACTTCGCCATTCGTTATTTCAACAGATATACTGTCATAGACCAGATTTTTTTCTTTGGCAACAACGGGCACGTCAAACAATTCAAACGTGGAACTATCTATACCAATAAGCGCTTGCTTGCCCTGTATCATTGAGGTATACAATTGCATGGTTGCATTTTTTCCGGTTGCATCCAGCAGCCATATTTTTCCGGTGCTGTCTTTATATGCTGCAATCATATGGTTATCTACAGCGGGAGTAGGAATTTCGCTGTATCTATAAGGAATATCCCGTGTGCCAATCCAGGTAAGATATGCTTTGATGTTTATAGAGCCAAGCATTTGTTTAATGATGCTGGCCATATCTTTGCAATCGCCATAACGTTTTTCGTAAATGGCATTAGCCTCGCGCGGCACCAATCCGCCAAGGCCATCTTCAAAGGCAATGTATTTAATGTTATCCTGTACCCAGTAAAATATTTTTTTTACTTTTTCAAATTCACTTTTGCAACCAATAGTTAACGAATCACTAATTTTTTTTAATCCTTCTGAAGTGGAGCTGTTAACTCCTTTTATCATTTGAGAATACCAAACGTATAAATCTTTTGGCGATGAAAGTACTTTTGTGGTATCGCCCTTATCTGTATAGCTTGGGATATAAAAAATAATGTGCGGAATATAATACCTGAGGTTTGGAGCCATATCGGAGGTATGGTATTTAGCCAGGTCTTTTGCTTTCCAGGTATAATAATTATATTTTCCTTTTGTGGTTTGTGTAAACTCTAAATGCAGCTCGTCGCAATTTTTAAGAACATATTTAAGCTGTATGCTTTTATGAATTTTAACGGTTACTTCGGCTTGTAAAGTAGGAATGTATCCCGAGAAATAAAACACGCCAAAAATTTTGGCATCCGAATACTCTTCGGTGCTTTTAAGGGTTGTAATTGACCCTGCTGTAACTGCAGGATAAGTAACCGTTGTAGTTTTACTATCATCAAAAAATACTGAGCCCTCGGTGCCTGATTTTTCAACAACATCTTTAGCCGTGTACGTTTTGTATTTTCCCGACTCGCTGCGGCAATGTGTTTTTGCCTCTAATATTTTATGTTTAATAAAAAAACTGGAATACAAATTGCGGGAGTTGATATAATTTATACCCACATCGTTTAAAGCCAGCCCTTCTTCATCAGCTTCGGCATTCACTTCTAATTTTTTATCTTCCAGATTTACCGTGTAAACCTTGGCGTGCTTTAAAATTAAGGCGTTCTCTTCGGGATATAATTTTCTAAGCTCGCCCAAATTTATGTCTTGCGCCGAAATGCGGCAACACAAAAACATAAAAAAAGTATATGCTAAAAAGTGACGAAGCATAAATTTATTGTACGGGAAGGTTATCGTAGTATTTTACCGACTTGGTAAGTTTACCCGTATTATCATAGTACTTCCACATACCAAATTTATGGCCATTGGTCTACCAGCCTTCCTGTTTTGTTTTTCCGTTGTCGTAACAAGTTTTTGAAGCCCCGTGTTTTTCGCCAATTACATAAGTAGTTTCGCTTTTAAGATTTCCGTTGGCGTAGTACGCTTTTAAAACGCCGTTTTCCTGGCCGTAAAAATAATTTTCGTCTTTTTTAACGTTTCCATTGGTAAAATACTCGGTTTTTTTACCATTTGTATAGCCGTTCAGCATTTCGTACTCAACCGATTTTTGTCCGTTAGCAAAATAAGCAACAATTTTACCTCCTTCGTTTTTAATAGGAATGCTGTCGTATTTGCCGGCTTTATTAATAAACGAGTAGCTTACCATAATATCGTTATCGTAATATTTACTAATGATAAGCTGGCCGTCTTCCGAATAATATTTTAAAGCCCCCTGTGCTTTACCAAAAATATAAGGAGCTGCACGATAAAGTATTTTATTTTCGTAAAATGTTTTCTGCATACCGTCTTCACCGCCGTTTTTATAATTAAACTCTTCGTGCACGGCTCCGTTTTCGTAGTACGAAGTATAAGCGCCCTGTAAGTCTCCGTTAAAATAGCGCTCTTCTCTTTCTTTTTGCCCGGTTTCGTAATTGTATGTAAAAACGCCTTCTCTTTTATCGTTTACATAGGTTCCTTGCGTTTCAAGCGTGCCGTTGCTGTAATACCAGCTATACATTCCTTCTGAAAGCCCGCCTTTTAGAGTTCCTTTAAAGTAAGGTTTGCCATTGGTGAAAGAAAATAAATACTCGCCGCTGCCTAAAGGAAATAAATTGGTGGCGGTAGTTTTACCTGTTGAATCGTAGCAAATAATTTTAGTGAAAAAATTATCGGTGATATACTCGTCGCGTATTTTTTTTCCGTTGGTGGCAAATATTTGTTGCTTGCCCGTTTGTTCGCTGTTAAGGTAATAGCGGATGTTAGATAAAGTTCCACATTCGTTATAGTAATACCAATATCCCTGTTCCAGATTACCTACATAATAACCTTGTCTTTCTAATGTGCCGTTTATATAATAGGATTTGTAGATGCCTTCAATTAATCCTTCTTTGTATTCGCACTCAACTTTTACTTTACCGTTGTTGTGAAACGATTGGTATTTGCCATGTAGTTTTCCTTCCTTGTAACTTTCAATTTCACTGGCATAGCCGTCAACATTATAATATTTCCATTCGCCTTCCTGTTTATCTTCGGCGTACAGGCCTTCGCTTATTTTATTTCCGTTAATCCGGTAAAAAGTAACCAGAAAGTTTTTGCCTTTCTTTTTTTGGTCGTTTATTACTTTCCCACTTTCGTCATAACTTTTGGCTTGCGATAATTCTTCGCTCTTGTTATAAAACAATTCGTTTTCTATTTGCCCCCGGTGCGAATAGTATTTATTAGAAATGGCTTTTCCTTTTTCAGAATAAAGTATTTCCTCATTCAGTTTTCCATCAGCCAGGTATTTTTTCCATATACCCGAACTTAGTCCTTTGTCATTGTACTGCCCTTCTTCTTTTAAGTTTCCGTTTTGGTGCCAGGCTTTGTAAGGCCCCGTGTTATTATCATCTTTTATAGTGCCTTCGCTTTTTTTAGTGCCGTCTTCATGATAAAGTACATAAGGGCCGCTGCGTTTATTTTTTGCAAAGATGGCGGTTTCTAAAACTTTACCGTTAGGGTGGTATTGCGTAAAGCTTCCCTCTCCCATATCATTTACATAATTTAATTCATACTTTTTTGCTCCGTTAGAGTAATAGGTAATTTCTTTTCCTTCTTTTTTTCCTTTTTTAAATTGATAAGAACCCTTTTTAATATTGGTTTTATAATAGGTCTCAACCTGTCCATCATATAAATCGTCGGCATAATTTGCCACTAAAGATTTTGATCCGTTGCGATCGTACTTTGTATATGGGCCAAAAAGTTTACCATGTTTAAAAGTAGCTTCTTCTTTTAATTCGCCGCCGTCGTAATAATATTTCCATAAACCATCATGCTCGCCTTTATCATCAAAATTTCCTTCAGATTTAGGGAAGCCTGTTTTATGAAAATATTTCCAGTAACCGCTTGCTTTGCCATTAACAACATTGCCTGCTGCTTCGGGTTTATAATTACTATAATAAAAATGTCGCACCTTTTGTTTGCCCCCATTCATATCTTCATCATAGGTAAATAAGGAATTATCCATGGTGTTTGCCGCCCATGTTATATATTTTTCCTGAGATGATTTATGCTTGTCAATCCATTTATTAATTGTTTCGTTGCCCAATGGTTTTAAAGAAGAGTACATGCAGTCTTCAAAATAACCTTGTTTTTGCAGCGCGGTAAAGAAGGGCACGTAGGTTTGCATCCAAAAACCTTTGTCGCCACTGTTATAAGTAAGTTTTTCTAAAAATAATTGCATTTGCTTCACCAAGTCGTACTGCAAATCAATTTTAGATTTGTACTTGCCGTTAAGCGCCACTTTTGATTTAAGAATAGCTTCTATATCCGAGAAATCATCTGTTTCTCCTGCTACGGTAATGGGGCCTTCGGGTTCAACCTCTCTTTTTAAAATCTTTTCCATATATATAACCAGGTCAGAGCCTCTTTGCGATGTGTTTTCTAATTGAAGGAAAAACAAAAACGAAAGCATAGCGGGCGCAAGCTTACCTTGCTGAAAAGCGGCTAATCCTAAGCGAAAATGACTGGAAGCATGATAGGGGTTAATGGTAATGGCCTTCTTTAAATATTTTTCTCCGTTAGGATAATCTTTTTTGCGGAGGTATGAAATCCCGATATTAAAATAAATCAAAAAGCTTTTCGGATATTTAACAAGCCCTTCGTTATAAGCTTTCATGGCATCTTCAAATTTACCGGTATCCTCAAGCGCGCTGCCTTTAACTATATAAAAAGATTCTTCGTATTTGTTTTTTTCTGTCAAAAATTTATTTGCTAGGGCTACGGCCTCATCGTCGCGGCGGGCATTTAAATAAGCATTACCCAGGTCAATGGTGGCCACCATGTAATTGGTATCGTTTTCGTCGATTTTTAAAAATTCGGCAATGGCCCCGTTATAATCTTTTTCCCTGCTTAATTTATAAGCCTCGGTTAATATATCTCCCGAATTGATTGGAGGTGTTAGGGTTTGAGCATTTAGTTGAAGAGAAACAGCCAGTACAATCAGTACGCTGTAAAAGGGGTTTAATTTTTTCATAAAATTCAATATACATCAAATATAACGGGTAAAAACAATATTTACAATTTTAACGAGGGCTTTTTTGTATTTTTACGACTTATTCATTAATTAGTAAAAAATGCTCGATAAAAACGGAATAGCCAAACGCATTGCCCGTGAGGTAAAAGACGGGATGTTTGTGAATTTAGGTATAGGAATACCGACGCTTGTAGCCAATTACATACCCGAAGGAATTAACGTTGAGCTGCAAAGCGAAAACGGGATTTTAGGTATGGGCCCCTTTCCTTTTGAGGGTGAGGAAGACGCTGATTTGATTAATGCCGGTAAGCAAACAGTAACTTTGCTCAATGGCGCCAGTATTTTTGACAGTGCCATGAGTTTTGGAATGATTAGAGCGCAAAAGGTGGATTTAACCATACTTGGCGCTATGGAAGTGAGTGAAAACGGCGATATTGCTAACTGGAAAATACCGGGTAAAATGGTAAAAGGCATGGGCGGCGCTATGGATTTAGTGGCATCTGCAAAAAATATTATTGTGGCTATGCAACAGGTAAATAAGGCCGGCGAATCTAAATTACTTCCTACGTGCGATTTACCTTTAACCGGAATTCGTTGCATTAAAAAAGTAGTTACCGAAATGGGTGTTTATGAAATAATGAAGGATGGCGGTTTTAAATTGTTAGAACGCGCTCCCGGAGTAAGTATAGAAGAAATTAAAAAAGCAACAGCAGGTAAACTGATTATTGAAGGCGATGTGCCCGAGATGGTAATTTAATTTTATTGTTTTGGACAAGGCTTACGAAGAAAAATACCACGATATAGAAGAGTGGAACTGGTGGTTTGTAGCGAGGCGCAAAGCTGTTTTATCGCTCTTAGAAAATACCGATAAAAAATCTAAAATTTTGGATATTGGCTGTGCAGGCGGGCCCTTGCTGAATGATTTAAAAGAATTGGGTTTTGAAAATGCGGCGGGCGCCGACTTTAGCGCAGAGGCAGTAGTAAAATGCCAAGGCCGCGGCTTGCAAGCTTATCAAATGGACGCGCATAATTTAGAGTTTGCACCAAACAGTTTTGATTTATTAATTGCGAGTGATTCGTTGGAACATTTAGAGTTTGACGAAAAAGCATTGGCAAACTGGTACAACATTTTAAAACCCGGCGGCAGGATAATTCTTTTTGTACCGGCGTATAAATTTTTGTGGAGCGAGCAGGACACGGTCAATTTTCACTATAGAAGGTATACAAGAACGAACCTGGTTGCAAAAATGCAAAAGGCCGGATTTAAAGTAACACGCAAAGGGTATTGGAATTTTTCGGTATTTTTTCCAACCGCTATTTTTCGTTTGCTGCAAAATCTTAAAAATAAAATTTCTCCTTCTAAAGAAGCTAAAGATCAGCTTTCGGGTTTTAATCCAACGCTAAATAAAATCCTTATTGGTTGGATGGGTGCCGAGAATAAAGTTTTTAAAGCAATGCCTTTTCCTTGTGGGGTTAGTGTTTTTGCGGAGGCCGTAAAGCAATAGTCAGTTCGAGCGTAGTCGAGAACCGTTAGATTGCCCTCGACTACGCTCGGTCAGACAAAATTATAGAATTACAAAATAAGCACCTCAGTAGCTCCAAGTCCGTATTTTTTATATTCTCCGTCATAATAACGCACTTCTTTGGTATAGCCTGCTAAAATTGCAAGAAGTTCCTGCTTCAATCTTCCGTTGCCAACGCCGTGTATAAAAACTATTTTGTGATAGCGGTTATTTATTGCTTCTTCTAAATGTGTTTGAAAATGACGTAACTGCAATTGTAACATATCGTAATTGCTCATTCCCTTATGAGAATCGGTCAGTTCCTCAATGTGCAAATCAACTTCCTTGTCAATTAAAAAAGCGGGGTTGTTGTGCGGGACAGATTTTTTTTCTTGTTGTTTTAGTTCCTTTAAAGTGCGCAATCGCTCCACATCATAATCGGTAAGGTTTTGAGTGATTTTTTTTGCTTCGTTAAAATTGTCTTTTAGGGTGAACGCCCACACCGGGAATTTAAAATCGTGGTGCGGAATAAAATTGTGCGGGTTTAAAACACTTTCGCTAACATGTATAATCTCCGCAATAGGAATTTGCGAAGTATAATGTTGCTTTTTGAAAAATAAAAGCTCAATTTTATGATAGGAAAATTCTTTTAACTGATGCTTTTGTAATTTTTTTAAAAGTACTTTTTGAAAAGGGCCAATCTCGCCTTGCTTAGTGGTTTGATACAAAGTGCCGTCCTTGATACTGTATGTAAACAATAAATTAAACGAAGAAGAATTAAGTATGTAAAAACCCAATTCATTTTGCAAGAGTGGCATTTCGTGGTCGGGCTCCATTACAAAAAACACACATTCGTGTTTTACTTCTTCGGGCTGCTTGTTGTCTTCGGTAAAAACAATTTCGGTATCAATTAAAACCAGTTCAGAGATACGATAAGGAATTTCAAAGCCGTCTATCTCTACAAAAGCGGTGCTCTTGTCTTTAAGACGGGTTACAATACCTTCGCCTTTTTCGTTTAAAAACCTGACTTTATTGCCAATTCGAATATTCATTTGCGCAAAGATACGATGAAAGCACCTTTGTTTTGCGTGAAATATGCGGTATTAAAGCAATCTTCTTTTTTATAGAACTTACCCGAAATAATGAGGTTTTCCTCCTCGCAGAGAGCGCCGCGTTGCTTTTTTCTTTTTACGGCTGTAGCGGGCAGCCAAACATAATCGGGTTTTACAATTTGCAATAAAGTTTTTGAAATAACGCTGCCGTCTTTGGCGTAAAGAATTTTTTTATTTCCGGCAATAAGCAAACAAGTTTCGGTTAGGAGAATATTTCTTTGTGAAATAGCATCCTGGTAAATTCGATTTTCGCGCAGCGTACTTGCAATACGAGTATCGGGAACAGTATCTGAGAGCTGTGTATAGTTGTTTGCAGCAAAAATTCCCACTACAGATGTTTTATCCGACTGATAAATTACCAGCTCATTATTTTTCTTTGCCGCAAAATCATAGCATAGCGAAATGACTAGCATAACTAATGTTAAACCAAAAGAACCAATCAAAAATTTATACGACCGGTATTCAATCGTCACAAAAATTAAAACAATCAAAATGTACATCAACACCATATTTACCAATGAAAGATGGATGTTGTCAATAACACAAAACGGAAGCTGATCAAAAAAGAGGGCAGAAGCATTCATAAATTTTATGAGAAGGGCCGTTAGCCATACTAGGCCTTTGCTTATTACCGCCACTTTAGAAAAAACTAAAACCAAGATTCCCCCATACATCACCGCGGTTGAAACCGGAATTAAAATCATATTTGTAAGTAGAAACAAAGTGGGGAACTGATGAAAATAATAAAGTGTAATGGGGAGCGTAGCTATTTGTGCAGCGATGCTCACCGAGCAAAGTGCCCACACTTTTTCGGCAAGGCCCGATGAGAAAGTAAACATATTGTAAAAACGTGGATACAAGTAAATAATGCCAAGCACAGCTACATACGATAATTGAAAACCGGCATCCTGCAGCCAAAAGGGATTATAACATAAACTTATAAACGCGGATACAAAAACAATATTGGAAGTTTCTACATTTTCGAAAAGTGTTTTGCCAAATAAAATCAAGCTGAACATTAATGCGGCTCGTACAGCAGGAGCAGAAAAGCCCGAGAGCAAAACAAAAAACCATAAAAAGCCAAGGATTAAAAACACTTTGAGCCACACTAATTTTTTATTTCTATTCATAAAAGCAAGCAGGTAGCCCAGCATCAAATAAATTACACCCACATGCAAGCCCGACACTGATAAGACGTGAAGCGTGCCGGTATGCGAATAGGCATTCATCAGGGGCCGGTCAATCTGATCCTGATAACCTAAAACCAGGGCAGATACCATAGCAAATTCAGTTTCTTCCAACCCACTTTCTTTATAGGTGTTTAAAAGATGCTTACGTATTTTTTGGACAAATCCGTATAGCGAAAAATTTTCTTCGGCTTGTGCGCAACTCCAGCTGCCTTCTTTTAAATACGCAGTGTAATAAATGTTTTTAAGCCTCAAGTAATTTTTATAGTCAAACTCGTGCGGGTTTAAGGGTGGTGGCACTTCTTTTAATTGCGAAGCGAAGACAAGGGTATTGCCTGTTTCTACATTTTTAGCAATTTCATTTTTTTGAAAGTAAACAATAATTTTACCTGTAACATTTTGCCATTGGCCTTTTATTTTTGCGTGTTGCAAAACCACTTCTGCTTTTACGCTTTTTGTTTTCTCGGCCGGTAAATCACTTATGTAACCCGAATAAAATTCCGGCTCGCTGCTTAAAAGATTTGTAAAATGTTGCGGATTTTCTTTTTGATAATGATATTGACACAAGCCCCATCCCGCTAAAAATAAAAATGCCTGCGTAAGTAAGCCAAAAAGTATTTTAGGAAAGCCATAAGCCTTTTTAATCAGCGTTAAATAAAAGAGCACACAAAGCGAATAAACTCCGCAAATAACCGCAAGCTCAGGCGCCTTCTCATAACCCAAAAGCCAAAGTGCAATGCCCACTATAAATGGAAACAGAATACGCAAGAATGGGTTGTGGTTTAAGAAAATCATGGGGGTAAAAGTAATCTTATTTTGGAATACCAAAAACGCCCCCTAAAGACTTTTTCCGAAGGAAATAATACTGTCAACCTGGTTTTTACTCGTGAAGATAATAAAACATGGGTTCGGAGATTTTAATCTATTAATATTATTCTTGTGATCAATATATATTCGGCAATTGTTCTTATTAGAGCCAAGGGTGGAAACAAGATCTCTGGAAATTATCAAAGAACAGTTTCCGGAATCGCATACAAGGGCCAGCGCCTTGTTATAGGCAGGTTCAACGCAACTAATGCAGGCTGTAGATGAAATGCAATAATATTTATAGGATGTATTTGGTGGGACTAAATCAAAATTGGTTTTTAAGTAGTTCAAATAAGCGGTTTCTATAGCCGTATTTTTATCTGAACAGGAAGCCGTCAACAACAGAAGAAGAAAACATAATTTATGAGTTAATGCCATATGATATGTTAAATAAAACGTAAGGGGTACTTTTAGTGGAGAACAGAGGATTTTCGGGATGATTGGCAGACACAAGCAATCCTTTTTTTGTAACGAAAATATCTCTTAGATCAAATTTCTTTGCTTCAAATGGAATCTCAGCTAACAGATTGAGATCCGAATTATAAACCATTACAGACCAGGATCTGTCAATCCAGGCATTTAAAGAACCGTCTGTATTTTCATATTTCTGGCTATGACCAACTATTCTCAGATATAATTTTCTGTAAGGATCGTAAAGAATTCTCAGGTACCGAAATTCAGTAACCGCATATTTTGAAACAAAAGCAAAATGAGTAATACTATCACTTGGAAATGGACGCACATCTTTTTTATAGGAACTGGCAGAGTATATTGAGTGTACTTCCCTATAGGGAGGTTTGAAAATATAGAGAGAATCCGTGACACCAAATGAAAGCACTATGTTGTTATCTTGGTTTATGTCCCAATGTGGATCATAGTTCTGAAAATCATATGACACGTAGATTTTTGGCCACCGACCAACTAATACCTGTTTGGCCAAACTATCCCGGGTATCAATTACTCTGCAGCAGGTGGCACCATAAAACTCCTTCCGGGCTTTTTCATTTGGGAGTGCCGCTGTGGTATTGATATAATTGCCAACGATCAGCAATCCGTTCTTGTACAGTATGGGATTGGATTGGTAACTCGCGAAATAATAGGAGCCTTCATCAGCACTATTCTCAATGTTCCAGAAATTTTTGATGTTTCCTTCCCTGTCGATGAGCTTAACCGACATTGGGTTATCTGTTCGTTCTAAAACAAATATAGAATCTATAGAATGCACGAAGATTTCCCAAACCTTAAACGGTAATTTTATTTGTTTTTGGATGGAGCCGGAGACCAAGTCATAAAAGATAAGGGTATTGATTCTTTTATCACAAAAGACCAAACATTCTTTGTTTGAGTTTTTTTCAATGAAATATTCCGGTGTTGGATAACCGTCCGTTATTCCTCCAACAAAAAAGGTGTCTATAGGTGTAAAAATTAATTCATGCTTTGCATCCGAATGCTTATTGCATCCACATGTGGAGATTAAAACTAATAGAAGGAGGAAATATTCGAGTCGGATAAACATTATTTTAGAGTAAAAGTAAGAGCGGACGAAGTCCGCTCTTACTAGATTTTAATATGTTATTGGTAAAGCAATTGCAAGTTTATAACTGATTACCTGTTATCTAAAACTAAAATTTGAATGATATTCGAATCACAATTTTCATTTTCAGCCATTATTTTTCATTATTTGATTGAAAATAAATATATTAAATAAAAAATGTAGAACTCTATTTTAAAGCCAAAGGCGTATTAACTAGTTCACTCCCTAAAAAAATTTAGGTCTTTAAGATCTATCAGGCGTACGTTGCGGTTTTTCGTCGCCCAAAAGCCAAAGCGTTATCCTCACTATAAAAGGAAACAAAATGCGGAAGAAGGGGTTGTGGTTTAAGAAAATCATGGGGGTAAAGATATATTTCTTTTAATAGCGGTTTATTGAGACTCAAAAATGGCGAAAAGGAGCCAGTTTCTAGTGTTTTTGAGCTGTCGGAATATATTTTTGTGATATAAATCTTGAAATAATTGATTATTTTATACGTTTAAGAGGAAGAATCATATAAATAATCAGGTAATAGCCTTAAAAAGTATTTTGTAATTTAAGGTAATAGCCTTATATTTGTAGTATATTATTAAGGCAATAACCTTATGAATAAACAAAAACAAAAGTTACTGATCGAGCAGGCTGATAAGAGATCGTCTCTTCTTAAGTCAACCGAAAAAATGGTGCCCCCGCAAAAAGGCTGGGTGTATGCCGTTCGCGTTGCGCTAAAAATGTCGCTAAGGCAATTGGGAGAGAGATTAAAAATTAAACCGCAAAGCGTGATGGAAATAGAACAGCGCGAGGTAACTGGCTCAATCACCATTAAATCTTTGCGAGATGTTGCAAATGCACTGGATATGAAATTGGTTTACGGGTTTGTTCCTAAAGACGAAAGCATCGAAAAAATGATAGAGAAAAGAGCTGAAGAACTTGCCCGCCAAATAGTGATGCGTACATCAAATACGATGTTACTTGAAGACCAAGAGAATTCTTACACGCGCATAAATAAAGCCATAAAAAGTAAAGCAGAGGAAATAAAAAATAAAATGCCTAACTATTTATGGGATTAAAAATTGAATATGCAGATGGGCAAACTCCTCTTGATGACGCAGAACAAGAGGGCTTGCTTATTTCTACCATTGCCACCAGGGCAGAGCTTGATGAGTTTGAACAACAGAATATAGAGAAGGCAATTGAGTGGACATTAGCCAGAAAATTTAAAGAAGAAAAAATTATTACGCAGGATTTTGTTTGCGAACTTCATTACAAAATGTTTAATGATGTTTGGAAGTGGGCCGGTAAGTTGCGGCAATCAAATAAAAACATGGGTTGCGATTGGAAACAGATTAGCATTTTATTAAAGCAGTTAAATGATGATGCCTCTTTTTGGGTGAAAAATAAAACGTATAAGGAAGAAGAAATGGCAATACGTTATAAACACCGCATAGTAAGTATTCATTGTTTTTCTAATGGTAACGGCAGGCATTCACGGTTGATGGCGGATATTATCATTAACCATATTTTTGGAAAACCGGTATTTACATGGGGAGCAAAAAGTTTAAATAAAAAGGGAGAGCAAAGAAATAAATATTTAACTGCCCTGCGCAAGACGGATAAAGGAAATGTAAAGTCTTTGATAGAGTTTTCTAAAACGTAGTTAGCACATTATTTTCTCAACTAAACAGCTAAAACCTGAAAAAAGCCGAAAAAAGCAACAAATTTCATACGGTTGTTTTCACCTGTTTTCTGGGGTGAGAACTGTAAAAACCGTTGCTTTAAAGGGAGGGCATAACTTCCACACGATTGATATTACCGATTTGAATAATGGTGTTCATTTTGTATCTTTACGTAAGGCTAATAACATAATAGCCAATAAAAAGATTGTAATAATAAAATAAAACTATGAAGCCCCTTTGTTTAAATATTAAAATGTTAAACAAAGGGAGGTTTTTTCTTATTTTTTTTACATGCTTTTCGGGCGGAATTTTTGCTCAGGTTACATTTCAGAAATTATATGCAAGGATGGATTCTATAGGCGCCTCCGGAATGATGGATGTAAAACAAACTGTGGATGGGAATTATATCATGTCAGGAAGTTTTTATTCGTGTCATAATACATGTCCCAGTGATGGACTAATGATAAAAACCGATGCCAATGGAGATACTTTATGGACAAGAAAAATGGGCGGTGTAAGAGAAGATTATTTTACTAATGTCGTAGAAACTTTTGATGGAAATTATGTTTTTGCTGGCGAAACTCAGAGTTTTGGTATTCAGGCTACAACCAATGTGTACGGAGAATATATTTATCTTGTAAAAACGAATATTAACGGAGACACTCATTGGACAAAAACTTATGGCGGAACAAATACAGATTATGGGCACAATAACCAAATTTGTGATATAAAACAGACATCGGACAGCGGTTTTATTTTTATTGCACAGGTTAATACAGCACCGAGTGGGCCAATAACAACATTGGATTTTTTAGTAATCAAAACTAATTCTTTTGGAGATACACTTTGGACTAAAACTTATGGAACTGCTAATGGTATTAGCTTACTTTGTGTGCAGCAAACTTTGGATGGAGGCTATATTTTTGTTGGAGATACTTCATGGACCTACAACATGATGTATGGTACCGCAGAAGGTTTAGTAGTTAAAACAGATGCTTTAGGAAACATTCAATGGCAAAAAACGTATGGTGGAAGTAAAGCGGAAATCTTTAGAGGAGTGGAACAAACCAACAATGGAG
Organism: Bacteroidia bacterium; assembly: GCA_038214655.1. Classification (GTDB taxonomy): domain Bacteria; phylum Bacteroidota; class Bacteroidia; order B-17B0; family Aurantibacillaceae; genus PALSA-968. Next base: position 36,562 of record JBBQRR010000022.1, on the reverse strand, counting down.
ATTATATTGTGTGTGGATTTACAAGTAGTTTTATTAGTGATAGTACGCAGGCTTATATGTACGCAATGAGATTAAATAATGTAGGCGATACCATTTGGACAAAAATATACGGGCCCGTTTACAACAATCGTTTTCTAAACAAAATGAATGATAGTACCTATCTTTTAACAGGTCTTTCTGGTACAACGCATTTTGGTATTTTGGCGCAAAAAATAAATGGCTCAAACGGTAACATCACATTTACCAAAGAATATGGCTCGTCCGGCGCACTTAATGGAGTTGATGTTACTAATGATGGTGGTTTTATATTGGCAACTCAAGATGTGTGGAACTTTGGCTCTTGGTATGGCGAGAGCTATGTAATAAAAACCGATGCAAGCGGTACAAGCGGATGTTATGAGTACGCAATAAACGAGCCTACCTTACCAACGCAAACAAAAGTAAATATACCCAATGTGCAAATCAAGCATTTTCCAATTTACGTAAATAGCACACAAACTCAAATTAGCAGCGGGATGGTTGTAGGTACACTTTGTAGTAATGTGGGTGTAAAAGAGCAATCGGTTAACAAAAAAGAATTTTTAATTTACCCTAATCCCGCAAACAACATTCTAAATCTAGAATGTAAAATACAAAATGCAGAAATTAGTATTATCGACATACTTGGCAATGAAATTAAGAGAGAGAAATTTTCTGAAAAGAAAACAATCGACATAAGTAGTTTTAGTGACGGGATTTATTTTGCACAAATAAAAACCCCAGAAGGTAGCATCACCAAAAAAATCATCATTCAACGATAATCACTCCCTAAAAAAATTCAAATCTTTTAAATCTATCAGGTGCACGTTGCGGTAGTAAAAATTTAGCACGTCCTTGTAATTATAACCCGCTTTAGTCATGCGCATCGCGCCTTCCTGGCACATGCCTATGCCGTGGCCAAAGCCACGTCCGCTAAAAACTAAAGTGTCGCCAACAGGCTCAACCGAAAAGAAAGTAGATTTTAACTGAAAATCGGTACGCACATTTTTTAACGGAATCCTAACGCCGCCATATTCTAAATTTATTTTGCGCGTTTCCTGCTTAAAATGCAAGGCCTGCCAACGCGCAACACTATCATCAACCGGATAATTTTTAAGTTTTAAATAATCTAACCAATCGCTAACAGGCATTTTTCTTGTCCACCGCGCATTGGGCATTTTTAAACTAAAGGTATCGTTTACCGAGCGTAAATACGTGGTACTGGTTCCCCAAACGTCTTCCGAGTTTACGGTTTGCCCGCCGCTGTTAGAGTGAAAAACAGCAACAATCAAATTCATATCATCATCCACAACCACTTTGCCGCGCGTTGCATTAACAGCCTGCACAATTTTTGCTTCGTGAGATTTGCCGAAAAAAGCCTGGCAATGCACCTGATCGCACATGTTGTAACCCTCGGCCTGATGTTTTGTAAAATGAGTTAATGCATACGTGCGCGCTAAAATAGATTGCACTTTGTAAAATTCGATGGGCGAATACAATCCCGACTCGGCTTCAGAAACGCCGGCAATATAATTATCCAAAACAGATTCGTTGAGCAAACGTAAATATTCGCCTTCCATTGTTACCGTAAGATTATCATCAAAAAAGCGCGCCTTGCGGTCGGGGTTAAGGCATTTTAGTTTAAAAGATTTCTCTGCGTCTGATGAAAAAACACGAAGCGAAATAAATTTTCCCCAATATTTTTCAAAAGTCTTTACTTCAAGCGAATCGTTTACAACCGAAATTTTTAAAGCGTTTTGCGCGTCGAACGTAATTAAATTTTTTCCATCGGCAATTAATTGATAAGAACCAACCTCGGGCGCAAAAACCAATTCTTTTATTTTGGTTTGACTTAAAATTTTTACATTAATTATTTCTCCTGCAGTAAATTTATTCCAGTCTGGTACTTTTGTTTTTTGTGCGCCACCGTGGAGTATTTTTTTTGAAGGCTCGCCATTAATTTTTTCGGCAAAGGGACTGATACGCGTGGTGGCTGCCAGGGCAAATAATGCTAAAAATACAATGGTTATTTTTTCAGGTCTTTTCATGCTGCAGGCGGCGGTAGATATCTCCTGCAATTTTAGCGGATACGTTGCCCGCATGCAATAGACCCTGCAAAATGTTATACTCAGTCAATAGTTGATTTCTTTTGGGCCCCGAAAGGAGGGCTTTTAGCTCTTCAACGAGTGTATTTTCGTTCATTTCTTCCTGTATAAGCTCTCTTACTGCCTCTTTATTGAGAATGAGGTTGGGCAGGCCAATCCATTTTACCTTAATTACCCATCTTGTAATTTGCACCGAAATGTCGTTTCCTTTATAAACCAGCGCTTGCGGCATGTTTAACAAGGCCGCTTCAAGTACCGAAGTGCCCGATTTTACCAACCCTGCCTCCGAATGGTGCATGAGCGTATAGGCATCGTTGGCTACAACTTTAACATCATAACCTTTTACAAGGTCAGCGAAATTTTCGAGAAAAGCTGCGCTTGCGCCAATAACAAACTGATGATTTGGAAAGTGTTTTATCACTTTTAGCATTTCGGGAAGCTTGTAATGTACTTCCTGGTTACGACTGCCGGGCATTAAAGTGATAATAGGCTTATCGGATAGATTATATTTCTTTAAAAAATCGGCGCGACTGAGCATGTTTGCCTTTGCGGCGTCGATGATATCAGCCAGTGGATGGCCAAAATAATCAACTTCGCAATTGTGTTTTGCGTAAAACGGTTTTTCGAAAGGAAGTATGACATACATTCTTTCTACGTTTTCTTTAATAATATTTACCCTGCTCTCCTGCCAGCCCCAAACGGTAGGCGAGATATAATAAAAAACACGGATGCCTTGTTGTTTGGCCCACTTGGCAATGCGCAGATTAAAACCGGGATAGTCAACTAAAATTAATGCCTCGGGTTTATTTTTTAAAATATCTTCCTTGCAAAAAGCAATGTTTTTAAAAATGGTGCGCAGATTTTTTGCAACTTCTACAAAACCCATAAAGGCAAGTTCTTTGTAGTGCTTTACAATTTCGGCACCTTCGGCTTTCATTAAATCGCCGCCCCAACAGCGGAATTTGGCTGAGGAATCTACTTTTTTTATTTCGCGCAGCAGGTTAGCGGCGTGTAAATCGCCCGAGGGTTCGCCGGCTATAACGTAGTAATTCATTGATTAATTATCCCAGCTATGTTCTACGTAGATCTTTAAGTACAAAATTATAAAACCGTACAGCAGCATCGTTAAAATAATTCCGCGACAGGTTTTGTACTTCTCGTTATTTACAAATAAAAAGAACATTCCTAAATTTGGAATTAAACATAAACTCAATACGGCCGATAATACCCTTCCGTCCATCAAAAAAGTGAAAAACTGAGGAATAAATTTCATGTATTTAAAACTCCAAAGCCAATACCCTACGGTTGACAGAAAAGGCAGTATCATGCCAAAAACTAAGCCTATCCAAAAATTATTCCAGTTAATTTTCTTCAACATAATTATTCAAATATATTTTTAAATGTTTTTATCTGCGCATGATTAGTCATATCAAAATCAACGGGTACTATTGTAACGTAACCTTGCTTATTAAGATACATGTCGGTTTCAGGATTTCCTTCTTCCAAGTTTACAAATTTGCCTGTTAGCCAGTAATAAGCTCTGCCCGATGGGTCTGTTCGCTCATCAAATTCTTCTATCCAATTGCCACGGGCGGCGCGGCAAACTTTAATACCTTTTATTTTACCCGCTTTAAGTTTTGGAATATTTACGTTGAGACAAGTGGTTTCGGTAAATTTTTGCGACATTACTTTTTGAATAATTTCTTTTATCACTTCTTCACATTGCGAAAAATCGGCATCCAGAGAAAAATCGCTTAGCGAAAAACCTATAGAGGGAATTCCTTCAATGGCCCCCTCAATAGCCGCGCTCATGGTGCCCGAATAAATTACATTGATAGAAAGATTTGAACCGTGATTAATTCCCGAAAGAACTAAATCGGGAGTTCTGTTTAAAAATTTGTTTACGGCCATTTTTACGCAGTCAACCGGCGTGCCGCTGCAACTGTATTCTTTGCTTACTTTATGTAAATTACTTTCTTCAATACGCAAAGTTGCATTTAAAGTGATGGCGTTACTCATGCCGCTTTGCGGTTTATCAGGTGCAATAACGCAAACATCGCCAAATTGTTTTGCCAGATTGCTTAAAAATAAAATACCGGGAGCGGTGATGCCGTCGTCGTTGGTAATAAGAATGAGTTTCTTTTTTGACATAAAGTGTAAAGATAGTAAAATATGAGGTACGAGGTTAGAGGTACGAGGCACAAAAAGGTACAAGGTTAGAGGGACGAGGTACGAAAAGGAAAAAGGTACGAGGTGAGAAGTACGAGGCACTAAAAAAAGAAATGTTGAGAGAAGAGATTGAGAAAGAAGTATATTTGAAGAATGGATTTGGAGAAAATTTTGCAGCAGGTAATTAAAGCGGTTGAAGAGACCGGTGCTTTTATTGCTAATGAGCGGAAAACTTTTAGTGCAAAAGATATTTTGGCAAAAGACACCAATGATTTGGTGAGTTATGTGGATAAGCAGAGTGAATTGCAGTTGATACAAAAATTAGGGAAAATTGTTCCAGAAGCGGGATTTATTGCTGAGGAGAGTAGCCCGGATGCAAATACCAAAGAATTAAATTGGATTATTGACCCGCTTGACGGGACTACAAATTTTATTCATAACATTCCGGCTTACGCGGTGAGTGTTGCGCTTGCGAGTAAGACCGAAATTTTGATTGGTGTTGTTTTTAATATTCCGCAGCACGAAATGTTTTATGCGCATAAAGAGGGGAAGGCTTTTTGTAATGGGAAAGAGATTTTTGTTTCTAAGAATGCGAAGATGGGCGATTGTTTAATGGCCACGGGGTTTCCGGTAAAGAATTTTGATAGGCTGAACGGATTTCAGAGTACAACCGAATATTTTATGAAAAATACCCGTGGCATACGCCGCATGGGTGCGGCCGCGGTGGATTTGTGTTATGTTGCTTGCGGAAGATTTGATGGTTTTTTTGAATACAATTTAAGTCCTTGGGATTTGGCCGCCGGCGCTTTGATTGTAGAGAGAGCGGGAGGCAAGGTGAGTGATTTTAGCGGCGGTAAAAATTATTTATTCGGAAAAGAAATGGTGGCGACGAGTGAGAATATTTATGAGGAGTTTCAAAAAATCGTTCAGCAAAATTTTATCGGATGAATAAGACGCGAATAAGCACAGATGGGATAAGTGTTTATGTTAGCTCCGGTGTACAAGTAAGCCTATTCCCTAAAATTATTTTGGTTTTGTGTAACATTCTTATTTACGGATTTATTGCTTGGGCAGTTTTCTATAATTCAGAAGAAAACGATGGGAAAACAGTTGTCGGTATTTCTCTTCTGGTATTGCTTGTTTTCTGCACCCTTACACGCTACACCTTTTGGAATTTTTTTGGCAAAGAAAATATTATTGTAAATACAAAAGTGATTAGTTATAATTATGATTATGGATTTTTTCAAACAAAACTTAAAACAGTTAAAATAAATAAACTCGCCACCGGTATTGAAAACGAAAGAATAATTGACGATGTGGAATACGGGAAGGTAGTCTTTATTGGTTACGACAGTAATGGCCTACCAACTAACATCTTTGAAACGACAATCCTACTTAGCAAAGCCGATTTAAAAGAAATTGATACTATGATTCGACAGATTTTTTTAAATGAATTTTTTGACGCCTCTAAATTTACGGGATACAATTTAAATTGAAATACTGAGCACGCTATTTCTTTCCCAAAAACTTATTCAAATTTCTTGCAATATATTTCTCGCTCGTTAAGAGCGAGTGTTGTATGCGCCTTGCGTAGGTAATACTATCGGTAATTTCTTTGTTTTTTTCTTCAATGATATCGCGCGAAACTTTCAATTTCATTGTATTGATAAAATTTTCTTTGGTGATTTTGTAACGGGTATTCATTCCCACGCAGGCAAAGAGAATAAATATACTTCCAAAAAAAAGTGTGCTGGCCATGCCCGGCATTTCTAGTAAGGGCTCGCAGCGCGCCGATAGAATCAGAAAAAATGCCACCGCGTGATTTATGAAAGTCACCAAAATTAAATTAATTGTTTTGCCAAAATAAAGCAAGCCTCTTACCAAAGTTATTGTGCTTACGCCTAACAAATAATTGTGTACATTTTCTACCTTAGTATAAGCTGCCATATAACCAAAGCAAGTAGCAACAATAATCGAAACCCCGTACGTGGCAATGAAAGCGGGTAAAGAAAAATATTTTTTCCAAACCACAATACCTAACATAAAAGCAGAAACGCCTAAAAAAATATAGAGGCATTCCAAAAATCGCTCGTGGCTAGCGCTGTATTCAAAAAAAGCGAAGAGTGGAACAATAATGGCCGACATAATCCAGCTGGTACTTGCCGACTTGGTGGCCAATACCAGGATTTCATCCTCCCAAACTTGTTCATAATCTATTTTTTTTTCGTGCATAAACCCTTTTGAGGTGATTTTATCAAAGTTAAGCAAATTTCTCAATCAAAACAGCCGTTAAAAACAGCTGTAATACAATAATTGCGCGATTTTTGCGTACCTTTATGTAAAGATTTTAAGTGAAAAAGATTGTATTTATAGCGCTGCTTTTTATTACTTCTCTAAACGGATTTTCTTCACAGATATTAATCCCTATGGATAATACGCAGAAGAACCACCTAAAAGCATACGGCATTGCCTACTGGATTTTAAAACACGATATAGAACTTTACTGGCTGATCAATTACCGCGGAGGAAGTTTTATGTTTCGCAACGATAAATCGTTTACCGACGAATGTAATATCCGGGGCATTTCTTACGAAGTAATTCCCGATGCAAAAAGTACAGCCATCCTGCAGGAAATTTCTAACCCCGAAGTAAATCAAGACGCAGTTAAATTAGAAAAAGCTCCACGAATTGCCGTCTATTCTCCAAAAGGAAAACAACCTTGGGACGATGCGGTAACTTTAGTTTTAAATTATGCCGAGATACCTTACGATATTGTGTACGACGAAGAAGTAATGAACGGAAAACTTTCTGAGTACGACTGGATGCATTTACACCATGAAGATTTTACAGGGCAATACGGAAGATTTTGGTCGCAATCGCGCAACGCCGCCTGGTATTTAAATGAAGTGAAAGAAAACGAAGCCATGGCAAAAAAACTGGGCTTCAGTAAAGTTTCATTGATGAAATTAGCGGTTGCAAAAAAAGTGCGCGATTTCGTTTCGGGCGGCGGCTTTATGTTTGCTATGTGCTCGGCAACCGACAGCTACGATATTGCGCTGGCCGCTGAGGGAATTGATATTTGCGAATATATGTTTGACGGCGACCCATCTGACAAGGAGATGAATAAAAAAGTGGACTACAGCAAAGGTTTTGCTTTTGAAAAATATTTAATCAGCACAAATCCTTACGAATACGAATTTTCTACGATTGATACTTACAACACGCGTGTTCCAAAATACGGTGTAACCAAAGAGAATGATTATTTTTCTTTGTTCGATTTTTCGGCCAAATGGGATCCTGTACCAACTATGCTTTGTCAAAGTCACGAGCAATTAATAAAAGGTTTTTGGGGACAAACCGTGGCCTTTGATAAAACCTATGTTAAGAAAAATGTTTTAATAATGGGCGAGAACAAAGCTGCCAACGAAGCGCGTTACATTCACGGCGAGTACGGCAAAGGCACCTGGACATTTTATGGCGGTCACGACCCTGAAGATTATCAGCACAGAGTGGAGGATCCTCCAACGGATTTAAGTTTGCATCCTAACTCGGCAGGCTACCGTTTAATATTAAATAACGTGTTGTTTCCGGCTGCTAAGAAGAAAAAGCAAAAAACGTAATGGAACGCTGAAAAAGCGGATGATTATGATTAGCGCTGCTTTTTTTGTTGGAATGAAGGTATGATTTATAAATATTTTTTTTCCAACACCTTTATTTTATCCTCCAACTGCAATTTAAATTTTTTTGAGGCCTCTGTTTCTTCATTAAGTAGGCGATGATTTAAACCTTTTAAAAGTGGGTCGTATTCTAAAAGAAAGTCTTGCGTGTTTTTATCGCAAAACGAATGCACAAATTTTTCCCAAACGTAATTTACCGCTAAATGATTTGGATGCACTAAATCTTCTTTAAAAAAACGGTAGTCGCGCAATTCGTCAATAACAATTTCGTAAGCCGGAAAGTAAAAGCAATTTGAGTTTTGCTCAATGAGCGAATGAACAGCATCCAGTAAAATCCCTTTGCTGCGGTTATTCTCAATTAATCCGTCGCGCACATAGCGCACGGGACTAACCGTAAATAGAATGTTTAATTTTGGATTAAATGTTTTTAAAGCCTCAATTTGTTTTTTCCAGGCTGTAGTAATTTCTTCTTTGCTCAGTAAAACTTTTTCAAATTCACCCGAAGGAATTTTATGGCAATTGCCAACTAATTGATTTGTTTTTTTATGTTTATAAGCAAAAGCGCTGCCAAAAGTAATAATGAGCCAATCTGCTTTTTTTAATTGAGCATGCGCCTGTTTTATTTCTGTGTTAATTTCCTGCAAACATTTTTCAGAGCTAACATTCGAAAACCTTCCGTGATGATTAAAACTTTGCCAAAGTTCATTAACATGAAAAATATCTTTTTCAGAATATCTTTTTTCGTTTATATAATCTTCAAGTGCAATACTTAAACTTAGGAGGTTGTATAAAATGCCATGCGGATTAACGAGCACATTAAATTTTCTTTCGCCCATTTTATGGCCAATCTCCTCTGCAAAACAAGAGCCCATTAGCAATACAGCATGTTTTATGCTTACTGGCTTAGAAGGGGCCCCAACGGTAAAAGGTAAAATAAAGTCCATATAATTATGGGCTAAAATAACATATAAAGCCTTTCCTTATGTATCTTTGTCCCGATTTTTCTGTGATAAAAAATAATCCCCATAAACAGGTAATTTACTGGCTCCTTACAGGCTGCGCACTTATTTATGTAATGGTGGTGGTGGGTTGTATTACACGTCTTACTCATTCGGGCCTTTCTATAACCGACTGGAGCGTAATGGGCACTATGCCTCCGCTGAGCGAGCAAAGCTGGAACGAACATTTTTCTAGATATCAGGCAAGCCCGGAGTTTAAAATTATTAATAGTGAAATGCAGCTTGCCGAATTTAAAAATATTTTTTGGTGGGAGTGGAGCCACCGCATGATAGGGCGAATGATAGGGCTTGTGTTTTTTGCCGGCTTTGCATTTCTTTTAGTAAAGAAAAAACTTACAAAATCATTAATAGTAAAGTGCAGCATACTAATGTGTGTTGGCGCTCTGCAAGGCTTGGTAGGTTGGTGGATGGTAAGGAGCGGACTGGTTAAAAACCCCAATGTAAGTCACTTTAGATTGGCGATACATTTAATGACAGCTTTTACGGCATTTGCTTTTGCATTTTGGTTTGCCTTGGAATTGATTTTTGAAAACGATAAAAATTATAATTCGCCCAACGACGGAAAAAAACTTTTTAAAGTAAGTGCGCTTGCTTTTGTAGCGCTGCTTTTTCAGATTATATACGGGGCATTTGTGGCGGGATTAAAAGCCGGATTATATTATCCAACATGGCCCAAAATGGGAAATGAATGGTTTCCGGGTGATATTATATTAACCAGCGATTCGGTTATAAAAGATTTTACGGAGAACGGAGCAGGCGTGCAATTTATTCACCGAACATTTGCCTGGGTAGTAGTAAGTTTTATTGTATACATCTGGATACGCTCAAATAAATTAAAACTAAGCGTATGGCAACAAAAAGGCGTAAGCTGGCTGGTATACTTTACCACTTTGCAAATTATGTTAGGAATTTTTACACTTTTATATAGCGTGCCGGTACTATTGGGAGTGGCGCATCAAACAGCCGCTTTCTTTTTATTTGCAGTATTTTTATACGTTTTGTTTCATTTTCGCGTTAAAAAACAAGCTTAATTTTATTTGGTATGAAGATTTTGAAAAACATTTTTATTGCACTTTCAGGTTTACTTTTATCTTCCTGCTTTGGCGAATTAAAAGAAATTTCGATTATAAGCATAAACGATTTTAAGGTTACAAAACTTACCGCCGAAGGTATTGAAGGAGAAATAAAAGTAACAATCAATAACCCAAACACTATTGGCTTTAAAGTTTTTCGTTCTAAAGCCGATATTATGTACGGCGATTTAAAACTAGGCAAAGCAAAGCTCGTAAAAAAAGTAAAAATTCCTGCTAACTCAAATACCGAGCATACTTTTTTGTTAAAGGGCAATTTTAAAGACGCCTCAATGGCTGATATTCCCGGACTTTTAATGGGAAAGAGTAAGCAAATGGAAATTAAGGGTTATATAAAAGCCGGCAAATGGTATTATAAGAAAAGGTTCCCCATTGATGAGAAGCAAAAGCTGAAAGGCCTTGATTTTAAGGGAGGAATACCCGGGTTTTAAACTCAGAAATTAGCTTAACTTTGCACCCTTAATTTTATGTCTAAAAAAGTAGCTGTAATAGGTGCGGGCCCCGCCGGTATGACTGCCGCTTACGAACTTGCAAAGCAAGGCGTAGAGGTGGACGTGTATGAAGCTTCCGATTCTCTTGGGGGCATGTCTAAATCTATTAAACTTTGGAATCAAACTGTAGATATAGGGCCGCATCGTTTTTTTAGCGATGATACCCGTGTAAATAAAATTTGGTTAGAAGTTGTGGGACGTGATTACCGGATGGTAAACCGTTTAACGCGAATTTATTATAAACGTAAATTTTTTTATTACCCCGTAAAAATGTTCAACGCCTTGGGTAACCTGGGTATTTTTGAGGCATCGCGGGCGGTATTAAGTTTTGCTAAAGAAAGAATAGCACCTACTAAAGATGAAGGCACTTTTGAAAGCTGGGTAACCCGTCGTTTTGGCAAACGTTTGTACGAAATCTTTTTTCGCGACTATACCGAAAAACTGTGGGGCATTAAATGTACCGACCTTGATTCTGATTTTGCCGCGCAACGAATTAAAAAACTTTCTTTATGGGAAGCGATTAAAAATTCGATGTTTAAGGATAAATCCAAAAAACATAAAACACTGGTTGATGTTTTTGCCTATCCTATTGGCGGCACAGGAATGATTTATAACCGCATGGCCGATTTTGTAAAAAGCAAAGGCGGCAATGTTTATTTGAAAACTCCTATCGAAAAAGTAATTACCGAAAACAAAACTGCAAAAGCAATTCAACTTACCGACGGCTCAGTAAAAAATTACGATTTTATCGTTTCCTCAATGCCATTAACAGTAATGGTAAGTCGTTTGCTCGATGTACCGCAAACGGTTATTGATAATTGCCGTAAGTTAAAATTCAGGAATACCATTTTAGTATATTTAAATATTAACCACGACAATTTGTTTCCTGATAATTGGATTTACGTAAACTCGGGCGATTTGCAAACGGGGCGTATAACCAATTTCCGCAATTGGGTGCCGCAATTATATGGCAATGAAAAGTCGAGCATTCTTGCTTTAGAATATTGGTGCTACGACGAAGATAAAATCTGGAAAGACGATGAAGCCACTTTAATTGAACTGGCTAAAAAGGAAATTCGTGAAACAGGTTTAATTAAAGATGCCGAAATATTGGGCGGGCATATATACCGTATCCCCCGTTGCTACCCGGTTTATGCTACGGGCTATAAAGAAGATTTAAAAGGCGTTGAAGATTATATGCGCACAATAAACAATCTTATTCCTATTGGCCGCTACGGCGCGTTTAAATACAATAATCAGGACCACTCAATCTTAATGGGGTTTTTGGCTGCCGAAAATATTACTAAAAATGCCGGCCACGATTTGTGGGTAATAAATACCGATTACGAAAGTTATCAGGAACAATCTTTAATTACCGAAACAGGATTGCAGGAAAAGAAATAATTAATCACGAAGTTCGCCGTTTTGATATTTTTCTGTTTTAATTACATTGCCGGTAGCGTCATAGGTTTTCCATTCGCCGTCTTTAACATAATCAATTTTATCGGCGCTGTATTTTAAAGTGCCTTCTTCTTTTATTTTGCCGGTTTCAAAAAATTCTTTGTGCATATACAGCCTTTTTCTTTTATCGGTAAGTTCAAAAATTATTTCGGCATATCCGTTTTCAAAAAAAGAATTCCGCTTTACCAAATAATCGCCGTCGCCATGGCTTTCTTCATAAAAATCCATATTCCCATTGGGAAAAAAATCAATTTGTTTATTGGGCACATGGTTATAATAATGCACTTCCGATTTTACTTTTCCATCCGGGTAATAAATAAAAACTTCGCAATGCTTGTAATCTATCATGCGGTAAACACGTTCAATCTGATCGTTTTCGTAATAGTTTTTGTAAGCGCGCAACTGCCCGTCAACATAAAAACCTTTGTGCAATAATTTCCCGCTTTTGTAAAAATCATCCCACCAACCCTGCACGTTGTATCCTTTTTTATCGTAGCGCACCGAGTCGCCGCCCATTAGCGGAGTAAGTTTATCATACAGTGTGATGCCGTACGTAGAGTCAACAACTTCTTTGGAATCGTAGCGCCTTAGTTGCGGAACCTGATCGGTATAATCCTGCGCCATTTGAGAAAATGTACAAAAAAAGAAAAAGGAAAAAAAGAAAGCGAGTAAATTTTTCATGGTATATTTTTAATGTATTCCGGCTTCTGCTAAATAACGTTCGGCATCCAGCGCACCCATGCAGCCGCTGCCCGCGGCAGTTACGGCCTGACGGTATATTTTATCCTGTGCGTCGCCAACGGCAAACACACCTTTAATTTTTGTTTTACTGGTACCGGGAATTGTTTTTATGTAACCACTCTCGTCCATATCCAGCCAATCTTTAAAAATATCTGTATTTGGTTTGTGGCCAATGGCAACAAAAAATCCGGTTATATCCAGTTTGCGTTCTTCTTTTGTTTTATGATTGATGATTAGGGCGCCATCTACTGTTTTAGTTCCTAAAATTTCTTTTGTTTCGCTGTCCCACAAAATTTCAATGTTGGGTGTATCTATAACGCGCTGCTGCATTGCTTTGGATGCGCGCATTTCGCTGCGGCGTACAATCATATAAACTTTTTTGCAAAGCTTGGCAAGGTATGTTGCTTCTTCGGCAGCGGTATCTCCGGCTCCAACAATAGCAACATCTTGTCCTTTAAAAAAGAAACCATCGCATACGGCGCATGCAGAAACTCCAAAGCCATTTAATTTTTCTTCGCTCGGAATGCCTAACCATTTTGCAGATGCGCCCGTTGCAATAATTACAGTGTCGGCATGTATCTCGGTAGTTTCATCCACCCAAACTTTATGTACCGGACCGCTAAAATCAACTTTATTGGCGTAACCAAAACGAATATCGGTACCAAAACGCTCGGCCTGCGCCTTAAAATCTTCCATCATCTGCGGGCCTTGCGTACCTTTTGGGTAGCCGGGATAATTTTCTACTTCGGTGGTAATGGTAAGTTGTCCGCCCGGCTGCATACCTGTGTACATAAGGGGTTTCAGTGCAGCTCTTGCGGCATAAATAGCGGCGGTGTAACCGGCAGGCCCCGATCCGATTATCAGGCAATTAACTTTCTCAATGGCAGTACTCATATCTTCTCTCTGAAATATTATACAAATTTACCCAAAAAGGTATGTTTTTGTGCTTAATGTGGATTACTTTTGAACATAGAAACTAACACCTTTTAGTACTCAAAAATCATGCAATTGCTAATAATGAAACATTAAAAGCCTTAATGGCAGAATTTTGTTAATTTTTGCAAAAAATCAGTATAATTTGGAAATACCCGGCCACATAGAAACCATTTTAAAAACCCTTCCCGAAAAACCGGGCGTGTATCAGTATTTTGATGCAGAGGAGAAGATTTTGTATGTGGGGAAAGCCAAAAATTTAAAGAAAAGAGTTTCTTCCTATTTTCATAAAGAACATGATAATTCGCGCTTGCGTTTATTAGTAAAAAAAATTGCCGATATAAAAACCATTGTGGTTAATACCGAGTACGATGCGCTTTTACTCGAAAATAATTTAATAAAACAATATCAGCCGCGCTACAACATCAGCTTAAAGGATGATAAAACCTATCCCTGGATTTGTTTGAAGAGAGAAAACTATCCTCGTATTTTTTACACACGTAAAAAAATAAAAGACGGCTCAGAATATTTCGGGCCCTACGCTTCAATAACTTCCGTGAAAACTTTACTGACGTTTATAAAAGAAAATTTTCCGCTGCGCACGTGTACACTGGATTTATCGCAAAAAAATATCGAAGCAAAAAAATTCAGAGCCTGCTTAGATTATCACATAGGCACTTGCAAAGCACCTTGTATTTCTTTGCAAACGGAGAGTGATTATGACGAAAACATTAAACAAATAAAAAGCATCATCAAAGGAAATGTTTCTTCGGTTATTCGCGAATTGAAACAACAAATGCATTTTCATTCGGAGAAAATGGAATTTGAAATCGCGCAGCAAACAAAAGAAAAAATAGAGTCGCTCGAAAAATTCCAGGCAAAATCTATGGTGGTAAGTAATACCATAGAAGATTTGGATGTGGCAGCTATGGTAAAAGAAAACGATGTGTACTATGTTACGTATTTCAGGGTGGTAAATGGCTCTATTATAGGTTCGCAAACGGTGGAAATAAAAAAGAAACTGGACGAAACCGACAGCGATATTTTGTTGTACGCCTTATACGACATGCGCACTAATTTGCAAAGCACTTCTAAAGAAATTGTAGTTTCGTTTTATCCCGAAAGCGAATTTCCGGATGTGAAATTTTTTGTACCAAAGGCAGGCGACAAAAAAATATTGTTGGATTTATGCGCACGAAATGCCGAGCAATATCGTTTTGATAAAAACCGCCAGCTTGCATTAACCAATCCCGAAGAACACGCGCAGCGTATTTTGGCACAAATGAAAAAAGATTTGCGGATGAAAGTGGAACCCGTGCGCATTGATTGTTTTGATAATTCGAACATACAAGGGCATTTTGCGGTAAGTGCCATGACTGTTTTTATAAATGCAAAGCCTGCAAAAAAAGAATACCGCCACTACAATGTAAAAACGGTAGTGGGCGCTGATGATTTTGCAACGATGGAAGAAATAATTTTTCGCCGATACAGCCGCGTGCTCGAAGAAAAAGAAGGAATGCCGCAATTAATTGTGATTGACGGCGGCAAAGGGCAACTTAGCGCGGCCTGCGCCAGCTTGCAAAAATTAGGTTTGTTGGGCAAGATTGCCATTATAGGAATTGCCAAACGACTGGAAGAAATTTATTATCCGGGCGATCCCATTCCCATGTACTTGGATAAAAGATCCGAGACTCTTCGCATCATTCAGCAAATACGGGATGAGGCGCATCGTTTTGGAATTACACATCACCGCAAAAAACGCAGTAAAGGCACAATCACTACCGAGCTCAACCAAATAAAGGGAATAAGCGATGCTACGGCCCAAAAACTTTTATCGGAATTTAAATCAGTAAAGAAAATTAAAGAAACTTCGCTCGAAGAATTAGAAAAAATAGCGGGAAAATCAAAAGCTAAATTAGTTCATGAATATTTTAGTAAAACTAAATAGGGTGGGATTGTTTAGTCGCCGGTGGCCTCCTCGCAATGACACAGTAAATTAGGCGCCTACTAAAGCTTTATATGCAGCAACATCCAACAAAGCGCTAATATCAGCCGCATTATCAACCGTACACTTAATCATCCATCCGTCGCCGTAAGGATCATTATTTACCAATTCGGGGTTGGCATCAATCTTAGTATTTACTTCCAAAACTTTTCCGTCAATCGGCATAAACAAATCAGAAACGGTTTTCACCGCCTCTACAGTTCCAAAAATTGCTTCCTTAGCAACTGTCTCGCCAACCGTGCTTACATCAACGTAAACAATGTCGCCAAGTTCTTTTTGTGCAAAATCGGTAATGCCGATAAATGCGTTGCCGCCTTCTACACGTACCCACTCGTGGTCTTTGGTGTATTTTAAATTGTCAGGGAAGTTCATATACTTTGTTTTAGAAGAGCAAATGTAATAATTATGTTTAAAAAACCGCAGTAATAAGCAATTTTTGTATTTAAGTCCCTCTCCCATTGGAGAGGGATTTAGGGTGAGGCCTTATTGTATTACAAATCTTAAGCTAACTCCCGCATTGGTAGTTTGAGTTGGGAAAGAGGTAGAAATAACCGGTTTGTTAATAGTGCGGTCGTAGAACATACGGATATTAATATTTTGACTGATAGTATAGGTAAACGAAGTTTTAATGGCAATTACATTTTGCCCATTGGTAGGCTGGCTGTATTGGTATTCTCCAAGCGTATTGGGGTCAATATTTATTTTGTGCAAAGTAGTTTGGTTTTGACGGATGGAAAGCGAAACGTTAAAAGTTAAATCACTTTTAAGCGCCTTGCCCTGAATTTTAATACGCTTAATTTCGAGATTAGGGAAAGTGTACGAGCTTCCAATATTTAATTCATTTCCTTTCATCTCCATAACTTGTGGTACGTTAGATGAAAGCGTTGTGGTACGATCGCGCTTTAACTCCACATTAGCGCCAAGGCCCTTTAGTTTTCCTTTATCCACAAAATTCATATTCAGTTTTATCAATGGAGAAAACGACTCGGTGATGCTAACGCTATTAATTACATACTTGGCAACAAAATCGCCGTTGGGGTTTCTGTTGGCAGAAAAGAAATTATTATCATCTAAGCTACCAAAGGCCTGGTTATTGGTAAAATTACCCATGCTCATTGTAGAACGATAAGCGTGTGAAAGAATAATGCTTTTAAAAATTGGTTTTAAAAATTCAAGCTTGCCCAATCCGTCATAATTAATGCTCCAGTTTGGCATTGGTATTTTTGGAAATATAGTTGATTTGCCAATAGTGCTTGATTTTTTTCCGGCATAGGCATCCATAAAAGCAAGTACAACAACATCTTGCTGACTTAAACTATAACCGTCGTGCCCCGCTTTAGTTGAATTTGAGTTTAAGTTGGCCAGCTTAGGCGCGTAATCTCCGCGCTTGGCAATAAAATCATCAAACAAGGCACTGTTGTGCGTGTACTTATCATCTTTAGAAAACGCGGAGCCAATCGTAATTACAGAAATACTAAACTGCCCCGTTCGCGTTTGCGTAAGCGGTTTGTAATTTGTTCCGTCCCATCCAATAAAAAATCCATCGTTGGCGCCCTGCGTTCGTGTACCGGTTAAATCAATTTTAAAATTTTTAAAAGGTTCAAGCTTGGCCTGAAAACTAAATGTTTGTTGCAAAGTATGGGCATACGGATTCGAGAAATTTTGCCGGTGCACAAGCATATTATTTTTAGGATTAAAAGCATCTCCTAAAATTTGATTCTGTTGTCCAAATACAAATCCAAGTCCGGGGTTTAATCCGTTGGCAGGATTCATACCTAAAATAGTAGTTGAGTCGCGGTAACCCGGCAATGTAGTTCCTTGTGTTTGGTTAAATGTAAACGAAGCTTGCTTTAAAGTCATTAGCAAGCGCGCCAGATATTCAAAAATTTCGGGAGGATCTTTTTTGGTGGTGTCTTTAACGGCAGGCTTAGAGGTGCCGGTAGCGCCTGTTCCTCCTTTTCCTCCGGGAGGTTTTGGCGCTGTATTAGTTGGTTGATTTTTTTTCAGCAAGCCTAAATTTATGCGTTTAAAATATGGAATCTTATTATACAAGCTCGTCATGTTAAGCGCCATATTAATATTTTGCTGTTGGTTATTGTTAATGGTATTACCAATAGAATCGTTTGCAAAAGGCCGGCGTTGCCATTGGTAACCGGCGGTATATTTATACGTGGCCGAAGAAATAAAATCAAGCGCAGGAATTTTATTAAGCGGAATGTTTATGTTTAAATTAGCCGTATGCCTGTATGCTGTTGTTAATCCGCCGGTAAGTAAACGATTTCTTACATCTGTTCGGGTATTTCCTTTTTCAGAATAATCGTTGTTCCATGGCTCTAAAATACGACCATCGTTATTAGCAGTAATATCTCCTTTAATATTTTTACTTATGTCCCAACGCATCGAGTAAACACGACTAATATTAAATGTTTTGTTAAACTGCGGCTTGGTAAAATCAAATCCGGGCGCAGCGGTAATATCTCTGTTTAATACCTGTATAGAACTTCGCGCCACGTTGGTGCTAAAGTTAAATTGGTTAGGCATTGGCGTAAAATTAAAATCTTTTATAAGTGCAAACCAAGGGTTCTGCAAAAATTTGGCAGTCGATTTTTTAAATGGCTCAATGGCATTTACCTGTTTTGTAAAATTATAATTAAGCGATGCATTGTATTGCCGGTTAAAACTCCAGGCAGTAGTAATATTGTGTTTATACTGCTCGGTAAAAGCATACGTTGCCGAAAAATTTTCTATATCCCAAATATGCATTTTGGTTTTATTTTTTCCGCGTTGCTTGCTTACGTTGGTAAAGTTTATGCCGCGCCGTCGCGTATAATCAATGGCCCGGTTTTTTATTTTATCAATTTCGGCTTGCGTAAAATGATTTTCTGAAGTAACGGCGCTCATCAATACATCGGGATTGCTGGGGTCGTATTGCGGTGTAATAAATTGCTCGGCATAATTTAAATACATAGGGAGATTTACTTTCCATGTTTTTGGTAAAAATTTTCCCATTTGCAAAGTGGTCGATATATCGTACTGTTCTGTCAACTCCCGGTTTCGCTCACTGGGTTTTTTCTCTATACTTCCGTAAAATGGCGTAGCTATGGCTCCCGATAAAGCAACTTGTCCAAAATCGGCAAGCTTGGCAGTTACTCTCGAGTTGGCGGCCCAACCTCCTTTTTGGTCAAAATCTGTTAAGCGTAATTCATTAATCCAAACTTCCACACATTTATCACTTGGGTCGGATAAGGTTATCGGATTTCTAATACCCACCATAATATTGGTAAGCGTTGCAATGTTGGGATTACCGATAACACGTATTTTGTGCCCGGTAGATAAAGTTTCTATTGGAGAAGGCCCCGTACTGCCTACACCGCGTTTTAATTTTTCGGCAGTAAGCTGCGCAAAATCTATTACCACACTGTTGGCATCCAGCCAAACTTTAGCGCGGTCACTTTCACTTTCATTATGGTAGGTGCCCGGCGGAGTAAGTTTTAGAGGAACAATGTATTCGTAATAGTTATTGGTAAAATCGGTACCGATACGAATAAATAATTCTGTTTCATCATTGCTTAGCGCCTGGTTATTTAATTTTTCGGCATGCACATACATTTTTAATTTTTTGTACGAGCGCACATCGTAACTCACGTTTTTGTAAATGGCGCGCGCATCTCCATCGCGTAATCCGCACACGCGCATAGATAGCGCCTGCTCGTTTAACAATACAAGATTTGTGGTTTGTACGTTTTGCTGCTGATTAACACCGGGAGGTAATACATAATGCACCGGGTCGCGCGTTCCGTTTTCCTGATAACTAACTGCCGATACATCAAACGAAGTTGCGGCATCCGTTCCTAATTGGTTTGTGGCTTCCGATAAATCCTGCTGGTAATTACGCCAATCGCTGCGCACTAATTCTAAACGCGCAAAACGCATAATGGCGGGCTGCGCAAAATTACGAACAAACATACGCATGAAACGAATGGAGTTATACCCTTCAATAGTTCCTATTTTTGCATCGTAATTTGTTACAGGAATTTTAAACTGATAAAAATCTACTTTACGCGTAGTACCATCGGGCGTAACTTTTTGTACCGTTATTACGTTAACGATATAGTTGTTGCCTATGTTGCCCGGATTAATATCCTGTGGCGTCATGCGTATTTTATATTGGTAATACGCCTCACTCTGGTTCATCGTATTATCACGGTTAACATCTTCAATGTTTGGAATTGTTGTTGCGGTAGTTGGATACCCTCCGCTATTTTGACTTTGATATTGCACCTGTGTTGCCGAGTTACCCTCTACACCATTGTATTTTTTGTAACGGGCAAGCGTATTTAAATTGGAATTATCATAATCGTCGCCTCTGTAAAAATGGTAATTATCTCCGCTGGGGTCAGTAAAACCTTCATTGCTTCCGCTAATACCTAACGCGCTAAGGCTGTTCATATAATTGGCATAAAAGTTTTTTTCATCGGCATCGCTTAGGCAATCGTAACCTACGTCTTGTATTGGGCGCGCCGATTCGTTGTTATCAAACGCGTTTGCCAATGGCGGCACGGTAGGATAATTACCCCATGCGGTGGTTCCTAAAATTCCCTGATTGGTATTGTTAAACGGAATACCATTTTCGTATGACATGTTTCCGTCTTTCAAAATATCTTCAGATACACTTCCAAGGTTTATATAAAGCTCTCCGGTAGTTGGGGGTGCAACACCAAATGTATTGTACTGTGTATTTGTTGTATTGTTATAATCTTCATTAAACGGATCCATCATCCAAAACTGTATGTACTCAATGTTGGCACTCTGAAAATCGTTTGTTTCTAAACGGCGCATAATACCCGCCCAACGTTTTTCGGGGTTATCAAAAATAATTTTTCCTTTTGTGTTTGATGCGGCTTTATCAATGTGCGTTGTATCAAAATTATAAGGGCCGCGTTCGTTAGGATAATAAGCTAAATCAAGTGTAGGTAATAAAACCGGCTGGCCGTTAGGCGGTTTTTTATTAGGAAATAAATCACTCTCAAAAAAGGCTTGCATAAAGTGATTGCTCTGCACGGTTTTAGTAATACTGCTCGGTGTAAGCCCGCTGCTTTGCTGATAAAAAACAGATTGGTCAACCGTATACCAGGCAAGATTTGCACGATTTATACCTGATTTAATTCCTACATCAAACGTCGGATTTGCTTCCTGAAAATAATTTGGTTGCCCCTGCGGTATAGAAGAGTGAAACCATGCCGAAGGACTACGCACATCAATTAAAGAAACGCTTCCTTCAAAATCATCTACATACGCATTACCGTTAATTGCTTTTGAGTGTCCCGGAAAAAGTTGCGCGTACTCACCGGCCATTTGTATAGATGACGGTTCTTTAGTGCTAAGGCCCGGAATTTTATCTACAAATCGCGTAAGCCAAGGCGCATCGTGCAGATAACTATAATCCAAACCAACAACGGTATTCGATACGGGCTCATCGCCAATATTTACTTTTTGCGTAAGCGGCCGCTCGGTCATATGCAACAAAGTACTTCCTAACGAAAAATCTTTGTTCACTTTATAATCCATTCGCGTACCAATCAAACTTTTTTGCTGAATGTTAAACAATGAGTTATTCTCTGCCGAAATTTTTATGGGCTGTCCCGAATTCAAAATACTTTCGTTAATAATTTTTACACGGCCCAAAGTATAATCAACGGTATAGTCAACGTTTTCACTTAGAGGCACACCTCCGGCTGTAACACGCACCGAACCTTGCGGTATGTTCATAGAGTTTAAGGAAAACTCATTACTTGTTGCCGACTGATACGTTCCTTTTAATTTGTAGCGGTTTTTTTGCGGCAGCTGCTGCGCAATAGTTCGCGTTGAGTCGTATAATTCCTGAAAAATATATCCGGCGGCAATTGTTGAATCATCTTTGCCCGGACTAAAATCAAATGCTTTTTTTAAATCGTTCCCAAAGGGTTCTATAGTAGTAAAATAAATTCTTCCGTTTTGCACGTTAACGGTTATGCCGGGTACAAAGTCAAAATACCCATCGGGCCGCGGATCCTGGTTTTGATTTATTTTATCCAGTTTCATTTCGTTAATTAATAATTGTCCGTTTAAAGTTCCATAAGGGATGTATGGAATATCAACGCCGGTTTTAATGTTATTGTATAAAACGTTTAACTGAAAATTGGTAGGGCTTAGTGAGTAGGCACCTAATGAGTAAACGTTTTTCATCATTAAATCCCACATCGGAATTTTTGTATTTAGCTGTGTACTTTTCAGCATTTTTAAAACAATAAGTTTATCGCCGGTAGGAAACTGATCGGAGAATTCTCCAACCTGATAAAGGACACCGTTTAGCGTGTACTGATAGGCCACGGATAAAATTTCATCGTAGTTAAGCGAAGTGTTTAATGAGATATAACCTAAACGATTGTTTAGCGTATAATCTGTTTGCGGATTCATGCGGCGTGCGCGGGTAAGTACTTCATATTCGCGGCCTGCATTAAATACCTGAGCCGAATTACCGGAACCATTTATATAAGTAGCTTGCGAAAGACTTGATACAGCGGTATTATAATTTCTACTTTTAAGAATACCAACAGTAGTATCCGCTAAATTGTAATAAAGATTGTTTGCATTATTTCTTGGGTAAAGATTGGCGCTATCAACAATACTCAAATAAGAAAACGCGCCGGGAATATTTGCATTAGCAGGATAAACATGCGTAACGTCTTCTCCCAAATCAGAAAAGGCTGCAATGTTACGCGCCTGATCAACCTGATTGGTACGGTTAGTTACATACACTTCTATTTTTGTAATTTGTATTGGAGAATTTACAATGGGAACGTTAATCCAGTTATTATAATTATCACGGAAATATTGACCCAAGAAATAATGCCGGTTAGCTTCGTAGTTATCAGCCGTAACAACAAACGGAATTGTTTGTGAACCGCCCTGCACAGTCAGCTCAGTTTTTTTACCGCGTTGCTGCGAGAGTAAAGCTGTAACGGTTAACTTACCAAATTGCAATTGTGTTTTTACACCAAATAGCGTTTGACTACCGGTAATCAAAGAATTATTAAGTGGCAAACTTACGTTACCCGCCTCAACTTTTTTAATAATCTCATCTTCCAAACCATTGTACTCTAATTTCATTTGGTTTTCAAAATCAAACGAAGCTTCGGTATTGTAGTTTGTAGTTAGTTTTAATTTTTCTCCAATCTTACCCACTAAGTTCAACTGAATTTTCATATTGAAATCAAAGTTTGTAATCTTACGCTGCTTAACGGGTATAGCCGGGTTTTGATTTCGGGTGGTGATGAAACCAAAAATTAATTCGGCACTACCTGTTGGGCGTATGTCTACTGTGCTTCCTCCAAAAATTCGGTCAAATAATTCACTGTTAACGGTAAGCTTTGGTATTAAACTTGTTTTTGCAGGATTACTTTTTGCATCAGCCTGCACACGCGATTTCCAATAACTTTTTATTTGTTGTTTAAATAAATAATCCTGATACTCGTCCTGCGTCATATAAATTGGTGGACGATAATCCAACAGGCCCATTTTTTGCGTCATGTTAAACGTGCTGTCAGAAGGATCGTAAGACACGTTGCTTTTTATATTTGACGGGTTGTTTAATTGCAGCGGCTGATTAGCATTATACATCGGCTCGCCAGGCTGATTTTCTTTTATGGGCCAGTGTAAATCAGAATTATTTACGGGCTCGGGCGTTGGCGAATCTGTAACAAGTTTAGTTACGAAGGGATTTACCGTATAAGTACCTTCTTTTTTATTGGCTAAAACACCCTTATTTGGTTTGTTGGATAGCACAACTACCGAGAGCAGTCCGGCTGCGGCACTGGCAAAAAGAGTATGTTTTAATACAAAATACACTATAGTTTACAGGTTCTTTAGGGCGGCTTTAATTAATAATTCAACACTATCTGTATTCATATCTTGCTGTTTTACAGCTCTTTCTATGGCTTTCTCGGCCATAGGTCTACCAAAGCCTAAGGCTATGAGAGCCAGTAACGCTTCTTCTCTGTTTTTATTGTAAGTTGGACTGAGGATTTGGGAGATTCCGCCCTCGTGTTTTCCGAGCTTTCCTTTGAGGTCCACCACTATGCGTTGAGCGGTTTTTTCACCTATTCCTTTAATGCTTTTTAGTAGGGCTACGTTTGCGGTGTTAACGGCTCCGGCAATTTCTGTTGCTGATAGTGATGAGAGCATGAGCATAGCACTACCTCCGCCTACACCCGAAACAGAAATTAGTTTTCTAAAAATATCGCGCTCGTCGGTATCAAAAAACCCGTAAAATTTAGGGTTATCATCTCTAACAAAAACTTGCTCGGTAAATAATTTACACTCTGTGCTGTCGCCGATTTTAGAGTAGGTATTAATAGAAATATACATTCCGTAGCCAACACCGTTTGCTTCAATAACTGCAAGGGCCGGGTTTTTTTCTATTACTTTTCCTCGTATAAAATCAATCATATTTTTTTTGTTTATAGCACGCAGATGACGCGGATGGCTATGATTTGAAAATGATTTTCTATTTATTTTTTTATTTAACCTGCACTAATCATAATTATCTGTGTTATCTGCGTTCTATTTTTTATTTTGTGCATCAACAACTGCAATAGTAACCATGTTCACTATTTCGCGAACGGAACTGCCTAATTGCAAAACGTGAACCGGTTTTTTTAATCCCATTAAAATGGGACCAATAGCTTCGGCTCCGCCTAATTCCTGCATAAGTTTGTAAGCAATGTTTGCCGAAGAAAGATTGGGAAAAATAAGTGTGTTTACATCCTTATCAGCCAGATTTGAGAATGAAAATTCTTCTTTAAGCAATCTGTTATTAACGGCAAAATTTGCTTGCAAATCTCCGTCAACAATAAGTCCGGGATAATTTTTGTGCAAAATGCTTACGGCTTTCTGAACTTTTTTTGGCAATTCACCATCACTCGAACCAAAGTTTGTATACGATAACATAGCGATGCGCGGAATGATATTAAATTGTTTTACTGTTTTTGCAGTAAGTGCCGTAATTTCTACCAGTTCTTCTGCGGTAGGATCAACATTCATTGTACAATCGGCAAAAAAGAAAGGGCCGCGTTTGGTAATGATCATGTAAAGTCCGGCTAAACGCGAGTGGCCTTCTTCAACACCAATACACTGAATGGCGGGAACAACGGGGGCAGAATATTTTCTGGTTAAGCCCGATATCATGGCGTCTGCCGCACCGGTTTCAACCATCATGGCGCCAAAATAATTTCGCTCGGTCATTTTGCGGCGGCAATCGTATTGTGTTAAGCCTTTACGGTTACGTTTTTTCCAAAGTACTTCTGCGTAATCATTTCGCAAAGATTCATTTTCATTATCAAAAGGATCGATGATTGGAATTTCGTGCAAATCCAGATGATACTCGGCAATGAGTTTATTTATTTTTTCTTTGTTGCCCAATAAAATGGGTTTCGCAATTCCTTCGTCGCGCACCATCTGTGCGGCTTTTAAAATTTTATACGTATTTGCTTCTCCAAACACTACGCGCTTAGGATTGGTTTTTGCTTTATTTACCAATGAACGCATGAGCCTGTTGTCTTTGCCCAGGCGGTTATCCAACTCGGTTTTGTAAGCTTCCCAATCGGTAATTTTTTGTTGTGCAATGCCTGACTCCATTGCAGCTTTTGCAACAGCCGGAGAAACGGTTGAGATTAAACGATTGTCGATTGGTTTGGGAATAATATAATCAGAGCCGAAGCTTAAATTTTTAGAGCCGTAAGCTAAATTTACATAATCCGGCACGGCTTCTTTTGCTAAATTAGCAATGGCATGAACGGCGGCAAGTTTCATTTCTTCGTTAATGCCGGTAGCGCGCACATCTAATGCGCCGCGAAAAATAAAAGGAAATCCTAAAACGTTATTTACTTGGTTGGGATTATCGCTGCGGCCCGTTGCAACAATGATGTCTTTGCGCGCAGCCATTGCTTCTTCGTAAGAAATTTCGGGAGTGGGGTTAGCAAGGGCAAACACAATGCAATTGGGCGCCATGCTTTTTATCATATCGGGATTTAAAATATTTCCTTTAGATAAGCCAACAAAAACATCTGCACCTTTCATAGCTTCGCTAAGTGTTTTTACATCTTTGCGATTAGTTGCAAAAAATCGCTTGTGTTCGTCAAGGTCTGTTCTGTCAGCAGTAATAACACCTTTGCTGTCAACCATCACAATATTTTCTTTCTTCACACCAACAGCGATGTACAATTTAGAACACGAAATTGCCGAAGCGCCCGCGCCGTTAACCACGAGTTTTACTTCGCTTAATTTTTTTCCGGAAATTTCAACAGCATTAATTAATCCCGCTGATGAAATGATTGCTGTGCCGTGCTGATCGTCGTGCATGAGCGGAATATTTAATTCTGCTTTCAGTCTTTTTTCAATTTCAAAACACTCGGGCGATTTTATGTCTTCTAAATTTATTCCTCCAAACGTGCAGGCAATATTTTTTACGGTATTTACAAATTCGTCAATATTTTTTGTGTCAACTTCAATATCAAAAACATCTATGTCGGCAAAAATTTTAAAAAGCAAACCTTTCCCTTCCATCACGGGCTTCGATGCAAGTGCCCCGATATCTCCCAAACCAAGCACAGCAGTTCCGTTAGAAATTACGGCTACCAAATTTCCTTTGGCGGTGTATTTGTAAGCGTCTTCCGGATTTTTTTCAATCTCCAAACAAGGCTCTGCAACACCCGGCGAATAGGCGAGCGTTAAGTCTCGTTGTGTTGAGTACGGCTTAGTGGGCACGACTTCAATTTTTCCGGGACGACCTTGCGAGTGGTAGTCGAGGGCATCTTGTTTGTGAAAATGATCCATATTGTAAATTTTTTGGGGAAGGCGAATATAGCAAACTATTTAAGAAATTTAGCAATCAAAACAGGGGTATTTTAGCTTGAAAAAAAGCAAGTAAAAAACCAAGAAAAGGGTTTAACGCTAAGGCTTAGACAGATGGTTAATTTTTTGTAAAATATTTATAAAAAAACGAAGCCTAAAATTTGAACAAAAAGCTTTAAAATGAAAAATTTGAACTACAGTTTTAGCGATAAATCACCGATTTTTTGTTAAAATTTAGATGATTTTGTGCGATTGTAAGGATTTTGAGTCTATTTTTTGTTAAAAATAGTAAAACCCATATTCAGTTATTTTCCATCAGAAAATTTATAGCCAACTCCGCGTATAGAATGAAAAAAAATGGGCTCTTTTGGATTTTTTTCAAAAATTTTTCGAAAGTTTAAAATATAGTTGTCGATTGTGCGTGATGAGGGGTTTTCATCCGGCTGCCAAAGCTGTTCTAAAATTTCATCGCGCGACACCACTTCGTTGGCGCGGCTTGTAAGAATTTTTAATAATTGGCACTCGCGTTGAGAAAGCGTTTCAATAATTTTTTGATTGGATTTTATTTCGAACGAGAGAAAATTTATTTCAAAAGTAGCAAACAAAAAAACAGCGCTTTGTATTTCGGGCGCGCGTTTTAAAAGGTTTTTCACTCGTAAAATCAATTCTTCGAGGTTAAAAGGTTTGGGTAAATAATCATCAGCAAGCTTTAATCCCTGAATGCGATTAGCACTATCGGAAAGCGCGGTAAGAAAAAGCACAGGTGTGTTTGAATGTTGCTGTTTGATTAATTTGCAGGCTTCAAACCCGTCAATTCCGGGTAACATCACATCTAAAATCACTAAATCAAAAACTTGTTTTTTTGCAAGCATCACAGCATCGGCTCCGTTGCTTGCGGCAGTAACCAAATAACCCTCTAAATCAAGGTTCATTTTAACGGCATCCCGGATGTGTTCTTCGTCTTCGGCTAAGAGAATTTTTTTCATAACAGCCCCAAAGATATAAAACCCTCTTTAAAACGGATTTTTACCGTTTGTCCAAGAGCAAATAATGGCAATAAAAATTTGGTCTAAAACCTCAGAAATACCATTGTTTACTGAGTTTTTTTGCATAAAATTGCATAACATAAACTAAAACTCATGAAAAAAAACTTACTAACTATTGGCTGTATGACTTTGCTTGTAGCAGGCTCAATGGCGCAAACATTAAAAGTGCAACCTCAGCCGGTTGAAATGGCGGGCGATGTTCATCAGCATCAAACAAGCACTAATATTATTCGCTGCGGCACTGCAGATCCGGGCGCTACTTGGGATGCATCGTTTAATGCACAGGTAGAAAAATATAAATTAGATATGGCTAGTGGCAAAACAACAGCTGCTAATTATACCATTGCAGTTATCGTTCACGTAATACATAATAACGAAACAAAAGGCGGCGCCACTTCTTATAACTTGTCTCAGGCGCAGGTTAACTCGCAAATTACTGTATTAAATCAGGATTATTCAGGAACAAACGCGGATATTTCTCAGTGCCCTGCGGTTTTCTCAGCTGTAAAGGCGGGTAATACCGGCATTACTTTTTGTATGGCTACTAAGGACCCTAACGGTGCTACTTTAGTTGAGCCGGGTATTGATCGTATTGACCGTAATACAAAAGGTTGGTCAGCACCTCCGTATGCTCAGTCATACATTGATGCTACTATTAAACCTAATTCAATTTGGAATCCTACAGCGTATTTTAATATTTGGGCCTGTAACTTAGGTGGTGGCTTATTAGGTTATGCTACTTTTCCTGCAAGTTCAGGTAATACCGGTCTAACCGGCCCTTTTGGTTCTGCAACTTCTGATGGAGTGGTTCTTTTAGGTTCTGCTACCGGAAATGTAGGTTATCAATCAATCGCTGCTTATAACAAAGGAAGAAGCGGCACTCACGAAACCGGCCACTGGTTAGGTTTACGCCACATTTGGGGAGACGGTAACTGCTTAACAGACTACTGTAATGATACCCCTCCTGCCGAAGCCTCTCACTTTGGTTGTATTTCTCCTGCAACTCCATACCACGTTAATATGTGCGGTGCAGGTCAAAGCCCTAACGGTGAAATGACTATGAATTACATGGATTATACAGATGACGCGTGTATGTTTATGTTTTCACTTGACCAAAAAACACGTTTTCAAACAACTATGGCAAACGGCACGTACCGCTCACCTTTAACAGGTAATGCGGTTACACTTTGTAACATTAGTGTTGTAGCACCCGTGGCAAGTTTTACGCATCCTGCTTCTATTTGTGCTTCTGCAAACATACAGTTTACAGATGCTTCTACAGGCCCCCCAACAAGTTGGGCATGGACGGTTAATCCAACAGGCGGTGTTGTAATTACTACAGCTGCTTCTCAAAATCCAACCATTAATTTTCCTGCGGCCGGTACTTACACAGTTTCTTTAGCTGCAACAAACGGTCAGGGTACAGGTAATACTTCACAGGTTGTATCGGTAACAGCTTGCGCAGCTGTGTGCGATACTTTATCTAATATTAATAACACAGATACTTTAGCCCAGTACCTTGCATCAAGCGGAGGTTATTGGACAGGAACTAATGGTTATTTATTTTCTGATATTGCTGAGTTCTATCAAAAAACTCAATTTAGCAGTAACCTTACACAGGTTACAGGTGGTATTATTTTATTTTACCGTAATGGTGTTAAAGGAACTAAAGGAACAGGCTCTGTAACTTTAAGTATGGTAAATAGTGCAACCGGCCCAGGTACTACAGTATTAGCGTCTAAAGCATTTACTATAAGCACAGCAACGGCAACACCTGCTGTTAGCAATGTGCAGTATGCCGGTAATCCTGCACTGTCTTTCGGAAGCCCTATTATCATTCCTTACGTAGCTATGTTCCCAACTCCGGGTGCATTAGCAGCTGACTTCTTCTTATCATTAACTGTTCCAACAGGAGGTACTGATACAGTTGCGGTATTAACCGGCAGGAGAAATCATAGCGCCCCTACAAATACAGCTTGGGTTAAATATAATGGTAGCTGGCTTGATTTAAAGAGTGCTACTACAAATACTGCTAATCCTAACGGAAGCACGTATAATATCGGTATCATACCAATTGCATGCCCAACTTCGGGTATTCAGGGTAGTCCGTATTTGGCCAATAACATAAATTTATTCCCTAACCCAAGCAGCGGCTTATTTAACTTTGCTGTGGCGCTTAACCACTCTACCAATTTACATTTTACTGTGGTTAATACGCTTGGTCAAACCGTGTTTACAAGGACAGAAAATAACTTTACAAACGGTGTTCTTACTTACGATCTGTCAGGCTTTGCCAAAGGTGTTTACTTTATGCAAATTACCGACAGCGAAAGCAATAAAACGATTAAGAAGATTCTGATAGAATAATTTAAGTTTATGTTTTAAAAGCCCTCCGCCAATAACGGAGGGCTTTTTTTATACCCTTAATTAAAGTTTTTTTATGCTGTTTAAAGCAATACATTTGTGCTGAAATCAAAAAAAAACAGAATATGAAAACCGCTATTAAATTTATCCTTGCATTAAGCATTGTAATTACTTCAACCTTTTTTACTTCTTGTAATAACAAGGGAGAAAAAGAAGCAAACCCCTTGGCCGACAGCCTTGCCGGAGATAACAATAACCTGAAGGGTGAACTAAGCGAAAAAGAAGTTGCTTTACAGGAATTTGTAAGCACATTTAACGAGATACAGTCTAACCTCGATGCCATAAAAGAAAAAGAAAAAATCGTTACGGCAAGCTCTCAGGGCGGTGATGTAAAAAGCAAGGAAGAGCAGATTAAGCTGGATATACAGAGTATCTATGAGTTAATGACTAAAAATAAATCGCGACTTGCTTCCCTCAACAAAAAATTAAAAACTGCCAATACAAAAATTGATGGCCTCGAAAAAATGATTGCTTCGCTGGAAGCTCAATTAAATGATAAAGATGTACAGATTGGAGAGTTAGCCAATAAAATCGAACAGCTGAATATTGAAATCAGTAACCTTACTGTTAATTATCAAAATGTGGAAGCGGAAAGTGAAGTAAAGACCGCAAAACTAAATACAGTTTATTATGTTATTGGTACCGGTAAAGAACTAAAGCAAAAAGGCATTACCGAAAAAGAAGGTGGCTTTATTGGCCTTGGAAAAGTTACAGAACTTAAAAAGGATTTTAATAAAGATTATTTTACAAAAATTGATGCAAGCCAGACAATGGTTATACCAATTGGCGCTAAAAAAATAAAAATCCTGTCGAGCCACCCAAGCAATTCGTACAAGTTGGTGGGCGAAAAGCCGGTTGAGAAACTGGAAATACTTAACGCAGAAGATTTTTGGAGTATATCTAAATATCTGGTGATTGTTATTGAATAAGATTTGTAAAACAAATAAAATCAAAGCCCCCGGATTCGGCGGGCTTTTTTTATTTTTGAAGTATGGCAGTAAATAGTAGTATGCTACAAAAACAAAACCTTATAAACGGCACTGCCTTGCCGCGCGAAATTTCTTATAATGTAACGGTTTTTGTTTTATTGATAAGCGCCTGCGTTTTAGTATTGTTTGTTTATCTGCTCTATTATAAAAAAGTATTTCAGTTAATAAAAGGAGTTTTAAGCTATGGCTCATCGCGGCAATTACAGCGCGAGGGTTATTCTTTTTTTAAATTTTTTTCTTTAGCGCTTATCGGTGTTTATATTATTTGCGCGGCCGTTTTCTTTTCGTATTTAAATGAGCGCGGTGGCTGGATAACTTTATCAAATAACCAATGGATTTTACCGTTTAGCGTGATTTTTTTGGCCACTTTGTTATTGACAAAGAAACTCTCTTCACGATTTTTGTCACTTTTTTTAAAAAACCAAAAAGCCCTTAACGACTACTTCTTTCAGTACTCTTTTAGTGTTAAAACCGAGGGTTTATTTTTATTGCCCTTGTGCCTGCTGCTGTATTACTCCACTATACCACCTGTTTATTTAATGGTAATTGGCCTTGCCGTTCCGGCCTTGGTTTTTATGCTAAGAATAGCGCGTACTCTCCTATGGGGAGGGGCCGAATATGGGTTTTCGGTATTTCATATAGTTTTGTATCTTTGCACCGTTGAAATTATACCATTAGCCGTATTTATAAAGGTATTGGCGGCCGGTTGGCTGCAATTCGGCTAAAAAAACTCAACCTATGGCAGTCAAGCGATCAACGGCAAAAAATAAAAAAACTGCTTCAAAAGCAGCAAAATCCGGAAAAAAGTCCAAGGTTTCTGCTAAGAAAAAATCTCCTACAAAAGCAAAAAAGAGCAACAAGCCCGCCAAGAAAAAAATTATCACAAAAAAAGCAGCCGTAAAAAAATCGGTTGTTAAAAAAGTAGCTCCGGTAAAAAAACTTATCGTTAAAGAAAAAATTGCGGCGGTTAAACCCGAGCGTATAAAAGAAGCCAAAATAGTAATTCCGCCAACGCCACCTTCATTGGTTTATGCCGACGAAAACTCGTTGAAACTAAAAGTAAGAACTATTTTAGTATCGCAGCCAAAACCCGAAAACGAAAAATCACCCTATTTAGAATTAGCCCGCAGGTCAAACGTAAAAATTGATTTCAGGCATTTTATTAAGGTGGAAGGAATGACCACCAAAGAATTCCGCCAACAACGAATTAACCTTACCGAACACAACGCCGTTATACTTACAAGTCGTAACGCCATCGATCATTTTTTTCGTATTTGTAGCGAGATGCGTTACAATGTGCCCGAAACAACGAAGTACTTTTGTTTGAACGAAGCCACCGCCTATTACCTTCAAAAATATATTCAGTACCGCAAGCGTAAAATATTTTTTGGCAACGGATCTATTGCAGATTTAGCAGAGGCATTGCGCAAAAATAAAGAAGAACATTTTTTATTGCCTGTGGCTGATGTGCATCGCGAAGAAAAAATTATCGATATCCTCGACCTTTTAAAACTTAACTATAAAAAAGCTATTATTTATCGCACGGTGAGCGCCGATTTAAGTGATTTTAAAGGTAAGCTGGATTACGATGTGGTTGTGTTTTTTACCCCCGCAGGTATTCGGTCCTTGTTTGTAAATTTTCCCGGGTTTAAGCAGGGCGATTTACGTATTGCCGCTTTTGGCGCCGCCACCGCTAAAGCGGTGCGCGAGCACGGACTACGTCTGGATATCGCATCCCCAAATCCGCAAACTCCTTCTATGACTATGGCGCTTGAGGCTTACTTTCGCGACGTAAATAAACGATAAACCGTTTTGCCACGCTTTACTTTCAAAAAAACAGAGAGGCTATGCAGCCTTAAAGCCATCGAAGATTTATATCAAAAGGGTAATTCTTTTCATGCACCCAATTTTAAATTTATTTTTACTTTGCATACCGGCGCGCAGGCATCTCCCTGCCAGGTAGTTTTTTCGGCCCCAAAAAAAAGTTTTAAAAGAGCAGTTGACCGAAACCTTATTAAACGCCGCATGCGCGAGTCGTATAGAGTAAACAAACAAGTTTTGTACAATCATCTTATGGAGAAGCAAAAGAACTTGCATCTACTTATTATATACACAGCCAAAGAAATTGCCCTTTTTGAAGAAATAAACAGCAGTCTTTTAAAAGGACTTAATACGCTAATTCAAAAAACAAGCAATTAGTGCCGAGGCGTGAGTAATGTAATCAAATGTCAGTTATGTGTACCCGCGCGGCATTATACTTTTTAGAAGCAACCCATTCTATATTACAATAGAGAAAAGTATAATTTTAAATCGTACCTTTACCTAAAGAATTTTACCATGCTGAAAAACCGAAAAAAACTTTTTTTGCTGGCCTTGCCGCTACTGCTTTCTATAACAGTATTTTTTGCAGCCTTTACCGAGGATTTATTTGAGATAAGCAAAAACCTGGATGTTTTTTCTTCGATGTACCGCGAGTTGAATTTGTATTATGTTGACGAAACAAAGCCCGGGCAATTAATAAAAACTGCGGCAGATGCCATGTTGCAGTCACTCGATCCCTACACCGAATATTATACTGAATCGGAAATTGAAGATTATAGAATTATTACAACCGGGCAATACGGAGGCATAGGCGCCTCGGTGCGCGAAATGGCCGATAAAGTTTTAATCGCTGAAGTGTACGAAGCCTCTCCGGCCGCAAAAGCGGGAATTAAAACGGGTGACATGGTTATCGAAATAAACGGAACGTCTGTAAAAGGGAAAACCCCCGATGATATTAGCCGTTTAATGAAAGGGCAGGCGGGCACACCCATAAAATTAAAAATAGAAAGACTTGGCGAAACAAAATTGCTTGACTTTAGCGTTGTGCGCGAAGAAATCCGTGTAAAGGATGTTCCGTATTACGGCATGCTAAATAAAGAAACAGGTTATATAAAATTAACCAGCTTTACACAGGACGCCGCAAAAGAAGTGCGCGAAGCATTTATGAAATTGAAAAATGAAAGCGGCGCTAAATCTATTGTACTTGATTTACGCGAAAACCCGGGCGGGCTTTTGCATCAGGCGGTTGATATTGTAAACTTTTTTGTAGAAAAAGGAATTGATATTTGCGTTACAAAAGGCAGAGTAAAAGATTGGGAGCAAACATACAAAGCCGTTAACCCTCCGCTTGATTTAACTATGCCGTTGGTTGTTTTGGTGGACAGAAATTCTGCATCGGCGGCTGAAGTTGTTTCGGGCTCGCTGCAGGATTTGGATCGTGCGGTGGTAATTGGGCAACGTACGTATGGCAAGGGATTGGTGCAACAAACAAAACCGCTTACTTACAATGCGCAATTAAAATTAACGGTTGCAAAATATTATATACCTAGCGGGCGCTGCATACAAGCGCTTGATTACAGTCACAGAAACGAAGATGGCAGTGTTGATCATGTAAGTGATTCGTTGATTACCGCTTTTAAAACGCGTAATGGGCGTACTGTTTACGATGGAGCAGGAATTTTACCCGATATGCAAACGCAAGCACAAAACATGAGTGATATTACGTATGCGCTTATTAGCAAAAATTTTATTTTTGATTATGCTACCTTGTATGTTATTAAACATCCTACACTAAGTACGGATGCGAAAAGTTTTACTTTGAGTGATAAAGAGTACGAAGAATTTGTAAGCCATTTGGCGGGTAAGGATTATACCTATAACACCAATAGCGAAGAAGCACTTGTTGTTTTGAAAAAAACGGCTGAAGAGGATAAATATTTTGCTGATATAGAAAACGAATTTAAGTTATTGGAGAAAAAATTGATGGACCGTAAAAAGGACGATCTTCAAAAATTTAAGGCTGAGGTAAAACATATGATTGAGGAAGAAATTTTGTCGCGCTATTACTTTTTAAAGGGAAGGATTGAGTCTTCATTAGCATATGATACGGATGTACTCGAGGCTTTGGCCATATTAAGTAAGTCGGAAAAAATGAAAGCGACGCTGACTACTATTGAGAAGCCAAAGAAACCGTTTAATCCTAATAAAAAATTCTAAGCGGATTTAATGGAGACTAAAAGTAAAAAAATCCATTTAATTTTTCTTTCGGTATTTTTTCTTATTTTAATTTGGTCGGCTATACGCCCCAAAGAATATTTTACCTGGTTTTTAGAAACTTTTCCGGCTTTTATTGGCTTGTTTGTTTTGCTTTTTACTTATAAAAAATTCAGGCTTACTAATCTAACCTACAGTTTGATTTTAATTCACTCAATTATTTTAATGGTGGGCGGGCATTATACCTATGCTGAGGTGCCTTTGTTTGATTGGATAAGGGATGCGCTACATCAGAGCAGAAATAATTACGATAAGGTGGGGCACTTTGCGCAGGGCTTTGTGCCTGCAATAATTATCAGAGAAATATTTATCCGCAAAAATGTGGTTGCCACAAAAGCCTGGCGAAATTTTTTAATAGTGTGTACCTGCATGGCCATTAGTGTTTGCTACGAGTTTATAGAATGGTTTGTGGCAGAAGCGAGCGGCCAGAGCGCCGAAGCGTTTTTAGGAACGCAAGGTTATGTGTGGGATACACAAAGCGATATGCTGTATGCAAGTATTGGGGCGATTTTTTCATTATTGATTTTAAGCAAGGCACATAACCGACAGTTAATTCAATAGGTTTTCATATATTTGATGTAGATGAGAAATACCATTTTCATAGTACTTTTATTAATCTTCAGCTCATGTAAAAAAAATGGTGCGCAGGTAATTCTTAGCGGGAAAGTGCTTGACGTCACAAATTCAAATCCTGTTCCTTATGCTACGGTGTTTGTCCAAAAAAATAATTCGGGATGTATATCTTGTAATCCGGCAACTTTTGCCACTGTTACTGCAGATGCCAACGGTAATTTCTCTTACACCTATTCAACAGAGAAAAATTACAGCTATGATGTCGCAGCAATATCTAATAATTATTTTGGAAATGCATCAACAGGAGGTGTATCAGTTAATGGAACAGGAAATATTAATGTTGTTGTTAAATTACAACCGCATTCCTGGTTAAAGTTGCATTTTAAAAACGTTTCACCTTATAATTATAGCGACAAAATAGATTACGGCGGTGGCTTTGGGAAGCTTTAGTCAAAGTTTTTATGGCATTACCGTTGACACACTAAGTCCATATTTGCTGGTTTATGGAAATAAAAACCAAATCGTTACATGTGTTGTTACTAAAAACTCGACGTCAAGTACAATTTCATATTCAATTTATTGCACTTCAATGGATACAATACCTTATAGCATTAATTATTAAATTTGAAAACAGGTTTATTTTTTGGTTCGTTTAATCCAATCCATGTTGGGCACATGGTGCTGGCTAATGATGTGCTGGCTTATACCGATATGAAAGAAGTGTGGTTTGTTTTACATTAGAGCTTTTAAAAATGAAAATAAATATTCTTGTTTTTTTAGCTTGCGCGACAGCGATTTTTAGTGCGTGTACTAAAGACCGTCATAAAGCATATAT
>JBBQRR010000021.1:0-70614 GCA_038214655.1 Bacteroidia bacterium | reverse complement strand
CCTATTTCTGATAAAAGCTCTATCGAATTTTGCTCGTCAAATAATCCCTTTTTCCCTTGTGTTTTGTAGCGTATTAACTTCATTTTTTTGTATAACTTGTTTATAACGTAAATATAATCATAATTATTTGATTATCAATTAGTTATATCGTTATTTGTTAACAATTTGATTTTTAGAACTCCCCAGAACCGCCATTATTGTTAGGATTACAATACGCCTGGCGTGTAAAAGCACAGGATATAACAGGGCGCGACTATTTTAAAAATAACGGATATAGCCAGGTTTGTACTTTTACTTATGGAAGTCCGTACGACGGATTAAATCTGAATTTAAATTTGCACGCGCAAACTGTTAGTCAAAGGCAAATAAAAGTTTGGTGGGACAGTCTTGCCAATTTTACTTCTTATAAATTAGAATTCAGAAAAGCCGGAAGCAGCGGCAATTGGTTTCCGGTAACAACAGTTAATAGCCATGTGCGCATTTTAGATTTAGAGCCGCAAACAAATTACGAGTTTCATGTGCAAGGCTTAAGTACTGAGTTTACTTCGCAATTCTGCTCGCCCGTTAACGCAACCACGCAACCTTTGCCAAATTACCAATGCGGAGAGCTGCCTTCGTTTCCAACAAATACAAATTTTGTTCCACTGCAACAGGCAAACACCAATATGATTTGGCAGGTGGGGCAATTTGAAATGCGCGTTATGGAATTACAAAATACAATGAGTCAAACCGGACAATACAGCGGCTACGGACAAATTAAAATGCCATTTATAAATACTATTTATTGCAGTTTTACCAATATAAGTGTTAGCAGCGAGCAAATTGTGGTGCAGGGCAAAGTTAATGCGCTTACAAAAGGAATTGATCAATGGGTGAATGATAACGGCACAGGAACCATACAAGAAGGTACCGCCGAACCCGAAATTCATACAAACAATGTGCTTACGCCAAACGATATTCATGTAAACACAAATAACGGAACGGTTGTGGTAGCGGGAAATACGTATACCTACACTCCTGCCGGAACAACCATTGAAGATGGAAATGGAAATATTTTTATAGTTACCGCCGATGGGCAAATAATTAATGCGGGCACCATTGGTCCGGGTCATGGGCCGGTGCCCGACAGTAAAAATTTTATTACCACTGCCAAAGGAAAAATTATTTTTAGTGGTGGAAGCAAACAATTGTACGGCATGGATAAATACACGTATCCGGCACTGATAAATTATTATTTAACCGTAAGAAACCTTACAAGCAACACACATGACCCCGTTGACTGGAAAAGCGTGATGGCACAAAAATATGATGTGATAGATTTGAGTTACCAATTGCAGGGAAATTTAAAAGCGGATAGTATTTTGTTTATTACCGGAACGGGCACCATTTATAAACCGCAGGGCTCGGGCACCAGCAGGCAATTGTACATTGTGGGAGGCAAACACGGCGATGTGCAGGAGCTTTTTGCTTGCTATAAGTATGGTAAGGATAGTTTGGTAAATATTGCAAAAATAAATATTGTTAGTTACCGCAGCGAGCAAAATAAAGTTACTTTAGTACCGCTTGGCAGTGGCATTACCATTGACAAAACTCAAATGCAAAAAGCCTTAAACGATATATATAAGCAAAGTGTTGCAACCTGGGAAGTGGATATTGCGCCTGCAATTACCGTTGCAGATACTTTATGGGACAAAGATGGCAATGGCAGAATAAATACCGGCAGTAATTTATTTACACGTTACAGCAGTGAGATGCGAGCAATAAATAAATATGTGCGCTCGCAAACGTATTATAACGCGGGCCAGTATTATTTAGTGGTTACCAATAAACCAACTGATAGTTTAGCTGCCGGTTTGCTGGGCGAGATGCCGCGTGGCAGAAATATTGGTTATTTATTTACTTCTGCGCCCACCGCAACTTTAGTTGCGCACGAGTTGGGCCACGGGGCTTTTGTATTAGAGCACAGCTTTGAAGGCAATGCCACTTTACCAAAAAACAGCAGCGCTTGCTTAATGGATTACAACAACGGCACCGAATTGTACAAAGGCAAGTACTGGGATTATGTGCACTCGCCAATTACCGTGGTTGGCGCGATGGAAGATGATGATGATGGGGGGATGAGTGAAGACAAACAACATGCAATTATTAACTTAATTTTAAACAAGTTAAAAAAGTCTTGCAAGGATGATTCATTAATCGTAATCATGAAGAGTCTTTGCGATAATTATGCCGTGTATGACATCTATTTAGATGGTTTTCATTTCGACAAACTTACTTTGGACATTAAGAAACCACAAGAAAATTACATTGCCTTCCATTCAAAAAATAAAATAAAAAAAAGCATTAAAACATATTTTGATTATTATACCCAACAAAACTTAACACTTCACTATCTTCTAGTTGATAATATAGTGGAGATTAGAGTTGAGGAAGATAAAATTGATTTATTAAAAGCTTTTTTGGAAGGATCCATACAAGGCAAAAATCTTCTCATATTCTCCAGTGGTTACAGACCCAATCAAACAAGTTTAGTTGAAAATCCCAAAGAGGATGATGTAATAAATTTTACGGACACAAAAGCATATTGGAAAGGAATTGATGCAGGGTTTATTAATCAAATTGGAACCAGAAATGCA
The DNA here is from genome assembly GCA_038214655.1 of Bacteroidia bacterium. Lineage (GTDB taxonomy): Bacteria > Bacteroidota > Bacteroidia > B-17B0 > Aurantibacillaceae > PALSA-968. Next base: position 67,978 of record JBBQRR010000021.1, on the reverse strand, counting down.
GTTTATGCAGACGGACATCACAGTGTAACAACTTCTAATCATAAAAGTCTTAATGGATTTCTAAATAATCTTAAAGATTGGACTTGCGCCAGTAGCGCTATTGCGCTTGGATTTTCACCAATTCTTACCCCTATTTCGCCCATAAAATGTGTCGCACTATATCATAGTTCTTTATTATTTAAATTAAATACGCAAGCAAATGGTACTGGTTTTATGATTCGAAGAAATAATGGAATAAGAGCCGGATTAGATTTAATTGACAAAATAAATAACGGAACTATTAAGTTTGATATAACAAGAGATAGCATTGATATTGTTTGTCATAGCTTCGGCTACGCTTATGCTTTAGGAATTATTGATGCTTTAAAAGTAAGCGGGCAAAAATTTAAGTTTGGTCGCATGTATTGTATCGCACCCGAAAATGCAGGTAGTGGCGCCGCCAAATGGAAAGATTTTGAAACGGTTTGGCAATATGGAAGCAATGACATTACCACTCCAGCGTGGGAACAAGATGGCGTTGCTCCACAGAGTGCAGTAAAGGATATTCAAACTTTTCAAAGCAATGGAGTAGAAGGAGGAAGGGTATACATACCAGATGGAAATAGTTATGCCCATGCATTTTTAGACTCACATTATATAGATAATTATTGGTGGATATTTAATTTAAAAAAATCAGACAAAGGCTATGTTAAAGCACGTAAATAAAATTATTTTTCTTGTTTCACTAATTGTTTTTAGTTGTCGTAACAATGATGCAAGGAGGCAATTATTTTATGCGCGATCCGTAAAAAAAGCCACAGAATCTGAATATTATAAAGTATACAATAATGCCCTCGACAGTATCCGATTTTGGACCCAAAATAAATTTCTCAATTACACTATGCAGATAAATTGCAAATGGGAACTTGATTCATTAATATGCTTTAATTCCAAACTAACCAAATGTATACTATCAATTGAAAATCAAGAAATTAGATATTTTACAAACTCTATTAATTATTTATATGGAATAAAAATCAAGAGCGAATGGTATTTCATTGAAGGCCCAACTATCTATTTATTTAGTGAAAGATATGGGCAGTCTCCAAAAACTGCATTAAGTTTTGAAAAGCTCCATGCGATTGCCTTAGATGAAATTTACAAAAATTATTTAACTGCCAGTGGAGAAATAAACGAAGATTTTTTTAGCGACCTAACGAGCGCAGCTTATTGTTCGGAATGCAAAACTGACGAAGAATTCAATGAGATATACCTTGGAATTGTGCGAGGTAACTGGTTAAGAAGAGACACCACCCAACCCATAAAACATTTGGAAAAACATTTGCCCTAGCTACTAGTTTCCACCCTTTTCAACTTCATATACTTCACGAGGGCATAAAACCAAAGCAGCAAAAGTAGGGTGCCAAGGCCGCCAATAAATTTTACCATACCTAAAGAGGTGCTGCGGGTTTGGTTTATTGGTATTAATAAAACAGCATCGGTTTTTAATTGGTACACATCCAGCAATTGGCCCATACCCAGCAATTGCTGCAGGCGAGTTCGGTGCCAAATGGTAATTGTAGTGGCATATGTAATTTTTTGCGCTACCTCTTCTAAAGTTAAATTAGTTGCGGCAGGCACCACAAAAGTTTTTTGGTTCAATACAAATTGCACATAATTGCTCTGGGCATTTTTTTTACTTGTGCTGTGCTCAATACTAACCAAGCTGGTCTTGCCGTTTTCGGTAATTAAATCATTCGGCGTATAAGAAGCCTCCGCATATCTCCCTATAACACCATACACACAAAAAAGTATAATAAACGGCAAAACCCAAAGCCCGGGCCTATAAGCCGAAGAAGAAATTTTATCAGTTTGCATGCTTATTTTTTTTATAAAGATATGGTTTTTCACTCTCAAAAAATCTTTCTAGTGCCATTTTGCAACCCCAAGATTTTTGTATCTTTAACCATTAACTGTCAAATGCAAAAAAGCAAACAAAAAATATGGATTCTAATTTGCCTAGCCCTTGTTTGCTGCGTGGCCATGGCGTTTGTTAAGCCCATTGCGCAAAATATATGTTATCACGCTTTTGCCGATGCGCGCAGCTATTTTGGTATTCCTAATTTTTGGAACGTAATTTCTAATGTGCCCTACTTCTTTTTTGGCGGAGCGGGAGTGCTTTATTTAGTTAAACAAAAGAGTAATCCGGTTTTTAAAAAAAGTAGTATTGGTTCCACCGTGTTTTTTGCCGGCGTATTTTTAATAAGCTTTGGCTCGGCATACTACCACGCCTGGCCCGATAATGAAACGCTGGTATGGGACCGGCTGCCAATGACCATAGCCTTTATGGGTTTCTTTTCGGCAATGATAGCCGATTTTATAAACGAGCGTTGGGGTAAAATTTTGCTACTGCCCTTGGTGGCTATCGGGGCCTTTTCGGTATTCTACTGGCAATATACCGAAAGATGTTGCTGCGGAGATTTAAGGCTTTACGCTATAGTGCAGTTTTTGCCCATGCTGCTGATACCACTTATTGTAGTACTTTTTAAAACAAAAACCGAAAACACAAAATATTTATGGCTTATGATGCTGGCTTACCTGGCAGCAAAATTTTTTGAGGCCGGCGACGAAGTAATTTATTTACGTACTCCGTTTTTAAGCGGCCATACACTTAAACATTTTGCGGCCTCGCTGGCACCCCTCTGCTATTTATTGCATCTAAAGAGGCGCAAGCAGTTTAAATAAAATTTGTATATATTTATAGTATGAAACACCGCATACCCTTAGTAATTTCTCTTGCCTGCAACCTCGCAGGTATTGCGCTTTGGTTTTTTGACTTTGGAGTTGTTGCGCAAAGTTTTTTTGCGCTTGCCTTTTTTATGGGCATTGCCGCCTTTAAAAAAAGGGCCGGCCTTGCAGCAGCCATTGCGCACGCGATACCCGGTTTTATCTTGGCTGCCCTCTATTATAAAACAGGCACGTTTCCTTTTGTTACGGTGGCTGTGCTTATTGCCGCCATACAAAACCCTTTCCTCGAAACATTTTTTCCTTCCAAAATGCATCACGTTACTTATTTTAGAGTGATACTGGGCGGTATTTCGGTGGTCAGTTATTTTATTGGCAATTTAATTTATCCTGCGGGTTGGCAGGCATGGGTATTTCCGGGCACCGCGTTACTTATTGCAAATACTTTATCTGTACTTATAACCTACGATATGATTTTGATTAATAAGTTCTCGGTTATGGGTTACTTAAAAAACGGCCAGCCCTGTCCCGATTTTAATTTGCCCGACGAAAACGGCGCTCCGGTTACCAAAAAAGATTTTGAAGGAAAATTTTTACTACTGATTTTTGTACGCGGCGATTGGTGCCCGGGCTGCCACATTATGCTGCGCACCTACAACCGCCATAAAGAAAAATTTGCAGAGCGCGGCGTAAACTTACTATCTATTGGCCCCGATCCATTGGGAGTAAACAAAGAAATGGTGCAAAAACTGGGCTTACATTATCATATTTTAAGCGACGATAAGCAGATGCTGGCAAAACAATTTTGCGTTGAACTCCCTAAAACAATTCCCGGCGCACCGGCCTTTGATTTTATACCGCTGCCCGCTTCTTTTTTAATTGACAAAGAAGGCATAGTGCGCTACACATCGCGCGCCGATAAAGCAGGCGAGATTTTAAACCCCGAACAAATTTTTGCAGTTTTAGACTCGTTAAAATGATGTGGATTTATATTTTGGCCATTGTTTTACTTAGCTTACTTTGCCTCTTTTTGTTTATATCAAATAAAAAAACAGCAAAAAAGAAAGAGCTCTACCAAAAAGAGCTGCAGAGTTTTGAAACCATCGTAAACTTTACACACGATGCTTTATTTGTAATAGAAATTGTAAACGGCAAGCTCCTGCACGTAAATCAAAGCGCCGCCGAACTTCTAGGTTGCACAGTTGATGAGCTCAGTAAAAAAACTTATTTTGATTTGCTACCCAAAGAATACCTGAACAAAAGTGCCGAAAAAATTGCCGATGTGTGGGAGCAAAAAGGAATGGTGTTTACCGATATTCCGTTTAAACATACAAACGGAGAAATAATTCCGGTTGAGTCGAGCGCCAAAATAGGTTCGTTTGAAGATAACCCCGCCATTGTTATTTACGCCCGCGATATGCGCGAGCGCCTGCGCCTTGAAAACGAAATTAAAGAAGTTAACAGCGCACTAAGAGAAACGAACAAACTTATTTCAGAAAAAAATAAAGAGATTACCGATAGCATTAACTACGCAAAAAGAATTCAGTTTACATTGCTTACCTCCGAAAAAAATATTCAGAAGCTTTTACAAAGATTGATGAAAAAATAAAACTGCCTCGGCAAAACATAACAAAATTGCCTTCTCAAAAAATTTACCTACCTTCATTGGCAATGAAAAAATATTTTGCAATAAGTCTGTTGGCAGGCCTTGTGGCATGCACTAGTCCCGAAAAAAAAGAAGGTAGCACTGCTCCTCTAAATAATTTTTGCGTTGCTATTCATCGCAACGATACCACAAGTCTTAGCAAAGAACTGCAGCCGCTTGCCGCGCAAATGGTTTTTAAAACCGGCGTTTTTGTTTTAGAAGACGGAGGCGGCAGTATGGTAGCACGCGCCTGGCTTAGCGAGTATGCCGAAAAAACAATTGACATACAATATTTTATTTTTAGCGCCGATAACGTGGGCCTTATTGCCTGCGATTATTTGGTACGTGCTGCCGACCGAGGTGTAAAGGTGCGCATACTGGTTGATGATATTATGGTTGAAGCTGACGAGGAAAAACTTTTAACGCTAAACAGCCACCCAAATATTGAAATTAAAATTTATAACCCTATAGTAAATCTCGGTAAAACTTCTATTCAAAAGGTGGAAAGTTATGCCGGCAATTTTAGAAACGCCAACCAGCGGATGCACAATAAAACTTTTATCGTTGATGGCAAAGTGCTTATTACCGGGGGCCGTAATATTGCCGACGAGTATTTTGACTATGACCATGAATATAATTTTAGAGACAGGGATGTGCTTTTAATTGGCGGTGTGGTTACTAAAGTGCAATTATCGTTTAATGAATTTTGGAACAGCGCACTTAGTAAAGTTGTAACTGAATTGGTTGATACTGCTAAATACAAAATAAATAAAGTAAATACGTTTGAAAATTTGCATCAATACGCCTGCGACTCAAATAATTTTTGGCCACAGATTAGAGATAAAATTAAAAAGGTACCGCTGGCCTTTACCATATTGCAAAAATCGGGAAGATTGCAATGGATTGACAGCGTAAATTTTGTGAGTGATGCGCCCGGCAAGAATGACGGTAAGCAGGGATTGGAAGGGGGCGGCGCCACAACAACTGCTTTGATGAATTTAGTGAAGAATGCGAAGAAATCTATTCTTATTGAATCGCCCTATTTAATTACCACAGATTTGGGCAAAAATCTTTTTGCCGATGCGGTGAAGCGTGGTGTGGATGTAAAAATTATTACCAATAGTTTGGCAAGTACAGATAACCTGGAAGCCTTTAGCGGTTACCAGCGCGACCGAGAAAAATTACTTGCCACGGGTGTAAAGATTTTTGAGTTCAGGCCCGATGCGGCGGAGCGTTATAAAATAATGACGGGAAATTTGCAAAAAAAATTAGATTTTACTCCCATTTTTGGTTTACATGCAAAATCTATGGTGATCGACGGAATAATTACGGTGATAGGAACTTTTAATTTAGACCCGCGAAGTGCTAACTTAAATACCGAGTGTGTTACCATTATATATTCGGATAAAATTACCAATGAAGTCGGATTTTTTATAGCAGAAGAATTAAAACCCGAAAACAGCTGGCAAACCACTTTAAAATTTAATCCCGACAGCAAAGCAGATTTTACAAAACGGGTAAAAGTAAAAACACGAAGAGTGGTGCCAAAAAATATTTTGTAAACGACGTCGATTAAAAGATCAATTTCCTTTGTTTCAACAATACAAGCTAATGCCCTTTTCCATAAACAAATTACTTTTCTATTTATTGAGCTTTATTAAATTTAATAGTCCCGCCTTTTTCGGCATCTTCCATCCTTAGTAAATAATTTCCGGAAGGTAAAGTCGAAATATCAAACGTAAAGGTATTTTTACCGCTATTGCTTTGTAAAATTTCTTTTCGCACTAAGCTGCCTTCGGTATTTAGTATTTCAATTTTTACGGTTCCTGCTTTTTTCATTTCTACTTCAAGTGTCAATGAGTTTTGTGCAGGTACAGGATAAAGAAGTAAAGAAATATTTGTGCTGTTTGTTGCAGCCACACCTGTTAAAAGGCCTTTTGCAAATTTCATCACGCGCACATTATTGCTATCCGCACCACATACAAAAATACTGCTTTGCTGATCGGTATCTATACCCCTGCCCTCATTGCTGTTGCCATCACCGTAATACGTATTCCATTCCATAACGCCCGAGGTGCTGAACCAAGTAATAAAAAAATCGTAGTATGTGCCGCCATCGCCTTGTACGTTTTGGTAAAAAATATTATCGGAAGGCATTTGCACCGGAAAATCGGTTGAAGCCGTTGAGCCCGTTACATAAATTCCATATAAAGGGTCGTAACAAATACCAAAAGCCAAATCAACACCACTACCACCCATATAAGTTGACCACAAAGCGGCGGTACCTGTTGGATTAAGTTTGGTAACAAAAACATCGTGCATGCCCGGGCTATTTTGCGTGCTATCTACATAAGCGCCGCCACCCGGATTAAAAATTGGATAATCATTAGAAAATGTATACCCGGTAATATAAGCGTTACCCGAGTTATCAACCGCAATGTCTTCTGCAATATCTGCATCAAAACCCCCGCATAAAGTAGCGTATTGAATAGCGGCAGTATTTGCATTTAATTTGGATACAAAAATATCTTCTACATTATACAAACTTGCATTTGTAATTTGAAAAGCACCGGGTGTTACAGAAAATTGCCCTATTGTTGTTCCTGTTACATATACATTTGTACCTCCCTGATCTAAAGTAATTCCTCTTCCTTTATCTTCATCATCGCCTCCGTAAAAAGTGGCCCACTGCACGGTTGCTGCCGAATTAAGTTTCATTACAAATGCATCTCCCACAACACCTTTTGTAGGTTGTATGGCAGCTACCACCGGAAAATTTACTGAGTTAGTATATCCTGTAATATAAGAATTTCCACCCTGGTCGCAGGCAATTGCATTTGCATACTCGTTACCCGAACCACCATAATACGTGGCCCATTGCCTTACACCTGTTTTACTTAGTTTAAGTATTGCAACATCATTTGCACCACCCTGAAAAGCCGAATAAATTGGATTTAATGTTGGAAAATTTGCTGAGTTAGTATAACCTGCCACATAACAATCACCATTTACATCGGTGGCAATTCCCTTTCCCCAATCGTCACCTGTACCTCCGTAATACGTTGACCATTGCATAGTACCGTTTGTATTTAAACGAAATACGATAATATCATCATTACCCGCATTGGTTCCCTGATATGCATTAAGTGCCGGAAAAGTAGTTGACCCTGCAAAACCGGTTATAACAACATCGCCCGATCCGTCGCGTGGAGCAACAAGTGCATTTGCATAATCGGTGCCGGCTGTAATTTCTTTTTGACTCCATTGTAAGGGCGGGTCAATAATTAATTCGTATTGGGTTGAATATTTAGCAATGGAATACCTTACTTCATTTCCTCTTAACTTAAATTCTGCATTTATTTTTTTTCCGCCCTTTTCAAACACATTTAAATTGCCTTCAAACAAATTTCCGCAGGCGCTGTGTAAAATAAGTTTAGATTTATTTTCCTGGAGTTCGATTGAAGTAGCCCCTTTATACAAAACATGTATTTGCGAAGGATCAGCGCCCGGGTGTACAATAAAATCGTACGAGAGGCCCTTAGCGTCATCCGCGTTTAGTACCCAATCTATACCGGCATACACATTGGCAACAGTAACTTTTTGCCAGCTCTTTACATTTAAAATTCCTTGCTGACAATGCGCATAGTAAAAATTTGATGCAGAAGTAAGTACATTTTCTGTTTTAATATTTTCTACTTTTATACTTGCACCTTGCAAAAGCATTTCTATTTTGCTCCAATTTGTTTTGGCATTTTCTGCTCCACTTGTTTTTTTATAAAACACATACGTGATACCGCTTGTTGTAACAAATATATCGGGAGCGGTACCTGTTGCTTTAAATAATACTTCGTTTACGGGTTTTCCATCGGCGCCGGCTACCTGCCCCTTATTTTCGCGGAAAGCGATTTGAGATTTTACAGGATTTCCTGCAAAAAACGATGCGGATACCATTAGCAATAATGCTGAGAAAGTAAATTTTTTCATAAGTAAAGTATTGGTTATAGTAAATATAGCCCAAAACCTTTACAAATGTAAAAATTTGATGTTAAATACAGAAAAAATCCCCCTTAAATTCGCACTCCTATCACAAGTATGTCGTCAATTTGCTCAAGTTTCCCTTTCCAGTTGCTAAGGGTAGCGGTAAGTATCTCTTCCTGCTCGCTCATTTTCTTCTGCGAAATTGATACTAAAAGTTCTTTTAAATTTTTTACGCGGAATTTTTTTCCTTTGGGGCCCCCAAATTGGTCAGAAAAACCGTCAGTAAAAATATAGAGGCAATCGCCTTTTGTTAAATTTAATTCGTGATTGGTAAATGACTTTGCTTCGCCAAATTGCAAGCCCCCTATAGATGCATGGTCGGCTTCGATGGCTTCTAACTTATTTTCATTTCTCCGAATAAGTATCAGCTGACGGTTAGCGCCCGCATAATTTACGCGGTTATTCTCTGTGTCAAAACTGAGCAGCGCCATATCCATTCCGTCTTTAGTGCCAATTTCGTTATTGGTATCCTGTTTTAATGCCGCGCGAATACTTTTTTGCAAATGATTTAAAATCTCGGAAGGCTTAGTAATTCCGCCTTGCAAAACAATATGGTTTAGCTGATCAATACCAATCATACTCATAAAAGCACCCGGCACGCCATGGCCGGTACAATCTACAGCTGCAATAATTTTTTTTCCGCCTTTTTCGGCAAACCAATAAAAATCTCCACTTACAATATCTCGTGGCTGATAAAACACAAATGCATCCGGAAACAATTTATATTTTACCTCTTTATCCGGCAAAAAAGCTTCTTGAATTCGCTTGGCGTAATTAATACTATCGGTCATGCTTTTATTGGTCTCCTCAATAATTTCGCTTTGTCTTTGTATTTCGTTGTTACGCGTTTCAAGCAATTGATTGGCTTTTCTTTTATTTACAAAAGCCACCAACAAAACAATGGCCAATAAAATAATTAAAATCACAACCGTTACCAGAACTTTGCGAAAATTGTTTTGCTTTTCTATAACTTGTTCCGACAAGTGTTTCTCTTTTTCAAGCGCATCGATTTTTAATTGTTGTTTATCCTTTTCGTACATCGCGCTCATTTGGTTTATTTGCCGCGAATTTTCTTCATTGAGTAAAGTATCTTTTAATTGGTTGAATTTATCCAGATAATCATACGCTTTAACGAAATCATTTTGTCCGCGATAAGCCAGTGCCAACATGCGGTAGCACTCGCTTTGGTGCGGCTTAGAGCCCATTTGGGTAGCAAGATCAAGTGCCTTTAAAAAATATTCGCGTGCACTTGCATATTGCTTTTTATCGAGGTTAAGTGTGCCGATATTTATTTGGTTGGCCAAAACGGTTTCGTCGTTCCCAATTTCTTCTGCCAAGACTAGCGACTTTTTATAATAATTCAGGGCTTTTTCCTTTTCTCCCAATTCATCATACAAGCTGCCGATGTTAGAGAGCACAGCCGCCAAATTGGATTTATTTTTTGAACCTTCCTCCGATTTTAAAAACTCGAGAGCATACTCCAAAGCTTTTTTCGGGTCGCCCATTTCGTCGTATAGATTACTTAAATTACCAATGGCGTTTGCATATCCTTTTTTATCGCCAATCTCTTTATCAATTTGCTTGGCTTTATTTAAATACTCCAGCGCAATTTCATATTTTTTTAGTGATTCGTAAACGAGGGCAATATTTCCATAATCGGCGGCAAGAGAAGCTTTGTCGCTTCTGCCTTCATCAATTTTTATGGCTTTAAAATAATTTTCAATGGCTTTTGAATAATTACCTGTTTGACTAAATATTAAACCCATGGCGTTATAGCATTGCGCTTTTTGATATTCGTCTTTGAGCGAATCGGCGTCTGCCATCCATTTTTGCAATACAGGTATTGCAGGTGTATAATTACTACTGTACTGCAAACCGTGAAAAATCATTTCATGGCTTTTAAAAAGTCCTTTTTTGTAACCTAATTGTTGTGCAAGTTTTAAACCTTGTTTGGCAAACTCAACCGTTTTATCGGGGTTCACAAAACGATAGCGGCTGGCAATTTTTACGCATAGTTTTACCCTGTTGGTGTCGTTGGCTGAATTTTTTAATACCAGCTCGAGTGAATCGAGCATAGCTTGCTGAGCGTTTATAAAAAACGAGGAGGCAATAAAAAGAAGAAAAAATAATTTGGTTCTTTTCACATAGCCAAAGTAGGGAAAATTTAGAGTTTAAACTAAAAAATCAAAAGCCAAGTTTCTCTCTCACCTTTTTAAGAACAGGTTGGCTTATTTTACGGGCTTTGGCGGCGCCTTTGCCAAGTTCTGCTTCAAGCAAAGCAGGATTATTCATTAAGTCGAAATATTTTTGGCGGGCATCTTTAAATTTATCCAGCAACACTTCGTAGAGCGCTGTTTTTGCGTGGCCGTAACCATAATTACCGGCTGAGTAATTTTTACGCATAGCTTCAATTTGCGCTGCACTTGCCATTAACTTGTATAAAGCAAATACATTACAGGTATTGGGATCTTTGGGTTCTTCTAATGTTTTGGCATCCGTTACAATACTCATCACCACTTTTTTCAATTCCTTTTCGGGAAGAAAAATATTTATAAAATTATTGTACGACTTGCTCATCTTTTGCCCGTCAATACCCGGCACAATCATTACCTCTTCCTGTATTTTGGGTTCCGGTATAACAAAAACTTCACCGTACTGACGATTGAAAGCCCCGGCGATATCGCGGGTCATTTCTAAATGCTGCAACTGATCTTTGCCAACCGGAACAAGATTGGCCTCGTATAATAAAATATCTGCAGCCATTAGCACAGGATACGTAAATAATCCAGCGTTAACCTCACTCAACCTGTTCGCTTTATCCTTAAACGAATGTGCGTTTTGCAACATTGGAAAAGGAGTGAAACAATTTAAATACCAGGTAAGTTCGCAAACTTCGGGCACATCGCTTTGACGGTACAAATAATTTTTATCGGTATCAAATCCCAATGCAATCCATGCTGCCGCCACTGCAAGTGTACTGTTGCGGCGAAAATCAGCGTCTTTTAGTGAAATTACCGAATGCATATCCGCAATAAACAGAAACGCCTCATTTTTTGGATCCTTACTCATTTGTATAGCAGGCAACATTGCGCCCAAAATATTTCCAAGGTGAGGGATATTGGTGCTTTGTATGCCTGTAAGTATGCGTGCCATTTTTTTTGTTTTACGAAAGCAAAGATACTATTATAACAGCATATTTGCAGGTTATTTCTCAGGCTGCTCCGCAATTTTCACCGTATCGAGCATAGCTTTTGAGTTAAGCGCCCAGTTTATAAGTGTTTGCTTTTCTTTATCTGTTAATTTTGCATTACCATGCATGATTGTATAAGAACTAAGCGGCATTTCTTCTTCTTTAACCTCATCCGCAATATCTTCGAGCTTACGTAATTTACGGCGCGTTTTATAGGTATTGAATTCCGAAAAATTTAATTCCTGCTTTCCTTCATTTACATGGTGATTGAGCCACCAACCAAGCGGCTGTATATTGGTGTACCAGGGATAAACTGTATTGTTACTATGGCAATCGTTGCAGGCTTTTTCTAAAATAATTTTTACATCAGCCGGCATGCCAATCGCTTTAGAAATATCATTGGGCCCATACACCTCGCCGGCATTTCTATCGGGACGAAAAAATTGGATAATCAAAATTAATGCAAGAAGTGCAAGACCAAATTTCTTTTTTTTACTCATACATTTTTTTGTGAAAATAGGAAAGAATCTGTTATTTATTTTAAGGCCTCATTAAAAGCACCGAAGTTTTTATAGTTTCGTCAAGGTCAAATTCCCTTTCAAGAACTTTCCAACCCTCAAAGCTCAGCATTAACAAACTTTCTTCAGCAAGCCCGCCCAGGTCAAAATCTCTTTTGGGTATCAGGTCTATTGTACCTTCGGTTGTTTTACGTATGCCCGAAATTTCCTCCAGTATTTCTACATTAGAACTTATGATACCATTGTAATCAATCAATTTAATTTTGCAGGCCATGGTTTTAGCCACACGCTTTATGTAAAAAAATAAAAACACATCGCCTACCGAAAATACAGGTATCACTAACTCATCTGCCTCGTTAAAATCCTTATCAATTAAAACGCCAACCGGAATTTCACTTTCGGAAATAAAAGCTTTTGTTTTTTCATCAATAAGTGCCGATGATTTTACCAAACTTTCTTTACCCACCAAACTGCCAATAAGTTTTTCGGGGTTCAGCGCTTTTGCAGTAATACCAATGAATTTACCCAATAATGAGCCTTCAAAGATAGATTGCCCTGCTCCTACCAGCAATAAATTATACTCGCCGTTATGCGACACGTTTAAAATTTCTTCGCTTACGTCGTTTGATATTTTGTATTCGGTTTTTAATTCTATTCCTAATCTATGCGCTTCCGCTTTTACCGGTTTAAAACTTTCTCTTTCGTATTCGGCCGCGTTAAATTTATTTATATCCGCGCTGGGCGAAACGTGCAAAGCAGTTATTTCTGAATTAAATTGTTTGCCGCTGCCGGATAACATATTGGCGAGACGCACAATTTTTTTTCCTGTTAAAGGATTTCCGAACGAGACCAATACCTTGAATTTTTGTTTTTCCAAATCACTTTTCTCGTCGTGCACCTCTTTCGAAAAGCGTTTTATTAAATCCAACACAGGGCCGGTCATAAATGTTGTTACCAGGGCCATTAATACCAGCATGGCAAATATTTGCGGAGAGAATACACCCAAATCGTATCCGATATTTAAAACAACAAGTTCAACCAAACCTCGCGTATTCATCAATGCGCCCATTGATAAACTATCGCGCCAGCTGTTGCCCATAAAGCGCGAAGTAAGCATGCTCCCGCCAAATTTTCCTAATATGGCAATTAAAATAATCAGTAAAGCAACGCCCCACAAACCACCTTCGTTAAGCAAGCCTATTTGTGTACGCAAGCCCGAGAAAGCAAAAAACAAAGGAAGCAATAAGCCCAAGGCAACGTATTCAACTTTTTCAATTAATATCCTTCTAAAACTATAAGAAGGCGGCATAATTACACCGGCCATAAATGCGCCGAATAAAGCATGTATGCCGATTACTTCTGTAACGTAAGCAGAGATTAAAAGAATACCGAAAATAATAGCAACGATATTTAAACTTAAAGTTTCTTTGTTAGAATATACCTCACCCAATTTTTTTAAGAATGGACGAACTAATTTCAACATAATAAAAACAAAACCAATGGCCATTACAATTGTAAATAAAGCGCTTACCAAACTACCGGCCTTTACAACAGCAATAACAACCGCCAAAATACACCAAGCGGTGATATCATCAATAGCCGCGCAGGTTATGGCCATAATGCCTAATTTACTTTTAGTCATGCCGCGCTCTTGTATAATACGCGCCAATACCGGAAAAGCGGTTATGCTCATTGAAATGCCAATGAACAAACTAAATGAAAGAAAATTAATATGAGCCGGCGCAAAATCTATATACAAAAAATACGCAAGGCCCATTCCCAAAGTAAAAGGTATAATAATACTTGCGTGGCTAATTACAATAGCTTCTTTGGCTTTGGTGCGCAATACTTTTAAATCGAGCTCCATGCCCACCACAAACATAAAAAGCAAAAGGCCAATCTGACTAAAAAATTGCAAATTAGGCAGCGATGTTTTAGGAAAAAGAAAAGTAGTGTACTCGGGAAACCACATGCCCAACAACGAAGGCCCTAAAAAAATACCTGCTACTACTTCGCCAATAACTGTAGGCTGCCCCATTTTATTAAAAAGAAACCCAAAAGTACGCGCCGTAAAAATGATAGTAATAATTTGCAACAGTAAAGTTGCCAAAGGATGGGTTAAACTTTCTATAAAAGATGCTTTAAATTGTTGAAGCAGGCTTAAATCACTAACCGTATTTACAATATCGGTTTTATGTGCCTCAAGTGGTTTACCAAACTGCACTACCCAATACATCATATATAAAAACACACTTACCACAACAACGTAATAAATTATGTTGCGGTAATTTTTCATAAGGGTTAATGCAAATAGCTTAGGGTTTCAATGCAAAGATAGATATAAAAACAAAGCAAAAACGCTCCCCCTCAATGAGGAGAAGCGTTTTAAAAATATACTACTCTTAAAAAAATCGGCCTACCTCAACAGTTCAACAAATCCTTTTATGGTTTGTTCACTTATGTTTTTACTGCACTTGGCTTTGTATTTAGCTATCCAGTAATAGGTGCCTGCACTTACATCTTTACCATCCAAAGTTTTACCGTCCCAAGTATCGGTTACTGTTGTTGTTTTAAATAAAAGTATTCCCCATCTGTCATAAATCGTCAACTCGTAACCATCAATCATACTTGCCAGTAATTGCATATTGGCGCTGTTGTTACCACTAAATGCAGATAATGAGAATGGAAGGAATTCGTCATTTATTTTATCGTCGTTTGGTGTAAAGACGTTTGTTTGCGGCAACACACCAAAATCCTGAGAAACAGTTACCAATACATTTGTGGATACATAACGACAGCCGTGATAGAACCAATACACCGAATAGTTAGTTACTACCGACGTACTTCCGTTATAGGTATAAGAATTAGCGCCCGTAATCGGATTATTACTCAAATTCCATTGGTAAAGAGAACCGATTGTATCGGGACTAATACCACCATGAGGAGCCATTAATAAAACGTTAGGATCATTTAAACAAATTGCCCCGGTAATGTTAAGCGAGTCTACCGGCGCATTTTCTGTAACACCAACCGAACCTGTTTGCGGACAACCATTGGTATCGGTAACCGTATACGTGTAAGCACCGGCCGGAATATTTGTTATAGTAGTGCCGACACCACCTGTTGACCATGAAATTGAATAAGGAGAAGTACCGCCCGAAGGAATCGCAGCCGCAGTACCATTAGAACCACCGCTACAACTTACAGGTATAAATGAAGTATTAACTACTATAGCGCCCGGTTGACTTATTGTAAGCGCTAATGAATAAGTACACGTTGCGGCATCACTAACAATAACAGTATAGCCACCTGCGGATAAACCACCAACTGTTGCACCTGTTGAAGAATTGCTCCATGTATACGTATAATTAGGTGTTCCTCCTGTTGCATTTACTGTTGCCGAACCATTACTTAAACCAGTACACGTTACATTAGTTTGCCCCGTAAGTGTAAGTGTTGGGCCGGGCACATTTGTTATAGTTGCCGAATTTATACTGGTGCATCCTTTGGCATCTGTAACAACTACCGTATAAGTTCCCGCAGGGAAATTAGATACGGTTGAAGTAGTTTGTCCCGAATTCCATTGGTAAGTATAAGGCATGGTACCACCACTTGCATTTACTGTTGCTGAACCATTTTGATGATTGCAATTTTCGGGTGTAACGTTGGTAATTGTATTTGTTAAAGGTGTAGGTTGATTAATAGTAATTACAGTTGAGTCTTTACATCCGCTTGCATCTGTTACAACAACTGTATAAGACCCCTGTCCCAAATTAGTTGCCACCGCACCTGTTTGCGTGTTACTCCATGTATACGTATAACCGGGAGTTCCACCGGTAGAAGATGCGTATGCAGAACCATTCGTTTGTCCGTTACATTTTACATTATGTGTTGAATCAATTGCAACAGCGGGAGGATTTGTTACACCCACCAAAACTGTATTGCTTGCTACGCAACCATTAGCATCGGTTGCGGTTACTGTATAAACTCCTTGTCCAAGTCCGGTTGCTACCGCGCCGCTTTGCGAATTACTCCAGGTATATGTTGAAACTCCTGTTCCACCCGTTGCATTTGCTGTTGCTGTACCGATTGAATTTGCACAACCTGTTGGAGAACTATTTACCGTAACAACCGGCGGATTAGTAACACCAATCAAAACCGTATTTGTTGTTACACAACTATTGGCATCGGTTACAGTTACTGTGTAAACACTTTGTCCAAGTCCGCTAGCAGTTGCACCACTTTGCGAATTACTCCAGGTATAAGTTAAAACTCCGGTTCCGCCCGTTGCACTTGCGGTTGCTGTTCCCACTGAATTTGTACAACCTGTTGGCGAACTATTTACAGTTACAGTAACGGCAGGTGGTTGAGTAATAGTAACCGTTGCATTACTAACACAACTTGAAGCATCAGTTACGGTTACAGTATAAACTCCTGCGCCTAATCCTGTTTCGGTAGTAGCGCTTCCGCCACTACTCCAACTCACTGTATAACTTGGCGTACCTCCCGAAATAGTTACGGATGCAGAACCTGTAGAAGCGCCGTTACAACTTACAGTTGCAGTTGCAACCGGCGTAACAGTGGGGCCGTTAACCGTAACAATATTTACAACTCCGGTTTGCGTACAATTATTTACATCTGTTGCAGTAACAGTGTACGAGCCGGCAGGTACATTTGATAAAGTTTGTCCGCTTGCACCTGTATTCCAGGTATAAGTTATAACGCCTGTGCCGCCATTTGCATTTGCGGTAACACTTCCTGTACTTGATGCGCAGGCAGAAGGACTATTATTTGTAAAAGTAACTGCAATAGGTGTTGGTTGAGAAATTGTAACTGTTGTTGTATTTACACAACCGTTGGCGTCGGTTACGGTAGCGGTATAAGTTCCTGCGGGTAATCCGCTTTCACTTGTTCCACTTCCGCCGCTGCTCCAGCTAACTGTATAGTTTGGTGTACCGCCCGAAATATTAACGGTTGCAGTACCATTACTTAATCCGTTACAAGTAACACTTGCTGTTTGCGCAGCAGTTGCACTTGGTCCGCCTGCAGAACCAATACTTGCAACAACTGATTTTGTACAACCGTTACCATCGGTAACTGTAGCAGTATATGATCCGCCCGGCACTCCTGTTAATACAGGCCCCGTTGCGCCTGTGCTCCACGAATAAGTTAAAGGTGCTGTTCCGCCCGATGCCGTTACAGTTGCGGTTCCATTACTTGAACCACAAAGTGCAAGGCCGGTTCCTGTAAGTGTAATATCTAAAATAGCAGGGGCGTTTATATTTACCGTTGCAGTTGCAACACAATTATTTGCATCGGTAACCGTTGCCGTATGCGTTCCGGCCCCTAAACTACCAATGGTCGTACCACTACCTCCGCCACTCCAGTTAACTGTATAAGTTGACGTGCCACCACCAATAGTAACGCTGGCTGTACCATTGTTTGTTCCGGCACACGTTATGCTTGCTGTTTGCACAGCACTTAAAGTAAGTATAGCAGGTTGCGTTATGTTAACCGTTGTTGATCCTGAACAACCGCCGTTGGTGGCCGTTACAGTATAAATACCCGGAGAGAGTCCACTTTGACTTGCACCATTTAAATTTCCGTTTTGCCAGGTGTAGGTATACGTTCCTGCGGGACTTGCAACAACTGTTGCGCTGCCGTTATTTGCACCAAAGCAAGTTACATTTGTTTGCGCCGAAACCGATACAGTTGGAGCAACGCACGCTACTGTACAATTTGGTACAGAACCGCTGGTTGTAATTGTATAAGAAGCACCGGCACCATCCTGAACTAACACCGGATAACTGCCCGGAGTAAATGTATTTGTTCCTGTAGCAACAGGTGTCCATGAAGTTGTTGCAGGCCCGGCCGCAGTGAAAATTCCGCAATAAAATCCTGCCCCGGCAATACATGGGGTGTAAGTTGTTTGTGTAGACCATGTATATGTTGGTGTGCCACCCGATACAGTTAATGTACCTGTATTAATACAAACATTAAGCGAAGCGCATGAACCTACAACAATACTTAAAGAAGTTGAGCCACAAGGCAGCGTGTATGTAACAGTGTGTGTGCCAACGCCGGCTACAGATGGACTGAATACACCTGAAGCATTTACTCCGGTTCCGCTCCAAACACCACCTGCAGTTGCAGGCGTTAATGTATAAGATGGATCGCTTACGCAGAAAGGCCCTGCCGAACAAACGTTGGCATCGCAACATGCTAATAATGCCGGTTCGCAGGCCCCCAAATTAAATGATTGAACTGTTCCTGTTCTTGAAACTGTTGTAGAAATTCCGGTTGCTCCGCATGCTATTACGTTTCCGCCGGTACTTACCGCAACATCATAAACATGATAACCTACTGCTGTGTTTGAAATTAAATTTAAAGCAGGGTCATATTTAATTACTGCGTTACCTGAACCTACGTACACGTTTCCGCAACTATCCAAATCAATACCCATATTACCGGGCTGGTTATGCCCTAAACTTGTTGTGTTTAATCCACCGGGAATGGCAACCGTATTTATGATAGCACCATTCATTAAATTCCGTCGCGAAATATTTGTTCCGTTTTGCGTGTACAGATAATTTTTGTTTGCGCGCGATGCCATGATACCGCCGTTTCCTTTGGGCCTCCAGTTTTCTGATTTATATCCAAACGAGTATGTGTGATTCATTTTAAAAAGAACATTACCGGTTGATGAGGAACAAACCGAAAAATTTTGATCTATTGCTCCAAGTGTATCAAGCGTTAAAAAATAATACCGCGCGTTGTACGAAGATGTAATTGACCTTACTTCTTCCGGATCATTCAAGCCCAAAAAGCCGGGCCTGGTTTTTCCAACTATCTGCATTGAATTTACACTGCCATTTGAAGTATTAATGTCAAAAATAATCCCATTACCAATAATAGTTAAGCCAGAATTGAAGGCCAGCCTTGTACCTCCAATAATTAATTTTGTTTGATCGCAGTTAAATGCAATATTCCAATATTCATCATTGGCGCCACCGGTAACATTATACAACATCGCTGCGGCCGTGGTAACTTTAGATAATTTTGCAGTAGACCCTGCTGTAACATAACTGTTACCCGCCAAGTCTGTAACAAAAGTACCTAACCAAACATTTGCCGTATCATACGTTGTATTGTAAGTCCATTGTATAACGCCTGCCGAATTGTATTTTAATAATTTCATTGGAGAATCGCCGCCAATAATATATACGTTACCTGCGCCATCTCTTTCGCACTCCCAAACTCCGTTCGAGTTAGAAATAGTTGGTGTTTGTGTCCATGGATCTACAATTACTTCTTGTGTATTATCATAACCATCTAACTGAAAAGAAACAGTGCTTCCGGATTTAATAAATTTAGAAACAATTGTGTTTGATGTATTAGCCGCATAAAATGTTGCCGGAGCATGATCAATGATATCTCCGAATTCAGTTTTCAGGTGCAGGTCCCCGTTATTTGCTATGGTTATTTTGTTGGCATCTGTATATTTCATTTTTACCAATGAGATATCGGCGCCGGGATGCAGAATTAAAGAATACTTTATTCCCTCGGTAGGATGAAAAATATATTCAACATCGATATTAGGGTACAGGTTTTTGTAAGTTATTTTTTTATAGGCCTTGATATAATTAATATTTACTGCATCTTGCCCTTGGCCAAGCTCATAACTAAAATACTCGCCCGCCATATTTTCGGCAACTATTTTTGCATTGGGGTTACTGTTTTCCCAGATAAGATTTACATAATCGCGTTTAAGGTTTGCGCTCCGCTCTTCTTTTTCGTGTTCAATCCACTCTTCGGTAGTTGTAACTTTTTTCTCCGTCTCGCGTTCCTCTTCGTTTTCCTTTTTTGGCATGCTTTTAAAAAAAGCGTAGGTCATTCCTTTTGCCGAAAAATAAATTTTTGTGCGGTCGTGGTCAATCGCAAACAAAATTTCTTGATTGTTTACTTTAGGAAATTGCCCTTTGTTTTCGATAAAAACTTTTGATGGTTGCCAGTTAAGCGACCAGGATTTATCGCCATCGTGCGCCCAAACATTTGCGAAAAGTAAAATTGATAATGAGCTGAGAAGTAATTTTTTAATCATGTGTTTTGTTTTTGAGTTCTTATTTAAGTTTTATAAATGCTTAATGCAAATTTAACAAAGGGCCTGATTATCATTGTAGAGGCTATGCCCTATTATACTTTCAAATTTAAATCAAATTTGTGCCTTTTTTCAGTAAAATCCACCAAATTATTGGGAGTCTGATTTACCTCTTAAGCGAAGGCCGGGCAAGCAGCTATCTGCCAGACAATCAGACTATTCTAAATTCACATTGTAAACATCCGTTTTGTTTCTTGCAATATCCTTCACCACAAAGGGATCCGGAAGGGGTATATCTTCTACTAAATCGAAAACCGAACAACCCTTGCTTAATCCCTCAAAAATAAGGGTAAAGCAATTGTTTGTATTGCCAAAAGTCCACTCGGGTGCAAAAGAAATATTGTAAGCCGTGATGAGTTTTGCCCTTCGGCCGCTTTCTTTCTCCACCAAAAAAGTATTGGGCCAAACGCGCACCGCTGCCTCCGGGTTATAGGTGCAATGCACAATTGTTTGTCGCTCTAGACTTGCTTGCGTTTTGCGCTTTAGCTTTTTTTTGGTTTGCTTTATTTCTTCTATTTCTGTATTCATTTTACAAACACAAAATAACAGTTAAAAGCAATATCAATCAAAGTTTTTTTACTAAAAACAGATTAATCGTTAGAAAACTTATTTTCAATAAGCGATTCTTTAAAAGATGTTCCGAAGGAATAGGCAAAACTTACAAGAATAGCCCTTGTATCAATTTTAAAAGTACGGCTATAATTAAAATCAGAAGCCGCGGCAGTTAAACCGCTCTTTTGTGTATTAAACACGTCGGTTATTACAAGCCCGATTCCTCCTCTTCCTTTAAAAACATTTTGTCTGAAACCAAAATCAACATTATACACCGCAATTCTCGAGCCCTGCGGGGTGGCGATGGGCGAATTATAATTACTGATGATTTGCATCTTACTTCCCTTCCACATCGTAAAATTATTTATCACTTTGCCGTACCAGCTTAAAACAGTATTGGCAATATCGGGGCTTACATTGCTGCCATCTATTTTTTGTTGAAATACCGATGCGCTTACATTGATACTCCAGAATTTAGTTGGAAACATAGAAACAATACCTTCAAAACCATACGTAGTTGCAGTTCCAAAATTCATTGGTAAAGTTAAGGCTACACCATTTCCTACCAACATAATGTACGGACGAATAATGTTGGTAGCATACCTATAAAATACATTTGCCGATAAAGAAACTTTTTTCCACTCCTTATTATATCCGGTCTCCAGTGCATTAATTAATTCGGGGCGCAGGTTGGGGTTACCACTGTGTTGATTTAAAGAATCCGTAATATCTGTAAACGGATTTAATTGCCCCAGGCCCGGACGGTTTATCCTGCGACTAAAACTTAATTTAAAAAAATCGCTTGCATTTATGTAATAGGCAATGTTGGCCGTTGGAAATAAATTAAAATAATCGCGGTTAAAATTTCCATTCGTTCTGCTGGTAACCCACCCTTGATTATAAACCTGCTCAGCGCGTAAACCAATATCATATTTCCACTTTGCCGAATCGGGTTTACCTATATAACCTCTGTACTGTAAATAGGCGGCATGAATTTGTTCTTTAAAATTAAACGTGTTGCTCACCAACGTATTTACTACATATTGGCTATTTGCATAATACAAACTTTTAAAATCAGCATCCGTATAACGGGTAATGGCTTTGTAACCTGTTTCTAAAATTCCTTTTTTGCCAATGGGATGCGTATAATCAATTTTAAAATTGCTTACGTTGCTGTTTTGATAATTGTACGTGCGTTGTAAAAAGTCAGTACCTAAATTAGAATCATCAGAGTTTAAAGATTGCGTAGTTATGTCGGTATTTTCTGTTTCGGGATTAAAAGAAGTACTGGCATTTATTTGTAAAGTTTTTCGCTCATCATTAAATTTGCGATTGTAGGTAAAAGCAAACTCGGCCACTTTCTCTCTGCCAATTTCAATAGACCTTCTAGTATTTTTAGTATTAAAAGCATTAGCCTGTGTTTGAAACATGGATACAAGTGTTTCATCATTATCCTGCCCTGTTAAATTACCAATCACTTCAAAACTAAAACTGTTTTTTTGGCTGGGATTAAAATCGGCATTAAACTTTAAATTTTGCGATTGCTCAAAACGGTTATCATGTCGGTTTTGTGTAAGAAAATAATCGCTTGGCGAATTAAAACTTGTACGGTTTGCCTGCGCCTTTCTTGTTCGTGTAGCAAAACGATTATCATAATTAAGCCCAAAATTCCATTTGCCCGCCTGATGATTAAGATTAAAAGAACTGTTTGCCCTGCCAAACGCACCGTAACCCGCGCCCAATGCTACAGAGCCGTTGGTGCCTTTGCTTACATTTTTTTTGAGTTTAATATTTATAATTCCTCCCTCGGCATCCGCGTCATATTGAGCGGAGGGGTTATTAATAATTTCGATACTTTCTATAGTGCTTGCCGGAATGCGGTCGGTTGAACCGAGGCTTGAATTACGTCCATTAATTAAAATAAGCGGGCTTTTGCCGCGAATAGTAATATTTCCATCCGCATCAACCACAACGGTTGGTGTGTTTCGCAGTAAATCAGTAGCCGTACCACCTGTTGTTACAAGATTATCTTTTGCATTTATAATAAAGCCCTGCGGCGTTTTTTTAATAAAATCTTTGTGCGAAACAACTTCTACCGCGTCTAATAATTTACTGTCGCTTACTAAATGTATGTTTTGTAAATCGATGTTTGTATGTGCCGAATCAATCACAAAATTTGCACTTACATTAAGAAAACCAATACGCTGAAATTTTACGATGTAATTATCAAAAGGTAAATCGCTCAAGGTAAAACTTCCTGTGCTGTCGGTAACCGTTACTTTAAAAATTTTACTACTGTCTTTAATGGAACTTAAAACGACATTTACAAATTCAACAGGGCTTTGCTTATCTGTAACAATGCCCTTTACCAAGCCCTGGTTTTGAGCATGCGCTTGCAACGAAAAAATAAATAAACTTATGTAGCGAAGTATTTTAAGGTGCATGGCAAGCTTAGGCAAAATTAATTTTTAAAGAGTATTATTTATACCTGATTTTAGACCGTAGCAATTAATTTCCCTGGATAGGCGGATTTGTAAGGTTTACATCTTCTGCATCCTTCTGGCGCTTAAATTCAAGCTTTCCGAATCTCCAGGTAAAGTTAATTCCGAACGAACGGTATGGTAATTGTTTTAAACTTACAGAGGTAAAATTAACTCCGGTAGTTTCTGTTTTTTGGTTAACATATTTATTAAAAGGATTGGTAGTTGTAAAAGCAAGGCTCATTTTTTTATTGAAAAATTGTTTTCGCAAAGCAAAATTATAGGTTGTAAACGCGGGCATTTTTCCCTGCACATTAATACGCGGCGAATTAAAATTACCAAATACTTCAACCACAAATGTGCTTGTAATTTGATACGAAAGATTAAGATTTGCCCGGTAATTAAAACCACTAATATTTGCGCCCGGGACTATTGCATTATAAATGTAGCGTTGAAAAGCTGAAATATTACTACGCAAATTAAATTTCTTCTTAATGTTGGCCGATGCAAAAATATTTATCCCGAAATTATCTTCTCTTCCGATATTCTCGCGAGTAGTAACCGTAACGTTACTGAATGTCGAATCGCCAATCATGTAGGTGGGATAAAACGTACTGTAAGCCTGTATGTCGGCACGATTGCCTCTGTAAAACGCGTTTACGTTTATATTTATTCCTTTCTCAAAAAATTTACTATAACCCAATTCTATATTATGCGTGGTTTCGGGTTTTAAATTGGGATTACCTGTACTTAAATTTTTAGGGTCGCTTGCGTTTACAAAAGGATTTAAATCTCTATAATCGGGACGCTGAATACGGTACGAATAACTTATTTTAAATGTGTGATTATTTTTAAATGTATGCGATATAGTTCCGGAGGGCACAATGGTATTGTATGGCGCAACATTTACATTACCTACACTCGAAAAGTTTGCTTTTGTTTCTGTGTACTCGTTGCGTACCCCCGCCTTAACATCTAAAAATTTTAATTTAAATGTGGTAGAAATATAACCTGCATATATATTCCTTCCGTAATTTATGCTGTTCGACTGATTAGTATTAAAATCATAAACATCTGAAGGCAGGTTCAGTAAAAACACATCTGATTTACTGTTTAATTGATAAATTACCGTTTTAACCCCTGTTTCAAAAAGCAATTTTTCATTAATAGGATGCGTGTAATTAATTGAAATATTTGTTTGCATATCCGTTCCGGGGTTTTTTCCATAAGAACCACTGTAGACTGAATCGGGCGTAATTAATTTTTGCGTTTGTAGATAATACGAATTATTATTTGAAAGTGAAGATGTATATAAAACATCCAACTCCTGCCCTTCTTTTTTAAATTTTCTTTTGTAATTCAAATTCCAGTCGTAGGCCTGCGCGTTAAAATTATTATCGGCGTTAACAATATTGTTTACGTCAGTTAAAGTATTTCCGGCGGCATCTTTTAAAAGCGATCGCCGGTTGTTAAAGCCCGTGCTCGTATTTCCAAAATTATTATAGCTAAGGCCCCCGTTAAAATTATCATTATCGGTCGGAGACCAATCAAAACTCAAACCCGATTGATAACCGGTACGCATAAAATTGCTAGTACCGTTTTGCAAGAGAGAAGATTTGTATCCTGTTGAAGGGTCGGTTGATTCTCTGTCGGAAGTATTAAGTGTGGCCGATGATAATTGCGCGTTGCCGCTTAAAAAAGCGTTAACGCCGAATTTTCCCTTGCGGGCCGAGAGGTTAAAAGACCCGTTTTGCAAACGGGTGCCGCCCGTTAAAGAAAGATTACCGTTAATACCTTGCACCGTAACTTTTTTAAGAATGATGTTGATGATTCCGCCGGTTCCCTCCGCATCGTATTTTGCACCGGGGCTCGTTATCACTTCAATACTTTGAATCTGACTTGCCGGAATAGTTTGCAAAACATCCGCGATATTACTTCCGAAAACGGAAGAGGGCTTTCCGTTAATTAGAAAGCGGATGTTCGAATTTCCCTGAAG
Organism: Bacteroidia bacterium; assembly: GCA_038214655.1. Lineage (GTDB taxonomy): Bacteria > Bacteroidota > Bacteroidia > B-17B0 > Aurantibacillaceae > PALSA-968. The sequence goes on along the minus strand of JBBQRR010000021.1, from coordinate 42,677 downwards.
CTCAACGGTCCCGTCAACATTAACAGCAACCATTGGTACTTTCTTTAAAATATCCGTAGCAACGCCACCCTGCGAGCTCACATCTTTTTCCGCATTGTAAACCAGCTTATCGATTTTGTTTTCGATAATATTTTTATCGGCAGTAACGGTAACTTCCTTTACCATCACCTGCCTGTTCACTAGATTTAATTGGCCTAGACTTACTTCAGGATTTTCTTTACTGATGACGAGATTGCTTTTTGTGAAAGTTTGGTATCCTATAAAATAAATCAATATTTTATACGTCCCTTCTTCTACTTTATTTAATTTAAATACGCCTTTTGCATCTGTTGTGGTGCCATCAATAACCTTATCATTCTCCTGCTTCAGTAAACTTATAGTTGCGTATTCAACCGGTTGTTTAGACGCCGAGTCAATAACGATTCCGCTTATTTTTCCGATACCCTTATTTTCTCTGTCTTTTTGTTGAGCCTGCAAAGAAGAAATGAAGATAATTGCGAAAAGAAATACTGAAAGACGCATGGTTGTTTTTAAGATTCAAATTTTGAGCAAAGATACTATTATGGGCAATTTATTTAAGTACATAAAAGTATTTTAACTTTCTGTAGCAATTCTGGGGGTATAAATGCAAAAACCCTCAGCCCGAATTAAACTTGCGTTTAAAACTGTGAGGGTTTTATTGGCTTGGCACCGTGATCCCGCATGGATTCGAACCATGGACCGCAGGTTTAGAAAACCTGTGCTCTATCCAGCTGAGCTACAGGACCATTGGAGCGCAAAGATAACATTTTTTCGAAATAGACCGATTTTAACCGAAAACCTTGCTCCAAAACCTTACTCTTGAAAAGCCTTTTTTTGATCAATTCTTACTCCAAAAAAAGGAGGCTAAAAATTGTGTCTTTTTTTGGTCATTTTTTTAAGGTGATTAAAAATCGGATTGTTATGTAAATAATATGAAAATAAAAATATGTTAAAAATTACATATAAAAAGAGACAATGTACCGACGTATAGTTATTCTGTACAAGTGTGTTGTTTACTTATACACTCTTATTAATAAGAAGAAATTAATGAAAACTAATACAATAAATTACTGGACTACAATCTTCCTAATAGTTGTATTGGCTACAGTTTTTAAATGAAGAAAATAAATCCCTGAAGGTTGCGAACTTAAATCTAAGGTTGTTTGATTTGCCGGTAAATCCTCTTGCGAATACACTTTATCGCCAACCAGGTTAAAAACTTCTACGCTCCCTTTCACCTTACATAATTCATACCGCAGAGTAATCTTTCCATTAGAGGGATTAGGATAAATGCTTAACTGCACATTCTGAGAATTATTATTCTTTATCGCATTTGGGTTATTAGTTACAGCATTAGAGAATGAAGTGCTGAAATTACTTGTCGTATTACTTTGGATTCTCATTGTTGGAGTACAAGTAATATTCCATTGCGTTTGCACCCTCCATGAAGCGGTGTTTTGAAAAGCATTATAAAGAGGGTCATTTATTGTTTGCTGCGTGCCCGCAACACTCGTTACCGTATGCCAGTTCCCATTGCTATTATCATCTCTGTAAAGAACATAATTACTTGCAGGATTGGCGCCATTTTCTATTGTATACAATTGAGTCCAGTAAAACGTTCCACTTCCGTTATTTATAATAAAAATTGTATTATGATAGGGACTTAGCTGTGTATAATTTGCGCAGGTATCACGCGCTTCCAATTTGTAACGGTAGGTTCCCGAGTTAGGATCACCTGTGTTTGGAAAATACATAGTGCGCACCGTATCTGAAAACTGACTAAGAGCCCCAAAAGGAACTGCGCCAAGACGATTATAAATATTCGCTGAAGTTTCGCGATAAATAATAAAACTATCTATATTAGTATAAGGGGTTTTATCCCAGATTATAATATTGTTTTTTGAAAGGGAATCAACGGTAACCATGCAAATTGGAACCGGGATAAAAAGATTTGGATTTAAGCTGATTGTGAAAGTCTGCACCTTTGGGCAGTTATTTGAGTCATTTACAGTTAAGCTATAATTTCCAATTGCAAGTCCGGTTGACGAAGTAGATATACTTCCGCCGGGCCATGAATAAGTATAGGGAGCAACTCCTCCGACTACAACTGCACTTGCCGTTCCATTAGGACCACATGTGGCATCGATGGTTGTTATTGTTAAAGTTATAGGTGCCGGCTGGGTAATTGTAACTATACTAATTTGCTGAAGGCTATCTGCATCCATAACAGTTAAAGTATATGTTCCTGCACAAACGTTTGAATGACTTGCTCCTGTCCCTAAACCTCCGGTCCATGAAAATGTATAAGGTGCTTTTCCGCCAAATGCAGTAGAGCTAACGGAACCATTACACAAACCATTACAGGTGGAGTTTACCAATGTTGTAGAGGTATTATTTGCAAAAATTTCCCTTAATCGGCCGTTTTGAGTATCCGTTATATATACATTTCCGTATTTATCAACGTGTACTCCAGTAGGATAATTAAGAGTTGCAGTGGTGGCCGGTATTCCGTCACCATTGTAAATTGTTGCTCCGGTTCCGGCAATAGTGGATATTATTCCCAAAGCATTTACCTTACGAATTCTTTGATGTATATAATCAGCGATATATAAATTACCCAAAGAATCAAGTGAAACACTTACTGGGTTACTAAGTTCGGAACTTACAGCTGGGATTCCATCTATAACATTGCCCGTAATTCCATTGTTTCCAGCAACTGTAGTCATTATCCCTGTTGAAGCAGTAATCTTGCGTACCCGGTTATTCGAAGCATCTGCTATATAAATATTTTGAGCCTTATCAATAGCTATGAACTGAGGACTATTTAATTTTGTGGTATCCGCAAGCCCACCATCACCATTGTAGCCTCCTACGCCTGTACCGGCAATAGTATTAATAACTCCATTGGACGCATTTACTTTCCGTATACGCTGATTACCCGCATCAGAAAAATAAATATTGCCCAATGTATCAAGTACAATACCAAAAGGAGCTGAAAGCATTGCGGAAGTCGCAGGCCCGGTATCTCCGAAAAAACCTTGGGTACCATTTCCGGCAACGGTAGTTATAACCCCAAAGACATCTATCTTGCGAATTCTGGAATTATAATCATCTGCTATAAATAGATTTCCTTGTTTATCAAATGCAATTCCATGTGGGTAATTCAAATCTGCCGTTGTAGCTTGTATATTGTCGCCATTATATCCTCCATTACCAGTTCCTGCTACGGTAGAAATCAAACCGGTTATTCGATCAATCTTACGTATCTTATTGTCACCGGCACATGAAATATAAATATTACCGGTAGGGTCCATTGCAATAGGGCCGTAAGGAACGGTTAATTTAGAGGTTTTAGCGGGAATTCCATCCGCATAATTTAATCCACCCCCAGTTATTGTAAAAATATTTTGTGCATTTGCAAAAACACTAGCAAAGGCAAACAGAATAAAGTATAGTTTTTTCATTTTAAAAAGAATAAATAATTCAAAGTAAAGTTACAACATTAATTTAGATAACTTTGCTCAATGTACCAGTGTAGGCTAATTATGCCTCCCTATCACAATTTTATGCGAGGTGGCCTTATTGCCCGAAATAATTTTAAGGAAATAACTCCCCTGGGCAAAGTCAATTACATCAATCGAAAATTTATTGCGGTTAGGATAAGCCTCCAAAACCTTTTGGCCCAGAAGGTCGTATAGTTCAATTTTATTGGGATAATTAGTTAAATCATTTACTTCTATATTTAAAACCGTGGTGGCAGGATTGGGGTAAATAACCAAATTCATCTGACTACGCAAATACTCGTACTCCTGCATGATTTTATTGCCGGCCGAAAGTATTTTTAAATCAGGGTCAAACAAAATAGTATCCACCTTAAAATTTAAATTTGCATAAAAAGTTTGTCCGCTAAAAGTATGGTTAAATACCAAAACTGTATCGTGCCCCTGCCCTTTTACCTCAAAAGGTACAGGCATTTCGTTAAAAGGCACCGAGCTGTGCGACGTAGTTTGGTTTAGTGTAATTTTTAACTGATTATTTTGATCCTGATTCCAAATTGCAAAATAACCCGGATAACCCTGCCCATAAAACCATTGAGAAAAAAAGTTATTTAAATTTTGCCCTGAGGTAATTTGAAAATGTTGTTGCAACTTATTTGTACGCGCAAATCCATAAGAAAGCGCAGGATCATTTTGGTAATTTTTAAGTGCCGTAAAAAAAGCATTGTCGCCTAACTTCCATCGCAGCATGTGCAACAAATACGCTCCTTTTTCATAACTTAACCTTCCGCTAAAAATGCGCGATACACTGGTAGTATCATCCACAAAAACAGAACCATCGGGTAAGGACGTAATATCCGCTATCTCATTATTCTGCCAATTTCTAAAAGCAGTTTTTCCAAATAACCGCCCCATTGCAATTCCTGTGCAGTAAGTAGCAAAGCCTTCATTCAGCCAAATATCTGTCCACGAACCACACGTTATATGATCTCCCCACCAATGATGTGATAATTCGTGAGCTAATAACTCTATACCAAACCCACCTACAAATGTCATTGTTTGATGCTCTTGCCCGCCTCCCCAGCCAAATTGCGCATGCCCGTATTTTTCTGTTTTAAATGGATAAGGCACAAACAGACTGTCAAAATAATGCAAGACATTTAGTAATTGTGCATCTGTTTGTCTTGCAGCTGCACTGTCTTCGGGATACGTATAATACAACACCGGTACATTTCCGCTCTGCAAATACGCAGTGTCTGTAAACTCGGCATAATTTGTAACTGCCGCGCAAACCAGATAGGCTGCTATCGGATAACGGTGCTTCCAATGGAATATATTGTTTGTGCCTTGCGGAATAATTTGTTTTAGCAAACCGTTTGAGGCTGCTTTATTTCCTTGCGGGCAAGTAATAAAAACATCTACCGAATCGGCTTTATCATCTAATGTGTTTTTGCAGGGCCACCAATCTTTTGCACCATAGGGCTCAGAGAGCGTCCACACAATAGGAATATTATTGCCGTGGCTTGCTTGCTCGAACGAACCAAAACCGCTTGTACCCGGAAAACCATGGTAATACACTTTTACAGAATCACTATTGTTACTTGCAATCGTTGCCGGAAATTTAATTCCGAGTACATCGCCGGTTTGTTGTAAAAAATTAATTTTTGCGTTGTGATAATAAACGCTGTCGATACTCATGGTAATGGCAATATCCATTTGCAAAGAATCTAGGGCTGATACTGCTTTAAAGTGCATGGCTACGCTACCCGATATGGCACCTACTGCAGGGTCTAAATTCCAGTAACAGCAATAGTAATTTACATTGTACGTTGAACTGAGGGCGCAACTTTTAGAATTGCTTAAAGAAGTAAAGGATTTTTTTTCGCCTTCTATAAGTTTAGAAAAATAATTTTGCGCCCATAAAGTATGAGACAAAAACAGTATCGTTCCTAAAATAATTTTTTTCAATCACTAAAGGTACGAAATATTGTAAATTTATTTATACTTTTCTTCCTACTATAATCAGGTCGCGCAAAATTCCCTCCATATCAGCTATTTGTGGCATATGCGCCCATTTTTCGAAACCGTGCTTATAAAAAAGTTTAAGGCTTGGCTCGTTATGGCCAAATATAAAACCGGTAAGCGCGGTTATATTTAACGAAGGGCATTTTTGGATGGCGTAATTCAAACAATAATCTCCCAATCCTTTACCGCGAAATTTTTCTTCGAGATAAATACCAAGCTCGGCTGTTTTATGATAGGCATGTCTGCTTTTAAAATCGGTATAGCTAATCCATCCGGCGTATTGCCCTTCAAACTCAACCACCCATAGCGGACGCGTATTTGGATTATGTCCGTTAAACCATGGAGTTTTACTTTCTACTGATGCCGGTTCTAAATCGGCAGTAACCATTCGCCCTGCAATGGTAGAATTGTAGGTGCCCACGATAGCAGCTAAATCTTTTAACTCGGCGTTTCTGAAAGTAATATTCATATTATATCATTACATGCTTAATGGGTGAGAAATTATCCAAAGGTAAAAAGTGGCAAAATGTAAAACAAGTAAAGCGGGCCACAACAATTTTTTTAGGTTTATTCGTTCAAGCGCGTCGCAAATAATTATGGTGAACGGAAATATAGGAACAATGTACCGCTGCACTGCGATGGTTGAACCCGAACACAGTGGCAAAATAATACTTATCCAAAGCAATACATTTAAACTTAGCGGAAACCTTTTACGGCACATAATTATTACAACCACATAAAGCAAAACGTAAACAGAATTAAATTGAGAGGCCGTATCGCCACTTCTAAACAGAGATAAAAAAGGCAGCATACTTTCGCGATACCAACCCACCTGCGCAACCGAGAAGGCAAAATACATCCCCGTCATATGTTTTTGATAGAGGCAATAGCCGGCAAATGCCAGTGGGGCCGTAATAAAATAAAAGCTTTTAAAAAATGTTTGCGTATCTAATTTAAAAAGTGTTTTGCCGCGGGTTTCTAAAAAATATAAATATAAAGGCAAACAAATTACCAACCCGTTTGCTCGTATTACAGCAAGCGGAATAAGTAAAAGCGAAAGTGCCCATAGTTTATTTTCTTTTATTACAATAAAACTGCAAGCCATCAAAGTAAAAAACAAGGCTTCGGTGTAGTACATCGAAAAATAATAGTTAAAGGGTAGCAATGCAAAAACAAAAGTTCGGAAAAAGGCCTTTTGCTCAGAAACGCCAAACACTTTTATATTGAGAAAATAAAAAGAAACAAAACACAAAAAGCAATATAATAGCGAGAGCGGAAAGGCCGAGTGGTTAAAATCCCAACCTGTTAGCCACATAACCGCCTTTACGGTTAAGGGATATACCGGAAAAAAAGCCCATTCGGTTTGATAATAGCTGCTGCCATTGGTACCTCCTATCTCTTCGGGCTTATCTATTTTAGGATAACCGGTGGTTGCAATACGCTCGTACCAGCCCGAATCGCTGTTAAAAAAAACCGTAATTAAATCGCGTTTCCATTCTTTGCGCGCATCTTCAAAATTTGAGTAGCATATTTTGTAAAAAAGAAAATACGACAGTTTTAAAACCAGCACCAGTAAAAAAATATAGAAAATTCTTTTTGCCATTATTATTTCACAAATAAATCTTCAGGTTTAAAGCCAATAACTTTTGTGGCAAGGGCCTTGTCAAATAAAATATTTACCGCTTTTCTACCAATCTCTCCTAAATCCTTCGAGTATTCGTTTACATACAAATCAATGTGCTGCTTCATTACTTTCTCGTCCATCTCCTGAGCATGTTGTTTAACAAATCCCATCACATCAGCGGTATTTGCAAAAGCGTATTCAACACTTTGCTTAATTAAATCATTTATCAAAAGTTTTTTCTCGGCAGCAAGATTTCTCTTTACCACAATTCCTCCCAGCGGAATGGCGGTTTTAGTTTCTGTTTCCCACCACTCGCCCAAATCAATAATTTTTACCAAACCTTTTTGCAAATACGTAAAACGATTTTCGTGAATAATTAATCCCAAATCAGTTTTACCCGAAAGTACTGCTTGCTCTACTTCCGAAAAAATGAGTTCCGTTTTATTTGTCAATTGAGGGTATGCAAGCGAGAGTAAAAAATTAGCTGTTGTGTATTTACCCGGTATGGCAACTTTTAAGGAATTGATGCCTGCAGGATTTTTTTTGATTTTATCGGCAGTTTCAGGCAAAGCAATTAAAAGAGGCCCGCAATTAAAGCCAAGCGCACTGCCCGAGGTAAGCAACTGATAAATTTTGGTTAAATGCGCAAAAGCGTGATAACTTAGCTTAGAAACATCCAATTTACCGGCAAAAGCCATCTTATTCAACGTCTCAACATCCTCAATAACGGACTCAAATTCTAAGCCCCTGGTATCAATTTTACCGTGTATAAGGGCGTCAAACATGAAGCAATCATTGGGACAGGGCGAAAAGCCCAAAGTAATTCTCGTTTTTTCCATTTAAAATACAAAAATGCGATTTTTAGTGCATATTTTTGCCTAATGAGAAATTTATTCTTCATACTGCTAAGTTCACTCTGTTTAGGCCTTTGCGCCCAATCATCTGCGGATGCCGACACCAAGTTCAAAGCTTTGAGCGATAAAAACTCCGAATTTCACCGTAAAGCGGATGGCGAATACGATGGCTACCGCATTAAACTGCATTTTGGTATTGATAAAACCATCATGCGCGAGGTAAAACAAAAATTCACAAACAAGTATAGCGATATTCCCGCTTACGAAGATTACAAACAACCCAATTGGGTTGTAGTGGTAGGAAATTTTAAAACACGCCTTGAAGCTTTTGAAATACTTAAGAAAATACAAGGCGAGTTCCCAAATGCGTTTATCATTAAAAGCAAAATTAAACCCAATAAATAAGAATGGCCACCATCATTCCGTTTAAAGGCATACGTCCCGCCGCCGATAAGGTGCACATGGTTGTTACGCGTAGCGCGGATAATTACAAAAAAGAAATTCTTAAACACAAGCTCGAAACAAATCCTTTTTCTTTCCTGCATATCATCAATCCCGATTTTACCGACGGAAAACGAAGTAAGCCAGGATCGACTGAACGATTAAAAAAAACTAAGCAACGCTATCTTGATTTTTTAAAAGATGAAACTTTTATTCGCGATCATAAACCTTGTTACTATTTGTATCAGCAATTTAAAGCTGGAAATATTTACACAGGCCTTGTAGGTTGCAGCTCGGTTGAGGATTACGAAAAAGGAATTATTAAAAAGCACGAGCAAACTTTAAAGGACCGCGAAGAGAAACTAAAAGATTATTTAGAGGTTTGTGATTTTAATGCGGAACCCGTTTTGTTTTTCTACCCAAATAACGCGGTTATTGAAGATTTGATAAGCTATTATGTGGTAAAAAATCCAGCTTATGATTTTACTACTACAGATAAAGTAAGGCATAAGCTTTGGGTTATTGGCGATAAAAAAAATGTTGACACCATTCGTAAAGAATTTGAAAAGACTGATGCGATATATATTGCCGATGGGCATCATCGTTCGGCATCCTCGGCAAGTTTGGCCGCCTCTAAAAAGGCAGAAAACCCCAATCATACCGATAAAGAAAATTATAATTTTTACATGGGCATTTTCTTTTCCGAGAATCAGTTGAAGGTTTTTGATTTTAATCGCGTGGTAACTGATTTAAATGGATATAAAGTTGCCGAGTTGCTCGAAAAAATAAAAGAAAAATTTCGCTTGCTTCCTCATAATCAAAATACGTACAGGCCCGAGCACAAACATAAGTTTAGCATGTATGTAGACGGAAAATGGTACGAGCTAAAAGCCAAACCCGAAATTTGCGAGAGTAACGATGCAGTAAAAAAACTTGATGCTTCCATTTTATCGGATCACATCCTTGGTCCGATTTTAGGAATTGAAGATTTGCGTACCAATAAACGCGTAGCATTTGTTCCGGGCGTAAAAGGCGCGGAAGAGCTAAAAGAAAAAGTGGATAGCGGAAAATACGCCATTGCATTTGGCTTGTTTCCTGTATCTATGACCGACTTAAAACACATTGCTGATATAAACGGTATTATGCCACCTAAAACGACATGGGTAGAGCCAAAAATAAGAAGCGGACTTGTTATTTATAGTCTGGAAGATTAAATTATGAAAAAACTTTTCTACTTATTTTTATTTTTTTACGGCACCCCGCTTATTGAAAACGAACATTACTTTTGCCTACACCACAAAGGCCACCCATTTTTTTCAAACGATGAGCATTAAAGAAAATTTACAAAAAATAAAATCAGAGTTGCCCGCACAGGTTACCTTGATTGCTGTTTCTAAAACGAAACCTTTAGAACTCATTCAGGAAGCGTATGATGCAGGACAAAGAGATTTTGGCGAGAATTACGCACAGGAATTGGCCGAGAAAGAAGCGCTTTTACCAAAAGATATTCGCTGGCATGCCATCGGTCATCTGCAAACTAACAAAGTAAAATACATTACTCCCTTTGTACATTTAATACACGGGGTTGATAGTTTAAAATTGTTACAGGAAATAGACAAACAGGCTTACAAAAATAAACGCGTAGTTGATTGTCTTTTGCAAATTTATATTGCGAAGGAAGAAACTAAATTTGGTTTTGATTTTGAGGAGTGCGAAAATTTATTGCGCAGTGGCGAAATACTAAAATTAAAAAACGTGCGGGTTGTTGGCTTTATGGGAATGGCATCTAACACAGGCGATAATGTGCAAATAAAAAAAGAGTTTAGCTCATTAAATCAATTTTATAAAAAGCTAAGTGCACCCGGTTTTGAAACGCTGAATTTCAAACTTCAAACTTTGTCGATGGGCATGAGCAGCGATTACAAAATTGCCATTGAAGAAGGTTCAACCATGGTACGTATAGGCAGCAGTATTTTTGGCGAAAGAAATTACAGTAAATAATGGAACCTGAATTAAACGCATCTTTTTGGAGCGAGCGTTATCAAAAAAACGACACCGGCTGGGATATGGGTTCGGTTTCTACCCCGCTAAAAGAGTACTTTGATACACTTAAAGATAAAAACATTTCTATTCTCATTCCCGGTGCCGGAAATTGTTACGAAGGAGAATATTTGTTGGAACAGGGCTTTACAAACCTTACTATTTTAGATTACGCCCCCGAAGCCATAGCAGGTTTTAAAAAAAGAGTACAAAATCATGGAAAAGTAAAATTGCTGTGCGAAGACTTTTTTGCCCATAAGGGACAATACGATTTAATAATAGAGCAAACCTTTTTCTGTGCCCTAAATCCCCTGCTTCGCCCGGCTTATGCTGCTAAAATGCATGAAATTTTGAAGCCCGGGGGCCGGTTAAGCGGTTTACTGTTTATCAAAACTACCAATGAAAATGGACCTCCTTTTAACGGAACCAAAGAAGAATATGAAAAACTTTTCTCAGCACAATTTACTATTGAAAAACTGGAGCCTTGTCTTAACTCTATAAAACCAAGAGCGGAAAGAGAGCTGTTTTTTTCACTTAAAAGGAAATAAATTACCTTTAATCTGCGTTATTGTAACAATTTGAAACCCGCTCTCAAATATTTCATTTTTTTTAGCCTATTTTCTCTTTTTATCCAAGGGCAAAATAAGATTTTACTAAACCTTAGTATTCCCGATAATTCTTCGCTGGTTAAAAAAATTAAGGTAAAAAATTCTTATTCCACCAAAGCAGATATTGATAAGGAATTAAAAAACATTATTTCGCAGCTGCGAAACGAGGGGTATCTATTGGCCGCTATCGACACACTTATTTACGACTCGGTACAATGCAAAGCGGTTTTACAAACCGGCGCCGCTTATCAATGGGCCACTCTTAAAAAAGGAAATGTGGATGCAGAAATATTAGCGCAAACCGGTTTTCATGAAAAATTATATGCCAACACAAAATTTTCGCCGCCGCAAGTAAGCAAACTTTTAGAAAAACTTTTAACATGGTGCGATAATAATGGTTACCCCTTTGCAAGAGTACGTCTGGATAGCATTGAAATAAATGGCTCTGCCATCAACGCCCAATTGCACATTAGTAAAAATCGCTTTATAAAACTGGATAGTTTTATTGTGGAGGGAAACACGACCATCAAAAAAAACTTCCTGTATCATTACCTGCATGTAAAGCAAGGCGACGCATACGACGAGCATTTTATAAAACAAATTCCGCAACGCCTGAAACAATTGCCTTTTTTAAAAGAAGCCAAACCCCAATTGGTAAAAATTACCGAAACGTATAATAAACTTTTTTTATTTCTTGATAAAAAAAATGCCAGCCAGTTTGACGGGATACTTGGATTACAACCTGAACCAAACGGAAAAACAGTTTTAACCGGCGACATGCGCATACGTTTATACAATAATATTTTCAGGGCCGGAGAATTATTTGATTTAAACTGGAGGCGCCTGCAATTTCAAACACAGGATTTTAAAACAGCTATGTCGTATCCCTACCTTTTTAAATCTCCTGTTGGAACCGATTATACACTGAGTATTTACAAGCGCGACACCACTTTTATTGATGTGCAAAATAATGTGGGACTTCAATATCTATTTAACGGCTTAAACAACATTAAAGTTTTTTATCGCCAGCGCAATACCAATCTACTTTCTACTGCCTCTTTAACGGGCCTTACTGTATTGCCTGATTACGCCGATATAAGTACTTACGCTTACGGCTTAGGTATGTTCTACGAAAAATTAAATTACAAATTTAATCCGCGCAGCGGAGTTTCAATTAACGTAAGTGGCAGTGCAGGTAATCGGGCAATTAAAAAAAATACCAAGTTTAATGATGCACTTTATAATAACGTACAGTTAAAAAGTACGCAATATCAGGCTGAGGGTAATATGTCATTTTATATTCCGCTGTTTAAATACAGCACTATAAAAATTGGTACGCAGGGCGGAAGTATTTTGAGTCCGCAATTATTTAAAAACGAATTGTACCGCATTGGAGGCTTCAGAACGCTACGTGGTTTTGATGAGCAATCTATCTATGCAAGTAGTTTTGCGATTGGAACTGTTGAGTATCGCTTTTTGTTTGAGCAAAATTCGGCTCTAATTTTATTTGCCGACGGAGCATGGTATGAAAATAACTCTTTTGGAAAATACATTACCGACACACCTTACAGTGTTGGCGCAGGTGTTTCTTTTGAAACTAAGGCCGGAATTTTTCAGATGAATTACGCCATCGGCCGTCAGCTTGGTAATCCTTTTGATTTCCGTACCGGGAAAATAAATTTTGGAGTTGTTAATACTTTCTGAAACGAAGCTAAAAATTTAAAAAATTCACCGACAGATTATGCCGCTATGTCTAAAAATTTCAGTCGATTTCTCTCCCAACAATACACCAAGCGCATTTTTTATCACATAAACCGCGTTTTTCACGTTTAAGAATCGATTATAAGACCGTCTACGATAATTGACTCCTTATAGAAATGCACTCTTTTAAGACAGCCGAATAACTTAACTTAGAGATAGGCAAAAGCCTAATCCCCAAATGAAAAATTTTTTAGCATCTTGCATTCTTATTTGTATAAGTTCCGCGCTTTTTTCTGCAACCACATATTACTCTAAATCAGCCGGAAATCTAAATACATTAGCTACTTGGGGCACCAACACAAATGGCACCGGTGCTGCACCTCCCAATTTTACCACAGCGGGTAATACATTCATCATTGTAAATAATGCCACTCCAACTATTTCTGCCAACTGGACGGTGAGCGGTGCGGGTTCAAAAGTTTTAGTGGGTGATGGCATTCAGGTAATAAGTTTTACAGTACCGTCTCCCCGTAGCACTACGATAACTTATTCGGTAATGGTTGGCTCAACTTTAACCGCTGCATCGGGTTCTACCATTAGTGGTAGTACCGTAAATGTTAACGGTACTTTTAACAACGGCACAAACAACAATCCAACTTTTGGAACTATTGCCGCCAACAGCAAGGTCATCTATTCGTGTGGAGGAAATCAAAGCATTGTAAATGCCACTTACTACAATTTAACATTAAGCGGCTCCGGAAATAAAAAACTTTTAAATACCGGCAACACTACAGTAACTAATTTGATTACGCTTAACGCCGGACAAAATTTTGTTTTAAATACCAATAATGCTAGAACCTGTTTTTTTAACGGAACCTTAACCGGGGCAGGAACAATCACAGGAAGCGCCAGTTCAAATTTATCCATTGGTGGAACAGGAAATTTCGGAACACTTACATTTACAGCCGGAGCGCTTGCACTTTATAAGTTTACCATTAACCGTGCGGCTCTCGGTATCGTTACTTTAGGAACAAATCTTACACTTTCAAATGCATTTACCCATACCAACGGAATTTTAAATTTAAATGGAACAACTTTTACATTAAATGGTGCAATTACTTTTCCTATTGCTGTTACAAACGGAAGTTTTAGCGGCTCAACAACTTCTGTTATAAGTATTGGAGGTGCAGGTGCAATTACCAACTCTCTTTTAATGAAACAAAGTGTAACCGCTAATTATTTAAATAATTTTACGCTTAACAGAGCAGGGCAAACACTTACACTGGGAAATCCATTAAATTTAGTTGGCACGCTAACTCCTACCTCAGGAACTTTTGCAAGTGCAGGAAGACTTGTGTTGATTGCTACCTCTTCAACAGTTGTAGCCAGAATAGGAGCTATTGGAGGCAGCGTTACCGGAAATATAACATCACAAATGTATGCCAAGGGCGGTACAACAGGTTGGACCACTATGGGATCGCCCGGACTGACAGGAAGAAGTTTTGCCGACTGGGATGATAACACAACTATTACTTGCGGCACTTGTCCCGATGGATTTTTTTACAGCTTTACCTCTGTGGTTTGGTACAACGAAACCGTTGGTGGATTATATACCAATGCCGCACGTTACATTAATATAAACAATGTTACTGACCCAATGAACATCGGAAAAGGTTTTTGGGTTTATTTAGGAACCGCCACATCTGTTACGGCAGATATTATTTTAGATGCACAAGGCCCCGTTAATCAAGGAGCTTTTCCTTTTAATTTAACCCAAACAAACATTGGCGGAGGAACACAGGCCGCCGACCACGGTTACAATCTAATTTCAAATCCATATCCTTCTCCTATAACGTGGACCTTATTGAGAAACGGAAATGCGAATGTGGCGAATGCTATTTATGTTTACAACCCGGATTTAGCCGGATACGCTTCTTTTGTAGGAGGTGTAAGCAACCCCGCAGTAGGTTCGGGCGGAATTGGAAATTTAATTCCTGCCGGACAAGCTTTTTATGTAAAGGCAAATGCGGCGGCAGTAACTATTACCGCGCAGGAATCTAATAAAGGGGCAAGCGCACAGCAGCTTTTAAAAACTAGCGGCCAGCAAACTACATCTTCTTCAAATCCAATGGTAATGCGTTTAAAAGTAAACGGACATAACATGAAAAATGAAACGGCTGTTTATTTTGACGGCAACGCAACAAGTAATTATGATATTGAATACGACGCTGTGTATATGGGCCCCGATCCTGGTTATTTAGGAATAGGTACACGCTTGAACGGCACAGATTATATCATTAATGGTTTGCCCGCTTTAAACCAAAATTACAGCATTCCGGTAATGGTTACTACAGATACTACAGATACCTATTCTATTACAGGAACTGATTTACAAAATTTACCAGGAGGGGCTTGCCTTATTTTGCATGATAACTACGCCGGACTTGATAAAGATTTACGCAGCGGCCCTTACACATGCACGATTTCAGATACAGAAAAAATTGCAGCGCGTTTTGTTTTGAATATTACAGTTAATACTAATTTAGTTGTTACAGGAGCTTCTCTTAATCCAACCTGTAATTCTTCTGCCAACGGATATTTAACTGCAAAGGCAACTAATGTGGGTCCGTGGAATTATTATTGGAAAGATGCAAATAACACTAGTATTAAAACAAGTTTAAATAAACCAACCACCGATACTTTATTTAATGTTAACGGAGGTAATTATAGTGTGGATGTAAACACAGCAGGCAGCTGTGATAACGGAAGCATGAATTTTGTTTTGCAAAGTGCTTCGGCTCCCGTTGCTTCTTACAATCCTCCTTCAACAAGTGTTCTATTTATTGTTGATAGTATTGGTGTTACGTTTGCAAACACAAGTACTAATGCAAATTCTTACTGGTGGGATTTTGGAGATGGCATGGGTGCCAATTGCTTTGATACAACGCACCAATACACTTCGCCGGGTGAATATATAGTTACTGTGTATGCTATTAACCAGGCCTGCGGCGATACATCTTTTTACTCGCAAACAATTACTGTGCTTGATGCCAGCGCCGTTGGAATTGCCTCGGTTGCAGAGCCAAGTAAAAATATGTTCATCAGTAGAGATGCCGGCGGATACTATGTAAAGTTTAATTACAAAAACTCAACCAACGCCGTTGTTAATGTTACAAATATTTTAGGTGAAAAAATTATTACCGATTTAAAAGAGCAAAATGTTTCTTCAGATAAAGTTTATATTCCCTTAGGCAACACCGAAAATAAAATTTTAATTATATCGGTCGTAACCGAAGCGAGCGAGAAGACTTACTGTAAGATAGTTAATTATTAATCTTAGCGTAAATAGCATCGGCGCATCTTTCGCCGTCCATAGCTGCAGAAACAATTCCTCCCGCATAGCCAGCTCCTTCTCCGCAAGGAAATAAATCTTGTATCTGCAAATGCATGCAGGTTTCTTTATCGCGCGGTATACGTACCGGTGTCGAGGTGCGCGACTCCACTCCTACTATCAAAGCATCATTCGTTAAATAGCCGCGCATTTTTTTTCCGAAAGCCATAAAGCCTTCTTTCAAAGAATTGCCAATCATATTGCCCAAAACATTTTTCATATCCACACTTACAATTCCGGGCTGATACGAGCAATCGGGCAAATCTTTACTTAATTTTCCGTCAACAAAATCCTGTAAGCGTTGCACAGGGGCCGTTTGTGTTTTTCCACCGGCAAGCCAGGCAGATTTTTCCAGCTCACGCTGCATTTTTAAACCGGCCAATTGTTTTTTATCGCCATATTTTTGCCAGTCGGATTTATCAATACCAACCACTATGCCCGAATTAGCATACGGATTATTTCTTTTACTGGGGCTCCAGCCATTGGTAACAATTTGTTGCGGGCCTGTGGCACATGGAGCAATAATACCACCCGGACACATACAAAAAGAATAAACGCCCTTGCCGTTAACCTGATGCACCAAACTATAAGAAGATGCGGGTAAAAACTCACGTGCGTTTTTCACGGCATCTAAACTGCCACAGTGGTATTGCAAAGAATCAATAATTTCTTGTGGATGCTCAACACGCACACCCATTGCAAAAGGTTTCGCTTCTATTAAAATATTTTTTACGTCAAACAACTCATAAATATCTTCAGCACTATGCCCTGTGGCCAATAATAGATTATCGGTTTCATATTCCTTTTCATATCCGTTACTTTTTATTTGTATAGCTTTGATTTTATTTTTCTCTAAAACTATATCTACAAGCTTCGAATCAAAATGAATTTCGCCGCCATGCTTCAAAATGGTTTCGCGAATTGCTACGATGATATTGGGTAATTTATTGGTACCAATATGCGGATGCGCATCAGCCAAAATAGTTTTATCTGCACCGTGAAAAACAAACGTCTTTAGTGTTTTAAGAACGTCGCCGCGTTTGTGCGAACGTGTGTATAATTTTCCATCGCTGTAAGTGCCTGCCCCGCCCTCGCCAAAGCAATAATTACTTTCGGGGTTTACAATATGTTCTTTATTTAAAACTGCTAAATCTCTACGGCGACTTTGTACGTCTTTTCCGCGCTCAAAAATTATTGGCTTCAATCCCAATTCTAAACAGCGTAAAGCCGCAAATAAACCCGCGGGGCCCGCACCAATAATAAAAACAGATTTTCCACCCGAAACATTTTTATAGTCGAAAGCAATTTCTTCCTCCTGCAAAGGCTCATTAATAAAGGCCTGAATGATAAGGTTTACTTTTATACTTCGCTGGCGCGAGTCGATTGAGCGCTTCTGTACTAAAATATGCAACTCATCTTTACTGCTTAAAGAAAGTTCCTGAACCAGTTTCTTTTTAATTTCATTTTCAGAAAAAGCTTCCGAGGGAGAGAGGGATAAAGTAATTATTTTTATCATCCTTCAAAAGTAATACTCACCAAAAATATATGTGAATTGAGTTTGTTAATGGGTGTTGTAAAAAAGGTATTGTCTTTTATTAAAATATTTTTTATACCCGTTATTACTTTCATCTCAAGGGCCAACTTAAAGTATGGTAAATAAAAATCAACTCCTCCTCCGCCCTCGTAATACCAATCGGTTGAATTTAATCGTACCACTTCATCAGAGGCAGCATCTTTTTTGCCGGACGCTAAATCAATACTAAAACTACCGCCACCTACAACGTAAGCACTAAAATTACGCAGGCGCTTTGATTGCAATTTTACATTTAGAGGAAGATTAACAAAAGTAGATTCTGATTTTTTAATTTTGGTGAAAGTTTTTGTGCCTGTAAAATTATAGAGTAAGCTGCGTGATGCGAAAGAAATGTTAGGCAAAAAACGAAGTCGCACATATTTGTGGATGCGCAAATCGCAAATAATACCCAGGTTAAAACCCGGATCCGATTTACTTTGAATAGATTTTAAACTCAGAGTATCCATCGGATAAAGAAGGGTATCATGCACATCCGTAGGCAATTTTGAATTGGGAACCGTATGTATCCTAAAATCGGTTTGATTGTATCCAATGCTAAAACCAAAATGTATACGTTGACCATAAAATTTAGGAAGATTGAGCCCTTTTTCGGTATTTGGTTGTGCAAACATCAGTTGGCAGCAGGCAGTAAGCAGAATGCAGTATATCAGCCGGGGCTGTAGAATAAACTTTTGGTATATATTAGGTATACTAAGCAAAACGTGCAAAAATAACGAAAAATAACGGCTTTTATTTCGTGGCCGTGTAAATAGAGGCTACCCCAAAGGTAAGGGGTTTAGATGCGGCATTCTTATACCCACACCGGCCCAATATGTTACAAAAAGCCTCTCCATAAGGAAAAGCAGCCACCGACTCAGGTAAATATGAATAAGCGCGATGGTCCTTAGAGAATAATTTGCCTATTGCCGGGGTTATATAGCTAAAATAAAATTTATAGAAGTAGCTGAAAGACCCGCTTGGTTTAGAAAATTCAATGATTACCAAATCGCCACCGGGTTTTAAAACACGTTGCATTTCCTGCAAACCCTTTTCTAAATTTTCGAAATTACGGACGCCAAAACCAACCGTTATCGCATCAAAATAATTATCGACAAAAGGAAGTCCTTCTGCATCTACCAATTGCAGTTCAATTCTATTTTCGAGTCCCGCTTTTTTAATTTTTTGCTTACCTACTTCAAGCATGCCTGCCGAAATATCTACGCCAATTATTTTTTCGGGATTAGCGGCAAGGCCTGCAATTGCAAAATCGCCGGTACCCGTTGCTACATCTAAAATAAACTGGGGTTTTTTATCTTTAAAAACATTAACTGCTTTTTTTCTCCATCCCTTATGTATTCCCAAAGACAAAAGTGAATTTAAAAAATCGTAGCGGAACGCGATGTTGTTGAACATCTCGGCGACCTGCTCTTTTTTTGTTTGTGTTTGGTTGTAGGGGGTTACGCTTGTCATTTTTTTATCGCTAAGGATGTTGATTGGGTTTGTGTCGCGCAAAGACGCAGAGGCGCAGAGGTTTTTGGTGTTAGATAGGAGTCATTTGTTTTAGCGCGCAAAGACGCAAAGGCGCAGAGATTTTTTGCAGTTGAAGGATGAATGGAATGTTTTATTGTGAGGAAGAACGCAAAGAGGTTTCCATTATTGCCGACTAGTCGGCAAAGAAGAAACCTAAATTTTTGCAAAATTCCCTTTGCGCGCTCTGCCTTTCTGCGTAATACCAACCTTTGTTTATGTACTTGCCCTATAATCATAATTTATTCACGAGTCTCACAATGCCGTCTTTAACAAGATCACCATTAAAATTGACTAATAGTCCTAGTTTTTTATCTGTTAGTTTCAAATAGGTTAACAATTGCTTGCTATGAACGGGAGCAAGGAGCTCTAAACCTACTTTACACAGTCAAGATAAAGCGCTTCTTTCAATAAATGCTCTTTATCAATTGGAATAACTCCTACCTGCTCGCACACAAGTCCGCCCGCCAGGTTTGATAAAGACGCCGTAAGAATAGGATTTGTTTCTAATGCCGTACACAAGGCAGCAACGCTAATTACAGTATCGCCTGCACCGGATACATCGGCAATGGTGCGAATGTGCGCCGGAACAATTTCTTTTACTGAGCGCGAGTTGGTGCAAATTCCTTTCTCGGAAAGCGTAAGCATCAAAGTATCTATTTTTTGTTTGTTGCGAAAACTGCTTAATATTTTTTGCAATTCGTTTTCATCATCCGTATCAATATCCAATTTCAATCCTTCTCTTAACTCTTTCAAATTTGGCTTGAAAAGTGTCACACCTTTGTAGTTTAAAAAGTTTTTCTTTTTAGGGTCAACCGCAACGGGTATACCGCGTTTACGGGCCGACTCAACAACTTTTTGGATCAAGCGAAGTGTGATTAAACCTTTGTTATAGTCTTCAAAAATAATAACGTCAATTTTATCGTGTTCTAAAATAAAAGTAATCAAATGCAAAAGCTGATCGGTTTCGTAAGCAGCGATATCTTCTTCCGTTTCTTCATCCACGCGAATCATTTGGTGGTTGTTGCCAATAACGCGGGTTTTAACAGTAGTTGTTCTTTCTCTGGATTTTAAAATTCCTTTCTGGCTTAAACGTTGTTGGCGCAGTAAATCTAAAAATGCCTGTCCGTCGCTGTCAACACCAATTACACTACACAAAATCGGTGTTGCGCCAAGTGCTTGCAAATTCAGCGCTACGTTGGCGGCACCACCTAAACGCTTTTCTTTGCTTTTAACAGTTACAATTGGCACGGGTGCTTCGGGCGATATGCGCGATACGACACCCCACATATACGAGTCCACCATTACATCGCCAATAACAAGCGCGGTAAGATTATTAAACGATTTAAAAATTTCACGTATGTGTTCTTTTCTTACCGAGTATTTTTTCATGCATTTAATTTTTTTAGTCAAGGTCACATGAAATATTCTTTATCATACAGGCCTTGCCTTTTGTGAATAATGAATATTTCATTGCTAACTTAATTTAGATACTGCTTGTTTAATTCGTTCGATAGCTTCTTTTAGCTTTTCGTCGGCCGTGGCGTAGCTGATGCGTAAATAATTATCATCGCCAAAGGCCGAGCCGGGCACCATACTTACTTTTGCTTCTTCCAATAAGAAAAAGCACATATCGGTAGCGTTATTTATTTTTTTTCCATTAAACGATTTGCCGAAGAAGTAACTTACTTCCGGAAAAACGTAAAAAGCCCCGTCAGGATTATTGCATTTAAATCCTGTTATTTCGCTTAAGCCTTTTACTACCAAATCGCGGCGGCGTTTAAACGCATCGCGCATTGGGTATGTTGTTTCGGCCGGCAATTGCATTGCGGCAAACATGGCTTTTTGCGTGATGCTTGATGTGCCCGAGGTAAATTGCCCCTGCATTTTATCGCAGGCAACTGCCAACCATTTGGGTGCGGCCAAAATTCCGCCACGCCAGCCTGTCATTGCAAAACCTTTAGAAACTCCGTTGATAATAACAGTGCGGTCTTTCATTCCCGGAACATGTGCAATACTAAAATGTTTTCCAACAAAATTTATATGCTCGTAAATTTCGTCGCTGATGACATATAATTCCGAATGTTTTTCAATCACTTCAGCCAAAGCGGTAAGTTCTGCTTCACTATAAACAGAGCCCGTTGGATTGCAAGGTGAAGAAAAAATAATTAAACGGGTTTTGGGTGTGATAGCTTTTTCTAATTGAGCGGGAGTGATTTTAAAATTATTTTCCATGCTGGTATTTACCACTACCGATTTTGCATCGGCAAGTTTTACCAACTCTAAATAACTAACCCAGTAGGGCGAAGGAATGATAACCTCATCACCGGCATTAAGCAAGCACAATACCGCATTGGCAATACTTTGTTTGGCACCTGTTGAAACTACAATCTCATCGGCCTCGTATTTTAAACCATTGTCGCGTTCAAACTTTTTGCAAATGGATTGTCGTAATTCAAGATATCCCGAAACGTGCGTGTAAAAACTGTAATTTTCTTCAATAGCTTTTCCGGCTGCTTTTTTAATTAAATCAGGCGTATTAAAATCCGGCTCGCCCAAACTAAGGCTGATGATATTTACGCCTTGCGCAATCAACTCACGGCTCTTGCGGGCCATAGCAATGGTTTGCGATTCGGCTAAGCTCTTTACTCGTTCAGACAAATACATAGGCAGCTGTTAGTGATAGCACAAATCTAACAAATTGTTTGCTCACCAAAAGAGGTATTTTAAGATGGGAATCAGGCAAGAACACTGCGCGAAATAACGATACGCTGAACTTCTGAAGTACCTTCGTAAATCTGGGTGATTTTAGCGTCGCGCATCATGCGCTCTACATGGTATTCTTTTACAAAACCATACCCACCGTGTACCTGAACTGCTTCCGTAGAAACCCACATAGCTGTTTCTGACGAAAATACTTTGGCCATAGCGCCGCTTTGTCCGTAATCCAGGTGATGATCTTTCTCCCAAGCCGCTTTTAAGCAAAGCAAGCGCGAAGATTCGATACGGGTTGCCATGTCGGCCAATTTAAATTGTATAATCTGATGTTGCGAAATTTCTTTACCAAATGCTTTGCGTTCTTTAGAGTACGCAAGAGCCAACTCGTAAGCGCCGCTGGCAATTCCCAATGCCTGAGAAGCAATTCCTATGCGGCCGCCTGCCAGTGTTTTCATAGCGAATTTAAACCCAAAGCCATCTTCGCCTATGCGGTTTGCCTTGGGAACTTTTACGTTATTAAACATTAAGGAGTGTGTATCGCTGGCACGTATTCCCATTTTATTTTCTTTGGGCCCAACTACAAACCCTTCCATTCCTTTTTCTACAATAAGACAGTTAATGCCTTTGTGGCCGGCCGCTACATTGGTTTGTGCAATTACCAGATAAACCGATGCGCTGTTGCCGTTGGTAATCCAGTTTTTTGTACCGTTAAGTAAATAATAATCTCCCTTATCTTCGGCTAAAGTTCTTTGCGAAGTTGCATCGCTCCCCGCTTCGGGTTCCGAAAGGCAAAATGCGCCAATGATTTCTCCTTTTGCAAGGCGAGTTAAATATTTTTGTTTTTGTTCTTCCGTACCAAAGTGCTCAAGCCCCCAGCATACTAAAGAGTTGTTTACACTCATAATTACCGAGCACGAAGCATCCACTTTAGAAATTTCTTCCATAGCTAATACGTAAGAAATAGTATCCATTCCTCCCCCTCCGTATTTAGGGTCAACCATCATTCCTAAAAAACCCAGCTCGCCCATTTTTTTAACTTGCTCGGTCGGGAATTTTTGATGTTCATCGCGTTCTATTACCCCCGGCTTTAATTCGTTTTGAGCGAAATCGCGGGCGGCTTGTTGTATCATTAAATGTTCTTCGGATAACTTAAAATTCATGGTCTTATTTTAAATGGTTAATTTTTAATCCCCCTATACTTATACTGTCTCCTTACACTTAACTAAGGGCTCCAAAAATAAGGGATTTTTACTAAAAAACGTAAAAAGAAATTTTCGCCCCGGCGAATTACTTAAGCAGCTCAAGGGCCTCTTGTATCGAGATAATCTCACCTTTAAAGGTAGCAATAACGAAAGCATCGTTGAAACCTTCACCGGCAAGTTTTGCCTTGAATTTTACCGCGTCGTTATAATTCTTAAAGTCGCCCATCATATAGCGAATCAGTCCACCAGACGTTTGTTGTTTAGAAACATCTTTTAAACTGCTTATGCGCTCTTCAAAAGCAGGGTCGTTTGCTTTTTTAAGGACGCCAATTTGTATACGGAAAGTAACTCTTGATTTATCAACGGCACTGGCTGTATTTACTTTTTCATCCAGATTTTCTTTATAGCCCTTGTCCTTCGTTTCGTAGGTTGCACCCGCATCGCTCAAGGCAATGCGCTTACCGTTTTTATAAGCGGTTACAAAAGCGTCGCCATATCCTTCTAAAACAAGTTCAGCTCTATGGAAAGCTGCATCGCCCAATGTTTTGTAGGCGCCAGAGCAATACCTGAAATAACCATCTTCTGTTTTTAACTCAAGAACGTTACCCACGTTTTTAAACATACCTGCCGATAACTTACTTTTATAAGCACCTAATTGCACTCTAAATACTACCTGATCTTTATTAGGAACTGTATTGTTATTAGTAACAACTACTGTAGTATTTTTCTTCTCAGCGGCTGCAATTTCATTTTGCAAATCGGCATCGCTTAAAGAATAATAAGTTTCTCCTTTAAAATAACCCACCTTAGCCGACTTAAGACCTTCCTCTTTAAATTCATCGCGGCGCTTCATGGCCAAACGAATATCTTCATAAGTACCTGCGGCATAAACAACGGTTTCATCGCCCATGTTAAAAGATTGCACATCGCCAATACTTAAAAGGAATGCCATTTCATCACTTGGTATACCGCCTTTGTAGCGCGCTAACTCAACTGTAAAAACTTTGGGCTGAGTTTTAGGGTTAATTTTGATTTTACCTTTTGCCGAATCGAGATTAACAATTCTTGCACCGTCGCCTGTTCCGGTAGAATCATAAAAACCATCGTACCACTTTTGAGCCATCTCATCTGTAATACCAACACCTTTTCCGTTAGCAATCATGGTTGCAGGCGTTGCAGGCTCATCATCACGGTATTCGGGAATTAAATCTTTATCATCATCAAGCGGACAACCTTTTGCATCTACTTTTACCCCGGCAGGTGTTGCATGACAGTAATCATCCCAATCTTTAACACCGTCTTTATCTTCATCGCCCTGATCAATAGCTAACCAATCCACATCCTTAAAATGATCCGAATCCAGGGTATCCATCATAGCATCCTGTTTTTTTAATGTCAGGTTATAGTGAATGGATGCCGACATCACCATAAAATTATCGTTAGCACTTGTCCCCTTGCGATTACCTATACTTTTTGATGTAACCCCGTCGATATAATCAGTAAAGGTAAAGTGCATCGTTGCGCCAAAACGGAAATTAACTTTATCGCTAAGCTTCATTGTAAATCCTGCACCAACAGGAATGGCCCATGATTGCTCGCGATATTTACCGAAGCCATCGCGGTTTAATTCGCGCACATCCGAATCATAGGTGTAATCACGAACAAGGTTAACAGCGTTTTGCGAACCCGCTGAGCCCTCGGCCATATTTTTTATTGAACCATCGCTCCAGTAATAATAGATGTTTCCGTATTTATCTTTCAAATCTGTTTTTGTTAGAAACTCAAATCCTTCAATACCCAATAAAATATACGGCCTTACGTGTCGTTGTTTTTTAATGAAGTTAGAAAAATCGTACATTAATTGTACGCCGCCCAATCTTATTTGCGCTTCAAAATTGTCGTTGCGTGTTGCGGTGCGTTCGTTAGCGCCAAGTTTTCCAAACATCACATAAAAATTCAATTGGAAAGCATCTGACAATGGTTGCGATAAATGAAGCTCGTAACCTAAACGCGAAACTGTGGGTGATTGAAAATGTTTGGTATACAAATCTCCGTAAAAAGAAAGATTGCCAACACCAAGGCCTATAGTTGGTTTAAAAATTTCGCCAAGCGATGGAGGCTGCGTTTCTTCTTTTTTGGTATTAGAAGTATCGGGTTTTATGCCTGATTGAGCCCAAACAGTGTTTACCGCCAAAAGCAAGAGCAATGTAAACGCAAATTTATAGGTACGTTTGGGTTGGGCCATACTTTTCAAAGGTAAAAACAATAAACGTAAAATTCAAATTTATACTGAGGCTTCATGAATTTTGCTATCTACGTCACACTCCGTATAATACCTTGCTTTTTGGGGCCGGTAAGAGGCGGTATTACCTAAACCATTTTTGGCTGGTTATCATCAGGGCTTCCTGTACGGTAATTCGTCTTCCGGCATTATAAGCTGTTACAAAAGCATCGCTTACACCTTTAGACTTGATGGTTTCGCGGGCATCGCGGGCCGATTTATATTCGGGATGCTTGCCGGTAATGCATTTGGTATAGCCATCCTGCATTTCGGTGCTAACTCCGCTTAATGAATATCGCGAAGAAAGGGCCTCAACACTTACTCCGTTTTTAAAGGCACCTACCTGAACAGCATAGTGCACATTACTGTTTTTTTGCGTGTTTGCCGGCTCGGTAACTACAGGTGTGGTTGTTTCGGTTTTTACCGGCTCAACAGTATTTGTGGTAACAGGTTCAACCGTATTTGTTGTAACAGGCTCAACGGTGTTTGTTGCAACAGGTTCAACTGTGTTTGTTGCAACAACTGCAACATCTCCTTCGCTTAACCCTTGCTTTTGTATAGTGTAAGTTTTTGATTGCTGATTTTCCAAATATGAAAATTCGCCTTCAATACTTGCCGGCTTTTCAATTGTGGAGCCCTGTTTAGGCATAATTTTATAGGAAATTATAATTTCTTCCTGGGCGGGCAAAGAAGTCCAGATAAATTTAGCAACATGATCCGCTGAGCTGAAACTGAAAGAAGAACCATCCGTTTTTTGCCCTACTGCCATAAATCCAGCGGGTACTTTTTCCTGCACCTTAGCAAAACCTTTAATGGATTCTTTTTTAATTTTCAATTCAACCTCATATACATCCGCTGTTTTTGAAGGAGTAATTGTGCGAATAGCAGAAACTGATGCAGTCGTTTCATCCGGCTTGGTAAATGGTTTTTTTAATGAATCGTCGGGATTAGTTGCCGTGGTGGTATTGGTTGTTGCAGGTTCTGTATTGGTAACAACACCCTCAGTAATAACTTTTACTGTTGCCGGTGTAAATTCTGATTGCTGCTTATTGTTGTTTTCGATATAAGAATATTTTCCGGTAATTACTTTATCGCCGCTTGCCGATGCTTCAACTACAATGGTCATTTTAACCACGAACTCTCCGCTTGAAGGAACAGATGTCCAGATTATTTTAGCGGTTTGGCCTGCAACAGAGAAAGCTCCTCCTTTGCTATCGGCTTCTTTTGCAGTAAAGCCAAGAGGAAGTTCTACCTGCAATTTGGCAAAACCGGCAATATCGCCCTTATTAATGGTAATTTCAGTAGTAAACTCGGTTCCGGGTTTAGCACTTTCGGGGAAAGTAGCTTTGACGGTAACGGGGTCGCCGAAAAATAGGGAGTATATACTTATTGTGAGAGCATGGATGAACAATAATATATACTTCATATATTTTTCATTTACTGCTCAAAGAAATAGTCTATGAGCCGGTTAAGTTTATCTACTGTAAAATCAGTGGTTCCGTCAAAGAACGCATCAATTGTTTTTGTAATCTCATCGGCGGAAATGTATCCGTCTTTATTAATATCAGCTGATTGCAAATCGGCCGGAACTTTGCTTCCGCCTTTGTTTGCTTCGCGCACTTTTTTAGCGTCTGCTTCAACTTTTTTCAGATACTCCATACTCGGAGCCACGTTAAATTCTTTACTTCTTTCAGGCGCCAAAGAATCCCACTCCATCTGATGTTTGGCCATTTCATCTTCATTAATGGTCACACCAAATCCATCTACTTTACTTCCTTTTTTAGTTGTTGCCTCTTTATCGAGGTAATCGGGCACACCATCTCCATCAGTGTCAAGCGGGCAGCCTCTTTTATCAACTTTTACACCTGCCGAGGTTCCGTGGCAATCATCTTTATCATCAGGTATACCGTCTTTATCAGCGTCCAGGTGATCAATATTTGCAAAATCAACATTATCATATCGGGCTTCTGATTTACTGTTGTCACCTTTCTTAAATTCATACTGTATACCCACGTTTGCACTCAGGTAACTATTGCTTTTTTTACCGGCATTATCAATCCACTCAGTAAAACACATATTGTAATTTGCTCCTACAGAGGCTGTCCATTTTCTTCCAAAGTGAAAGTTAAGTCCGCCACCCATTGGCACCACCAAACAACCGGTTACATTATTAGTTTTTAGTTGTGTTTCGTAATCGTAATCTCTTTTTAAAATTGAAGCTGCACCCGCATTAGAAGCATGCTCATCCAAATCGCGGATAGAACCATCTGACCAATAATGAAGTGTATCGCTACCGCGTAAAATATCACCGTACGTAGTAAACATCATATACCCTATACCTACGTTTAGGAAAGGAGAAACCAGCGGATCTTCTTTAAACACTCTGTCAAAATTTGCGGTGAGCATAATATGGCCCTGCATTATTGTTGACTGGAAATTAAGGTGAGAAGTAGTTGAATTATCGGTGCCGGCCAGCTTGCCGTATAAACCGGTTACCTCTACTCCGAAAACTTTACCGAAGCGTTGTTCTACAGCTAAGAAATAACCCAGACGTGCGTCTAACAAGGGATTTAAATCAGAGTTGCTGCCTACGTAGCCAAAAAATTTAAGGCCGCTTACACCAAACATGATGGATGGTTTATGCTTATCGTCAGTTTGTTCCGGCTCCTGGCAAAAGGAAAGGCTTGCGCTTAGGAAGAATAAAACTGTTAAAAATTTCTTCATGTTTGGTTTCGTAGTCATAAAATGGGATTTTATCTAATTGATAAAAATAAACGCATTTTATAACATTAGCAAATTTAGTCTGATTGAAAGCCCAAATATTATTGGACGGCTGATTTTGCAAACATCGACTTGTTAATAGCTTATTACCAAGAAATTATATAAGCGTTGCCTCTGTAAACCGCGCCATTGCTGATAAATCGGGGTGTACAGCAACGTTAGTATAACCTGCATTGCGAAGCATTTGCTGCACATTTAGGGCATAATGGGTGTGGCACTCAAACCAGAGTTGGCCGCCGGGTTTGAGTATTTTTTTTGCAAGAAGAGCTATTTTGCGATAAAAAAGTATTGGATCGGAATCTTCCACAAACAAAGCAAGGTGTGGTTCAAAATTAAGAACACGATGATGAAGGGTTTCCTTTTCTGAATGTAAAACATAAGGCGGGTTACTTACCACTAAATCAAATTTATTTTGAGACGTATGTTTTAAAATAAGTTCGTCAACGGTTTCCTGCAAAATATCAGCCTTAAAAAAATTTACTTCAACATTATTTACCAGTGCATTTTGCTTTGCGATTTCTAAAGCCGCATCACTAACATCCAAAGCATACACATTTGCGGTAGAAATGTTTTTTTTGATTGCGATTGGAATACAGCCGCTTCCCGTGCCGATATCGAGAATATAAAGAGCGAGGTGAGAGGCAGGAGGCGCGATAGAAGAAATAATTTTTTCTACCAGCTCTTCGGTTTCCGGACGGGGAATTAAAACATTTTCGTTGACTTTAAATTTCATTTTGTAAAACTCCGCTTCGCCCAAAACATATTGTATGGGTTTATTTGCTTTTAGCTCGAAGCACATTTTTTGGAGCGGAGTTAATTCTGATTCATTAATACGTAAGTCAGGATTTGTAGCAATATGGCTGGCACTTAACTTTAATTGCTTTTTTAAAACCCAGCGAATGATGTTTTGCAACTCGCTATCTGTATATATAAGAGCAAGTTCTTTTTTATAGAAATTAATTACTGCGGATAAGGTATTAGAAGCTATCTCCATTTTTTTACCGCTAAGACACGGAGGCGCTAAGTTAAAAAGATTTATGGTGGGTAGAAAAGGTGCGGAGGCCCTCGGCCGAAATCCTATTCTTTATCCTTTAAAACTTTCTCGAGTGAATACAATTCATCTCTTAAACGTGCGGCTTCTATAAAATCCATCTCTTTGGCAGAACGAAGCATGGCACTCTTAATTTGGCCGATTTGCTTTCTTAATTGCTCGGCACTCAAATATTGTGTTACCGGATCAGCAGCAATGCTTAACTCATCACTCTCTACATATGCTCTTACCAATTTACCGTCAATAGTAACTTCGGTAGCAGATACCGCCACTTTTTTCATTCCTGCTGTAACCGGCGTAATATTGTGTTTGAAATTGTATTCAACTTGTTTATGGCGCCGACGCTGTGTTTCGTCAATAGTTTTTTTCATGCTATCGGTAATTTTATCGGCATACATAATTACTCGGCCATTTACGTTACGTGCTGCGCGACCCGTGGTTTGAATCAGCGAAGTAAAGTTTCGCAAAAATCCCTCTTTGTCGGCATCCAAAATAGCAACTAAAGAAACTTCGGGTAAATCCAGTCCTTCTCGTAATAAGTTTATACCTATCAATACATCAATCATTCCTACACGAAGCTGGCGCAAAATTTCTATGCGCTCCATCGTATCCACATCGCTATGTATATAACGACAACGAATTTGAAGTTTGGCCATGTACTTTGCCAATTCCTCAGCCATACGTTTTGTGAGCGTAGTAACAAGCACGCGTTCGTCGCGCTCAATAGTTTTATTTATTTCATCTAATAAATCATCCACCTGATTTTGGCAGGGACGTACTTCTATTTGCGGATCGATAATTCCTGTTGGGCGGATTAATTGCTCTACAATTACCCCTTCCGATTTTTGTAATTCGTATTCGGCAGGCGTGGCGCTTACGTAAATTACCTGATTCAACATGCCCTCAAACTCTTCAAACTTTAGCGGACGGTTATCTAAGGCGGCAGGTAAACGAAAACCATACTCTACTAAATTTTGTTTGCGTGAAAAATCTCCTCCGTACATGGCATGTACCTGCGGCAGACTTACGTGACTTTCGTCAATCACCATTAAAAAATCTTTCGGAAAATAATCCAGCAAACAAAAGGGCCGCATGCCGGGCAAGCGCCCGTCGAGGTAGCGCGAATAATTTTCGATTCCGCTGCAATATCCCAACTCGCGCATCATTTCTAAATCGTGGCTCACACGTTCTTCCAAACGTTTTGCCTCAAGCGGACGGCTATTTTCATTAAAATATTCTACCTGCTTCATCATATCATCCTGTATGTGCCGCATTGCGCCATTTAAAGTATCGGGCGCGGTAACAAATATATTTGCAGGATAAATCATATACTCTTTAAACTTCTCGATTGTTTTTCCACTTTCTAAATTAAATGTGTTTATGCTTTCAATTTCATCGCCAAAAAAACTTACGCGTAAACAAAAATCGGTGTACGATAAATTTATATCCACCGTGTCGCCAATTACACGAAAACTACCGCGTTTAAATTCTTCGGTGGTACGTGAGTATAAAGCCTGCACCAATTGATGTAAAAATTTATTGCGGGCAATGCGTTGTCCGGTTTTAATTTCGATAACGCTTTTTCTGAATTCCTGCGGATTGCCCATACCGTAAATGCACGATACGGATGAAACTACAATCACATCTCTCCTACCCGACATTAAAGAAGAAGAAGTGCTTAAACGTAATTTTTCAATCTCATCGTTAATGGCTAAATCTTTTTCTATGTACGTTCCCGTTGTAGGCATATATGCTTCCGGCTGGTAGTAATCGTAGTACGAAACAAAATATTCTACCGCGTTGTTCGGAAAAAACATTTTAAGCTCGGCATACAATTGCGCGGCTAATGTTTTGTTGTGACTTAATACTAAGGTTGGTAAGCCCGTTTGCGCAACAACGTTGGCAACGGTAAAAGTTTTGCCCGAGCCGGTTACGCCCAATAAGGTTTGGTATTTTGTTTTAGCATCGAGCCCCGCAACTAATTGCCTGATTGCTTCGGGCTGATCGCCGGTGGGTTGATATTCGGATGTTAATTCAAAATTCACGGCGCAGAGATTATTCGTAAATATTTTTTCTATGCCCTACTTTTCTTACATCCACAATTTTAACTTCATCTTCAATAGTGTACAGCACTCTGTAATTTCCCACACGAATACGCCACATATACTCTTTTTCACCTTTAAGCTTTTTGCAGCCTGCGGGCCGGAGATTTTTAGAGAGTTTATCTATAGCACCCGAAATTTGAGTATTTACTTTTGCAGGTAAATGCGCCATTTCTTTTAGAGCACTTTTGCTGATAAAGATTTTATACATTACAGCTTACCTTTTTTCTTCAGAATTTTTTTAGCGTCGGCCCAACCTATTTTTTCATCATTCTTCCTTGACTCAGCTACCAGTACGTCAATAAACTCATGTACCTCTTCGTCGTGCTTTTCTATTGTTTTTAAATCAATTACAATAGCCGTTTTTTTGTTTTTTCCGTCGGTTATGTAAGTAATGCCTTTCATTTTATTTAGTTTAAATTTAATATTCAAAGTTACAAAATTTTCTCGAAATCTCCTGATTTTGTAAGAGGCAATATGGAGGTGGGTTGATATTCAGATGTTAATTCAAAATTCACGGGGCAAAGATACGGAAGAAAGTATCTTAACACTTGTTTTATTGCATAATTGCCGAAGAATTTTTTAAGCTATTTTAACTTTTGCCCATTATATAATGGCCTACATTTAATTAATGAAAAAGGCCTTTATTCTTTTTTTATTTGTTCTTTTTGGAACCTGCGTCTTTTCGCAGAAACAGGCGGCCGTTTCAAAAAAAGATGATACACATAAAATAAAGCGTTCAAAAATTTCAATTGGCGGTACCTATGCCTATACGCTACTAAACTTAAATATCAATTATTTAAAAGAGACACAAAACGATGCCAATGACCTGCGTTTATATTTTAGTCATGGCATGTACCGTTTTGTAATTAATTATGAAAACGTGCGGGCAGTTGATCTTAAGCCCAGCTGGCTTAATGTGCAAAGCAGGTATTACGATTTTTGCCTTAATCTTCTTGACTTATCGGCGCAACCGGTAAGCATGTATCCAATTTTCGGCATCACTTACGAAAAATCATCGGCCTATTATACGGGTGCTAATTATATTACAGAGCTGTTGCCTTATAAAGACACCGATTACAAAAGAAATTATTGGGGTGTAACAATTGGCGGGGGTTTAGAAATATCTATCACCAAACATTTAAAATTTTTTGGCGAGCTACGCGTGCGCATAATGAAAAACGATGAGAAAATTGGTTTTAACGATATGGTTTTGGCAACCGGAATTAAATTGGATCTTTTTTCGTTTAATTTAAATCATATTTTCAGAAAGCCAAACGACAAATATCATTGGTTTTAGTTTTTATATTTTTTTCGGTAAATAAATAAACCAAGAGCTGCCAGAATGAAGACAAATACAATTATTAAAATTAAATTGTTCCTACCTTGTTCTTCATTTTTTTTATTTGAGTTACTTTTTTGAGATTTAATTTGCTGATTACTCATTACTGGTTTATAAACAATTCCCCAGTATTTAACATATTCTTCTATTGGCTCAAGTCCTACTGCTGCCCTTCGTTTATTCACATTAGCCTCATCTTCTATTGGAGAAACTGTATACTTTCCAGTTTCCTGGTCCTGATTCATCTGACTACCATAAATTTGTTTTTTTCCTTGTCCCAAGGCAACTCTATCTTCTAATAAAGCTAAATCCGAAGCAAAAGCATTTCCTTTCTTTACTGCCTCTCTCATCATTGGCAAATACTTTTCCTGCGTTTTTTGGTCTGAGTGTTGAATAACAAGAAAAAGAGTTGAGCTTCCTTCTTCTCCAACCTCATCAGGGCCAATCCAACCGTATTTATCAAGTATTGTCTTTACTTTAATCAGATTTTCTACGTCTTTTTTACGAATAATCTCCCAAAGCTCTTTTACTTCCTTCGAATCAAACCCATATTTTTTTTCAGCATTTTCAGCTTCAACCCTATATGTTTGATCATCGTAAAATATAATCCTTAGTTCTTGCACCAAAATTTTATTTAAGACTGGCAAACGTGGTGTAATCTGGCTTAGTGAAACCAAGGATAAAAATGTAAATAATAAAATAAATATTTTTTTCATTGAAACTAACACCCATCTAATTTACAAAACATTTGTCAATAAAAAGCCCGAAGCTTTCAGCTTCGGGCTTACGGTAGTGCGTCTAAACCTCTACCCAAGTCTTTCCCTCACATGGGAAAGAAATACATCTTACATTCCAAATCCGTAATAAGCACGCATACCGTTGGGGTAAACACCTTCAATAAGTACACCGCCTTGTTTATTTTTTAAGGCGAGTTCCACATCTTCAACAGTGCTTATTTTCTTTTTATCAATACTCATAATAATAAATCCTTGTTGCATTCCTGCACCCGCAAGTTTACCGTTTTGCAATTTATTTATTCGCACGCCATTGGCGATTTTTAATTTGCTCAGTTCTTCTTTTGTCAACTGCTCAAAAGAAGCGCCCAAAGCAAGTACAGGTTTTTCAAGCGGAATTTCTTTTTTAATGACGCTTACATTACCCTCTTTGTTTTTTAAAGTAACCGGTAAAGTAATTTCTTTATTGCCACGGTTAATCGTAACTTTAATTTTATCGCCGGGACGAAATTTACCAATTTGCTCCTGCAATTGAGAAACATTGTTTACGTAAAACTCTTCTACTTTGGTAATTACATCACCAAGTTCAATTCCCGCTGATTCTGCCGAGCCGTTTTCGCTTAAGCCGCTAACGTAAATGCCGCTTAAATTCTTTAAGCCTTTGTCTTCGGCAAACTTCGCGTCAATATCGCGTATGCTTACGCCAATAAACGCACGTTGCACGGTGCCAAACTCAGCCAAATCGCTCATTACTTTTTTAACAATATTAACGGGTATTGCAAAAGAATATCCAACAAAAGCTCCGTTCTGCGAAGCGATGGCCGAGTTAATACCAATCAATTCTCCATTGGTGCTAACCAAGGCACCGCCGCTGTTACCGGGATTAACCGCCGCGTCTGTTTGAATAAAAGACTCTATTGGAAATTGTCCATGCGCCGGGTCGTTCTCAATAATATTTATGTTGCGCCCTTTTGCCGAAACAATTCCTGCCGTTACGGTAGAATTTAAATTGTAGGGATTTCCCACTGCCAAACACCACTCGCCTATTTTTACATTGTCAGAATTTCCGTAAGCCATCACAGGCAAATCTTTTTCTTTAATACGCAGCAAAGCCAAATCGGTTTGCGGGTCGGCGCCAATTAATTCTGCAATATAAGTACGCTTATCATTTAACACGACTTCAATTTTTTCGGCGCCGGCTATTACATGATTATTGGTTACAATAAATCCGTTTTTGTCAATAATAACGCCGGAGCCACTACCCTGCTGCAGGCGGGGTTGTTGCGGCTGGCCAAAAAAGTATTGCTGAAAGGGGTCGTAACTAATTTGGTTATTTTGCACCTGCGTTTTTATATGCACTACCGCATTTACCGATGCTTCGGCAGCTGCCACAAAATCGGGAGCATTAATAGGAAAAGCGCCGCCCGAGGTAAAATGTACCGGGGCTGAATTACTTATTGATGTGAAGGCCTGCTCCTTAAAAAACTTTTGCTGCACAAACAGCACCGCCGAGCCTCCTATAGCGGCAATGGCAAGGGTTGAGAGTATCTTTTTCATGTTAGTATAATTTAGTTTAACTGTATAACGCAAATTTATTGCCAAACTTATATTTTGTCAAGTGCTTTTAACATTGCTTAACTTTTTGGCAGAAAAGGCTTACCTTTACCCTTGTAATTATGTCAGGATTTCGTGAAAAAATAACACCTTTTACCCTGGGCCTTTCTTTAGGCCTGTTGGCAGCCTGCCTTTTTTTCATCTTTAAGCTGGATGACTATATACGTAAGATTGACTTAACATCCCTTACCCAAAAAAATAAAATATCCGAAGAAATTGTAAACCCTAAAAACGAAAAGTCGGAAAACAGTAAAGAAGAAAAAACACCCGCAAAAAAAACAGAAGCCCGGGAAGAAAAAAAATCAAACAGCTCGTTTATTTCTGTAAACAATATTACCGACTCGTCGTATAACGAAAGTGAAACCTATCGTGTTTTAAAAGAAGAATTGCAAAGCGTAAAAAATCTATACGTAAAAGTAATAAGTCCCAAAGAAAAAAATACCAAAGATTCTATAATTGCCTCTTTAGCCGGAGTTACTATGCCCGACGATAAAGAATTTTTTATGATTGAGTTTTGGAAAACACCGCTTAACTCAAAAGGTTATAAGATGACACGCAGCCGTTTATTAATTTATGGTTTTAACGAAGCAGCCGATTTACAATTGGTAAAAGACGCCGATAGATATTATTTAAAAAACAATAATGTTATTTATGCTCTCTCCTATTCAGCCGAGTTTAAACCTTTGGAACGCGCCGCCGAAACTGAAATAACCGGAAAATTTAATTAGAGATTTTTACCTTTTTTTAACTTCTGCCTTTTTACTTTCCGCCTACCAATCGCCTTTTTTACCTCCTACAGAAAATATACGGGTAATGTTAAAGCCAATACGCACACCCATGCTGCTCCAATCGGTATCGGTTTTAGTTAAGAATTGATTTTCTACAATACCAAAAGAGTTAACAGCAACAATCTGAAACACGTGGCCGCCGGTTTCAATTTCCCAACCAAAACCAAAGGTGTCGTAATATTTTGTACCTGCGGCTCCATAGGTTTGATCTACGCGGTAACCGTATTCAAAAATAACCGCTTGGCGCTTTGTATATTTTACGCGCAAAACTCCTGTAAGTACAATGGCATCATTTTTAGAAAGTCCGTTTGCAGCGCCCACAATATTGTAATGTAGATACGCCACGCCTATTTGTGAAGAAATGCGGCTGTTCCATTTACGGGCTATGATTAATTGGTTTACAAAAGAAAAACGATCGGTTGTTTTTTCATAAAATTTAATAGGATATCCTAAATAAGGATCTTTTAAAAAAGTATTATAAGCGCCTCCAAAATACGTTACAGAAACGGGCGAGCCTCCGCCTTTTGCCTGACGGATTATTTTCCATTTAAAAAAAGCATTACCCATTTTTTCATAAAAACTACGTTGCACGCCTGCCATCCAACGGCCGTTATAACTATACTCAAGGCTTAACATCAAATTGGCGGGCCCATCCATACCCCATGCATTATAACCACCCGAACTTAAGGCACCAAAACGGTGAGAGATACGAAAATCTAGGCTGCGCCCGGGTAGAATTTCGCTGGTATGAAAATTAATATTTCGGGTTGATTTAAAAGTTGCGGTTACAAATTCTTTTTGCGGCTTTGCAGTTGAGTCGACAACCATATCCAACAAATCCTGGGCAAATAATTTTGAACTTAAGACTGCAAAAATGATAATTACTAAGATATTTTTTTTCATACTTTTTATTTAAAACAAAATCAGTTATTGATAGGAGCGCCTTGCTTAACCCAATTGCGAAATTTTGCTGTATCGCATATTGGTAAATATCCTTCTCCTTGTGGCATATGTGTAGAAGGGCCGGGAGGTTTACGCAGCCTTGCCATAAGTAATCCGCTTAAGCCATCATATTGTACGTTGGCAGGAGTCGTATAATCCATTCCGCCACTACCTGTAACATCATGGCATCCGCTGCCGGGGCTAAGTTTACAACTGTTGGTAAGCATAGGTTTAATTTGGTTGCCGTAAGAAATAATGCCCGCACTATCGCAAGTGGCGGCTACCGGTTGGCCTTTAGGATGTATGTCTTCCCATTTACGGTTGGTACAAGAAGTAATGTAAAGAGCAATTACCAATATACTACATGTAATAATTTTTTTCATGGTATTTTTTTTGCGTTAGTAAAAGTAATAAAAAAAAGCGTCTTTATATAAAGACGCTTTTTTTATCCCTTTAGATGCCTATAGTACTAATAAATTAAAAGTTTCTGCAGGTTTTCTTTTCCGTTAATGCCCAGTTTTACCATATAGGCGCCCTTAGCCAGCGTTAATGGAAGGCGAGTTTCAATTGATTGTGTGCCTCTGTCTTGTGTTTCGTTTACTAACTCGCTTACCAATTCTCCGGTAATGCTATAAAGTTTTAAAGATACTTTGCTTCTTTCAGGAAGATTATAAGAAATACGGATATTATCTGTTGCAGGATTAGGATAAACTTTGAGGTTTACATTTGCGTTTTCATGAATTTCAATGCCAACCGGCGCTGCGTTTAAAGTAAAACTTGTAACTGCGCTTACTTTATCTCCGTTTGAAACTCCGGAGCTACCGTCGTTATTTACACCTAAACCACAACCGTACAAAAAGGCTGTTCCGCTGGCGGGTGCTGTCCATTTAAAACTAAAACTTGCAGTTCCTCCCGAGCCTGAAGAGATATTATGAGAGGCTGTAGTTGGGTTGCCGGCAGAAGGAAAAACAGTGCAATTAGAACTTACTCCCGTGCCAAATGTACCTTTATCGGTGGCTGTTGATGTGCTGGTCGAATTTAAAATTTCCATATTAAACCCATATTTTGGATAAGTTCCGGAAACGGTAGCTGTTATAGTGTACGTTTGACCCGCCGCATAAGTGGTATTACCACTGCCAAAAGCAGGGTTTGAACTAACAACAAATGTTGGAACCGTTGCACCGCCACCATGGCAATTTGCACAGGTTCCCGCAGGGCCCGAACCGCCATCCCAAGGAGAGCCAGACCACCATTGTATACCTGCACTTTGCACAACAGTAAAAGCAGATAATGAAATTACTGCGAGGCCAATTACAAGCGGGAAAATGATTTTCTTTTTAAACATGGAAATTATTTTGGCAAACTTACTAAAGGTAAACCGTATCTAAAAGTTTAAAAAAAACTTGGAAGCAATCTAAATAAGAACAGCCGTTTGTAAATGAAAAACGCCACTTGTCCGTTTTAAAAACTTAATGTAGAACAAGTCTTTTAGATATTTCATGGTCATTCATTTTTATCCTTACAAAATACATTCCCCTACTTAAATCCGAAGGTAAATTTATATCACTTATTTGCGGGCCGTGTGCGCAAATTGTGTTTAATAACTCAGCTATCAACTGCCCATTTAAAGCGTAAAGTTTAACGGAAACAAAACTTTTTTCTTGAGCAAAAAATGAAAGGCGAACTTTATCTGTAGCAGGGTTCGGGAAAATTTTAAAATCTATTTCGCTTTCGCTATGTGTTGCAATTCCAACAGTAGGGCCAAGTATTACGCTATAAGTAGCAACTTTATCGCCGCCACTTGTACTTGTAAAATTAACCCCCAAACCAGAGGTATATATGTAAACCGGGCCGGATGCCGGCGCCGTCCATTGAAAAGAAAATGTGGTCGAGCCTGCCGAACCAATTGGAAAATTATGTGTATAATTAGTAGGATTACCCCCTGATGCAGGAATTTTAGAAACATTGGCGCTTACCGGCGGGCCACAAATGCCCGCGTCGTTTACAACGTTAGGATTATTAGAATCTAATATCTCTGTGTTAAAACCGTATTTTGGATATGCCCCCGAAACAACAACATCTAATGTATAAGTACTTCCGGGCGAATAAGTATTTCCGCTGCCAAAAGCCGGATTGGCATTTACGATAACTGTAGGAGTTGTTGGCCCACCGCCATGGCAAAGTGCACAAGAGCTGCCATCATAGGGCGAACCCGATGCATATGCATACCCACTTGTATGCAGTACCGTAAAGGCCGATGCACCAAAAATAATGATGGCAAGCATTAAAAAAATAACAGCCTTTTTATTTTTCATACTATAAAGTTACAAAATTTATCTAAGAAATTACCTTTTTTTTTAAAGCATTGATTTTGGGCATAATTTCTGGAAAAATACTTGTTAATAAATAGAAAATTTCCGGACTTATAAATCTTATATTTGCACATGCAGGAAAGTATCTTAATTCTCGATTTCGGTTCTCAGTTTACACAACTCATTGCACGGCGCGTGCGCGAACTCAACGTGTATTGCGAAATTCATCCCTACAACAAAGTCCCTGCAAATGCCAAAGATTTTAAAGGCGTTATTCTTTCGGGAAGTCCGTCATCGGTGCGCGAAGCAAATCCTCCAAAGCCGGATTTAACAAACATAAAAGGCAAAATGCCTTTATTGGGAGTTTGCTACGGAGCTCAATACTTAGCACATTTTTTTGGCGGCGAAGTGGCGCAAAGCAACACGCGCGAATACGGAAGAGCGAATTTAAGTTTTGTAGATAATCAAAATGAATTATTTAAATCTATCAGCAAAAACTCGCAGGTGTGGATGAGTCATGCCGATAGCATTAAACAGGTGCCCGACAATTACGAAGTAATAGCCAGCACGCACGATGTGAAATATGCAGGTTATAAAATTAAAGAAGAAAAAACTTGGGCCATACAATTTCATCCGGAGGTTTATCATACCACTGAAGGACATCAGTTATTAAAAAACTTTGTTTACGATATCTGCGGCTGCACAGGCAACTGGACTTCCGAATCTTTTATTGATACAACGGTTGCCGAATTAAAAACAAAAATTGGTAACGATAAAGTTGTTTTAGGTTTATCGGGCGGGGTTGACAGCAGTGTTGCTGCGGTTTTATTGCATAAAGCCATTGGTAAAAATCTGTATTGCATTTTTGTGGATAATGGCTTGTTGCGCAAAAATGAATTCGACAGCGTTTTAAAATCGTATCAACACATGGGGCTGAATGTGAAAGGCGTGGACGCGAAGAAAAAATTTTATGATGAATTAACTGGATTAACTGATCCCGAGAAAAAGCGTAAAGCTATTGGCAAAGTTTTTATTGATGTGTTTGATGAAGAGTCGCACAAGATTGAAAATGTAAAATGGCTTGCGCAGGGAACAATTTATCCGGATGTAATTGAGAGTGTTTCTGTAAAGGGCCCCTCGGCAACCATTAAATCGCATCATAATGTTGGTGGCTTGCCTGATTATATGAAATTGCAGATTGTTGAGCCACTTCGTTCTTTATTTAAAGATGAAGTGCGTAGAGTTGGCAAGGCATTGGAAATTGACCAGAATATTTTAGGAAGACATCCTTTTCCCGGACCGGGATTAGCCATTCGTATTTTGGGAGATATTACTGCAGAGAAAGTGCAATTGCTGCAGGATGTAGATGCAATTTTCATTGATAATTTAAAATCTGCCGACCTTTACGATAAAGTTTGGCAAGCGGGTGCCATTTTATTACCGATACAAAGTGTTGGTGTAATGGGCGACGAACGCACCTACGAAAAAGTGATTGCCTTACGCGCGGTAAGTTCTACCGATGGTATGACGGCCGACTGGTGCCATTTACCTTACGAGTTTTTAGCAAAAGTAAGCAACGATATCATCAACAAAGTAAAAGGCGTTAACCGCGTTGTTTACGATATTTCTTCTAAACCGCCTGCTACTATTGAGTGGGAATAACTACGAACTACGAATAGCAGCCACACGAATTTACGAATTTGCTGTAGGCCTCAATTGTTCTTCTTAAAGAATTTTATGTCACTTCGAATAGTCAACTGTAGTGGGCGTATCGAGAAGATTGAGTGGGAATAATTATGGATTATTCTGTAGGAATTGCAGCATCATAATAATATCAGTTTATGTTAACTTTTTAAGTTTTTTTCTTAAATTTGATTAAATATTAATAGATGTTTTGTCTGGTAAATTAATTTTAAATTGTTCTTATGAATGCAACCGAATTATTTTTAAAACTAGTTAAAGATTTTGCAAAAGACGGCAAGATTACGGATGTAGAAAAAATTCTTCTTCAAAAGAAAGCTGTTGAACTTGGGATTGACGATGAATCTCTTGAAACTTTCATTGCGATGGAATTAGCTAATACCACTGAGAATATTCAAGTAAAAACCGAGACAACCGAAGTAACGAATGTTATCCCAAAATTTGACTTTGAAAATGCCAAGAACATTGAAGATGCATGCATGCCCCCTGTAAATACTTCAAATAGTTCGGGTGGAAATAAACTGATGTTGTTAGAGATGTTTATTAAGGAAATGGCAAGAGACGGAATAATTGATGAAAAGGAAAAGGAAACAATACTAAAGAAGGGGAAAGAACTTAATATTGCAGCTGAATTAGTTATAGATTTAATCCAAAAAGAGGTAAATCAGAATAGAAAACAGATGAAAACTTTTAAAAAGAAAGTTTGGATGCCTAACGCCTGGGAAGAGGGGTTTAATAGAGGTTTTTCTTTCAGCTTCGAAGAAAATTATCCAGAGCACGACAAGACTGCAATCATTTTTAATTTAGATAAAATAGATGAGATTATAATTTTTACTGGGGATGAATTAAATGCCGGAACCGATGATATTGGGGAAAGGGAAAATCAAAAATTATTGGAGACTAAAACTAAAATAGAATTTATTGAATTTACAAAACAGGGTTGCACAATTAAAA
This sequence comes from Bacteroidia bacterium, assembly GCA_038214655.1. Taxonomy (GTDB): domain Bacteria; phylum Bacteroidota; class Bacteroidia; order B-17B0; family Aurantibacillaceae; genus PALSA-968. Next base: position 853 of record JBBQRR010000021.1, on the reverse strand, counting down.
CTACGCAGGTTTTGTACGTCCTTTCCTACAAATCAGACTTAGTAGATAATGATATAGAAATAGAAAAGCAAGAATGTGTAGGCGAATGCATTGCCTTCTGTAAGGAAGTATTGGGAGAGAAGTTTGTAAAAGTGATTGGGTAATGAGCAATATAGCATTGTTTGAACTTTATATTAAAGAATTTGTGCAAAACGGTACTATTAAAAGCACCGATTATTCATACTTGTTATTAAAATCTAAGAGTTTAGATATTTCGGATCATTTTATAAAACAATATTTAGAATTAAACGAAATCAGCATAATAGAAACTCAAGATTCTAATAAAAATACTCAAGACTTTTACGCGGATATTAATATAGAAATAAGAAGTAGTCTTGAATCACTTTTCTACTGTGGCAAACTTGAAGACGTGATTCGGATTTTTGAAGAACAGTGCTTTGATACAAGAGATATAGTATTGGTTAAATTATATTTGAATAGCGTTCTTAATTATCATCTGGAAACCAAGCCGAAAGATTTTACCTCAATCTTCATTAGTAATTTCTCTAACAATATTGAAATCCTTCAGTTATGCGCTGAAATTAACGGGCTTCAGCAGCGATATGTGCAATCTCTAGAGTGTTACATTAAAGCTAATTCCCTTTCGGGAAATTTTCAGGCTAAAATTGATGAAATGCTCAGTCATTTATTGGATAATAATCATTTCTTAGAGTTTTTGGAAATTCCGTTGAAAGAGACCCCACTTGACCGCTCCAAAGTGACCCCTGCATTTCGGTGCAAACTGACCCCCCTATTTCGGAGCAAACTGACCCCTGCTTTTTGGATGTAATCATACTGTTTTAGCACGTTAATT
>JBBQRR010000020.1:0-71130 GCA_038214655.1 Bacteroidia bacterium | reverse complement strand
ATTTTCAGAAAGGTGAAAGAAAAGTTCAGAGGACGTCTATTTGCAAGGGAAGACAGGGTTATGTTGGTTGCCTGTGGATTACACAATTTGAAATTAAAAGTGAAGTATGCGTAATGAACTTAATCGGTATAAACTCTATTGAACTCTTCTCAGAAGATTTAGAAAATTATATCAAAGAGAACAATCTTTTACAGCCAAATATATTAGGCTACAGTATGGGTGGATATGTTGCTTTGTATACTTCTTTAAACAATCCGGATTTAACCGGAAGTATACTTACACTTGCCACTAAATTCGACTGGAGTCCCGAGTCATCTAAGACAGAAGCGGGCTATTTGCGTCCCGAAATTATGTTGCTGAAAGTGCCGCAGATGGTTGAACAATTAAAAACACGCCATTGCTTACGATGGAAGAAAGTGGTTCAGAGAACAGCCACGATGATGCTTAAGCTGGGCGAGAATCCACTGGTAACGGCTCAAAGCATTTCAGAAACTAAAAGCAAAATAAAATTCTGCGTAGGTGAAAAGGATAAAATGGTAAGCGTAGCTGAAACAAAAAAGATGTTTAACGGCACCGTAAATGGGCAGCTATGCGTGTTGCCAAACACGGGCCATTTACCCGAGACAATGGAAACTAAACTGATTGTTTCTGAAGTACAAAATTTTCTTTTAAACCCAAAAGAGTAACAATATCCTCTGTGTTTATATTGTTTTGGGCAATACAATTAAATCTGAATTTTTCGTGCCAGTATTGCGCCAGATATTCCTGCTCTGTTTGCCCGGGCGTGGGTACAAGCAAAGCCTTTAATCCTAAAGCGCGTAAATCCATAAGTGTAGAATAACCCGAGCGACAAATTATTTCATGCGAAGTTAAAAACAACCCTTCTAATTCTTTTGTGTTGGCGGTATTAAAGATTGAAAAGTTTCCGGGAAATTGTTTTTGTATGTCACTTTCAATCCCACGCACCAAGGCAATTTTAAAATTTGTACCGGCAAATGCTTCCGTAAGTTTTTCTTCCAGCAAAGTACGCTGGGGCTCAACGCCCGACAATAAAATGAGCACATCGTATTTCTTTTCTGAAGTGGAAGCGCTTCTGGTAAACCGACTTAGGGGCCCGATGTAATTAATCTGCTTAAGCTTTGAATCTCCGTGTGCTAATTTTCCGGTTAAAGAATTTTCTTCTTCTTCAAAATCAGGCACCCAGCAGGCATTGTATTTTTTTATATAGTAACGATTAATTTTGTTTACCATACCGGACAAAAACGGCGCGGGTACAAACAGCTGGTGGGTAATAAAAACACTTTCTACATTTTTATTATAGAGGCCAAAACGGTTATCGCTTATAACAACATCTATTTTATTATGCGTTAAAAACTCTTTTAGCCAGGAGCGTTCTTTTTTAATAATAAAACTAATGCGCAACGATTGTAAAAATAGTTTTGCCCCTAAAGAAATACTTTTAGAATATTTTACATTATAACCAAAGAGCGCTGTATACGCGACTCCCTCAATTTCGTTTTGAAGGAATGTTTTTTGCCAATCAGTACATGCAACAACAACCTGATTATTCTGCGCCTGTAGCTGTTTTATTAAAGGAACACAGCGCGAGGCATGCCCCAAGCCCCAGTCGAGTGGGCAAATTAAAATGCGTTTATCTGAATAGGGGATGTTTGGTTTCAAGGCTAATGCAACACTTGTACAAAACCTTTTAGTGTACGCGATTTAATACCGAAGTAGTGTATTTCGTTTACTTTGCAAATGTAATAATAGGTGCCATCGCTAACAGGTTGCTTCATTTGTTTTGATTTGCCGTCCCACTTCAAAGCAGGATCTGTGGTTTCAAAAACAATTTCCCCCCAACGGTTATACATGATAAACTCTACACTTTTAATGTACCTGTTTTTTACAGGAATGTATTGGTCGTTAATATTATCGTTGTTAGGCGTAAAAATATTTGGCAATTCGTATTCAGGGCAATTATCCGTACAAACTTCATTTGTAATCGGGCTTTGATTGCCTGCCGAATCAACAGCAACAATAACGTAACATCCCGCAATTGAAATGGAAGACGAACCCGTGGTATAAGAAGTATCGTTAGCATTTAAGATAGAATCTATTTTAACCAAAACACTATCCTTAAAAGTGCTGTAATAAATATAATATTTTTCCACATCATTAATTCCGCAGGTATGATTTGGATTAGTCCAAACTATAGTGTTAAACGAGCACGTACCGTCGCCCCAAATATTTGCTACCGGCTGACATGGCGTAGCGTCATCAAATGGTTTTGCACAAACTTTTTCAGAAAAATTCATTGTGAAATGATAAGGAGAGACTAGCGGCGGATTTACTTTAGTGTTTGCGTAAAGCCCTTTAGATAAAATTTTAAAACAACGGGTGTCTCCGTTTTCCAGTCCGGTAACAGTATAAGAGGTTCCTGTGGTAATGGCTACTGTATCGTATCCATTACTAGGACTACCAAAGCGCTGCATTAAAACATAATATTTAATATTTGTCCAAGGCACATTTACCGTCCAACTAAGGTCAACTCTTTTATCGTGCGGTGTTGCGGTTAAGAAAACAGAACTTGCTGTTGTGGCGCTACCTAAAAAGTTGTTGTTCGAATAAAAATCTACTTTGTAATAATATTGTTTTGTTTGCGTATCAAAGTTGGTATCTGTAAAAGTAGTGTCTGGCAATTGTTTTAACCAATTAAAATAAGTTTCGGTAACGGTGTAAATAGGGGTATATGCTCCGCTACCCGCTACTTTCTTTTGCAAAATGTATTTGTAAGGCCCGGGATTACCGTTAGGTGAAGTTGTATCAAGTCCGGTTGCATCCGTAAAAGGATTTTTCCACCACACTAACATTTTTCCAACGCTTGCATCGGTAGTATCCACACTTACTTTCATCATTAAAGGAATATCTAATTTTAATGTAACGCAGGTATTTGCAGTTGATGAAGAAGCAATACTTAAAGAGCCGTCGGCAAACTGCGCAACAAGAACGTACGAATACGAATTACCCGAAGCAAGCCCTTGGCCAAAATTAGTATCGGTAAAAGTAAAAGTAGTTGCAGATACGGTACCCACCAAAGCATAACCCGTACTTGGAGGCAGGCCGGTTTGACAAGGGGCCGGCACAAAATTATTACAACTGTCGTTACGATAAATAAAATATTTTTGAATGGTGTTGCCTGTTGTTTGTCCGCAACCACCGGGTGCGTTCCAACTAACTTTAATATAAGAGCCCTGCGCTGTTGCCACTACATTTGTTGGTGGCGGAGAAATAACCAGCATGTTAAAAGTAGAAAACGCGGCATTTGCCAAAGGTGTATTGCTATCGGTGGCCTGAAAAGTTACGTAGTATGGATTTGAATGAACGGCCATACAAGAAGGTGTCCAATTAAATGTTCCGTTTGCAATAGTTCCGCTGCTTGAGGTAAAAGTTGCCTTAGGGCCAATAGTAGTCCCTGTTAAAGGTAAACCGGTTGCTGCCAAATGAAGCGGAAGGACAGCGCTTCCACCGGGACTAACAGAAGCAGTTACAACGGTAGAATAATTTTGCCCTGCCACAATACATGTATTGGCGGGTTGCGTGACAACAATATCCGGATTGGTACAAGGCACTACTAGAATTTGAATATCAAAAACGGTTTCGCCTACCAAATAACGCAAACCATCAATAGGGTTTTTTCGGTACTCTTTAATTAATAAAGCAATATTGTATTCGCCCTGCACACTCGAAACATTTGTCCAACAAAGTGTGCCTGTGTTTGGATCAACAGCAATGTTAGGCGGAAAAGTCTCTTGAAAAATAGGCTGCACGCCGCCCGGAGGATTATTAGGATCGTCTTCGAAAGATTTTGTAATAGAAAAAACAAGGCTGTCGTTTTCAGGATCAACCATTCCGGGATTATAACACCAGGGTTGGTTTGCGCAGGCATTTTGTATTGGAGGATTGGTAACAGTAGGAGTGCAATTGGTATGTACGCCAACAATATTGTAAATATAAACTGTATCAATAAGTGCAAAGGCAATGTTTTGCGAACCGCTTCCTCCCAAATTAATTATACCTGCATCGCGGTTAGGGTCAATCATACTAAGCACGTGCACACCCGCATTAAGTACATAATTGCCTTCGTAAATATTTTCTTTTACACCGCCATAACCGCCGCCGATAGGTACAATAGGAACTCCGTCAACGCCGTTTCCGCCATTGGGGCAAGAGCCTGAGCCATTAGTACGTGGACAAGTGATGCTGTCTGTATTATCTATATATAGTGTTTGCTCACAGCGGTCAGCCGAAACGCTTTGTAAATTTGTGTAGGTATAAATTTTAAAATGGTAGGTATTACCGTATAGCCAGCAATAGCTTATATAGCCCGAACGGTTATGGGTAGCAAAGCCCGAAAAACCAATTAAAACCAATATAAAAAGCAATCTTGCCCTCATTATACAAATATAGCTAAAATGCCATTTAACATGGCTTTTTTAAGCTTTTTTAATACTTTTACTCACGTTATTATGCATTACAAAACCAAAGACAAGCTTAATCTGTATTACGAGCTTACAGGCAACCTGCAAAGCACCAAAACATTAGTGTTTTTAAACGGCTTATCGCAGTCAACGCTGGCCTGGATTTTAACAACTCCGCATTTTAAGAGCGATTATAAAATAGTGCTGCTGGATTTTATTTTTCAGGGACAATCGGATAAAAATACCGAAGTGCGCAATTTTGATGAGCATGCAGCTGACGTAAAAGGCGTGTTAGACGAATTAAAAATTGACAAGGCAAATATCATCGGGCTTTCTTACGGCAGTTTGGTGGCCCAGCATTTTGCTTTGCTGTTTCCGGAAAGAGTTGAGAAATTAATTTTGATGAGTACGTTTGCGCATAAAACTCCTTATTTTGAAGCTATTGAATTGGCTTGGGGCAGGGCGCTTGAAATGGGCGGCTATTCTTTGCTCTTTGATATTATGCTACCCAGTGTTTTGGGCGAAGAATATTTTAAGAATCCGATTATTCCCATTGAGCTAATGAAGCAAACGCGCAGCGATGCCAATAACGATACGCAGGCACTTTTAAAATTAATGCGCGCAACAAAAGAGCGCCCGGATTATCGCGAGAAAATAAAAGACATAAAAAATCCAACGCTAATAATTCATGGCGAAAAAGATTTGTTGCTTTTAACGCATATGGCCGAGGCGGTTCACAAAAGTATAGCGGGTTCTGTATTAACGATAATTCCTAAAGTGGGGCACACGCTTAACTTAGAAGCTATTCCACAAAGCGTTGCCTTGATAAAAAACTTTTTAGAAAAATAATTTAGCCGCTAACAGTTAATGTATTTCCGCTTAGAGAAGTAGTGTATTTTTTTAATGCGGTAGTTGCGGGGCCCATTGTAACATTTCCACCCGAGTCAAATTTAGCGCCGTGGTTAGGGCAAGAAAAACTGGTGCTGCCCGAAACAAAATTAATAGTTGTGCCCTGATGTGTGCAGGCGGCGGCAACAGCAATAAAACTTCCGCTTAAAGTGCGCGCAACAAGTACGCCGCTTTGCACAAGAGAGCCGCCATTTGTTGCAAGGGCTCCCGTTGAAATATCCACTGTAAAATTTACAGCGGGCGTAGGCGTAGCGCTTTTTTTCTTACAACTTGCCGCACAGACAACAAAAAATAATGCCGCAGAACCGCCACCAACCTGAGCTATAAATTCTTTACGCGTCATCCTTGTAATTTAAAACATAAAGATATTGAAAATACAAAGGGCGAAATGTTAAAAAAACAAAACTAGTTAGCGTAAAATGTAAGAATAGCATTATAAAACGCTTCTGCAGCAGCTTTCACGCGTTTGTTTGTTTTTATTTCGCCCACTGTTTCTGTATTTTTAAGTAATTCGTAACACTCTGTTTCATTGTCCTGATACAAACACTCGGCATACATAAGCGGGCCTTGCACTAACCTGCACAAAGCTAAATTACGGCAGTAAACCCCGGCTGATGGGGTTGCCGTGCAATGCTCGCTTAAATAACTTGCATCCGTTGTTTTGGCAATAGGAATATTTAATTGCTTGTTAAATTCTGTAACCAAAAGAGAGGAAATTTTTTCACTTTTATCTACATCTTCGCAGAGGAGTAGGCGCAAAAAATTTATTTTTCCGGCAAACGATTCAAGGTTATCTCCAATTAAACAACCCGGAATAAAGGCCATGCAAAAATCTTTATCGCTTGGTTTTAACCAGGGCACATTTTTTTCGTTTACGTTGTAGTGAATTATCACCGTTAAATCAGGCTTAAAACTATTAATTACCCTTGAGCGTTGCAATAATTCGTAATCCTTAAAAAACTCTAAAAAGAATTTTCCTTTATTCATATGTAAAAGTGTTTTGTGTTTTTGCGGTGTGATTTTATCTGCTTCACGCAAACTATCCAACGTTTTATTTTTATAATTTTTAAGCCAGTCTTCGTAACTGCAACCAAAAGAAGTGGAGTTTTCTTTGCGCGTTAAAGCAACCGTAGCGCCTTCGTTTTCCAACTTTTTTTTGAGAATACTTGCCGTTTGAAAAGTTAAAATTCCTTCTGCAATATCCACACTGTCTTGTTTTAAATCGGTATAAATTTCTTTAGTAAAATGCAAATATTTTTGTTCGATGCGCGCCATTTGCATGTTGCCGGCCATATGGCCGGGGTCAATCATGATTTTTACTTTACGCAATGGTTTTTGGGCGCTGAAACAATCCGTCTGATAATTTTTTACTTGCAGTTTATATCCGCTTAGATCATGGTAAATTTTTTCAAGCGAGTCGGCGGCAAGCGTTGAAATTAATTTAGAAAAAAAGCACCAGTCGTTTTTAGCCAATATAAAATCAACTTCTTTTTTGCCCCCGGTGTATTTGTATAAAGTAATTTTTTCGGAAGTTATATCAACGTACTTATCCAAACTTCCTTTGTAGTTAAGGTAGTTGTTGTAACGATTTTTAATTTGCGTATAAGTCTGCCCAAAACAGCTTGTCCAAAAAAGAGAAGCGATGAAAATCAACAAAACGCGCATGTGTAAAATTAAATACAATTATGCACATTTACTTGGGATAAAAAATATTTTCTAACACGCCGAGGTTAAACATATTGTTTGTAAACTTGTATAATGCTTAAAACACTTCTCAATAAAATAGCCGCCAACAAAGCGTTTGTTATTGTGAATCTTGTTTTTTTAACCGTTTATTCGCTCATCTGCTTTGTAAACCACGCAAATTACCGCACCTACGCCCTCGATTTGGGAGCCTACACCCGTGCATTATACGATTACGCGCATTTTCAGGTAAGCCATGGCGAAGTTTTTAGGGCCACATCCGAAAATATTTTAAGCGACCATTTTGATTTATTACTGATGATTTTCTCTCCACTCTGGTGGATTTTTGGTAACGTAACATTATTGGTTGTGCAAATGTTGGCAATATGCTTCGGATCGCTGGGGGTGTATAAACTCGCCAAACAAAACAAACTAAATAAAACGGCAGCCATTTTAGCGGCCATCTCATTTCTTGCCTATTTCGGCATTTTTTCTGCTGTCGCTTTTGATTATCACAGCAGTGTGGTGGCAGCTTGTATGCTTCCGTGGTTTGTATTGTTTTTTCAATGTGGCGAAAATAAAAAAATGATTTTGGTTTTTATTTTCATTCTTATAGCCAAAGAAAACATGGCCCTTTGGATGTTTTTTGTTTGCAGCGCCTTAGTATGGATGTATCGTAAAACACCTCAACAAAAAAAAACCGCAATCAGTTTATCGTTGGCGGCGCTCTTGTTTTTTGTATGGGTTATTTTTTATGCCATGCCATTTTTTTCTTCGCAAAAAGAATACAGCCACATCGAGTTTCATATATTGGGCAACAGCTTTAAAGAAATTATTTTTAATATCCTGCAGCACCCCCTTAGAGCCTTTTCACTCCTATTTCAAAATCATTTACCCGATGCATCGCTCAATTATATAAAAACCGAAACCTGGATTTTCTGGCTTATTTCGGGAGGCTTTTTAATGATTTATCGCCCCGTTTTTTTGTGGATGCTCCTGCCAATTATGCTACAAAAAATGTATCACGATGATCCTGCAAAGTGGAGTGTGGCTCAACAATACAATATTGAGTTTGCACCACTTCTTGCCTGGTGTCTTATCGAAACGGTTAAAAACAAAACCATCAAAACCCAAAAAATTATTTCTGTTTTAGTTTTAGTTTGCTGCGTGGCAGTTACCATTCGTTTATGCGATAATACCATAAGCTTTGTAGATAAAACACGTATCCGCTTTTACCAGTCAGACCACTATCAATGCGATTTTAACAAGCAGGATCTTGATTCGCTTCTTCAAACAATTCCAAAAGGTGCTGTTGTTAGCGCTCAAAGCATGTTTGTGCCGCATTTAATTGATAAAAAGGCTGTTTATCAGTACCCAATTGTTAAAAATGCCCGATACATTTTACTGTCTAATGACATTCATGCCTACCCTTTAACCCCAAAAATGGTGCAAAAACAAATTGACAGCCTGCTTTTGTCGAAAACAGGTACAACCGCTTGTGTAAAAAACGGGATTTACCTGTTTAAAATTCAGGCAAATCCACTATATTAGCACATAAATCTATCTAATCTATTACTATGAAAAAGGCTAAACTTTTTTCAGCGGGTATTTTTGCCCTTTGTCAGTTTTTGTACATTACAGTTAATGCCCAGCAAGGAAAAGACGGGCCCGGAAATATTAATGTGGCAGGCACAATCGTTAATCCGGTATTTACAAGGCTTACGGCAAACGCAGTCGCGGGGGCAACCACTGTAAAAGTTGTTACCACAGCAGGCATAGTTCCCGGAGATTTAATTTATATCATACAAATGTATGGTGCAGATATTACAGGGTATACTGATCCTTTTAATAACAACAACTCCCTACCTAATGATACCAGCTATGGAAGAATTGTTAACTATAACAACGTTGGAAATAATGAGTTTGCTGAGGTAATTGCAGTTTCGGGTGGAATAAATATTGATATAGAGTGTCCGTTAAAATTTAGCTACACAGGTGTTAAAAAAGCACAGGTATTCCGTGTGCCACGTTACACAAGTTTAACAATTACAGCACCCGGAACAGTAGTTGGTAATGCTTGGAATGGAACAAGCGGCGGTGTAGTAGCAATTGAAGTTCAAGGAAATACTATTATTAATGCAGGTGCTTCTATAGATGTTTCGGGACAAGGATACAGAGGGGGCATGAGAAAATCAAGTGTTGGATATGGCGCTTCAAATACCGGTTCGTGGTGGCCAGATAACGGCGCGGTTAAAGGAGAGAGTATTGTTGGTGATACAACATATTATCATAATACATTTTCGGGTTCATTATGTAAAGCAAATGTTGCCAATGGCGGCGGCGGGGGCAATGGGATGAATTGCGGTGGCGGCGGTGGATCGAATGGCGGAGTTATTGCAAACTGGAACGGAATGGGAAATCCCGATAACAGTGTAGCAACATTTGTAACATCGTGGAGCAAAGAACCGGCATGGCCCGGCGTAAACGGAAGCTTCAGGCCAACCGCCTCTTCGGGTGGCGGGCGTGGCGGGTACGCATTTTCAAATAACAGTAGCGCTAGTGCAGACCCAACTGTTAATGGTCCGGGAGCAGCAGGTATATGGGGAGGCGATGACAGGCATAACGATGGCGGATGGGGCGGAGTTCCTTTGAATTATACTACCGGTAAAATATTTATGGGCGGCGGCGGTGGCGCCGGAGATGATAACGATGGTAACGGAAGTTCAGGAGCAAACGGAGGCGGAATTATTTACCTGATGAGTTATGGAACAGTTACGGGTGCTGGGCAAATTCTTGCCAATGGCGCAGCGGCGTTAAACACTAATTGGAATGCAACATTTGGTAAATGTGGTGATGACGGCGCAGGCGGCGGCGGCGGCGGCGGCGCAGTTTTTGTAAATTCGGTTGGAGCAATTACGCTTACAAACGCTACACCTATTTCTGCAACTGGAGGAAAAGGTGGAAACTATCAATATCATTGTATTTCCACCTCTCAAAATTTTGGTCCGGGCGGCGGCGGCGGCGGCGGTTATGTGGCAACTTCTAACGTAGTTACAAATAATGTTGCCGGCGGCGCAAATGGAATTTGTGTACTTGGCGGCGGAAACAACACGCGTATTGCACAAAAGTTTGGCCCTAACGGAGCGACTTCAGGCGGGGCTGGGTCAACCGGAGTACTCACAAATTTTTATTTAACAACAACAAACTATACAATTTGCGCGGGCAGCACCGCATCACTTTCTGTTACCATTGGAGGAACACCCCCGGGCGGACTTGTAATTGATTGGTATAACACATCGGTTGGTGGTGCAGTTGTTTTTACCGGAAATCCATACGTAGTAGGTCCCTTAGCTGTTGGAACTTATACATATTATGCAGGAACTTGCCCCGGCACTTACCGTGCCCCGGTTATTGTTACCGTTTTAAACGCGCCGGTTGTTACCGCTGTTGCAAGTCCTACTGTAATTTGTGCAGGACAAAGTGCTGTGCTTACCGGTGGCAACGCAACAACTTATACATGGAGTGCCAATGCGGGAAGTGTTACTACTGCTACAGCTTCAGTTTCTCCAATAACAAATACCACTTATACAGTAACGGGCGCTAACGGAACCTGTATTTCAACACAAACAGTTGCTGTTGCAGTTAATACGGCTCCAACATTAACAACTACTGCAACGCCCACAGTAATTTGTTCAGGCCAAAATGCGGTACTTACTTCGAGCGGTGCAACAACGTATACTTGGAGTGCAAACGCAGGAAGTGTAACAACCTCAACAGCTTCAGTTTCTCCAATAACAAATACAACGTATACCGTAACGGGCGCTAACGGAACATGTACTTCCACACAAACTGTTTCGGTAAATGTAAATACGGCTCCAACACTAACAACAACAGCAACGCCTACAGTAATTTGTGCAGGACAAAGCGCAGTGCTTACTTCGAGCGGAGCAGTAACTTATACTTGGAGCGCGAACGCAGGAAGTGTTACTACTGCTACAGCTTCTGTTTCTCCAATAACAAATACAACATATACAGTAACGGGCGCTAACGGAACTTGCATATCTACGCAAACAGTTGCTGTTGCAGTTAATACAGCTCCAACGCTTACAACAACGGCAACACCAACTGTAATTTGTGCAGGACAAAGCGTAGTACTTACAAGTAGCGGCGCAACAACTTATACCTGGAGCGCTAATGCCGGAAGTGTTACAACATCTACAGCATCAGTTTCTCCAATAACAAATACTATATATACAGTAACCGGTGCTAACGGAACGTGTACTTCTACACAAACTGTTTCAATAAATGTAAATACGGCGCCATCATTAACAACAACGGCAACACCAACTGTAATTTGTGCAGGACAAAGCGCTGTGCTTACAGCAAGCGGCGCAACATCTTATACTTGGGATGCGGGCGCCGGAAGCGTTACCACTTCAACGGCTTCCGTTTCTCCAATAACAAATACAACGTATACGGTTACAGGAGATAATGCGGGTTGTACATCCACACAAACAATTTCGGTTGTGGTTACAGCGCCTCCAACTTTAACTATTACCGCCACACCCGCATCAATTTGTGTGGGACAAAGCACTTTGTTAACAGGAATGGGCGCTACAACTTATACGTGGAGCGCTAACGCAGGCGGAGTAAACACTACAACGGTTTCTGTTTCTCCAATAATAAATACAACGTATACTTTAACGGGAGATAACGGCGGATGTGTTTCTACTCAGGTAATTTCAATTACAGTTAATACTCCTCCAACACTTACAGTTACAGCAACACCAACTGTAATCTGTTCGGGGCAAAACGTTGTGCTTACTGCTAACGGCGCAACAACTTATACGTGGAGTGCAAATGCAGGAAGTGTAACAACTTCAACCGCATCAGTTTCTCCAATAACAAATACTACATACACAGTAACGGGCGATAATAGCGGATGTACAGGAACTCAAACTGTTTCGGTTGTTGTAAATGTTGCACCAACATTAACTATCAACGCTACTCCCGGATCAATATGTGTGGGGCAAAGCACCGTACTTACCGGAAGCGGCGCAACATCGTACACTTGGAGTGCCAATGCGGGCAGTGTAAATACTTCTACGGTTTCTGTTTCTCCAATAACAAATACAACGTATACTTTAACAGGAGATAATGGCGGGTGTGTTTCTACGCAAGTAATTTCAATTGCTGTTGGCACAAGTCCGTCGCTCACAATAACTTCAACACCAACAGTAATTTGTTCGGGACAAAACGCGGTACTTACAGCAAGCGGCGCAACAACTTATACCTGGAGTGCAAATGCAGGAAGTGTAACAACTTCGACCGCATCAGTTTCTCCAATAACAAATACTATATACACAGTAACCGGCGATAACAGTGGATGTATAGGCACAGAAACGATATCGGTAAATGTAAATGCAGCCCCAACCGTAACAGCAGCTTCAACTCCAACTGTAATTTGTGTGGGACAAAGCGTTGTGCTTACAGCGGGCGGCGCAACATCTTATACCTGGGATGCTAATGCCGGAAGCGCAACTACAGCTACAGTTTCTGTTTCGCCAATAACAAATACTACTTATACCGTAACCGGCGACAACGCAGGCTGTACTGCAACACAAACAGTTTCGGTTGTGGTAAATGCGCCGCCAACATTAACTATTACCGCAACGCCGGCTGCAATTTGTATTGGACAAAGTTTTGTTTTAACAGGAATGGGCGCAACGTCATACACCTGGAGCGCTAATGCGGGAAGTGTAAATACGTCTACGGTTTCTGTTTCTCCAATAGCAAATGATACGTATACTTTAACAGGAGATAATGGCGGATGTGTTTCTACCCAGGTAATTAGTATCACGGTAAATCCAACACCAACAATATCAATTATCGCATCGCCGCCGCAAGTTTGTATGGGGTCCGGCACTTTATTAACGGGCCTTGGGGCAACAAGCTATACTTGGAGCGCAAATGCCGGAAGCGTCAACACGTATTCGGTTAACGTTTCTCCAACCGTAAACACAACTTATACTTTAACGGGCGATAACAACGGGTGTGTTGCAAGCGAGACAATTGCCATTACAGTTAATCCAACACCTCCTGCGTTAATAATTAATCCGGATACACTTTACTATTGCTTGTATCAGATTGCGACGCCTTTACACGAAAGCCCATCAGTTAGCGGAGGATTAGTATACTGGGTTAACAACGGATCAAGTATTTTAGATTCAACTATTGTGCCTCCAACAAATATTTTAGGCGTAACAACCTATTATGTAACGCAGCAGTTAGGCTCATGTGCAGCGCCTTTAGATTCTATTAAAGTAATTGTTGTTGCCGGGCCAAGCGCGGTGTTTACCACTAATCCAACAACAGGAAATATTTTGCCGGGACAAACTGTTGTGTTTACACCAACCCAGCAATACCCGTTTTATCTATACGCCTGGACTTTTGATGATGCAAGTTCGGGAAGTAATACTTCGGGGCTCGCGGTTCCAAGTCATAATTATGTAAACGCAGGAACTTATTGCCCGCAACTGATTGTTGTATCAACACAAACAGGTTGTAAAGACTCGAGCACACTTTGTTTGGATGTTTTAAACGGAGTAATGGTAACTATACCAAACGTGTTTACACCTAATGGCGACGGGATTAACGATGTTTTCTCAATTAAAACAGAAGGCATACGCGATTTAAGCTGCGATATATATGACCGTTGGGGATTAAAAATTAACGGATGGAACGGCCTTGGAGGATTTTGGGACGGAACTATTCAGGGTAGCGGGAAACATGCATCCGATGGAACCTATTACTACTTGGTTAGTACTACCGATGTAAAGGGTGTTTCTAAAACCTATAAAGGGTATGTGCAGTTAATTAAATAAAATTTAAGATAAAGTTTTTTGACCTCCCCTTTTTAGGGGAGGTTTTGTTTACCGATGTTTTGTACTTTTGCACTATGTTTAACGAATTCCGCGAGGCTTTATTGGTTTTAATTTCTACACCCGTTTACGTAATTGTAATTGGCGCCGAAATTATTTTCAGTAATCTGCGAAAGCATAATGAGTACAGCAAAAGAGGAACGGTAGAAAATATTTACCTGATGTTGCTTAACATGGGGCTGGATATTTTAATGCGAGGCGTTTGTTTGCTTGTGCTGAATTATTTTTTTCAATTTAAACTTTTTCAGTTAGAAAATAAATGGTTGTATTGGAGCGTGCTTTTGATAACACAAGATTTTATGTTTTATCTTTTGCATTATGTGGATCATTACGTGCGTTTTTTCTGGGCCGTACACATTACACATCACTCTTCAGAAGAATTTAATTTAACAGTGGGGTTTCGCTCTTCGGTTTTTCAGCCCTTGTACAGATTTGCGTATTTTATTCCACTTTCTTTAATTGGGTTTGATGGAAAGGACATTATGTTTATGTACTCCGCCACGCAGATTTACGGAATTATCATTCACACCAAATACATTAACAACCTCGGATTTTTAGAATGGTTTATGTCAACACCAAGCCATCACCGCGTGCATCATGCAAGCAATGCTTTGTACTTAGATAAAAACATGGGGATGGTTTTTATTATTTGGGATAAACTCTTCGGAACTTTTGTGGCGGAAGATGAAAAAGAAAAGGTGCGCTATGGCTTAACCGAAAACATTGATTCGCACCACCCGGTAAATGTAGTTTTTCATGAATGGAAAAATATTCTTAAAGATGTAGGTAAAAGTCCTAACATAAAGCACAAATTTATGTACGTATTTGGCCCGCCCGGCTGGAGCCATGATGGACATAAAAAAACAAGTAAGCAGTTAAGGGAAGAGTGGTTGCTGAATCACTCTAAATAAACCGTTTCTTTACCGCTAAGGCTGAGGTCGGCAATGATGTGCTCTTGTAAAGTTGTTGAAAGAGACAATCCCACAAAATCCGCTTTAACCGGATAGCGGGTATGACTGCGGTCGACCAACACAACAGTATGTAGTTTTTTTACCGGTTGATTTAAAAATAATTGCACCGCGTAAATTAGAGTTTTGCCGCTGTTAAGCACATCGTCAACCACAATAACTACTTTGTTTTTATAATCTTTTTCCTCAAAATCTATTTTTGGATCGGTGGCTAAAGGATTTTTTTTATCGAGGGTGATTTTACCTAATGTAATTTCTTGTCCCGATGTTTTTTTAAGAAGCGCACTTAATTTTTTGGCAACCAAGTAACCATTGCCTTCTATGCCGGCAAGCATCACTTCTTTTTCTTCGAGGGTATGCTCGTAAATTTCGTAAGCAAGGCGGTTAAGCTTTTGCTGTATTTGCTGAGTGTTTAATATTTCTACTTTCATTTTTTTTGTTAAGCATTATACAAGCACCCCGACTACGCTCGGTGCGACAAGATTATCATTTCATAAAATTGTTTTTCACATCACTATACACGGGCCAGTTATTATGATGCCAGTTTTTAATTACTTTACAATCTTTCATCAGCATTAGGCCGGGGTTGCTGCGGATCATGGTTTTTAGAACTATGCCGTCCATATTATAAAAATCATACATGGCATTGTGCGCGTGTTTAAATTTACTGATCTCATCAGCGCTTGAAGAAGTAAGTGCAATGAAATTAATTTTTTCTTTCTCACACAAAGTGTAAAAATCATTTATCTGCGCCATTAGTTTCGGATCCTGATTGGTTTTCGTTAAATCGTAACAAATCAAATAGAAATTGTAATTTTTATTGTGGAGAATGGTGTCGGTAACCGAATTGCCATCCAAATCACTGATGCTGAAATCGGTAATTTTTGCTTCGTCAACTCCTTTAGCAACCATTACAGAACCAAGCGCGCGATGTAACACCCAATGCAGTGTATCTTGCCAGGGATAATTTTTATCGGTAAACTCGGTGGTATCTCCCGATTGAATATTTTTATAAATAAAACGCGATTCGTAAACGGCGGGTTTGTAATTGGCTCCCGGCTTCATTCCTTCGCAAATACTTAGCCCCGGAGCGTAGGCACGAAAATCGAGCATCGGTAAATTTTGGTAGCAGTGAATAGGAAACCAGATAGAAGCAACAATAGCAATGATTGTTGCAATGTTGCTCATTAGCGGATTAAATATTGGATTGATATTGTCTTTACCCGAAAACAACATTGTAATTAAAATCAGCAAGGCAATATCTTTCCAAAAACTTTCCCAGGGAGCAAGTTTTATAAAATCGCCAAAGCAACCGCAACCGGTAACTTTGTTGTAGCAGGCCGAATAAAAAGTTAAGAAAGTAAAAAACACAATTTGCCCCAGTAACAACCATAAAGTAAGCTCACGCTTAAAACCAATTAATAACATAAATCCGAGCGCGACTTCGCTGACGCAAATAACAATTGCTAAAGGAAGAGAGATGTGCGCAAACCATTCAAACATGGCAAGGCCGGTATCGGCTTTAAAAACTTCAAAATATTCTTCCAGCTTATAAGAAAAACCAAGTGCATCGTTAGATTTTATGAATCCCGAAAAAATAAATAGTCCGCCCACCAAAATACGGGGTATGTGCGTTAATATTGGAAAACGACTGATGAAACCGGAGGCATTTACCAATATAAAAAGCGTGCCTAAAACAATGCCCTGCGCCATTTTACTGAGGCAAGAGGGTGTTAGCCAGAAGAACAGGAGGGCTATGCCCGCTAAGGCGATGAACTTGAATGCTTTTCCGCTTAAGAATTTTTTCATAGTGTGATTGTTATGCAAATGTAAGAGCGATTGCTAAAGTAGCAAATACCAAGCCAAAATAAGCCCAAAACCTAATCAATTTAACAAGGCTGTTTGCCTAAAAACCATAATTTAGCCATCTTCAAACCCTATATGCGTAAACTCATTTTCATTCTAGCGTCTTGCTTCTATACTCTTGGCATACTTGCGCAAGATTATACCCAATATGTAAAACCAATGGTTGGCACGGGTGGCCACGGACATACTTTTCCGGGAGCGGTGGTTCCATTTGGAATGGTGCAATTAAGCCCCGATACACGCAACGACGGAAGTTGGGACGGTTGCGGTGGCTATCATTACAGCGACTCGTTAATATATGGCTTTTCGCACACGCATTTAAGCGGTACGGGCGTTAGCGATTACGGAGATATTTTGTTGATGCCAATGATGGGCGCATCCAGTCACGATCCAAAAAAACATTCATCTAAGTTTTCTCATAAAAGCGAAAAAGCCAGCCCGGGATATTATGCCGTGAAATTAAACGATGACAATATTAACGTTGAACTTACAGTAACAAGGAGAATTGGCTTTCATAAGTACACTTTTAATAAGGCGGGGAAGGCAAATATTATTATTGATCTGAATCACAGGGATAAATTAATAGAAGGAAACATAAAACCTTCTTCTAACAATAAAACGGTAGAAGGATTTAGAAAGAGCGAAGGATGGGCAAAAGAACAAATTGTTTATTTCAGAATCGAATTTTCAAAGCCGTATATTGATGGAGACAGGACTAACGTGCAGAGTTTTGATGGACACCCAAATACAAATCTAACAATTGGTGGCAATTGGAACTTTAATGTAAAAAAAGGCGAAAGTATTTATGTAAAAGTTTCAATCTCGTCGGTAGATTACGAGGGCGCGAAAAAAAACATGGAAGCGGAACTTCCTCATTGGGATTTTGAGAAAGTAAAAAAAGAAGCGGCAGCTGCGTGGAATAAAGAATTGAGCAAGATTGAAGTCAAAACAAAAAACATAACCGATAAAGAAAATTTTTATACTGCCCTTTACCATTGTATGATTCACCCGAGTATTAACTCGGATGTTGATATGCGTTACCGCGGTAACGATTTAAAAATCCATCAGGGCAAGCATGATCATTATACGGTTTTTTCCTTGTGGGACACATTTCGTGGATTGCATCCGCTTTTTACCATCATTGAACAAAAACGCACAAACGATTTTATAAATTCTTTTTTAGCTATGTATAACGAGTTTGGCTTGATGCCCATGTGGGAACTTGCCGGCAACGAAACCTATTGCATGATTGGGTATCATTCGGCCTCTGTAATTGCAGATGCTTTGCTAAAAGGAATTAATAATTTTGATACACTTGCGGCTTTAAATGCATTGATAAAAAGTTCGAACATAGAAAAATTCGGAATAAAAAAATACGCGCAAAAGGGATATTTAAGTGTGGAAGACGAACCCGAAAGTGTTTCTAAAACTTTAGAGTACGCGTACGATGATTGGTGCATTGCGCAGATTGCAAAAACGGCCGGGAAGCAAAACATTTATAGCGAATACATGAGGCGCTCTAAAAACTGGATAAATTTATACGATCCTCAGAGTGGAAATATGCGCCCGCGTTTTAACGGCGGCTGGTATTCTCCGTTCGACGCAAAAGAAGTAAACAACCATTTTACCGAAGCAAACAGCTGGCAATATTCGTTTTTTGTGCCGCAAAACATTGCCGGATTAATTCAGGAAAGCGGAGGTGAAAAAAAGTTTGAAGAAAAACTGGATGAGCTTTTTACTACCGACAGTAAAACCAGCGGGCGAGAACAAGCAGATATTACGGGGCTAATTGGTCAATACGCCCAGGGAAACGAGCCGAGTCACCACATGGCGTATTTGTACAATTATGTAAACGCTCCGCAAAAAACCGAGAAGCTGGTAAGTAAAATTTTGCACGATTTATATAAACCAAAGCCTGATGGATTGTGCGGCAATGAAGATTGCGGGCAAATGAGCGCCTGGTACGTTTTAAGCAGCATGGGCTTTTATCCCGTAACACCGGGCATGCCGCAGTATGCAATAGGAACTTGTTTGTTTGACACAGTAGAAATTAATTTAGAAAACGGGAAAACATTTTTGATAAAAACTTTGCGCGATAAGCCGGGCGATTTTTATGTGGGCTCAGTGAGTTTAAGTACAAACCAGTTTCAGTCGCAACTTACTACGCTTCATCACGAAGATATTATGGGCGGAGGTATTTTTCAGATGAATTTAACTTCTGACCCGGGCAAATCTACATTCGGAAAAAGAAAGAATTTATTAGGGGCCATGCAAAAATTAGTAGCAGCCCCTGTAATTAACGCTGAAATGATTTTTAAAGATTCAACAACCGTAAAAATCGAAACAGATAACATTTTAAACAAAACTTATTACTCGGTAAACAATGAGCCGTATAAAATTTACCAAAAATATTTTTCGCTCAAAAATACATCAAGCATCAAAACATTTGTTGTGCGAGGGCAAGACAGCAGCGCTTTGTCGGAAGGAACATTTTACAAAATGAAGCATCCCGACTGGAAAGTTTCCTATAATTACAAATACAACAAGCAATATACAGCAGGGGGAGATGAAGCTTTAATGGATGGCATTAAAGGCGATGAAAATTGGCGCAAGGGTTTTTGGCAAGGCTTTCAAGGAAAGGATGTGGAGATAACTTTAGATCTGGGTAAGGAAACAAACATTGGCTCTTTCGGCGTTTCTGTTTTGCAGGATACAAGGGCCTGGATTGTATATCCTAAAAAAGTGGAATTTTTCGTATCGGCAGATGGCGCAAATTTTAAACCCGCAGCTAACGTGATAAATGTAATTGCCGCAGATAGCATGGATTCCCAAAAGCAAATTTTGAGTGTTATTCCACTTTTACCCATAAAGGCACGCTTTGTAAAAATCGTTTTACAACAGTATGGCAAGCTTCCCGATTGGCACCCCGGCAAAGGCGGAGATTCTTTCATCTTTATAGATGAGATAGAGGTAAAATAATTGTCAAAATTTAGCGTTTCAACAATAGGCCGCTTCTTGTTATTAAAAAAGGGCTAACATCGGTTTTCTCAGGCTAAAAACCTTGTACTTTTAAGCCAAACAACAAGATCCTATGAGACGCATTCTTTTACTGGTACTTTTCTTTTTATCTATTTCTGCATTTTCGCAAAAAGTAACTTCTTTTTCAACAGATACCTTAAAGTTCATTAAAGAACTCGACGCGTATTTTCAGGAAGGCTCTGCAAATAAAGAAGACGCGGCAAAGTTTGTAGATAATTTTAAAAAATTCTGGCAGAGTGCTGCTTTTGCAAAAGGGTATAAAGATTATGTGTACGGCACTTGTAACGGAATGCTGGAAAAAAAATTAAAACCCTACCCCTATTTTCAAAATTATTTATTGGCGGTAGCAAATTTCATTCGCTCTAAACAGGATTACGATAATTTTGAAAGCTGGCAAGTGGTTTTAGATAAAGTATTAAAAAACAAAAACCCTAAGCCGGTCGACAATTTTTTAGACATGAGTGTTAACCTTTTTGAGGGTGGTGTGTTTTTTAAATCGCCCAGTTTTGAGTGGTACACTGCCGAGTCGGTTTATAAATTTGATTATGACAGCTTGCCAAAATTGGTGTTTCAGGAATTTACACTTAACGGCAGAAACCCCCGCTTCGATTCGATTGCCATTGAGAATACGCTGGGAACGTATTATCCCACCTCCGGAAAATTTTATGGCAAAGGCGGCAAAGTAAGCTGGAAGCGCACAGGCCTTGGCGATGATGTTAACGCTACCATAAAAAAATATATTATCGATTGTAAAACCGGTGGATATGTTTCGGATTCGGTTATGTTTTATGACCCTCAATATTTTGATAAACCGCAAAAGGGAAAATTGACTGATAAAATTATTTCGCAGAATGATGGTAAGCTAACTTATCCGCGGTTTGATACCTATACTAAACGATTGGAAATAAAAAGTGTGATTAAAGACGTTTATTACGATGGAGGTTTTTCGATGCGCGGCGCGCAGTTTGTAGGGAGCGGCGATGTAAAAAACCCGGCAAAAATTATTATTAAACGCAATAATCAAAAGTTTTTAGTTGTATCAGCCCGTAATTTTACGATGAATGCCGAAAAGATAACTGCTGATAATGCAGGAGTAAAGTTTTATTTAGAGAAAGATTCTATGTATCACCCGGGATGTAACTTTAAATATATTGCCGAGCAGCGAAAAGTTTCTTTAATACGTACCGATGAAGGATTACAAAAAACACCATTCTCAGATTCGTATCACAAAGTAGATATGTATTTTGAAGAGCTTACCTGGAAAATTGATTCACCAAAAATTGATATTGGGTTTTTGGCAGCCAACTTACAGGGACAGGCGTATTTTGAGAGCCAAGATTTTTTTACAATGGATCGTTTCTCAACAATTAAAGGAGAGGGGAATGATGTAAACCCTATTATAAAAATTAATCAGTTTTACGAATACAACAACAAGCAGTTAACTTTTAACGCGGTTGAATTGGCCAAGTACATGAAATGGACGGCAGTTGACTTGCGCCCCGTACTTGTAAAAATTGCAACCTTCGGCGTTATTAATTATAATGTTGAAACGGATGAAGTAACCGTAAAGGAAAAATTGTTTAAATATATTAAGGCAGCCAGAAAACTTACCGATTACGACATTCTTACTTTTCATTCTGTATTCCCGGGCGCGTATAATGCAACCATAAATTTGCTCAATAACAATTTTGATATGCACATACGTGGTGTAAAGCAAATTTTAATCAGCGATACACAAAAAGTATTCGTGTTCCCTGCAAAACAGGAAGTAACACTTAAAAAAGGAAGAAGTTTTACATTTAGCGGAGCGGTAGCCTCGGGTAAATTTGAATTTCACGGAAAAGAATTTGCTTACGATTATGATCAGAATAAGATTAACATGAAGCTCATCGATTCGCTTCGTATTTATGTAAGCGCACTACAAGCCGAGCCGGACGGAAGTGTGCCGTTTAAGCGAGTACAAACAGTAATTGAAAATATTTCGGGAGAGCTGGATGTGGATCATCCAAAAAATCATGCCGGTTATATAAAAATGCCACAGTATCCAATATTTAAGAGCTTCAAGGAGTCGTATGCCTACTACGATAAAAAATCAATCCAAAAAGGAGTTTATAACCGCGACAATTTTTATTTTAAGTTAGACCCTTTTACTATTGACAGTTTGGACAATTTTGAAAATAGTGCCCTACGGTTTAAAGGAGAGTTTTCTTCGGCAGGAATTTTTCCTGTCTTTAGGGATACCATTACATTACAAAAAGATTATTCGTTGGGCTTTATACGCAAAACTCCTGCCGGCGGATTTAACTCCTATGGAGTAAAAGGAAAATTTGATAACGAAATACGTTTAAGCAATAAAGGCTTACGTGGTGGCGGTGATATTACATTTGGGCCGTCGCTAACACATGGTGATGATTTTATTTTCTTCCCCGATTCGGTAAACGGTATTGCCAATACATTTGATGTAAAAGAACAAGAAAATCCAATAGAGTTTCCGCAAGCGCATGGCGATAAGGTGTACATACACTGGACGCCCAAGCAAGATTTAATGCAGGCGTATAATACAGACACCCCATTCACCTCGTACAACAAAAAAGTTGATTTTAGGGGCAGGTATGATTTAACCATTAACGAATTACGAGGCAGGGGTAAAGCAGATTTTGAAAAGGCCGATTTAATTTCGCACGATATTTTATTTAAACAACAAAAGTTTTTTGCAGATACAGCTGATTTTCATTTGAAGGCCATGGATGATGAAGGATTTACTTTTGCTACCGATAACGTAAACGCAATTATTGATTTTGTAAATCGCAGCGGTACTTTCGTTACAAACGGTTCCGGATCGGTGGTTCGTTTTCCAAAAAACGATTACATAAGTTATATGGACCGATTTAAATGGTTTATGGATCAGGAAAGTATTGTGTTGGGCGATGAGAACAAAAAAATTAATTTAGAACAAGCTGAGAGTGAAGACGTAGCGTTAGAGGCGCCGCAATTTATTTCCATAAAAAAAGGCCAGGATTCATTGAGCTTTTTTGCACCGGCTGCAAGATATAATTTACGCAAGTATATTATTAATTGTATGAACGTGCCTTTCATTAATATTGCGGATGCACGAATTTATCCCGATAGCGGAAAAATAACCATTTACAAGAACGCAGTAATGGACACTTTAAAAAATGCGATTCTAAGAGCCAATACGGTTACAAAATACCATACCGTAAAAAATGTAAAAGCGAGTGTATTTGGCCGAAAATCTTATTTAGCACAAGGAGATTACACCTATCTGGATGAAAACGACAAGCCCTATAATATCCGCCTGGCAAAAATTTATCCCGATACTTCCGGTCAAACGGTTTCTGAAGGTAGCATACCTGAAAAGGAAAACTTTAAGTTTAACGACTACTTTAGTTTTGCAGGAAAAGTTTATTTAAAAGCCAGCAATCAGTTTTTATATTACGATGGGGGTACGCGTATTGTTCACTCCTGCAGTATCGGAAAATCGTATCTGAAATTTGAAGGAGAAATTGACCCTAAAGAAATTTTAATTCCTATTCCTAAAACACCAAAAGATATGGCGGGCGTGCCGGTTGCTTGCGGAATTATTTATTCGCCAGACAGCAACATGGTTTATTCTTCTTTCTTATCGCAACGTATCAGTGGGAAAAATGATAAGGATGTTTTAATGGTTGACGGATTTTTAGGATATGATACAGATGAAAAAGAGTATCGCATCTCTAATAAAGAAAAATTAGTGGAGCCATCTCTTCCCGGAAATTATTTAAGTTTAGGTACTGCAAACTGTCAGGTTTATGGTGAAGGCAAGCTGGATATAGGCGCAGATTTTGGCCAAATGAAAGTTACTACTGTAGGTAATGTGCGGCAAAATACCATTAACGATTCAACCAAGTTTGATTTAATGATGGTGCTTGATTTCTTCTTTGAAAAGAGCGCCATTAAAAAAATGGCTGCTGATTTCGAATTACTTTTCAATACACTTACCCCAACCGATTTCAGCCGCAAAACCTTTGAAAAAGGTATGATAGAAATTTTGGGGAAAGAGCGTGGCGACAAAGCTTTATCTGAATTAAACTTATATGGTAATTACAAAAGATTTCCCGATGAAATAGAGAAGACTATTTTTATTAGCGATGTACAAATGATTTACAGCCCCAAATTAAAATCGTTTGTATCAGTAGGAGATATCGGAATTGCTAATATTTTAAAGAGCGAAATTTATCGCTACACCCCGGGCTTGATACAAATTAAAAAGCAAAAGAACGGAGATGTAATCGATATTTATTTTGAAATGGATCCTACAACGTGGTATTATTTTAGTTATTTCCGCGGAGTGATGAGCGCCGTTTCCAGTAATGCGGAGTTCAATAAAATAATCGGGGAGTTAAAATCAAAGGATCGAAAAATGGATGTGAAAGACGGGCCGTCATATCAGTTTACACCCTGCAGTCCAACAAAAAAGGATCAGTTTGTAAAAAAACTAAAGCAGGCAATGGGGGTTAAAGACGACGAAGAGTAAGTTATTTAGCGGCGATTACTTTTTTTAATAAGGCAATTGTTTCGTCAATTTCTTTTTCTGTAGTATATTTTCCCAAACTAAAACGAATAGAAGAATAGGAATCTTCATCACTTAACCCCATAGCTTTCAGCACATGCGATGGTTGCATTAAAGCAGAAGTGCATGCGGACCCTGACGAAATACAAATTTTAGAATTTATTTTAGGAATAATTTCAACGCTGCTAATTCCCGCGAAGCAAAGATTGGCGGTATTGTATAAACGATATTTTGTACTGCCATTAATACGCATCATTGGTAAATCAAGCAGGTGATGTTCAAGTTTTGCCCGCAGAGCAGAAACCTTTGTGTTGTTATCCCACATTTCAGTTTTTGCCATTTCGCAGGCTTTGCCAAGGCCAACAATGCCCGGTACGTTAAGCGTGCCCGAGCGCAAACCTTTTTCATGTCCCCCGCCTTCTATTTGTGCTTGTAAACTTACGCGTGGATTTTTTCTTCTTACAAAAAGAGCGCCTGCACCTTTTGGCCCGTAAAATTTATGTGCAGAAAGGCAGAGCAAATCTATGCCCATTTCGTTTACGTCAATGGCAGTTTTTCCTGCGGCTTGGGTAGCATCGCAAAAAACAATTGAGTTATGCGCATGTGCAATTTTCGAAATTTCTTCGATGGGCTGTATTACTCCGGTTTCGTTATTGGCTAGCATTACGCAAACCAAAATGGTTTTATCGCTAATCGATTTTTTTAATTCATCCAAATCAATAAGCCCTTCCGGCGAAACGGGAAGGTAAGTTACCATTGCTCCTTTTTTTTCTAAAGATGTGCAAACATCTAAAACTGCTTTATGCTCGGTACCAACGGTAATAATATGGTTTCCTTTACTTTGATATTTTTCAAAAACGCCTTTTATGGCAAGGTTGCAACTTTCGGTAGAGCCGGACGTAAAAATAATTTCGTCGGCGGTGGCTGATATTAAATCAGCTACCTGTTGCCTTGCTTTGTCTACCGCAGCTTCGGCCTGCCATCCTGCTGGATGGGTTTTGCTGGCGGCGTTACCATAATAGCGCGTAAAGTAAGGTAGCATGGCCTCCAAAACAATGGCATCAACCGGGGTTGTTGCATTATAGTCTAAATAAATAAGTTCATTATCCATCTTCGTCTCAAAATTACAATTAATTTCGTGCAATAATTTTTTCTTGAAAAACAACCTTTCCCGCCAACATCTGCTGCTTCACTTCATTGTATTTATCTGGGGGTGGAGCCCGATATTCGGAAAAGCCATCTCTTTACAAGCTTTTCAACTGGTTTGGTTCCGTATTTTCATTACACTGGTTGTTTTGGCCTTGTATTTTGCCTGGCAAAAAACTCCTTTAAAGGTTTCCAAAAGAAATTTAGTGACTTTATTAGGCATCGGCTGTATTATATCTTTTCATTGGTTTTGTTTTTATTATGCCATTAAAATTTCTAACGTATCTATTACGTTGGTGGCCTTTTCAACCGGAACACTTTTTACTTCTATTATAGAACCAATTTTTTACAAGCGTAAATTTTATGCCTACGAAATGATTTTTGGTTTAATTATCATAGGAGCGATTTACATGATTTTCTCGATAGAGACTGAGTATTATTTAGGTATTATTTTCGGAATACTCGCCGCTTTCACCTCTTCTTTATTTACTGTTTGGAACGGATTATTGGTTAGAAAAATGGAATCGCCCGTAATTACATTTTACGAATTAACCGGCGGCTTAGTCAGCCTCACTATTTATTTACTTTTTGCCGGAGGATTTGATGAGGCATTTTTCACTGTATCGGGTAAGGATTATTTTTTTCTTAGTATTTTTTGTGTGATAGGAACAGCTTTTCCGTTTGTAGCAAGTGTAAATTTACTTAAAAAATTGAGCCCGTACACCGTAACGCTAACTGTAAACTTAGAAACTGTTTACGGAATTATTTTTGCTTTTATACTTTGGCCCGAAACCGAAAAAATGAGAGGCTCTTTTTATATTGGTGCCGGCTTAATTTTATTGGTAATATTTGCCAACGCTTTGTTTAAGACAAGGCTTAGCGGACTAAGCAAGAAGTAAATTTATTCTACTTTAACATTGAAATTAAGCTTCAGCCCTTTTTTTAAATTTTCATTGTTAAAATGCATGCTGTCGGATGAAATTTCGGCAGTGTACAGCATTCCGGCCGGAGGAAGTTTTTCGAGAATAATTAGTTTTTTATTTCCTTCGTTTCTGAGCTTAATCAATAATTCAATTCTTTTGTCTACTGCTTTAGCATACAAAGAAGTAATGGCAAATTGCCGGTAAATAGTAAAACTAATAAACAGAAGAACTATAATGCAGGATGAAATAAAAAGTACGCTAACGCGGGCCCTCAAAAAATTAAAAGCATTTCCAAATATAAGTCCGCCACCACAACAAAGAACTGCTAAACCAAAATATACCTGAGTCCACACTCTATAAGGCGGTGTGTCTGACAAAACATAGGCCGCCGGAAAGATGGTTAAACCAAGCAAAATTAAAAACAATAAAAAACTCCGCAGGATGATTTTTTTTAAATCGCCCGATTTAAAAAACTGTATCTCCAAGGCCCGTAATTTGTTTCCAAGAAAGAACCAGGGAATACCAAATAAAATAAAAAGAGGAAGTGCATAAGGCGCATCGTAAAGAACCATTTTACCAATAGATTTAAACGACATGATAAGGCCCGTTAAAAAAGACGGGTCGGGCAAAGTTTCCATGCGTTTTTCTTTCCCCTCACCTAAAAACATAATAACAGAAGAAGCAGCGAAAAACAGGAAGGCAATAAACAGTCTTTTAGCATAAACGCTTTTAAAAATAACAGCTTCCTTTTTAGAAATAAACATATATCCATAAATAAAAAATACTGTGTATATAACCAACACAAGCGGCAACACGCAACCGCCCGCGTAAGTAAAAAATAAAGCAATTGCCGGATAGATGAAAATAGCTTTTGATTTACTTACAATAGCACAAATTCCCAACAATAAAACCACCAGGCTAAACAAATATTCTACCGAGCAAGTAATCCAAAACCACGATTCTCCTTTATTAAAGGAAAGAAAGAAAAATGTTGCGCAAAATAGCAGCGCATAATTTACTAGCGTAAACCAATGTAGTTTTATAAGAAAAGAAGAAAAAATAAAGCAAAGTATTTTGCATGCAGAAAATAACAAGAATACAAGCAATAGTAGCGTGTACCAAACAAGGCTTCCGCTGCTTTGCAAAAAATCCATCAGCGGAAAAGCAAAAAGAAAATTTGTCCAGATAGTTGACCATTTAATATACATGAACGTAGTTCCGCCCACTGTGCCAAAAGAATCCTTGATGTAAATTAGCCCGTAATCATCAGAGGCAAAGCGATTAAAATAGCCAAGCAATAAAATTAAGGCAATAAAAGCAGCATTAATTAAAACCAATAAAGTAGCGTGGGTGCGATTTAATTTTATAGCACTAGTTTTATCTGTCATCGCATAGTGTAAAAGAAAAACCCGCAACCAATTTGCGGGCAAAAAAGAAGTCCAATATGTTTTTATGATTTAAACAGCGGATATTTGCTCATCCACGTGTTTATTTTCTTTTTTAGTTTTGCAAGTTCCTTAGGATTGTCTTTGTTTTTTAAAGCGGCGTCAATGAGTTCAACAACTTTCACACAATCTTTTTCTTTTAAGCCGCGGCTTGTAATTGCCGGCGTACCAATGCGAATCCCCGAAGTAACAAAGGGCGATTTATCATCAAAAGGCACCATGTTTTTATTTACGGTTATATCCGCTTCGCCCAATGCCTTTTCTGCTTCTTTGCCGGTTAAATTTTTACTACGCAAATCAATCAGCATACAATGGTTATCTGTGCCGCCCGAAATAATTTTGTAGCCTTTTTCCATAAAAATTTTTGCCATGGCCTGCGCGTTTTTTATGACCTGTACGCAGTAATGCAAATACTCGTCGGTTAAAGCTTCCCCGTAAGAAATTGCTTTTGCTGCAATAACATGTTCAAGCGGTCCGCCTTGCGTACCCGGAAAAACGGCGCCGTCTAAAATTGCGCTCATCATTTTAATTTCGCCTTTCAGCGTTTTTTCCCCCCATGGATTCGGAAAATCTTTGCCCATCATAATCATTCCGCCGCGCGGGCCGCGCAAAGTTTTATGTGTGGTAGTTGTAATAATGTGGCAATGCGGCAAAGGGTCATTTAAAATTCCTTTAGCAATTAAACCCGAGGGATGAGAAATGTCCGCCAATAAAAGTGCGCCCACCGAATCGGCAATTTTCCGCAAGCGTTCGTAATCCCAATCGCGGCTATAGGCGGATGCTCCGCAAATAATCATTTTAGGTTTTTCGGTATGCGCGGTTTCCTCTACTTTATTGTAATCAATACGTCCGGTAGATTCTTCTACTCCGTAAAAAGTAGCACGATATAATTTTCCGCTAAAATTTACAGGAGAGCCGTGTGTTAGGTGGCCGCCATGACTAAGATTAAATCCTAAAATAGTATCACCTGGTTTTAAGCAACCCAACATAACAGCTGCGTTAGCTTGCGCGCCTGAGTGGGGTTGCACGTTTGCCCAAACGGCGCCGAATAATTTTTTGGCGCGGTCAATAGCAATTTGCTCTACCTGGTCAACCACTTCGCAACCGCCATAATAACGTTTGTGCGGAAGCCCTTCGGCATATTTATTTGTTAGCACACTACCCATTGCTTTCATTACATCATTGCTTACGTAATTTTCTGAAGCAATAAGTTCAATGCCGCGGGTTTGGCGTTGTTCTTCTTTTTTAATGAGTGAAAAAATTTCAGTGTCGCGTTTCATATCTGTGTTTGTTTTTTATAAAAGTACGTTAGCGGAATTAACATCATACACGGAACAGGTGATTGCAAGAGCCCCATAAAAATACGGCTGAAGCGGTAACCTTGTTCTAAATTTCCAAATAACCATCCTGCACCAAATGAAATTCCTGTGAGTAAAAGTAAAGAAAGATATAGCATACTTAACCAAAAAAGCGCTTTTTTTTCGGCAAACAGATAAAAGATAAATTTTTTTTGAATAAACCAGAACAGCGCCACAAAAGCAAGGGTTATAAACCACTTGGAAATGTATAATGTT
The DNA here is from genome assembly GCA_038214655.1 of Bacteroidia bacterium. GTDB lineage: Bacteria > Bacteroidota > Bacteroidia > B-17B0 > Aurantibacillaceae > PALSA-968. The sequence continues at coordinate 41,588 of JBBQRR010000020.1, read as the reverse complement.
TTATAGGAAAAGTAAGTTAAAAACGCAAATACGTGGTGATAGATATGGGCCTCATCGGTTGGCTGAAAGTATTTATTATAAAGTACCGAGTTAATGTTTACAAAAAGCATTTCGCGGAAAAAGCCCAATCCCAAAAGGGCAATAATAAAAACAGCTATGCTAACTTTGCGTTTCATTTGGCCGCGGGCTTTTTAAGTGAAAAATTAACCCACCACATCCACAAACAAAAAATAATGCCATACACAAAAATGGTAAATGTATAGGTATGATTAAATTCAAGATACTCGGGGTTGTAATAATTAATAAGGGTAAGGCTCATTACCCGTATAAGATTAGCTAGGTGAATAATTAAAATTCCCATTGGTATAAACCATAATTTATTTTTTACGCGCCCTGGAAAAGCAATGATAAAAAGCGAGAAAAATGCAAATAAAGTAAAGGCGTTACAGGGGCTTCCAATCCAAATGGGGTGGGCCCCATCTATGCCCAGTAGCTGTATTCCTTCTTCTTCAACAGCCTGATAGGTAGTATAACCTAAGGTTTTTAAAAGAAATGCCGATTGAGAAATAATTACCGAGATTAGTTTTTCGTCAATGGTTGTGTAGGGCTTAATGACTAATTCATAAAGCACAAACCACGATAAATATAGTATCGTGGCAAAAAAGAAAAATCTGAAAACCTTATTCTTAAAGTCAAAAATGGGCATAAAATCCGTTCCTGTAAAACGAAACGAAGGTACCTAAGATTTCTTTTGAAAATCGTAAAGTTTTTTACCGCCGTAAACAGCTGCCGCGGCAATTAAAAAACTTATACCTCCGTCAATAGGTAAACAGGGAGGTGGCCAACAAGGAGGGGCCATACCTCCGCCTGGAGGAGGAGGGGGTGCGCCGGCGTTTGCCACATACGAAGCAATAACTAATAAACCGGCAACAAGGATGTGTTTTGTCTGTATCTTCATTTATAGCGCTAAGGTAGTAATAAAACCAATATTCTGCTCAATTTTAGGATAAAATAATGTAAATTCGCCCTTAAAATCAAAGGGTTTGGCTAAGAAGCAGGCAACAGCCGTATTAAAGTTCGACGACATTAAAATTATTTGGCGCACCATCGTACAAAGTTGGTACGTGCCTTTTATTTTAGTGCCTGTTTTTTACCTTGTAGGATATTTTGTTTCTTACCGCGAATTTGAAACCTATGAGGTTGTAACTCAGCTCCTTCTAAAATCAAACGATCAATATTACAAGGGGAATATTATTGACGATAATTCGGATTATTATGGAAGTGTATATGGCTCATACGTAGATAATTCAAATGAGGGAAGGGTAATTAAATCTTATGACCTCATTGAAGAAGTGGTTAGAAAACTAAAGCCTAAAATTCAGGTATCCTATTATATAGTTGGCCGCGTTAGAACAGCCGAACAATTTACCGGAATGCCTTTTTCAGTTTATGTAAATAATATGAACCCCGGGTTTTATGAAAGAAAGTTCGGACTTAAAATACTTGATAATAAATCCTACGAAATTAGTTACAAAGAGGGCGAAAAAGAAGAAAAAAAACGAGGAGAGTTTGATAAAGAGTTAATAACCCTTAATTTTAATCTTCTCATTGCAAAAAATGTTGGCCTAACCGAAGAGTATACAAACGAAGTAAAAAACCTTCAATACGAGTTTTTATCGCATTCATTAGAAACGCTGGTAGCTTCTTTTCAATCAAAATTAAAGATTGGTAATCCCGAATTTACTAATGTACTTACAGTATCTCATGAGGACAATCTCATTGAGCGATCAAAACTTTTTTTAGATACGCTTTGCCAGGTGTACATCAATAACACATTAAAAACACGTATTGAACTTAACGAACGCACCATTCAATACATCGATAAGCAGATGGCGGACATATCTGCTATTGTAAAGTATTTTGAAGATACTATGCAAAATTACAAATCAAGCAAGGCCATTTTAGATTTAGGCCGCGAAGAAGGTAATTATTATAGTAAACTAACTGCATTTGAGAATCAGCGAGTGCAATTCAATCTTCAAATAGCGGCGGCAAATGATCTTGAAAAATACATTATTGAAGGCCAGGATCCTCAGTTTTTACCCCCCTCTGCTTTTGTAACCGGAAGTGCAGACGGATTCCTGGCAAAAGAGGCAGCACACCTCTATACTTTGCAAACGCAGCTTAACGAAGCAAGAAATTTTGCAACTGAAAAAAACTTCTCACTTACTCAATTAGAGAACACCATTAAAAAAACCAAAACAGATTTATTGGTTTACATAAGTAATAACCGCACTGCCACCAACAAAACAATTGACCACATTGATCAAGAAATTGCCTCTTATATTACTAGTATTAAAACCATTCCTCAAAAACAACGCGATCTTTTGGGCATACAACGTCAGCTGGGCGTTAACGAGGGCCTATATAATTTCTTATTGCAAAAAAGAGCTAATGCTAACATTGCCAGGGCATCTATACTTGCTGAAACAAAAGTTATTGAAAGCCCAAGGCCAAGCGGAAAAGTTTATCCCGACAAAAAGAAAATAATTATGCAATATGTTTTTGCCGGGGCAATTATAAGCGTATTGATTATTTTAATTAGATTCTTCTTCTTTACCACTATACAAAACGTACTCGAATTAAAAGAACTTACATCTACTCCGGTAATTGGTGACCTAGTTTTTGTGAAAAAAATGGCCCCGGTCGGAATTGTGGTTGACGAAGAACCCAAATCGCATATTGCCGAAAGTTTTAGAACCCTTCGAACCAATCTGCAATATTTAAATACAATGCCTGGCCCAAAAGTTATTCTGCTTACTTCTAATGCCCCTGGAGAAGGAAAAACATTTTGTTCAATTAACTTGGCTACCATGTTAGCCAAAGCAGGCAAAAGAGTTTTGTTGCTAGAATTAGATTTGCACAAACCCCGTGTTCAAAAAGCCCTTGCGATGACTGCCGAAACCGGTATCAGTACTATTGTTGTAAAGCAAAATACAATAGAAGAATGTATTCGCCATACAAAAATAGAAAAATTAGACGTGCTACTTTCCGGACCAATCCCTCCAAATCCTTCAGAGATGGTTCTCTCTAACGAGATGAAAGAGATAATAAACTACGGAAAAAGCTATTACGATTATGTTTTAATTGATACGCCTCCGGCAGGCTTAATAAGCGACTCTATTTATTTGATGCAGTATGCCGATATTTCTTTATTTGTATTAAACACCAAATTTGCCAATAAAGCCGTAGTTCATTTTATTGATGAGTTGGTAGAAACAAATCAAATTAAAAACTTTGCTTACGTTCTTAACGGGGTTAAACGCCGTCGCTCGGGTTACTACTATACCAAATACAGCTATCGTTACGGAGCCGGTTACGGATATGGTTATTACGGATATGGTTACGGTTATGGCGGCAGTAATTACGGCACAAACTACGGTTCTCGTTACGGCGGAAAAAAATAAGATTTAAAACATGCATGCCCCCGATATAAAAGATTTACTTCTTTTGCATACTTCTAAACTGAAAGATGCACTTGCGCTTATTGATAAAAATGCTCAGGGAATTTGCTTTGTTATAAACGAAAAAAATAAATTACTGGGTATTTTAACCGACGGAGACATTCGTCGTTGTATTTTAAACGGAACAGCACTTGATACGTCAGTAGAAAAAGTAATGCAAACAAAATTTACTTTTTTACCGGTTACTACTGCACAAGAAATTGTTCAAAGCAAACTCTCGACTCAAATACGACATATTCCCTTAGTTGATGAAAACGGCTGCGTAGTTGATTACGCTTGTTTTTCCCGTATGCACCGCACGCCTATTATGCAACCGCTGCTTAACGGCAACGAGCTTGCTTATTTATCGGATTGCATACAAACCGGATGGATTTCATCGCAGGGCGCATATGTAAAACGGTTTGAAAAAGAATTTGCAGAATTTTGTGGAGCGCAATATCCGGTAGCAGTTAGTAATGGTACAGTTGCTTTACACTTGGCCCTTGCGGCATTCGATATTAAAGCGGGTGATGAGGTTATTGTTCCCGATTTAACTTTTGCCGCCTCTATCAATGCGGTTATTTATACAGGAGCAACACCGGTTATTGTTGATGTAGATAAAACAACCTGGACCATCTCGGTTGCAGAGATCGAAAAAAACATTACTCCGCGTACCAAGGCAATTATGCCCGTTCATCTATACGGACACCCATCCCATATGGATGAAATTATGGCCCTTGCCAAAAAACATAATTTACTAATTATTGAAGATGCTGCTGAGGCAATTGGTGGAAAATATAAAAACAAACACGTAGGAAGTTTTGGCGACGCGGCTACTTTTAGTTTTTTCGGAAATAAAACCATTACTACAGGCGAAGGCGGGATGGTTTTCTTTAAAGATAAAAAAGCGTATGAAAAAGCAATCGTGCTGCGGGACCATGGTATGAGCAAAGAAAAAAAATACTGGCACGAGTTTGTGGGTTTTAATTATCGCATGACTAATATGCAGGCCGCCATTGGCTGCGCCCAATTAGAGCGCATTAACGAATTCGTAGAGCAAAAAAGAAAACTTGCTATATTCTATAATAAAATTTTAAATGAAACGGGAAACTTTATTATCCCTCCGCAAGAAAGTTGGGCAATAAACGGTTACTGGTTATATACAGCTATTTTAAAAGAAAGCGCAAATATTTCGCGAGATACCCTAATGGAAAAAATGCTAAAGAACGGCGTGGAAACCCGCCCTGCATTTTATCCTTTGCACGAAATGCCACCGTATAAAAATTACCCGTCAAAAAGCTCGTTCGAAAATTCAAAACATATTTCCGCGCAAGGAATTAGTTTCCCATCCTCTGTAAATATTTCGCAGGAAGAACTTGATAATATCGCGCAGGCGTTGCATTCTATTTTTCAAAATCACAATATATCCGCTTAATACATGAACATTCCTGTTTTGGTCATCGGCCTGGGTTCAATGGGAAAGCGTCGCGTACGTAACCTGCAGGCGCTGGGTTTTACAACAATTTTTGGCTTTGATAAACGCGAAGACCGCTGCAAAGAAGCTAGTACGCTATATAAAATAACCACATTTACCGATTTTGATGAAGCCTTCAAAAAATCTTCCGCAAAAGCATTTATAATTTCTCTTCCACCGGATATTCATCACATCTATATGAAAAAGGCTATTGAACTCAGCGTTCCCTTTTTTGTTGAAGCAAGCGTAGTGGATACCGACATGGAAAAAATTATTGCAGAAGCCAAAGAGAAAAAGGTTTTTGCAGGACCTTCCTCAACAATGTATTTTCACCCCGCTATTCAAAAAATATTTGAACTGGTTAAAAATAATTATCTCGGTAGTTTAAGTAACGTGCTTTACCACATGGGCAATTACCTGCCCGACTGGCACACGTACGAAAAAGTAAACGAGTTTTACGTTTCTAAAAAGGAAACCGGCGGCGCAAGAGAAATTGTTCCGTTTGAATTAACCTGGATGACAAAACTTTTTGGTTTTCCAAAACAAATCGCGTCTACAGTAAAAAAAACAATTGAAATAGAAGGGGCTCCAAACATTGACGACACCTATAACAGTATTTTAGATTACGGAACTTTTACCATGATGCTCACTGTGGATGTTGTTACTCGCAGCGCAACACGTCGGTTATTAATTAACGGCTCTTTGCGACAATTAGAATGGGACTGGAACGCAAATGCGATAAAAGTTTTTCATCACGATAAGCAAGAGTGGGAAGTGTTTACGTACGAAACTTTAGCTGCGGCAGGCGGGTACAATAAAAACATTACCGAGCAAATGTATATTGACGAGATGCATGCTTTTTTTAAAGGAATTGAAACCCCGGGCACCTATGTAAATACATTAGAAGAAGACCATAAAGTATTGAAACTTCTTTACCTGATGGAAAAATCGTATGCCCAGAAAAAATTTGTAGAAGTTAAACTATGATTGCCCTCCTTATAACCGCCCGCATGGGCTCCAGCCGCCTGGCACAAAAGCATTTAAAAATTGCAAACAAAAAACCTTTGTTGTATTGGCTTATTAAGCGGTACGAGAAAGAATTTGCCAACGAAATAAAAGAAAATAAAGTTTGTTTGGTAATTGCTACTTCAGAAAAACCTGAAAACAAAGAGTTCTCGGCAGTTACAGAAGGAACAAGCTGCCAGGTAATTCAGGGAAGCGATAATAATATTCCGCTGCGCCATTTACAATGCGCTAAGCAAGTGGGAGCTACCCATGTAATTTCTATTGACGGTGACGATATACTTTGCAGTAAACAGGCGGCGCGTGTTTTGTACGGACAAATGTTACGAGATAAAAAGGATAATTTTTTTGAAGCGGTTGGCTTGCCTTTGGGAATGAATTTATCGGGATATTCGGTTGCTTATCTCGAAGAAAGTTTAAACGCGCAGAGCAATAAAAAACTGGAAACCGGCTGGGGAAGAATATTTAAGAACCCTAAAACATGGAGCGTTACATTGGGAAAGCACGACATCATGGGCGATTTGCGATTTACTTTGGATTATGAAGAAGACGCAAAGTTTTTTTGTGAAGTAATAAATCTCCTTAAAGAAAAAACAATTGCTATAAGTGACACAGAACTTATTTCTTTTGTGCAGGAAAATAAATTGCAGGAAATAAACGCGTTTTTAAAAGAAGTTTACTGGAAAAACTATAACTCAGAAAAGCAAAAAGAACTCGATGAGCAAGAATAAGGATTATCAAAAACGTTTACACGCCGTAATTCCGGGCGGTGCACATACCTATAGTCGTGGCGACGACCAATACCCCGAAAACGCGCCAAGTATTTTAGAAAATGGAAAGGGCGCTTACGTTTGGGATGCTGAAGGAAATAAATTTTTGGATTATGGAATGGGCCTGCGCTCCATTACTGTTGGGTATGATTACGATGAAATTTCGGCCGGCGCATTTGAAGCAATTAAAAAAGGAGTAAATCTTACACGCGCTTCGGTTACCGAATTAGAAGCAGCAGAGCTTATGGTGAGTTTGTTTCCATGGGCACAAATGGTAAAATTTGGCAAGAGTGGTTCAACCGTTACAACAGCAGCTGTAAAATTATCACGTGCGTATACCGGTAGAAAATTTGTGGCAATTTGCGCTGAGCATCCTTTCTTTACATACGATGATTGGTTTATTGGCACCACGCCCATGGACAGAGGAATTCCCAATGAAAATAAAGCAGGCAGCTTGCGTTTTAACTATAATAATATTGCCTCGCTCGAAAAAATATTTAATGAAAATCCGGGGCAAATCGCCTGTGTAATTTTAGAACCAACCACGTTTATGAATCCTTGTCCCGATTCAAAAACCATGTTGGATAAACCCGAATGCAAAAAGCACATCGATAAAACAAAACATTTTTTACATCAGGTACAGGCCTTATGCAAGAAGCACGGCGCGGTTTTTATTTTAGATGAAATGATTACCGGTTTTAGATTTGATTTACACGGCGCCATGAATTTATTTGATATTGAGCCCGATCTTGCCACATTCGGAAAAGGAATGGCAAATGGTTTTCCGCTTTCAGCCCTCATTGGTAAAAAAGAAATAATGAATCTCGGTGGAATTTTAGAAGAAGGAGCAGAGCGCGTGTTTTTGATAAGCACTACACACGGTTGCGAAATGAGTTCGCTAGGAGCTTTTATAAAAACCATCGAAGTTTATAAAAGGGAAAAGGTTACCGATCACCTTTGGGAGTACGGAAAAAAACTCATTACGGGCATGAACGCCATTGCAAAGAATTTAGGCATTGAAGATTATTTTGAAGTTGGAGGTTATTCAGTTTCACCCGTATATTTTACCAAAGACAAAGACAAAAACATTTCGATGGAGTTCCGCACCCTCTTTAGTCAGGAGATGATTAAAAACGGCGTGCTGATGCCATGGGTGGCCCTTTGCTACGCGCACAAGGAGGAAGAATTGAAATTTACCTTACAAGCGTGCGAAAAAACTTTGGTCGTTTACAAAAAAGCATTGGAAGGAAACATCAAGGATTATCTTGTTGGTAAGGCTATTAAGCCGGTGTTCAGGAAGTATAATTAATTTCGATGCAAAGAATATTTTTTTTATTCCTTCTTGCATTTTCTTTTTCGGTCTATTCGCAAACGTGTGATACTGCTAATGTTTCACAAGAAAAATATCTTCAGGAGCAATGCAAGAAATATGCTAACAAAGTAGCTAAAGGAAAATCAGTTTCTTATAAAAAAGCCGATTTATTATTTGAACTTGCAGCTTATCTCAGGCAAAAAAAGGACTCAACTTATAAAGCATGGTATAACGTTACCTGCGAATTGCTAAAAAAGAATTTTCAAAGAGGATATGATAAGGGAGCCGATCATATAGCGGGAGCAAGACATCTTTACAGAGTGGTAATGTGTTATTTTTATTTGGAAGATTATACGAGCGCCGTTACTTTTCTTTCGAAAGCAATTGTCGCTAAATATAACAGTCCATGCGCCTACTATTTTATTTCGCTCTCAAAACGTAAACAAGGAAGACAGGAAGAAGCCGATGCGGAAATGAACGCGTTTGAAGAAAAAACAAAATAATATTACCTGTGATTACGGCCTGTAGAACTAAAAATCGGGAATCTCCTATAACTAGCTGAAAAATAACCCGCATTATCGTCATAAACTTTGCCGACTTATCAAAAAAGCTGTGTATATTTGATGGTTATTTTTTAATCAATGGAGGAGACCACAACGCTTACAGAAGGAAGAAAATTATACCCCTACCAGCAAGAAGCGGTAGCTAATATTTATAGAATAATAGCTGAGCTCCCTGATAACGGAAACCTGCTTTTTCAGTTGCCCACGGGAGGCGGAAAAACAATTATTTTTTCGGAAATAGCCAAGCGTTATATTGCCGAGCGTGGCAAAAAAGTTTTAATTCTTACACACCGCATCGAGTTATCGCAACAAACATCCGACGTACTTTCTGATTTAGGAATTACCAATATGGTAATTAACAGCACCATTAAAGCATTGCCGCGCGGCGATGAACATTGGGCCTATACCGCATTGATAGAAACATTAAATAATCGTTTGCACGACGAAGACAATCTTGATTTTTTAAATGATATCGGCTTGGTGATTGTGGATGAGGCACACAACAACTCGTTCCGCAAAGTATTTAAACATTTTAACGCCGTAAATATTTTAGGAGTAACAGCCACGCCATTAAGCAGCAATAAAAAATTACCACTTCACGATACATACGACGATATTATTATTGGCCAAAGTATTTCTTCGCTGATTGCAAGCAGTCACTTGTGCGAAGGGGTAACCTATACCTACGATGTTAATTTAAGTACGCTTAAAGTTGGTTATACAGGCGAGTTTACTACGGCTTCATTGGAATTGTTATATAGCAACCCGTATATGCAGGGCAAATTGGTGCAGGCTTACGAAGAAGCTGCGCTGGGAACTAAAACGCTTATTTTTAACAGCGGTATTATTTCGAGCCGCATGGTGTATGAGGCGTTCAAGAAAAAAAATTATCCTGTAAAACATTTAGACAGCACCTTCAGCGATCGCGAGCGTGCGGAAACGTTAGAGTGGTTTCATAATACAAAAGATGCGATACTTACGTCGGTTAGTATATTAACGCATGGTTTTGACGAGCCGGATGTAGAAACTATTATTCTTAATCGCGCCACAAAATCGCTTACGCTATATCATCAAATGATTGGCCGCGGCAGCCGCATTACACCAGTTAAACGACAATTTAAAATTATTGATTTAGGAAATAACGCCCGCCGCTTTGGTTTATGGCAACAGCCCATCGACTGGAAACACGTTTTTGCTGCGCCGTATTTATATTTAGAACAGCGCTACAAAGACGAGTGGGATTATGAGATGGAGCGGGATTATGACATGCCCGAAGAAATTAAACAACGTTTTTTAAATTCGAACGCCGAGGAATTTATGGTGCGCGATAAATATATGCTGTGTGTAAAAAGAGGATTAAAACCACAGACTGTATTGGAAGAATCGGTAGAAGAACATTTTCACAAAATACAGGATAATGCATCTTGCTTTGAAGAAGGCATGGAGCTTTTTCAATTATTACAGGAAGAAGTTAAATATCGCGTAAAGCAATTTACTAAATGTATTAATGCAACCCCTAATTATGCAGATTGGGCCTACCAAAATTATGTTTCTAAACTGAAACGAAAAGTGGTAATTTTATTTGAAGAATAAAACGCGCAGATGAAAATTGTTTTTACAGCTTTGCTTTATTTAGTTTTTTTCCAAACAAACGCGCAATCGTTTTACAAGGGCGCTTTGGTGGGATATGTAAATTATGGAATTGATATTTATAAAGTCAAACAACATTCGGTTTATAAGGGTGCGTTGGCTATGGGAAACACAACGAAAGATACAACGGATGCAGCAGGTTGCACCGGATTAAGGCTTGGAGCAGAGTATGGTGTTTTGGGTTGGCTGGGACTTGGCCTAAGCGGAAAAATAAATAATTACATAACCAGCAAAGACACGGCAACCGGTGTAAAACCAAATGCGACCGGCGGAGAAATCGGGGCGCTTATAAATTTTCACATTCTGCGCAAGGAAAAGTTTAATTTGACAGCCGGATTTGACGTCGGGTATTCACATATAACATACCGTAGCCACGACACAAAAGGCACGGAAATATATGGCGATGGAAGTTGGTTTAATATTCGCATTAATCCCCGGTATTATTTTGGCCGCTTTGGCATTAATATGATTTTGAATTTTCCGTTTATAAGTTACCCCAAGCTTGTTTCGAGCGACGCAACGTTTAATGCTAATTATGACTATTCGTGGAAAGCAAGCGGATGGGGGTTAAACTTTGGGATACAATATCGTTTTTTAAACAGCCGCTAATGAAAAAATTTGTTGCAATAATTTTTATTTTCTCGAGCTTTGTTTTTAAAGGGCAAACACTTTTCTCTAATGCGTTTGGCGACCCCACAAAACCTGCAATTGTATTTATGCACGGCGGCCCGGGATATAACCCTGTATCGTTTGAACTTGGTTGCGCCAACACATTAGCGGATGCAGGATATTATGTAATTACCTTCGACCAGCGTGGTTGTGGCCGCTCTAAAAAGGATTCAATACCCACTCACTATAAATTTAATAAGGCTAACGAGGATATAAATACTATTTTAAAAAAGTATAAAGTTGATTCGGCTGTTTTTATTGGCCACAGCTGGGGTGGCACCGAAGCAATTAAGTTTGCTGAAGTATATCCCGAAAAAGTAAAAGGAGTTATTTTGGTTGGCTCGCCTATGAATTACCAATTGGGCTTTAAATCTATTTTACAACATTGCGAAGAAAAATTTAAAGCAAAGAAAGACAGCACAGCTTTAAAGCAATTGGCTTTTGTAAGAAAAATGGATACCACAAAGCTTGATTATAGTTCGGCGTGTTTTATGTTTGCCATGGGTAACGGACTATACACCCCAAAAAACCCAAGCACTGAGCGTGATGCTATTTACGAGGAGATGAAGAAAAACAAAAAATTTGAGTGGGTAAGTAAAATGACTGGCGACCCCGTGTATGGATTTTTTATGAACGAGCAGTACACTACGCTCGACATGAGTTATTATGTTAAGAAACTAATCGAGAAAAAAATTCCTGTATATGCTATTTATGGGAAAGATGATGGTTTGTTTAATGAAAAGCATTTTGATATGATAAAGAAAACCGTAGGCGATGCCAATTTTGTTTTAGTGGAGGATGCTTCGCACAATGTGTTTATAGATCAGCGCGCCATATTTGTTGCTCAGGTAAAAAAATGGCTTACTCCGCCACCGCCGGTAAAAAAAGGAAAAAAATAATCTAAAACTCATTCACCCCGTTAACAGTTGTATACTTCATCGTATACTTAACGCCGGGGTTTATGTATTTATAAGCGCTGTGACTCATTAAAGCAGCTTCGTGAAAGCCACATAAAATTAATTTCAATTTGTTTTTGTACGTATTAATATCTCCAATAGCATAAATGCCCGAGATGTTAGTGCTGTAATCTTCGGTACTCACCTCAATAGCATTTTTATCAATTTGCAAATTCCAATGTTCTATCGGCCCTAATTTTGGACTCAAACCAAAAAGGGGAATTAAATCGTCGGCAACAATTGTTTGTTCTTCTTTAGTTTTTATGTTTTGCACCGACACCGTTTCTAAATGTCCTTTGCCCTCAACTTTAAGTAAATTAGTATTTAATAAAAGATTTATTTTTTTCTCCTCCGCAAGTTTCATCACTTTACTTACCGAGTCGGGTGCGCCACGAAAAGATTCGCTGCGATGAATTAGTGTTAATTCTTTTGCAATAGGAGCCAGGTAAATTGCCCAATCTAACGCGCTATCGCCGCCGCCGGCTAATACTACTTTTTTATTTCTAAATTTTTCGGGATCAAGCACCATGTAAGCAACGCCTTTTCCGTTTTCAAAATTTTCTAATCCTTGTGCTTCGGGTTTGCGTGGTTCAAAACAACCCAATCCTCCCGCAATAACCACAACTTTGCTATGCACTTGTGTGCCCATATTGGTTGTAAGTAAAAAATCGCCTTCGCCGCGTTTTTCTAAACTTTCGATGCGCTCTCCAAAAGTATAGCCCGGATGAAAAGGCGCTGCTTGTTTTTTTAAATGATCAACTAATTCCTGAGCCATTATTATGGGGTAGCCGGGAATATCGTAGATAGGTTTTTTGGGATAAATCTCAGAGAGCTGCCCACCGGCCTGTGGCAAATAATCAATAAGATGACAACGCATTTTAAGGAGGCCGCATTCAAATATGGCAAACAAACCAACGGGCCCCGCTCCTATAATAGCTATATCAGTAGTAATCATTTTTTAATTGTAGAATTATACACAGGTTGAATTAATCAATAATTCATTAACTCTATTAATCAATAACTGTGCAACAAAGGTACAAAAGGTTTGTAAAACATTAATGGTAGGTCATAACCAAATACCCGATTAAAAAAGTGCCAAAAATGGAGGTAAAGACTAATATCATCCAGGCAAATGCTTTTACCTCTATGTTTTTGATAAAAATAAACAGTAATGCCAGCAAGGCGCAAATAAGAATGACGGGCAAAAATTTATAAGTAACCGAACTGTAAACAAAAAAACTTTCGCCGGTGCGGGGCACGCACACCTTTTTAAAATCGTTAATTAAAAAACTTTTGTAAATAATAATGCTGTCGTTTAAGGCTACTCTTTTGCTTTCTTCGGGATAATCAATAAAAAAAGTGTAATTCTTATTGGTTCTAATAAAAACTTCAGCGGGCCTGAAAGTAGCGGGGGTTTCCATTACCTGTTGTGTAGAAACGGTTTTAAAATAGCCATCGGCAATAACATCTTTTTCTTCGCGGTAAGGCAGGGCCCAGTCAATTAAAATAAGTTGCGATATCCATAAAAAGGCGATACTGCAGGTGCGTGTAACGCGATATAAACGTGAAGCGTAAAGTTCTTTTAAGTAGGCTTGAAAGCGGCGTTCTTTTAATTCGGAAAGCTCTTTGGCTCTCTGCATTCGTGCTTCTATAGGAGGGCCTTCCTTGCGTGGCATTTATTTTTGTTCTACAATAAACAGCGCAGCTTTTAAATTATCAAGCCCGCCTTTTTCGCCCGCCACAATAAATGATATTATTTCTTTATTAAGTTCGATAGTAAAAACCTCGGCCTGAGGCGCGGTTTCGGCTTTTGGCGAGTTTGCTTTTTTACTATCACTCTCAAATTTTATGACTGCCTTATATGCCTCATCCCTAAATTGCATTTCCTGAAAAATTTTATTACTGAGTCCTACATATTGTATGGCCTTGTATCCCGACTTTGTTTTTGTAACACCAATTTTTTCTTTTATACTTTCGTTAGCGCTGGAGCTGTAAATGATGTAAAGCGTATCATTGAGTTTTAATTTTTCGCTCAGATGCTGAGTTTCGTTAACGCGCGTATAAAAAACTTCGAGCCCTTTTATTTTTATAAGAGGCGTTTTTTTATTGAGCTCAACTTTTTTAGTAACACGATGATTAAAAACCGAGACAGCACTGATTGCGTAAGAGCCGTGTTTTAAATTTTTAATCACATCCGGATTACCGCTGTGCAGGCGATGTACAAAAGAAGTGTCTTTAGATTTTACAAGCAATTCCTGCCAATAACAAAAACCATGAATGGTAATCTTATCATCCGTTTTTACAGAAAGAGTTAATCGGTGGGTTTGTGCTAAGCAAAACGAAGAGAGAAAAAGAAGTGTTAATGAAAAAATTACTTTCTTCATGCAGTTTAAAGATTTACTGCGTCTACCCGTATTATTTGCGGAACGGCGCGTTTAATGGTTTCTTCAATGCCTGCTTTCATGGTCATAGCGCTCATGCTGCAGCTTTTACAGGCGCCCTGCAATTCTACTTTTACCACAAAATCTTCTGTTATTTCAAGCAACTCAACATTACCTCCGTCTGCTTCCAAATAGGGGCGTATGCTATTAAGTGCTTCTTCAATCTTCTCGCGCATTTTGCAGTTTTTAGAGTTACGAAGATAAACAATTATTGCCTAAAATCAGGCATTACGCTTAAACCAACCGGCAATACTGTACCGTGGTGCATTACATTCAAGTACTTCGTGCTCTAAAATGCTTTCAAATAATACCAGTCGCCCGGCAATCGGTTCAACTTTTTGAACGGTCTTGTTTTTCAAATAAACACATAGCTCGCCACCGTCATTTATTTGCCAATTTTTGTTTAAATATAAAACCGAAGAAACAACTCGAGAATCGTTTTTTTGAAAGGTATCTACATGTTTTTCGTAATGGGAATGCGGAGGATAAAAGGCTATCTGGTGGTCGCTTTTTACAATGCTAAGAAAGAATCTTTGGTTAAAAGCCGCTATAATGGGAGCAAGTTTTTTTAAATAAATGCTTGCAAACTGTGTTTCTATCAAGGGATCTAACCACTCAATAAAATCGCCGCGTATAATTGGTTTTACCTGAAAATTTGCTTTGTTACCGATGCCGGCACTTTGCAATAAATGATGATGTTTCGCAATCATTTCAAGCAAAAGATCTACTTCCTTATCGGATATAAAATGGTCATAAACCGCAAGCCCTTTTTCGTAAAAATCAGCACAAATTTTATCTATCATTTTAACAGAATTTAAGGAATTTTAACAATTTAGCCTTTATATTCTTTCTAATTGATTTTTAATATGTTTACTTTTGCACCCCTATGCGAAAACTGCTTGCAATCCTTTTGCTTTTTTGTGGCAAAATCATGCTTTCTCAGCAATTACCCGTAATAGATTCTATCTCAATTTCGCTAAGCCAGGCCGAAGAGCAGTTTTTAAAAAACAATTACTTATTACTTGCCCAAAAATATAATGTGGATGCCGCCAAAGCCATGATAAGGCAGGCGGGCCTGTTTAATAATCCCAATATTTATTACGAAAACAATATTTACAATAAATTCAGCGGTAAATACTTTCCTACTGCCACGGGCAACTGGGGAGATTATACTACGCAAGGCGAATTTGTAGTGCAATACAACTGGCTCTTTAATATTGCCGGCAAGCGCAACAAGCAAGTAAAAGTGGCTAAAGCGCAGGCGGATATAGCGCAATATCAGTTTGATGATATAATACGCAGTTTGCTGTTTGCTTTACGCAGCGATTTTTATCAATTGCATTACGGCTTAAAATCTTTAAACCTTTTTGATGAAGAAATTATTTCGCTTACAAGTATTGTTACTGGTTTTGAAGAACAATACAAAAAAGGAAATATTTCTTTACGCGATTTGACCCGTGTACGCGCTTTACTTTTTTCACTGCAAAACGATCGTCTTAGTTTATACAACGAATTGCAAGGTGTAAACAAAGAATTTTCTATTCTCTTAAACAATATAAAACCGGTGTGGTATAAGCCGCAGTTTAACGAAGCGGATGTAAATACAAAATATACGCAAACAAAAGTAGCTTACTCAGAACTTATTACTCAGGCACTTCAAAACCGCCCTGATATGAAAGCAGCGCAGGCGCAATTAACAAGCGCCGAGGCAAATTATAAATTACAAAAGGCTACCGCAATGCCCGATGTTATGGTCCAAGGTGTATTTGACCGTAACGGCAGCTATATTCCTAATTACAGCGCCGTGGCGGTATCTGTGCCAATAGCAATCTTTAATCGCAATCAGGGAAATATACATGCGGCAAAAGCTTATGTTGATGCGGCTACACAACAATTGCAGTTAAAACAAACAACAGTGCAAAATGATGTGTTGGTTTCTTTTCAAAAAGTATTAGAAACCGAAAAACTAAATAACTCGATGAGCCCCGATTTTTCGAAAGATTTTAATGAGGTGCTGGCCGGCGCAAAAGGAAATTACGAAAAGAAAAATATTTCGCTGTTAGAGTTTGTAGATTTATTTGAAACCTACAAAGAAACCATGGTGCAGCAAAATAAAATTAAAAGCCAACGCATTAATGCTTACGAAGAACTTAGTTTTTCGGTGGGCAAAGATTTGTTTAAATAATAACACAACGATGAACATTAAAAAAATTATACTCTGTGTATTTATCGCCGCGATTTTTGCGCTTGCTTCCTGTGAAGGCGCTAAGAAAGAAGAAACTCCTGCAACGGGTTTCACCATTTCTGATACGATGATGAAGCGCATCAAAATCGACACGGTTAAAAACACTTTGGTACTTAACGAAATTCGATTATCGGGAAAAGTGGTGGCGGATGAAGAAAAAGTATTGAAGATTTTTCCTTTGGCAGGCGGTACTGTTATGGAAGTAAATGTTGAGCTGGGAGATTATGTAGAACAAGGGAAAGTACTTGCAATTATAAAAAGTACGGAAGTAGCCGATTACGATCGCCAGTTAAGCGACGCACAGGCAAATCTTCAGATAGCACAAAAAAATGCGGATGTGGCAGCAGATATGTACAAAAGCAAATTAGTGTCAGAGAAAGAGTATATCACCTCACAACGCGAATTGGAAAAGGCAAAATCTGAAGCAACACGCATCAGCGAAATATTTAAAATTTATAACATCGGCAAAAACTCGCAATACATTATCAAAGCACCCATTGCAGGTTTTATTCTCGAAAAGAAAATAAACAGCGGCATGCAAATTCGTTCGGATATGTCGGAAAGCCTTTTTACAGTTTCTCAACTCAGCGATGTATGGGTATTGGCCAATGTGTACGAGTCGGATATTTCTAAAATAAACCTCGGGTACGAAGCCAGCGTTACTACATTGAGCTATCCCGATAAAATATTAAAGGGTAAAGTAGACAAAATATATAATGTGCTCGACCCTCAATCAAAAGTAATGAAGGTACGCGTAAAGCTTGCTAACGAAGGAAACTTATTAAAACCTGAAATGTTTGCGTATGTACTTGTAAGTTTTTCGGAAGACAAACAATTACCAAGCGTACCATCAAAAGCCGTGATATTTGATAAAAGCAAAAACTTTATTATGGTTTACACAGACCGCTCGCACATTGAAACGCGTGAAGTAGAAATTTATAAATCAGTTGGCAATATTACCTACATAAAGAGCGGGTTAAAAGCCGGGGAGCGTATTATGTCGGAAGGACACATGCTTATTTACGATCAGTTAAACG
The DNA here is from genome assembly GCA_038214655.1 of Bacteroidia bacterium. Classification (GTDB taxonomy): domain Bacteria; phylum Bacteroidota; class Bacteroidia; order B-17B0; family Aurantibacillaceae; genus PALSA-968. The sequence continues at coordinate 23,945 of JBBQRR010000020.1, read as the reverse complement.
ATTAAACGAGAGAAATTTTTAGATGAACAATTTTGTAAAAAATATAGTTGCCTTCTCGCTTAAAAACCGATTTTTTGTATTTTTTATAACGGGCATTCTGGTTATTGCAGGAGCTATATCCTATAAAAACACTTCTATCGAAGCGTTTCCGGATGTTACCAATACGCAAATTATTGTTGTTACCGAATGGAATGGCCGTAGTGCCGAAGAGGTGGAGCGATTTATTACAACGCCGATAGAAATTGCTATGAACTCGGTACAGCGCAAAACCAATGTGCGATCGATTACCATGTTTGGATTATCGGTTATGAAAATTATTTTTGAAGACGACGTAGAAGATTTTTTTGCGCGTCAGCAGGTTAATAATTTATTGCGCACAGTTACCTTGCCCGAAGGTGTAGAGCCTGATGTGCAACCGCCGTATGGGCCAACCGGAGAAATTTTTAGGTACACTTTAGAGAGTAAACAGCGCAATACGCGCGATTTGCTTACCTATCAAAATTGGGTGGTAGACCGGCAACTGCGCAGCGTTGCGGGCGTTGCAGATATTGTTGCTTTTGGCGGACAAGAAAAAATTTATGAGATAAGCGTTGAGCCGCCTTTGCTTTCAAAATACAATATTACCCCGCTCGAAGTTTATCAGGCAGTTGCAAAAAGCAATATAAATGTTGGCGGCGATGTAATTGAAAAAAATGGACAGGCTTATGTGGTAAGGGGTATTGGCTTGCTTACAGATATATCGGATATTGAAAGTATAATTATTGATAATATTGACGGCGCACCAATTCTTGTTAAACACGTTGCGGAAGTTGTTGAATCGTCGGCGCCGCGCGTTGGGCAGGTAGGTAAAAATAAAAGTGATGATGTTGTAGAGGGAATTATTGTAATGCGTAAAGGAGAAAATACGCATGAAGTTTTAGGAAGAGTAAAACAAAAGATAGAAGAAATAAATACCAAGATACTGCCTAGCGATATTAAAATGGTAACGTTTTACGACCGTGATAACCTGATGGATTTTACAACGCACACAGTTATTCATAACCTGGTTGAAGGAATAATTTTTGTAACCGTAATTGTGTTTTTATTTATGGCCGAGTGGCGCACTACGGTTATTGTTTCTATCATAATTCCTTTGGCACTTTTATTTGGGTTTATCTGTTTAAAGTTAAAGGGCATGAGTGCCAACTTACTCTCGATGGGGGCGATTGATTTTGGAATTATAATTGACGGGGCCGTGGTAATGGTGGAGGGAATTTTTGTGAGCTTGGATCATCTTGCTGTAAAAAACGGAATGCTCAAGTTTAATAAACTGGCAAAACTCGGACTCATTAAAAAAACAGGTGGAGAAATGGCGAAAGCTATCTTCTTTTCTAAAATGATTATCATCACGGCTTTAATTCCAATTTTCTCTTTTCAAAAAGTGGAAGGTAAAATGTTTTCTCCTTTAGCCTGGACCTTGGGCTTTGCCTTATTGGGAGCTTTATTTTTTACGCTTACGCTGGTACCTGTTTTAGCAAGCTATTTGCTTAATAAAAACGTAAAAGAAAAACATAACCCGCTGATTATTTTCCTGAACAAGTATGTAATGAAGTCGTTTAATTTTTGTTTTGGAAGGAGAAGAATAGCTACAATTGTTGCGTTTACATTACTTGGGCTCAGCGTTTTTTCTTTTAAATTTTTAGGAACCGAATTTTTACCAACGTTAAACGAAGGAGCCTTGTGGGTAGAGGCAAAATTGCCCATGAGTAGTTCGCTTACCGAAACAGTAAAAATGGTAAGTACTATACGTCGCATATTAGGAAGTTTTCCGGAAGTAAATAATGTGCTTTCACAAACCGGGCGGAGTAATGATGGAACTGACCCTTCCGGGTTTTATTACGTGCAGTGCCAGGTAAATCTTTTTCCTAAGGAGGAATGGAAAAGAAATATAAGTACCGATCAGCTTGTTGAAGAGATGGATCACGAGTTAAAAAAATATCCGGGCATTGTATACAATTACTCGCAGCCGATTATTGATAATGTGGCCGAAGCCGTTGCGGGTATTAATGCATCTAACGCTGTGAAAATTTACGGAAGCGATTTAAAAGAGTTGGATAATTTGGCCAACAAAGTAATTGAGCAGATAAAAAATGTACGGGGAATTAAGGACGTAGGTATATTAAGAAATGTGGGCCAGCCCGAAATGCGTATACTTTTTGACCGCGATAAAATGGCGGCTTACGGTGTTACAACTGCTGACGCCAATGCGGTTATAGAAATGGCTATTGGAGGTAAAATGGCTTCTTATAAATATGATAACGAGAAAAAATTTGAGATACGCATTCGTTACCTTAAGCAATTTAGAAACAATGAAGACGCAATTTATAATTTAAAGGTGCCTACACTAAACGGAAATAAAATTCCGCTAAAAGAAATTGCTACTATAGAGAAACTAACGGGGCCTGCATTTATTTATCGCGACAACAACCGCCGTTTTATAGGCGTAAAGTTTTCGGTTCGCGAAAGGGATTTGGGAAGCACGATTGCCGAAGCGCAGGAAAAAGTGGATGCTGCGATTATTACTCCTAAAGGATATGAAATAGGATGGACGGGAGAATTTGAAAACCAGGTGCGTGCAACAGAGCGTTTAAATCAGGTTGTGCCTATAAGTTTGGTTGCTATTTTTGTTATACTTTTTATTTTATTGGGAAATCCGAAAGACGCGGGGCTTGTTTTAATAAATGTGCCTTTTGCTTTAATGGGCGGAATATTGGCGCTGCACGTAACGGGAACTATATTTGGAATATCGGCGGGCGTTGGATTTATTGCGCTGTTTGGTATTTGTATTCAGAACGGGGTGATATTAATCTCGGTATTTAAAAATAATTTATTGGAGAAGATGTCGTTAAAGGACGCTATTTTTAAAGGAGTGGAATCGAGAATACGGCCCGTTATTATGACTGCTGTGATGGCCGCCATAGGATTATTACCCGCTGCAATTTCTACCGGCATTGGATCTGAAACGCAAAAACCACTGGCTATTGTTGTTATTGGGGGATTGATTACCGCCACCATTTTAACATTGCTAATATTCCCGCTTATATATTACAAAGCGTACAAGAAAAAGTGAGGATAATTATTTGTTTAAATAATCCTGCAGCAATTGTTGCTTGTCAACTTTAAAACTCGCTGTATGTGGAAATCCTTTTACCGAAATTATTTCGGAAGGAATCATGTAAGCAGGAAGAGTTTCTTTTAATTTTTCTTTTAGTTCAGAAACGTTTCCACCATCTTTAACCTGTACAAAAGCAACCAGCCGTTTTATTTTTCCTTCAATTTCTATTGGCAAACATTCGGCACGGGCTACAAGTTCAAAATTCTCTAAAACAATTTTAATTTCGTTTAATTCAATCCTGTATCCGTTAAATTTTATTTGTTCGTCTTTTCGGCCGGAAAAATAAATGTAATTGCCTTTTGTGCTAACAATATCTCCGCTGCAAAAAAATCGTTTGCCGTGTTTTGTAAAAAACCTTTCGTTGGTTAATGCATCATTGTTTAGATATCCAAAGCCTGTTTTTTTGCCGCTAATAATTAATTCCTCATTTTCAACCGCAATACTTTCAGAATGAATTGTAGCTATCGGTAATGCAGATTCAAGCAGCATCTCATTAGTAATTTCGGCAAAAGAGGCGAAGATCGTTGTTTCGGTAGGGCCGTAGGCGTTTGTTACAGCTGCTTCGGGAAAACGAGTTTTTAATTCCTTAACTAAAGTCGCCGATAAATTTTCGCCCGACAAAACAAATTGTTTTACAAAAGGCAAATTTTGCGAATTAAAATTTTTATCAGAAAACATAAGAGAAACAAAAGAAGGGGTGGAGTTCCAGCAAGAGCCGTGGTATTTATTTACTCTTTCTAAGAATAGATTGTCGCGCACTGTTTTTCCTGAATTAAAAATTGCTGTGCCACCCGTTTGCAATGCCCCAAAAAAATCAGCCAACGAAATATCAAACAAAAACGAGGCCTGGTTAATGAATACGGTTTTTTCATTCACTTTAAAATTTTCTGTAAACCAATTTGTAAAAGCAATAATGTTTTCATCAGCGATAAGAACTCCTTTAGGCTCTCCGCTGCTGCCACTGGTAAAAAGTATGTAGGCAAGGCCGAGAATGTTTTTTTGAAAGGAAGGGTTTACCGAAGAAACACCAAGATCACTTTTAATGGTGAGGGGAAGCTCCGCAACACCGTTATAATCTCCGCAAACAATTAGCACTTCACTTTGTGTTTGGGTAATAATTTTTTCAATTCTCTTTTTTGGTAAATCGGGACAGATGGGAATGAAAGGTAAATTGTTTTTATAGCAAGAAAGGATAGTCGCTAAAAAGAAAGCTTCTTTATCACCGTAAATTAAGACGGGATGGCCCTGCGGAATTTTTGCTGTTATGAGTACATTGCAAATTTTATCAGAGAGATTTTTTAATTCTTGCCATGATAAATCTTTGTCAATGGCCGCAAAAGCAATTTTATCAGCGTCTTTGCTTTCCTCTCTAAAGGCTTTTGTGGCTATATCAAAATACATTAAGGTTTATTTTTGGTATAGATCCATGCCCACCAAATTAGCACAAATTGCAAAGGCAATCTTAAAATTGCTACCCACAAGTAGGGGTTTTTGTTTTTCCAAAAATCAATCATCATCTGAATGTTAGCAGGAAAGATTAACACTAGCAAAGCAATTATGAGCCAAGCCGCGTAGGGCCTTGTGCTTTGCGGAAAAAGCAATACCCCAAAAAGAATTTCGAGTACGCCGCTAAAGAAAATTAAGAAGGCGTGATTAGGCAAATAAGACGGCATTATTTTTTCATAAAAAGCAGGCTTTACAAAATGATTAATGCCTGCCGCGATGTATAGAGCCCCCATTATATATAAAAACACTATTTTCATTTTAAATCAATTTTTTTTGAACCAATTTTTTGATCGTGTTAACGGAAGTAAAATTTTCTTTACTTACATCCATAAATAAAACAGAAACAGAAAACAATTTTTCAACCTCAACGGCAAGCTCGGCAATGGTAATGGATGTTAAAATGCCGCTCTCAACCAATTCTTCATCAGGCGATGCAATTTTTTTATGCGTAAGCCCAACTATTTTATCCGAAATAATTTTTTCTATTTCAGTCTCCGTAAAGTGCATTATTTTGTTTGTAAGGCTTCCCAATATTCGGCAGCGCGGCGCGTGTGAGGAATAACAATGGTGCCACCAACAATATTGGCTACCGCAAAAACTTCGTATAACTCGGCGCTAGTTACTCCCTCCTCAAAACTTTTTTCTAAATGATATTTTATGCAATCGTCGCAACGCAAAACCATGCTGGCAACAAGCCCCAACATTTCCTTTGTTTTAACCGGCAAAGCACCCTCCGCATAGGTGTTAGCATCCAAATTATACAAACGCTTAATTACCAAGTTGTCTTTACTTAGTATCAAATCGTTCATCTTAGTACGATACTCGTTAAATTCTTTTACCTTCTCATTCATGTTTTATGCTTGAAATTATTGACGAGTTTACAATTTTATTATTTAAATACATAAATGGTAAATAAGCAAATCGTAAATTGTATTTAGTATTGCTCTTTGCTATTGGGAAAATCTTTAGCCTTAACGTCTTTAATGTATTTTTTGGTAGCACCAATCATCACATCATACAAATTAGCATAACGCCTTAAAAAACGCGGATTAAACTCATTAGTCATACCCAGCATATCGTGTGAAACCAAAACCTGCCCGTCAACCTTGTTGCCTGCGCCAATTCCAATAACCGGAATTTGCAATTCACCCGCAACCTGTCCCGCTAACTTTGCCGGAATTTTTTCTAGCACTAAAGCAAAGCATCCGGTTTTTTCTAATATATGTGCATTCTCCACCAATTGTTTTGCCTCCACAGTTTCTTTAGCGCGAACAGTATACGTTCCGAATTTGTAAATCGATTGGGGAGTTAAACCCAAATGCCCCATTACCGGAATACCTGCCGATAAAATACGCTCTATAGATTCTTTAATTTCTTTACCACCTTCTAATTTAACTGCATGCGCACCACTTTCTTTCATAATGCGTATAGCGGAATTAAGCGCCTCTTTAGAATTACCCTGATAAGAACCAAAGGGCAAATCAACCACAATCAAAGCCCTATCTATAGCCCGCACTACCGAAGCAGCGTGGTAAATCATCTGGTCTAAAGTAACCGGCAAAGTAGTTTCATGGCCATGAATAACATTGCTTGCGCTATCGCCAACCAAAAGCACATCAATACCCGCATGGTCTAGTATTTTAGCCATGGTATAGTCGTACGCCGTAAGCATCGAAATTTTCTCCCCGTTGCGCTTCATCTCTAATAAAACGCGTGTAGTTACCTTTTTAAACTCTTTTTTTGCTGCCGACATACCACTTATTTGTTAATTCCTGCCACTTGCCAATTAATTGATGTTTTAGGGCAAAACAAATGTAGCCATTAATCTTTTTACCGGATAAAAAACTTACTTTTGTACCCTATGTTTAAGAAGGCCATATATTCACTGTTTGTATTCGCATTTTTTGCGAGTTGCCATGATAAATTAGAAATTTTGGCACCTTATAAAGAAAGCGTTGCTGTATATGGCTTGTTAAATCAGGACGATACAGTGCAATACGTGCGCGTGCAAAGAGTATTTTTAGGAGCCGGCAATGCTTTTACAATGGCTCAGGACATGGATTCTACCTATTATAAACCGAACGAACTAAAGGTTAGTCTTCAGCGAATTAAAAACGGAGTACCTGTTTCGGTAGATAACCCGGCCAGCGCTGCAATGGAAATTGTTTTAACAGAAACCTATATAACCCTTGATAGCGGTATTTTTAACAAGAATCAGCTTTTATACAAAACCAATCATCCTATCTACGACGATAGCCAATATAAACTAGTGATACACAATAATAAAAGCGGCGCCGACTTTTCATCTAAAAACGTAAGCTTGGTTGGCGATTTTGCTACCCGCTTAACCTATGGGCAGGCACAAAGTGTACTTACGCCCAGTTATGCCTTTATAAATATTGTTCCAAGTTTTGGGGGCGTTGTGGTTTGCAAATACGGCTCGCCCTATAATACAGGTGTTTGCGGGTTAAGGCTAAGGTTTTACTATACCGAATACCCTAATGCCGGACCTGCAGTTTCAAAATATAAGGATATGGAATTGGGGATACAATATACCAACGGCTCGGGTGGTGGCGAGGAAATGGATCTCTCTTTTTCGGGTGATGGAATGATAAACGACATAACTACAGCCGTAGGAATTAGCTCCGGTATTCAGCACCGCACTACGGATAGCATACATTTTATGTTAAATGCCGCCGGGCCCGATTTAGCCTTGTATAATCAGGTTAGCACTACTACTACTTTATCTCAGGATAAGCCCTATTTTACCAATATGAACCCGGGTGGAATTGGCATCTTTTCGACTCGGAGAGAGTATGTATTAAGAAAAAGGATGACGGCCCAATGCCTCGACCAAATTGCTTCCAACCACGTAAGCTGCCCCCTTCGCTTTTTTGGCTCGGCCGGTGGTTTTTTGCCCTGCCAATAGGCAATAATGACACCTTGTCAGTATAACCCCCCTTTATTCCCCTTGGCATAATGATTGTCTTTGTCTTATCAGAAATTAAAAACAATTTATTATGGCAAAGATTATAGGAATAGACTTAGGAACCACCAACTCTTGCGTATCTGTTATGGAAGGCAACGAACCCGTGGTAATACCAAATAACGAAGGAAAACGCACTACCCCATCGGTGGTAGCATTTGTTGAAGGCGGCGAGCGCAAAGTAGGAGATCCTGCTAAACGCCAGGCCATCACCAATCCCACAAAAACAATTTATTCTATCAAGCGTTTCATGGGGCTTACCTTTGATGAAAGCGCTAAAGAAATAAAACGCATGCCTTACAGCGTGGTTAAAGGAGATAACAATACCCCGCGTGTTGATATTGACGGACGTAAATACACTGCACAAGAAATTTCGGCAATCATTTTGCAAAAAATGAAAAAAACGGCTGAAGATTTTTTAGGCTACGAAGTAACCGAAGCGGTTATTACAGTGCCCGCTTATTTTAACGACGCGCAACGTCAGGCAACAAAAGAAGCCGGAGAAATTGCCGGATTAAAAGTACGCCGCATTATTAACGAACCAACTGCCGCTGCCCTTGCTTATGGCATGGACAAAAAAGGCAAAGACATGAAAATTGTTGTGTTTGACTGCGGAGGTGGTACGCATGACGTTTCTGTTCTTGAATTAGGAGAAGGCGTGTTTGAAGTAAAATCAACTGATGGTGACACACACTTAGGTGGTGATGATTTTGACCAGGTGATTATTGATTGGTTAGCAGATGAATTTAAAAAAGACGAAGGCATTGATTTGCGCCTTGACCCAATGGCCCTGCAACGTTTAAAAGAAGCTGCAGAGAAAGCGAAGATTGAATTATCGAGCACCACAACTACCGAAATTAATTTACCTTATATCATGCCCGTTAACGGAATTCCTAAACACTTAGTGAAATCTTTATCGCGCGCAAAGTTTGAATCTTTAGCCGATTCTTTAATTCAACGTACTATCGAGCCTTGCAAATCTGCAATGAAAAACGCAGGATTGAGTAATGCTGATATTAACGAAATAATTTTGGTGGGAGGTTCAACACGTATACCTGCTATACAAGCTGCGGTAGAAAAGTTTTTTGGAAAAGCACCTAACAAAGGCGTTAACCCCGATGAGGTAGTGGCCATTGGTGCTGCTATACAAGGTGGTGTTTTAACAGGTGATGTAAAAGATGTTTTACTTTTAGATGTTACTCCGCTTTCTTTAGGCATCGAAACTTTTGGTGGCGTGTTTACAAAACTAATTGAAGCAAACACAACTATACCAAGCAAAAAAACCGAAACGTTTTCTACAGCAAGCGATAATCAACCAAGTGTGCAGTTACATGTATTGCAGGGCGAGCGTCCTTTGGCAAAAGATAACCGTACGATAGGCCAGTTTAATTTGGATGGTATTATGCCGGCGCAACGCGGTGTGCCGCAAATTGAAGTGATGTTTGATATTGATGCAAACGGAATTTTAAGCGTATCGGCAAAAGATAAAGCAACAGGCAAAGTGCAGAACATACGCATCGAAGCAAGTTCAGGCTTAAGCAAAGAAGATATTGAGAAGATGAAGAAGGAAGCCGAGATAAATGCGGATGCCGATAAAAAAGCAAAAGAAGAAGTAGAGAAAATAAACGCGGCCGATTCAACAATTTTTCAAACAGAAAAACAATTGAAAGAGTTTGGCGATAAAATTCCTGCCGATAAAAAAGAACCTATTGAAGCTGCGCTTAAAGATTTAAAAGAAGCACACGCGGAAAAAGATCTTGCAAAAATAGAAACTTCGTTAGCGACAATGAACACCGCCTGGGAAGCAGCCTCTAAAGAATTGTATGATGCGATGAATGCCAAGCAACAAGCTGAGCAAGGCGGCGCGCAACAACAAGGTACAGAAGGCGCAACCAGCAATAACGAAAACGTGCAGGATGTAAATTACGAAGAGGTAAAAGACGAGAAAAAATAAAATAATGGTAAAAAAAATAGATAAAACCTGCAAGAAAAACATTCTTCATGAGATCTATGAGAGAAATAAAATAATAGTTAATAACTCTTCGGGGGCCTTTCCGTCAAATACCACATGGAATATTCCGGGAATATCTAGCTATAAAATAACAAATATTTCAAAGGATTTTGTGTGCCTAAAAAATTGGTGGAATGAAAATTCTATCTAGGTAAGCATAAAAAACTTCTCGAATGGTTCTTGGTATTATATTCCATATTAATACGCAAATAGTGATAATGTACAGGATGTAAATTACGAAGAAGTAAAAGACGATAAAAAATAAGGGTTGTTTATTTATTGAAAAGGTCCCGTTGATTATTCGACGGGACTTTTTTATTTAAACAAACTTATTTCTGTTATCTCCGCAGGAATGCCGCTGTTGCAGCCCTCGGGATTTTTCATTTTAAGAGTGCGGTAATTAAAATTTATGAGCAGGCCGTCTTTATTAAATTTTTCGGGCAAAGGGTCTTTGGGAATTAATTGTATGGGCCTTTCACTTCCATCCTGAATTACAATTACAGCAGCGCAACCTGTTTCTTTATACGCATGAGATATTTTGCCTTTGTATTTTCCAATAACTGTTTCAGTAGTAACAACAGGCGATGAAGAATTACTTTTCTTTTTGCTTTTACAAGCTGTGTGTAAAATAAAAACAAGTACAATTGAAAGTAGAAAAACCTTTTTCATTAATTTACAATAACCATAAGCACGCGTTGAAAACTCACATTCCCAATGCGCACCAAATAAGTTCCTTTAGCAATACCGCTGACATTAATTTGCGCCTGCAGTTTTTTATTTAAAGGAATTGTTTTTTGCGAAGAAATTAATTTCCCCTCAACACTAAATAAATCCACCTGCATTTCGCTTTCAGTAGTAAGTCCGGCAGCATTTACCTGCAACATATTTTCGTTTTGAAAAGCGGTAAACGAAAAAGGCGTGTTTTCAACTGTGGTAATTCCGGTAGAGCTCAGTGGTAATTGAAAAGAATAAATCCTTGTTCTTATTTGCCCGCTGCTAAAATATTCGCCCGTGTGCCAAAAAGTAAGCCCATCGGGGTCAAGTGTAGTTTGCGAATAATCGCCAAAACGGTTAACACCATTTTGTGCGCCACTTCCGGCAATGGCTGAGGTTTCTGCAAAAGTCATTTTTCCCAACGAGTCTGTAGCTAATCTGCCGGTATAGCGCAACGAAACAGGAGTAGATGCTCCCGATACTGCGTATGCAAAACCAATACTTCCGTTATCATCCATGGCAATACTTCCTACCCAACGGTTATCTGCATCGGGCGCAAAAGTAGATTGCTGATAAATGCTCCATTTTTTTGTATTGGCATCCTGCCTTAATTCGTACCAACGTGTAGAAACCTGGCCGGTGCCGGAGTTTACAATTACAGAATGACAAAGAACAACACTGTTGTATCCCGTCCATACTCTGTACGGCGCGCGAAAAGTTAATACGCCTGCCAATGCATCTAACCTTTGTGTTGTTCCCGGTTGTTGCACGTCATCCCAATTAATATTAAAATTAACGTTGATGGGATTGGTTGGTAAAAGTGTATCGAGTGTAAGTGTTGTGTTAGCAGGTGTAACCCAGTCGGTATTAAAATTATAAATACGTAATTGATCAACTGCACCGGCTGCCCAAGTGTCATCTTCATAACTAAAAAGCGGGCAAGGTGTTCCGTTAGGAGGAAGTTGCCCATCGGCATCGGCAGAAAGCGGACAGAAAAAACCGTTGTTAGGCACTGAAGGATAACTTGCGGTTATCATTCCCGCTGCGGGATTTCCGGCAATCATTTTTGTTCTGTCAAACACCGCCATGTTACCCGGTGTTCCAACATTTGATGTGCAGTAATATCCGTCGGACCAAATAGAATATTTTAGATAATCGGGAAAAATACCGGGCTGCGGAATAAATGTGTAGGCGTAATAACTTCCGGTTGGATTAGGACTTGTAGAAACGGCAACTAAAATCTGGTCGGCACCATTAAATTGTGTTATCACCCAGCGGTCGGCATATTTATCATATAAAACAACAGGGTCGCCGTCGTTAGAACTTCCGCTCCATAAAGTGCTGAGGTTAAAAGGGCCGCCACCTGTAACGGCGCCACCTGTTTTTGTATAAACTTTATAAACTGTGTTTACTGCCTGCAGATAATGATTTAAACCACCAGCACCGCTTGGATCGGGCGGATAACCCGAGCCCGACTGACCTTGCCAGTTTGCAATTGGCCCCGTTAGCGCTTTGTTTCCCATATAGCTTTGTCGTGCAGGATCTTCTCCAACCGAAATTGCTTTTTTATTTACCGGAGCGTGCAATGTTTTGCGTTGTTTAATTTCTTTTTTATCGGATTCTTTTTTTGCATCTTCAAAAATTTCGTCGTTGGCTTGCATTTCGCTTAGCGGTTTTGTGATGCTGAACGAGGCGCACTTAACGTAATTTATTTTTATTGGAATTTGCTGCTGAGCAAAAGAAATGTTCAGTAAAAAAATTCCTGCAAGTAAACTTGTTTTCTTCATAGCAAAATTTGTAATAAAGGGCAAGGTAAGGCAAACCAAGCGGCGAAACAAAGGATAAATTGTTAATTATAAGACTGAAACATGCAGGGGATAAGCGGCAAAATATACGGACGGAATAAACAAAAAAATCGCATCTTTGCATTACTCAAGTTTTTGTTCCGGCTGTAGCCGGAAAGTATGCCCAGGTGTTGGTCCCGAGAGCTATCGGGAGGTATACCAGTACGCAAAACTTCTCAAGCAAAGATTGATGATATTTTTTCTTTTTTTTCATAAATCAAGAACTAATTAAAAATTTGCATCTTTGCATTATAGCTCAGTGTTTGTTCTGACTGTTGTCAGAAAGTATGCCCAGGTGTTGGAATGGTATACAAGTACGCTTGAGGTGCGTATGCCGTAAGGTGTGAGAGTTCGAGTCTCTTCCTGGGTACTAAGCCGGAAAACCCTTGATAAATCCTTATTTATCAGGGGTTTTTGGTTCGATAAAGTACCCTCAAAACAATTTGTTTCAATGAGCTACTTGTTCGAGTCTGGAGGTCTAGAAAATAATCAATGATTTTTTTTATTATCTTCACTTTAAAATTAACAAAATGAAATATCTTTTTAAAAAAGCAATTCTACTTTTAATCTTTGCTCCATTTTTGCTTAACGCACAAAACAAGGTTACTATTGAAAAAAGTATTGCAACTCTTGATGGTAAGCAATGGCTCTATGTTTTAGAAACTAAGATAAGCCCCACAATTAATTATGAAGTGATAAAAAACTTGGCTGGAGAAGTAATAGCCCAGCTTACTTTCTCGAAAATGTCAGGTGTAATATCCTTTAAAGGAGAGTTTAAGACGGTGGCCTTGTCATACTCGATCAGCTATCCTGAAGGAACAACCATACAGACGATTTTAGAATCGTATAACAAAAATCAGATTATAGTAAATGATAATATAAGTGCGGCGGGTCTTGAAAAGTATTGCTTAGATCGTAAAATACCGATGCAAAAAATGCTTAGCAACGAAGAATGGGCGGCCAAACAAAAAGCCATGGAAGATGCTGCGGCAAAAGCCGAAGTAAAACCCAAATCGACAAATAATAAATCTCAGACTATAGAGTCAAGCATTTATGTATCGTTTACATTAGTAAATAATTCAACCAATAAGGTTAGATATTACATTGGCAAAGAGCCTAAGTATGGCAGCGGCAGCACAAATAGCATAGGAGGAAACACCCAAACATCAGAACATGGCACTATCGGAGAAAAATTTTGTATAGTTGATGAACATGATAATCCAATTAGTTGCAATACAATAACCGAAGGAATGGGAAAAATAGAGATCAACAAAGGAGGTAATGGATTTGGTAATTAGATTGTACCGCTTCAAATAACTAAAAATAAAAGCAAACATAGCAATCCACTTGTAAAAACGGTAAAGTTTTTGGAAATTGAAGGAACCAACTATGTAATGCAAAATAAAAAAATAATTCTTGTTAATATAATCAGAAAAATTTATACACAAAGGAAATAGTAAGTGGTGAGAAATTATTTATTGGCAATTATATTTGGAATCAACATCGTCAATTCGGTTTTCGCTCAAAACTTGACAGGAGAATATAAGCGACCTTATGGCTGTGCAAGTTGCATGGAATTTTTACATTTAAACGGAGACGGAACATATAAACGAGTAGTCGCTTTTGACTGGGGGGACAATAATTATAAAGGCAAATGGAAGATACTAAATAATAAACTAATTCTGACCGAGAAAGACACGCTTTTAAAAGGATTCTATTGGAATAAAAAATTTTCAATTGTTAAAAGGAATAGTGCGCTAATTTTAAAACCCAAAGGAAATGCCTACATCCCGGAAAGCCAGTCAAATTCGTATTACATTTTTCCATTAGAGTAAAAAAACAGACTCTTATTTAACAACTGTTTGGTAATAGTTCTATTCTTCTTTTAATAGGTAACCGTGCAAGTCCCAAATTCGAGCAAGTTCCCTTGTATCTTCAAGGAGCTCGTTCATATTTGGTCTGGAAGGGAGTACAAAAAAGTTGCTAAATTTTTAGCGAATTTTAATTTTACAATAATTTATTTCAAGTAGAGGCGCTTATAAAGTTTTATGTGTGCCATCACAAAAACCGGGGTTAGCCGTATGCTTGCAATTACACATATAGGCCGTTTTAGTTTCTTCGGCAACAAAAACTTTTGGGGCGAAAGAAGAGCCCTTGTGAGATCCGTCGCAAAATGGTTGAGACGAAGATTTTCCGCATGCGCACCAGGCGTACGTTTTTCCTGCTTCTAATTGAACGGGTAAAGGGGTCTTTCCGGCAATTGTTGGTTTTTCCATAATATTAAAAATTATTTAGGTGAATGTATGCAGAATTATTTTAATCAGGTAATAAAGAACAAAGTGGCAGCACTCGAAGAAAACAATCTCTACAAGCCCCTCTCCTTATCCAAATAAGAATGCACCACATCAATGGCGTTATCGATTACATCGCTAAGCGCGCAAATAAATGTGCCGGGCTTGGCAATGCTAAACGCATGCTTTAATGCTTCTACTTCCTTTGGAATGTATTCGTACGATTGATTTGGATTTACTTCGTGAATTCCCTCCACCAGTAATTTTACAATTTCCTCAGCTTCGCGGCCACGCAAAAATTTATCCTGCCTGATAATAATATGATCAAACATCTCAGCCGAAATTCTTCCTAAATCCCTGATGTCATTATCGCGCCTGTCGCCTGTGCCGGTAATGATGCCTATTTTAGCAGGAGAAACAATGGTAGATAAAAATTCTTTTATACCCCTGAAGCCATCCGCGTTGTGCGCAAAATCAATCATCACTTTATAATCTTTAAAATCAAAAATATTCATACGGCCCGGCGTTTGTGCTGCCGATGGAATAAATGTTTCTAAACTTAAAGCTATATCTTCCGTTTTAAAACCATACGTGTACGCAGCCAGCGTTGCCGCCAAAACGTTTTGCACCATAAACGAAACCCGTCCGCCAAAAGTTAAAGGCACATTGGTTACTTTTATTACTCTGAATTTCCAGTCGCCTTTTTTTATAGTAATATATCCGTTTTCATAAATTGCCGCAACACCACCTGTTTTGCAATGTTCTTTTATTACTTTATTGTTTTCGTCCATGCTGAAATACGCAATGTTACAGCGCGCTGTTTTAGCAATGCTTACACAATATTTATTATCTGCGTTCAATACAGCGTAACCGTCACGTTTTACACTTTCAACTACCACACCTTTTACTTTCGACATTTCCTCGAGTGTATTGATGTCGGACAGGCCCATGTGGTCTTCC
The DNA here is from genome assembly GCA_038214655.1 of Bacteroidia bacterium. Taxonomy (GTDB): domain Bacteria; phylum Bacteroidota; class Bacteroidia; order B-17B0; family Aurantibacillaceae; genus PALSA-968. The sequence continues at coordinate 8,479 of JBBQRR010000020.1, read as the reverse complement.
TGAATATTTGTAACAACAGCCACATCGCATTTACTAAAACCTAAACCCGAGCGCAAAATTCCGCCACGCGCAGTTTCTAAAACTGCAAATTCAACCGTTGGGTCTTTCAAAATAAATTCGGCGCTCACCGGGCCCGTGGTATCTCCTTTTGTGAGCATGGAATTTCCAACATAAATTCCATCACTGGTAGTAAATCCTACTTTGAATCCGTTATTTTTTACAATGTGGGAAATTAAACGAGTGGTTGTTGTTTTTCCGTTTGTGCCGGTAATTGCAATGATTGGAATGCGGCATGATTTACCGGTGGGATATAACATATCAATAACCGGAGCAGCCACATTTCGCGGCAAACCTTTTGCCGGCGCTAAGTGCATTCTAAATCCGGGCGCGGCATTTACTTCTAAAATAACGGCACCCGTAGTTTCTAAAGGCTCGCTTAAATTAGTACCCATAATATCAATACCGCAAATGTCCAAACCAATAATGCGCGAAATACGCTCGCAAATAAAAATATTGTGCGGATGAACAATATCCGTTATATCAGTTGAAGTGCCGCCCGTGCTAAGATTTGCCGTGCCTTTTAAATAACACTGTTCATCTTTTTTAAGAACAGTTTCTAATTTATAATTTTGCTTACTTAATTGCTCATGTGTTTCGCGGTCAATACTAATTTCTGTTAACACATTTTCATGTCCAAAACCACGGCGCGGATCCTGATTTTCTTTTTCAATTAATTGCTGAATAGTTAATTTGCCGTCGCCGGTAACATGTGCAGGTTCGCGCAAGGCAGCTGCTATGAAACGATTATTAATTACCAAAACTCTAAAATCGTATCCTACAATAAATTTTTCGATAATAATGCGGCGCGAATATTTTTTGGCGTGTTCAAATGCGGCACGCGCTTCTTCTAAAGTTTTTACGTTTATAGATGCGCCTTTGCCGTGATTGCCATCCAGCGGTTTAAACACCAATGGAAAACCAAGTTCACGTACCGCGCTTTCTACATCTTCTGCATCAGAAATACACACTCCCTTTGCAACAGGGATTGCGGCTTCCTGCAACATGCGCTTAGTTTCATCTTTGTTGCTGGCCAAATCAACTGCGATAGAGCTTGTTCTATCAGTCATAGTAGCACGAAAGCGCACTTGATTTTTTCCGTAGCCCAATTGCACCAGCGAGTCTTTATTAATTCTGATAAACGGAATATCACGCGCAATAGCTTCGTCAATTATAGACCCTGTGCTTGGTCCAAAGCGCACGCGTTCTCTTAATTCGCGCATTGCGCTGATGTCATTTTCAATATCGTAATCTTCTCCTTTAATTAATGCTTCGGCAATTTTAACAGCGGCTTTTGCAGCGTAAACTCCAACCGCCTCTTCCATGTACGAAAAAACCACATTGTAAACACCTTTTGCACCGGTACCGCGTGTTCTTCCAAAACCGCATTCCATACCTGCAAGTGTTTGCAATTCTATAGCAATGTGTTCAATTACGTGGCCCATCCAGGTGCCTTCTTTAATACGAGTAAATAATCCGCCTTCAACACCCTCCGAACAGCGATGTTCGAAAAGAGTAGGCATTAATTTTTCGATGCGCTCTCCAAATCCTTTAATTTTATTTGTGGGCAAGTCCTCCAGCTCTTCCAGGTCGAGCTTCATAATAACTAGTTTGCGCCTTCCTATCGACCAGTAGTTTGGCCCTCTCATCACTTTTATCTCTACAATTTGCATAGTGTTTATATTATTGGTATTAAAGTAGCGCAATTTACTTAATTGAACAATTAAATGTTCAAAATAAAGTACGAATGCGGTATTTTAGCCTGCGAAATGAGGATGTTTAGGTTAAATTTGTGTACTCATTAATTAAGGCATATGGACATTCCAAAAGGAAAATTAATATCGGTTGGCGGAAGCGAAGATAAGGGAACGGAGCTGGACCCCAACTTTATTCAAAAAGAACAACTTAACTTTTTTGAATTTGGAATTTTAAAACGCATTTTGTTAGAAATGAAGGGCGTTGATTCGCATGTAGAGGTAATTACTACTGCCTCGCAAATACCGGAAGAGGTTGGTGTAAACTACATTGATGCATTTGGTAAATTAGGTTGTAAAAATGTGGGCGTAATTCATATCAAAAAAAGAGAAGACACGCAAAACCCCGCATATTTAGAAAGAATAAAAAAAGCGGATGGCGTAATGTTTACCGGTGGAAATCAAATGCGGCTGAGTATGATTTTTGGCGGCACCGATTTTTTGAAAGTCCTAATCGAGCGATATTATAATGAAAACTTTGTAATTGCTGGAACGAGTGCGGGCGCTATGGCGATGAGTAATACCATGATTTATCAGGGAAGCAGCACTGGAGCTTTGTTAAAAGGCGAAGTGAAAATTACAACAGGATTAGCTTTAATAAAAGATGTTATTATAGATTCGCATTTTGTTACGCGCGGCCGATTTGGACGATTGGCACAGGCAGTTGCAGGAAACCCGGGTTGCATAGGAATTGGATTGGGAGAAGATACCGGCGTGCTGATTAAAGAAGGAAATAAAATGGAAGCAATTGGCAGCGGACTTGTTTTAATTTTTGACGGACACAATATCCGTCACTGCAACATTGCCGATATAGAAGAAGGGCAGCCTATCTCGATAGAAAATTTAATTGTGCATGTAATGGCCAAAGGAAATTTTTATTATCTCAACGAGCGGAAGTTTTACAACAACGTTGCAGAAACAGCAACAGCGTAAAAAGATAATTTTGGCACTTAATGGATATTTTATTACTCATAACGATATTAATTGCTGTATGCGCTTTATTCTCATACATTAATATTCGTTTCCTGAAATTACCGGCTACTATTGGCCTTATGCTTATTTCTTTAGTTTGCTCTTTACTTGCAATTGCAGAAGGAAAAATCAGCGCAACCTTTCATACCCATGTAGAAGAAATGGTGCGAAGTATTAATTTCTCGCAAACACTTTTAAATATCATGCTAGGGTTCCTGCTTTTTTCCGGCTCACTACACATAAGTTTAAAACAACTAAAAGCACAACGCGCTGCTGTAATTTCTTTTTCAACCCTAAGTGTTGCCCTTTCCCTATTTTTCTTCGGAACCATTATGTGGTATTTGTTTAAACTTTTTGGATTTCCGGTAGATTTTATTTACTGTCTATGGTTTGGAGCGCTAGTTTCGCCAACAGATCCTATCGCAGTAATAGGGATTTTAAAAAAATCGAATATGCCCAAAGAAATTGAGGCAACTATTAACGGCGAGTCGCTATTTAACGATGGAGTAGGAGTAGTGTTTTTTGTTACCATTGGACAAATTATACAGCGCGGGTTAGAAAACCTTTCTGCCACAGATGTACTTTTGCTTTTTGGTCGCGAAGTTGCCGGCGGTATTCTTCTCGGAATTGCGATGGGCTATGCGGTTTTTTATTTTATACGTAAGATAGATCATTATCAAACCGAAGTTTTAATTTCATTGGCATTGGTAATGGTTTGCGGCGAGGTTGCACAATTTTTACATGTTAGCGGCCCGCTGGCAGTAATTGTAGTAGGATTGATTTATGGAAATAAGCTCAGCGAAACCGGCATGTCGGTTATAAGCCGCGATTACTTCAATAAGTTCTGGGAACTGATAGATGATTTTTTAAACGCTATACTTTTTGTATTAATTGGCCTGCAAATGGTATTAATGAATTTTATTACCAGTTATGTGGTGATAGGATTAATGGCCATTGTGCTGCTGCTTATTTGCAGATATATTTCTGTGCGCATACCTATTTTCTTTTTAAAAAATAAAGACCTATACAACAACAGGACGGCGCTTATAATGACGTGGGGAGGCTTGCGCGGAGGTTTGTCGTTGGCTTTAACTTTTTCGTTGCCTGAAGGTCCTTATAAAGAAATGCTTCTTTCAATTACTTTTATGATTGTAATATTTTCGATTCTTGTTCAGGGATTAACTACGGGCAAATTGGTTAAGGCTTTATATAAGTAATTTTAACAGTAATTTATGTTGGTTGAATATAGAATAATACTACATTCGGGAAATGGATATTAAGAAGTTAAATATAGCTCAACTACTAATACACCGCATACATACCAAATTAAGCGAAAAGCAATTTCTTATTTTTTCAAGTATTCTCGTTGGTATTTCGGCAGGTTTGGCCGCGGTCATTCTAAAACTTTTTGTACACTTTATAAGAATTCAGGTATTAAAAGAATATTTGTTAAAAGTTGATTTTAAATACATCTATCTTCTTTTTCCGCTGATTGGCATTGGCCTTACAATCTTTGTTGTAAAAAGATTTTTTAAAGGAAACATTGAAGGCGGCAACGTAAACATTCTCCACGCTATTGCAAAAAAAGGAAGTTTTTTACCCTTTCATCAAATGTATTCGCATATTATTACCAGTGGACTAACTGTAGGATTTGGTGGATCTGCAGGTTTAGAGTCACCGATTGTTAGTACAGGATCTGCAATTGGCTCAAATTTTTCGAGAGTAAATAAACTGAATTATAAAGACCGCACGCTGTTACTGGCGGCAGGGGCGGCCGGAGGCATAGCCGGCGCATTCGACTCACCCATTGCGGGAGTTCTTTTTGCGCTGGAAGTAATTTTAGTAGACATAAGTATTACGGCATTTATTCCGCTGTTAATAGCCGCGGCATCCGGCGCATTAATTTCAAAAATACTTTTGCAGGAACAAATCCTGTTATCTTTCAGGTTACAACAGCCCTTTAATTATCACAATGTACCCTTGTATATTATTCTGGGTGTTATAGCAGGATTTGTTTCTCTTTATTATGTAAATTTCTTTGAAAGGATTGATACAAAATTAAAGAGTCTTAAGTCGGCAGCGGCAAAATGGGTTATTGGCGCTTTTACGCTGGCTTGTTTAATTGCGCTTTTCCCATCTCTTTTTGGCGAGGGCTACGAAAGCATAAAGTCATTATCAGAAATAAAACCCGAAAATTTATTTAAGGACAGTATCATCGGAAGTTTTGTAACAAACAATTGGCTGATATTTATTTTTATTTCTGCCGTGATGCTAATAAAGGCAGTTGCTGCGGGCCTTACCATTGGAGGTGGTGGCAATGGAGGTAATTTTGCGCCTTCTTTATTTGTTGGCGCATATTTGGGTTTTGCCTTCGCTTATTTACTTATTCTTATGGGCTTTACAGATATTCCTATAAGCAATTTTACAATTGTAGCAATGGCCGGCATTTTAAGTGGCGTTTTTCACGCACCTTTAACAGCTATATTCCTGATAGCAGAAATTACGGGCGGGTATGAATTAATTATTCCACTTATGTTGGTTTCTTCCATAAGTTATGTTGTGGTAAAAAGATTTCACCCCATATCTATGGATGTAAAAAAATTAAAGGACAGGGGAACCATTGTTTCAGAAGATAAAGACACAAGTATTTTAAGTAAAATTAATCTGGAAGAAATCATAGAGCATGATTTTGCCCTAATACATCCCGAAGATAAACTGCGATCTATCATAAATGTGATTAAGCATTCTAAACGAAATACCTTCCCGGTAGTTAATAAGCAAAACAAACTTGTTGGCCTTATTCAATTAGACAGCATTAAAGAAGAAATGTTTAATCAGGAATTATACGATAAGTTTACTGCCAAAGAATTAATGAATAAGCCCCTCGCTAAAATTAAACACGATGATGATATTTTTGTGATCATGAAAAAATTTGAAGAAAGCGGGGAATGGAACCTGCCTGTAACCGAAAACGGACATTATATAGGATTTCTTTCCAAGTCCAGTATTTTATCCAGATACAGAAACGAATTACTATCTTCCGTTTAGGTAATCTTTATAAACACCAATATACATTTCGTTGTTCGATTTTTTTATGCGCGACTCTCAATAATTTTTTTAATATGTATTAAATCCTTTGTATTTGCCCTTTTCATCATGGCTGACATTAAGGGAGCAAATATTTTTGAAAACCCCGTTGGATTTCCTTTGTTGCGCAAAGTCATTTTAGTTTTTTTCTCGTCAATCGAAGTCCATGTATAAGTGGTTTCCATTGGGAAGGGCCCCTCGGCGGTGCGCATAACAAGTTTTTGATTAGGAATTAATTCGGCAAATTCATAGGTGTATGAAAGTTTTTTTCCAAGAAAGTGGGCAACAAATGCAACCTTTGAACCTACTGCTAAAGGTTTGGGCGTTTTCCATTCGGCAGATTTTATGTTAACATACCACTCCGGGGCATTATCAGGATTTGAAGCGTAGTCGGCAACCACGTCAATAGGTTTATCTATTACTATTTCTGTTAAAACATCTACCATGCCCTTAAAATAATTAATCTTTATAAATACCGATATACAAATCGCCGTCCGATTTTTTTGATGCGCGGTACATTCCTTCCGAATTATAAGGCAATTCAATATTTCCCTTAGCGTCAAGAGCAATTAGTCCGCCTTCGCCGCCAATTTTCACTAATTTTTTTTGTACTACAATGTCGCAAGCTTCTTTTAATGAAAGTCCTTTGTATTCCATCAAACAAGAAATATCGTAGGCTACCACCGAGCGGATAAAGAATTCGCCATGCCCCGTACAAGAAATTGCGCAAGTATTATTATTGGCATAAGTGCCGGCTCCAATCATAGGGGTATCTCCAACTCTTCCGTGTTTTTTGTTGGTCATACCACCGGTAGAAGTTCCTGCGGCTAAATTTCCATTTACATCCAAGGCAACACAACCAACTGTTCCAAATTTTTTCTGATCTTTTACGGTATGATCTAAAACCACGGTATCACTTTTTAAAGCTTCCTGCAATTGGTCGTAGCGCAGTTGTACAAAAAAATAATCATCGGGCATCAATTCGGCATTAACTTTTTTAGCAAATTCCATAGCACCCTCGCACGCCATAAAAACGTGCTCCGATTTTTGCATTACCGCTTTTGCCAAAGAAATTGGGTTTTTAATATTTCTTACTCCGGTAATTGCACCGGCCATTAATTTTTTTCCTTCCATGATAGAAGCGTCCATTTCATGTTTGCCCTCATTGGTAAAAACGGCGCCTTTGCCGGCGTTATAAAGCGGACAATCTTCGAGGCTTCTTATGGCCGCCTCAACAGCATCTAAAGAACTGCCGCCTTCTTTCAAAATAACTTCTCCGGCAACAATAGCATCTTGCAAACCTTTTTTATAAGCTGCTTCTTTTTCAGCGGTCATTGTTGAGCGAAGAATTGTCCCCGCGCCTCCGTGAATAGCAATTGCGTATGGATTCATATAGCGTAATTTTTGTTTGTTATATGAAATAACCGTGTTGTTTTGTTAGGAATAAATTTTGGAACAGGGTTATTTCATACTATAAAGATGTGGATTTTTTTGGTAAGAACATGAAATAAAAAAACGGGAGCTTTTTAAAGCTCCCGTTAAAGTTCTGTCTAAAATAAAACTAAGTTTAGATAACTCTTAGCAACCAAAGTATAAATAGGATTACTGCAATAAGAAGCAAAAGGTTAATAAGACCACCTAAACCCCAACCGCCTGCAAGAAAACCAACGGCCCAAAGGATTAGAATAATAAGAATGATAGTCCAAAATAAACTACGACCTTCTCCGCCGTCAGAAACTACCGGCTTCTCATGTAATCTTGTTTCGGTAACTTTTTTAGGTACAAATAATTCTGAATTAGGAAATACAGTATGAATACTGTGTTTTTGATGAACAGTTTTTTGGGCTACTGATGCAGAAGCAACTGCCTGTTTTTGTTCAGTAATGGCGTTATTGCTTGCATATACTTCATTTGCAACAATTGGCTTAATTTGTTGTTGTGTAACAAGGGCCGGCTGTTTTTTATAGGCTATTTGCTGAACCTGAGGTTTTTGAGCAGGCTGCTTACTTGCTAATTCGCTGTAATAACCGCTTCTGTAATGACGCTTTGTTAAAAACAATCTGTTTCCGCAGGAAGAGAATAATATACTTGCTACTATTGTTAAAGTGATACATGTAAATAGTTTTTTCATAATTTTTTATTTAAAAGTGTTTAATTAGTTTGTGTTGCAAAGATGGGTACCAGGAGGCCTGAAAGTTTTATACGTTTTCAGATAAAAGTTGCAGAAATCACACTTTAAGCGCTTATCAGGAAAAGAACAACCAAAAAGAGCAATCCAATTGCAACAAGTAAGTAAGGCAAATTGTTGCGCTTCTTAGGGCGGTTGCGCTCATCTTTTAGGTATGAAATGTTTATCATAACAGATTTTTATTCAGTCCCGGTTGTGTAAATGCCGGCTTCAAATTCTTGAAATACACCTTGTATATTTGTAATCAGCAGGTGGTTACTTTAAAAGCAATTTCACTTTACTGGAAATTCCGTTGAAAGAGACCCCACTTGACCGCTCCAAAGTGACCCCTGCATTTCGGTGCAAACTGACCCCCCTATTTCGGAGCAAACTGACCCCTGCTTTTTGGATGTAATCATACTGTTTTAGCACGTTAATTTTT
>JBBQRR010000019.1:0-79983 GCA_038214655.1 Bacteroidia bacterium | reverse complement strand
TAATACACGGGTATTCCCAATGCCACAATTACGAGGCCTATGCCGGTATTAAGGGTTTTATTATAAACTAAATCAATGCAAATTAAAGTTGTAATTAAAATATAAAATGCGGGAACAACCGGATAGCCCCATGCTTTGTAGGGGCGCGGTGTGTCGGGTTCTTTTTTGCGCAATACAAAAATAGCGGTGATCGTTACGATATAAAATAATAAAGAAGCAAAAGTAGAATATTCAAGCAAATCGCCATACGAGCCGCTTAAACAAAGTAAACTTGCCCACACAGCTTGTATTACCAAAGCGTAGCCCGGCACGCCAAACTTATTATTTTCTTTGGCGCCTTTAAAAAATAAATCGTCAACCGACATAGCCTGAAATAATCGGGCACCCGCCATAATTAAACCGTTGTTGCAGCCAAATGTAGAAACAACAATTAGGCCCGCCATTAAATACATAGCTGTGTTGCCACTAAAAATGGTTGCCATAGCTGCCGCGCCCACACGGTCGTGTGTGGCGGTTTGTATTTCTTGCATAGGTAATAAACACAAATAAGCAACGTTGGCTAAACAATAAATTACCGTAACAATAAAAGTGCCCAGCATTAATCCTAAGGGAATATTTTTTTGCGGATTTTTTATTTCAGCGGCAATAAAAGTTACGTTATTCCAAGCGTCACTGCTAAATAATGAACCAATCATCGCAACACCAACCGCAATCCAAACAGCAATGCCGCTTAGTGGAATTGTTTTTCCGTCAACAATAGAAGAAGCGTCCCAGGTATTTGCAAAATTATCACTGAAAATATTTCTTGAAAGGCCCGCGTAAAGCCCAATAATAATTAAACCAAAGAGCGCAATGAGTTTAGCAAATGTAAAAACGCGCTGAATTATTTTTCCGTTTTTGATTCCTCGAGCGTTTATCAAAGTTAAAAATGCTATAGAAACAATGGCCAGTAATTGGGCGTAGGTAATTTTAAATTTAAAAATCTGAATAAAAACATTTCCTTCTTCGAAGAGCGGAATGAAAACGCCAATGTATTTTGCAAATGCAACAGCCACTGCAGCAATAACGCCGGTTTGTATAACTAAGAAAACCGTCCAGCCATACATAAAGGCGGTAAGACTACCGAAGGCTTTTTTAATGTATACATATTGTCCGCCCGCTTTGGGCATCATGCCTGCCAGCTCACCATAGCTAAGCGCTGCAAATAAAGTAAGTACGCCTGTTAGTACCCAGCAAACTAAAAGCCATCCGCTGCTGCCAACCGTGCGCGCCATTTCTGATGAGACAATAAAAATACCCGAGCCTATCATCGAGCCCGAAACAATCAGGGTAGTATCCAGTAAGGAGAGGGTAGGTTTTTGTTCGCTCATTATTTACAATGCTTGTAGCGGGTGCAAGTTACTAAATGATCGTTAACCATGCCGGCAGCCTGCATATAGGCGTAGCAAATGGTGCTGCCAACAAAAGTAAAACCCAATTTTTTTAAAGCAATACTCATAGCATCCGATTCTTTGCTGTTGGGTGGAATTTCTTTGCTCTGCTTACGCTTGTTTACAATTGTTTTTCCCTTAGTAAATTGCCAGATGTAGTTATCAAAAGACCCGTGTTCTTGCTGCACCTTAATAAAAGCTTTGGCATTTTTTACAGTGCCTTCTACTTTTAAACGGTTGCGAATTATGCCTTCGTCTTTTAAAAGTTTTTCTACCTGCTTTTGTGTGAACTTGGCAACTTTTTCTACTTCAAAATCGGCAAAAGCTTTTCTAAAATTTTCGCGGCGGTGTAAAATGGTTTTCCAGCTTAGTCCGGCCTGAAAACAGTCCAAAACTAAAAATTCAAAATGTTTTTTATCCTCGTGCACGGCATTTCCCCATTCTTCGTCGTGGTATTTAATCATCAATGCATCGTTGGCGGGCCAGGTGCAGGTTTTTGTTTTTTCGGTATTCATAATTCTATAAAAGTATTTTTAAACGAAGGTTTTAGTTTTACAAAAGCTGCAATTTCCAAAAAAATTCTTTCGTAAGCTTTTTCATCTAATTGCGGGGTAAAGATATTTAAAATTGCATACTGCCGCTCTTCATTAAAAAAATCTTTGTAGGCATTATTTAATTTATCCAGATAGGTACTTTCTATTTTTAACTCGTAGGCACGGCCTCTTTCTTTAATGTTTTTTTGAAGATTTTCTGTTTCACTGTGAATAACAACAACTAAAGAAGGTTGCCCAATTGTTTTTGAAACGGCTTGATGCAATTTTTTGTACTGTGTAAAATCAGTTTCAGAAAGATTGGTTTCGGCAAAGAGCAAACATTTATCCAAGCTATAATCGCTGAGCATTGTTTTTGTGCCGTGTTCTTTTTTAATTTTGTTTAATTGCTTTATGCGATCCGTTAAAAAAGAAAGCTCAAGACTTAAAGCGGTTTCATCCGGGTTTTCATAAAACAAGGGCAACCATGGGTTTTCATCAAACTCTTCGTAAAAAGCAAAAACGCCTAAGTGCTCGGCTAATTTTTTTACCAGCGTAGTTTTGCCAATGCCAATATTACCTTCTATGCAAATAAAATCAAAGTGCATGGGCAATTTTTTTTGCAATTCCGGTATCGGTGCATTCGCTCAAAAGTTGCGAAATGCTTTTTTTAAGTTTTGGATGAATAAATTCCGTGGCGATTTCGTTTAAAGGCTCAAGCACGAATTTTCGCAGGTGCAATCTTGGATGGGGAATATGAAGCCTTTCTTCCTCTATCACCTCATTGTTGAAGAACAAAATATCCATGTCAATTGTCCTCGATTCATACCTTTCAACCGAATTTCTTTCCCTTCCTAACCGCTTTTCTGTAGTAAGGAGCAAGGTCAATATTTCATTTGCGTCCAATAAAGTTTCAGTTTTAAGCACCTGATTGTAAAAATCGGGTGCATTATCCATTCCCCAGGCTTTACTGCTGTAAATCGCGGATTTTCGCATGATTTTTAACCCGTTTTCCTCTATTAGTAAAATACTTTTTGCAAAAGTTTCAATACAATTGCCCAAATTACCGCCTAAACACAAATATGCTTCGTTCATAAAATATATGTATCAAAAATAAGAATACTCTCTATTTTTACATAAAAAAATACAAATTATATGAAAAATTTCTTTGGTTCTTTCTTTGGCTCGCTGGTAGGTGTGATAGTGGCCGGTATTATTTGCACAATTATTTTCGCCGCCATAGTGGTATCGGGCTTTAAATCGGCTTTTTCGTTTGGTGATGAGCAACATTTTAAGGTAAAATCAAATTCGGTGCTAATGCTCCGTTTCGATCAGCCTATTAAGGAAAGAGGTATTAAAAACCCCTTATCCGAGTTGGGGCTTGGCTCTTTTGGCAAAGAAAGCGGCATGGGGCTCGACGAAATCATGAAATCAATTAAAAAAGCCGAAACAGATACTGCCATAAAAGGAATTTACCTTGATTTAAATAGCGAAATAGTGGCTTCTCCCGCTACTATCGAAGAAATTCGCAATTCTTTATTGAATTTTAAGAGCAGCAAAAAATTTATTTACGCTTATTCTGAGATGTATTCTCAAAAAGGATATTACCTGGCCACTGTGTCCGATAAAATATTTTTGAATCCTCAGGGAGAAATGATGTTTAAAGGAATAAGCGCGCAAATTATGTATTACAAGAACGCGCTCGAAAAATTAAATGTGCAGATGCAGGTTTTCCGTCACGGTAAATTTAAAAGCGCGGTTGAACCTTATTTGTTAGATAAGATGAGTGCTGCCAACCGTTTACAAATTGAAACACTTTTAAACAGTGTGTGGAAGCACATGCTTGCCGGAATTTCTAAGCAACGCGGTATAAGCGAAGAAGAATTACAAAAAATTGCCGATAATCTTTCGGTTAATTTCCCAGAAGAAGCCTTGCAATTAAAAATGGTTGACGAATTAAAATATAAAGATGAAGTAACCGAATTTTTAAAACAAAAACTGAGCCTTAAAGAAAAGGATAAAATAAATTATGTTTCCTTGGGCAAATATGGCGAAGCAGGAAAAAAAATGAAATGGGATGATGAAGAAGAGGGCGAAGAAAAAGTTAGTTCCTCTAAAAAGAAGTTAGCGGTTATTTATTGTGTGGGTGGCATTGAGAGCGGAAAAGGCGATGAAGAAACCATTGGCTCCGAAACAATTGCAAAAGCTATTAAAGATGCGCGTACCGATTCAAGCATTAAGGCCATTGTACTGCGCGTTAACTCGCCCGGCGGAAGCGCTCTTGCCAGTGATGTTATTTGGCGCGAAGTTTTGCTTGCAAAAAAATCAAAACCTGTTGTGGTTTCTATGGGAGATGTTGCTGCATCCGGTGGTTATTATATTTCCTGCGCAGCGGATAGAATTTTTGCACAGCCAAATACCATTACCGGCTCTATTGGTGTGTTTGGTTTAATGCCTAACGTGCAAAAATTATTTTCAGAAAAACTGGGAATTAATATTGACACCGTAAATACCGCAAAGCATAGCGATTTAGGAACCATGTATCGCACGGCAACTCCCTTTGAAGCAGCGTATATTCAAAAGAGCGTAGAAAAAGTGTACGATACGTTTACAAAACGTGTAGCCGAGGGCCGCAATATGAAACAGGCAGATGTGGACAGCATAGGCCAGGGCCGTGTGTGGAGCGGAGTAGATGCACTTAAAATTAATTTAGTGGATGAATTAGGCGGAATTAACGACGCAATTAAATACACAGCAAAAAAAGCAAATTTAAAAGAAGATGAATACGAATTAGTTTCTTTTCCAAAACAAAAAGATGCTTTGCAGGCCCTGTTAAAAGGCAAAAAAGACGATGAAGAAGCAAAAACAATGCGCCAGCACTTGGGTATTTTTTACGATTATATGCAAAGTGCCCAAACCATTTTAAAAATGAAAGGCGTGCAGGCCAGATTGCCTTTTGATATAATTGTGAACTAGGAATAGAACCCTGATATAGAGGATGATTATGATTTGCGCTGACAGTATTGTATAGAAGTTACTGTAGTGGTAATAATTCAATATTTAAAGCCATTACAAGTCAATCCAACAAAAAAATCTTATTTAGTCATAATCTTCTGTGTTTTCTGCGTTCCATTGTATTTGTATATTTGCCAAATGCCCATCGAAGTGCTATACGAAGACAACCACCTAATTGCCGTAAACAAAAATAGCGGCGATATTGTACAAGGCGATAAAACAGGCGATGAGCCCCTCAGCGACAAAGTAAAAACCTATTTAAAAGAAAAATACAATAAACCCGGTAATGTTTTTTGCGGGGTAATTCATCGTATCGACAGGCCCGTTAGTGGCGTGGTCTTATTTGCAAAAACAAGTAAAGGCTTATCCAGAATGAATGAATTGTTTCGCGACCGCGAGATACAAAAAGTGTATTGGGCCATTGTAAAAGAAAAACCAAAAAATGAACAAGGCACTTTGATTAATTATTTGCTGAAAGATGAAAAAACAAATAAATCAAAAGTAGTCGGCGTCGAAAATAAAAACGGATTGAAGTGCGAACTCAACTATATAGTCATTGCTAAAACAGATAATTATTTTTTGTTGGAAATTTATCCAATCACCGGCCGTCATCACCAAATACGCGTGCAATTGGCAAATATGGGTTGCCCCATAAAAGGCGATTTAAAATATGGCTTTGCACGCAGCAACAAAGATGGTTCTATATCTTTGCATGCAAGAAAGTTAATTTTTAATCACCCTATAACTAAGGAAAAAATTGAGATTGTTGCGCCGCCGCCCGATGAAGTGGTATGGAATGCGACTACAGCTTGATTAATTTTCCTGAACCGACGAGGCTGTTTTCCCCGGTAATTTTGTAAAAATAAATTCCGTCGGCTTGTATTTTTATATCGTTTAGGGTTGAATTATTTATTTCGGAGGAATAAACTTTTTCGCCAAGCGAATTATAAATTTCAAGAATGTATTTACTACCGCCTGCCAACTTAGCATTACCAACTTGTATTTTAAATTCTCCGCTTCCCGGATTAGGGTAAATTGTAAAATCTAAATTAGAATGATGTTCTTCAATCCCGTTGGGAAAATCCGAAAGTAGTCGCAACCAAACTCCGTCAGATCTACTCCCTGCAAAAACGAGTGTACTAGTTAAAGTAAGCGACTTAATACTTGTGGGAATTAATCCTGTATTTATTGGCGTCCAACTTGCGCCGTTGTTTTGTGATAAAAAAACACCGCCTGTTAAAGTTCCCGCAAAAGAATTAATCCCGCTAATGGCCATACTTTGAATGGTTAAATCTGTTAAGCCCGTATTTACAGTGCTCCAATTATTACCACCGCTATTAAATAAAAAAATACTACCCCCGTTTGTGCCCGCAAAAATATCTGTGCCTGCCGCTGTTATACATAAAATGTTAAGATTTGTAAGTCCGGTATTTACTGCAGTCCAGGTTCCACCATTGTTGTTAGAAACAAAAACTCCGCCGCCCTGTGTGCCTGCAAAAATAGTACTTCCGTTTACAACTAAAGCAGTAACAACCAAATTTGTCAATCCGGTATTTACAGCGGTCCAATTGGCGCCGTTGTTAGTAGACAGAAAAATTCCTCCGCCCTGCGTGCCGGCAAAAACATTTATACCGTTTATAGTTAAGGACAAAACATTTGTATTTGTCAATCCGTTATTTAGCTGTGTCCATAAAGCACCGTTGTTTTGCGATAAAAAAATACCGCCGCCCAAAGTGCCAGTAAAAATATCGGTGCCGTTAATATAAAAGCAGGATGATGATTGATTGGTTAAACCATTATTTACCGGTGACCATAGAGCGCCGTTGGTATTTGTCCAAAATGTGCCCGGGCCATTTAGGGTTCCGGCAAAAATATTTGTGCCGTCGTTTGCCAATGAGAATACGCTGCTAAGCGTAAACCCAATTTCGTCCCATAAAGCTCCGTTATTGCCCGAAGAAAATAAACCTGTATAGGTTCCTGCAAAAACAGTGCTTCCACTTAGGCCAAGCGACCAAACATCAACTGTGCTTAAGCCATTGTTAAGTGCAGTCCATGTACTACCTGTATCGCTCGAAATAAATTGTCCGTTTGATGTGCCTGCAAAAATATCACTGCCTTTTACTAAAAGCGGGTAAACGTTTAAAGTGCTTAATCCATTATTAATTGCATTCCAGCTGCTGCCATTGTTTTGAGATAAAAAAACTCCTGCGGCAGTGCCGGCAAAAATATTTATGCCGTTAATTGCCAGCGAGCGTACATTTAAATTTGTTAGGCCCGTATTTATAGCGTTCCAATTGCTGCCATTGTTTACGGATAAAAAAACTCCGGCCGCAGTTGCTGCAAAAATGTTTGTGCCGCTTATGGCAATTGCTCTTATATTGAGATTTGTTAAGCCGGTATTTACCGCCGTCCAGTTAGTGCCGTTATTGCTTGATAAAAAAATTCCGCCTACGGTGCCTGCAAAAATATCTGTACCGTTTGTGGCAAGCGATAAAATAACTGTGTTAGTAAGGCCATTGTTCACTGCGCTCCAACTGCTGCCATTATTTTGTGATAAAAAAACGCCGGCTTGTGTGCCCGCAAAAATATTTGTGCCCTTAATAGCTAAACAAATTACTGAGGTATTGGTTAAACCTGTATTTACCGTTGCCCACGTTGCGCCATTGTTGGTTGAAAGGTAAATTCCTTGTCCGTTCGTGCCCGCAAAAATATTTACGCCATCGCTTACAATACAGGGCACGGTGCCGCTATAGGGGCCCTTGGTTTGTTGCCATTGCGCTTGCGTAAAAGCAAAAGTAAAAGCGAAGAGTAGGGTGAAGAGTAATTTTATTTTCATGGGGAATTATTTGTAATACTAATGTACGATTAAATTAATTACAAGGTATTATTTATAGATTCACCCCCGCAAAGCAAATTTCATTTGCCGCAGCAACTCGCGGGCATCTTCCTCGGGTAATTGTATGCCCAATCGGTAGGGCTTGGCGCCGTAATTAAAAACAATGCACTCGCCGCCAATAACCCAAAAAGATTCGTTCATGCTGGCAAAAAAATCTTTTTTGTTTTTTACAACCATTTCAAAATCCTTAATAAGCTCTTTGTCAAATTCTAGTTTTTTGCCGCGGCCCGCAATATCGCGCCAGTAAAAAAGCTTGCCGCCCTTTACCCAAATTTTTTCTTTTCCAAAACGCCTAAACAAAAATGCTTTACCAATTTTAAATTCAAAATAAGCCCAAAAGCCCAGCCACATAATTAAAACTATTTTTAAATTGGCATTGGTAAGCATAAAATAATTTGCCGCAACAACTACTCCGCTTACGGTCCATAGCAACAGCCAGGCAAAAAGCAAATAAATTTTCCAGTTGGCATCGCTGGGTTTAATAACAAAGCTGGTTGTATCGCCACTTTTCATGTAGCTGATGCGTTTACCTATGAGTTCAAGTTTTTCCATTTGTTGGTGTTCTTCAGTCCTCCCTCGTCGCTAACGCGACACCCCCCCGGCGAGGGAAAATCCGCTGATTAATGTTTTATCTAATTTTCAAATCTCCACTACAGCAAATCAATCACTCGGGTTTTTGGTGTTTTGCATAATGCCTCCATTTTTCTACAAGGCTTTTCATATCCTCGGGCAATTCACTTTCAAATTTCATTATTTTTTTGGTAGCCGGGTGCGCAATCTCTAACATGCGCGCATGCAGGGCTTGCCTCGGACAAAGATCAAAGCAATTTTGAATAAACTGTTTATACTTGCCGCTAATATTTCCTTTTAATACGTGGTCGCCCCCGTAATCGGCATCATTAAAAATACGGTGGCCAATAGATTTCATGTGTACGCGTATTTGATGCGTGCGGCCCGTTTCTAATTTACATTCAACAAGCGTGGTGTAATTATAGCGCTCTAATACTTTGTAATGCGTTATGGCGCGTTTGCCCATATCTCCTTCTCTAAACACATCCATTACTTTGCGGTTGCGTATACTGCGGCCCACGTTTAAATCTATGGTGCCTTCATCATTTAATACATTGCCCCAAACAAGTGCAAGGTATCTGCGGTCTAAATCGTGGTCGAAAAACTTTTTGGTAAGTATGGTAAGCGAAATTTCGTTTTTGGCAACTATCACTACGCCCGATGTGTTTTTATCAATGCGGTGTACCAATCCCGGCCTTGGTGCATATAAATCGTGGCCCACCTTTGCTTGCAGCGGAGGAAGATTTTCGAAATGGTATAACAAGGCGTTTACCAATGTTCCTTTTTCGTGCCCAAATGCAGGATGTACTACCATGCCGGCGGGTTTATTTACCAATAAAATATCGGCGTCTTCGTAAACAATGTTTAGCGGAATGTTTTCGGCAATTAATTCAAAATTTTTGGGCGGGTGGGGAAGTAAAATAGTAATTACATCCTCGGGTTTTACATTGTAACTGGGCTTTACAGATTTTCCGTTTACTTGAATATTGCCTGCGTCTGCTGCGGCCTGAATTTTAGTGCGCGATGCATGCGCCAATTTGTGCAACAAATATTTATCAATACGTAAAAGATGCTGGCCCTTATCTACATCAAAGCGGTGGTGTTCGTAAAGTTCCTGTTCCTCATCCAGTAAATTTTTTACTGTCTCGGGTGCCTCCACTGCAATTGCGGCAGGCACTTTTTTCTTCTTCGCTTTAGCGGCGGGTTTCTTCAACTTACGAGCAGGGTTCTTCAACTCTTTCTTTTTGGTCATCGCGCAATAATCAGTTTTTGAGTATCGCCAAAACCTTTTGCCGTAAAAGTTTTTAATAAATACATACCGTTAGGTATAGCTGAAATGTTTAAGTGCGCATTATTTTCTTCCATTAAAATATTTCCCAATAAATCACAAAGCACAATTTTTGTAATTGTATTTTTAGAGTTCACAAAAACTTCGTTGGTAGCCGGGTTGGGATAAATAATGGATTTTTCTTTTTCGCTTGTATTTACAAAATTTTGTACACCTACTGCCCTCGCCGAATCGCCAAATACAGGATGCATCATAAGCGAACCTTTAAAAGATGAAACTGTCCACCCGCTTCCAACATTAAAAAGCACATTGTTGTGCGAATCGGTATTTAAATCATATCCAATATATAACGGAATGTTTAATTGCTGCCAAACACCAATGTAAAAAGTAGCGGCCGTATTAAAAACTACAGGTTTAATTAATTGGTAGCGTAAAAAATAATCATAGCCACCGCCATAGTAAGGCACGGTAAGAGAGTCCATCAATAACACCGTGCCGGGCACCCCTCCGTTATCCGACCAAACATACAGGCGTATCCCCGAATTTAATAATTGACTTACATTTATAATAGGGTCAAAGAAAACATCGATGGCGCGCAAAGTATCCGGTACATTTAATTTATAACGCACTGCAGTTGTACCGCCAACCTGCGCAAATCCGTAGCCTGTCTCGGCACTGCCATCGTCGTACGAAAAATAATTATGAAATTTTTGACGGTAGTAAATGGTATCGTTAACATGGTTGTTGTCTGACAGGAAGGTTGTATAAAATTTTGCCAGATACGAAGTGCTGTCGGCAAACGGACCGTTATTATAAGTAAAACTGTTTAAGGATGGATTAACTAAACTGGGGTTAGCGCAATAACCCGAACTGCCAAACGGTAAAACGTTATTTGTTCCATTGATATTTTGTGCAACCGTAGTTCCTATGCTATTATTTATCTTATAATAGGTTGTAAGGTTAACGCCTGTGGTATAATTGTTTCGCAGATTATAATTTACATCCATATTGGTTTTCATATCTGCAGCACCTGTAAATTGCTCAAACGGCATTTGCGAATAATTTTTTAACAAAGATTTTAAATCGTAAGCAAAACTAATTTCCTGCTCAATAGTATCGCGGGCAGGGTTTAATTTTTTATCAATGTAAACAGCGTCAATATGCCAATGGTCAACATCACCGCAAGCTGTAGATAGGTTGTGGAACCTGAACTTAAAACCATTTTTTAAATAAATAGGATTTGTGATAGCAATCATCACTCGATGAAAAGAACTATCCGAGCCGGGGCTTCCTCCTCCTTTACTCCACACGGTATTCCAGGTGTTTGCAGTCGAGTCATAAAAATCAAGTATCAAATCATCGCCATTGTCGGGCGACTCCCAAAATCCTCTGGCCTGATAATAAAATCTTAACGTAACGCTGTCGGTAGGAATAATGTTTAAGTTGTTTAAAGAATCCAAGCGTAAGGGAATTGAAGTAAGCGTATCGGAGTCGTAGCTACCCGTTGTGTTATTGGGCCTGTATGGATATCCGGTAAAATCCATTCCGTCAAACGTAGCAACGCCAATGGTAATGGGTTTAAGTGCCTTGCTGTGATTTACAAAAACACTTTTAGAGTTTTCCCATTTTGTTGGGTCGGGATATGGGCCTGCATACGAAAAATCATCCGCAAAAGGAAGAAAT
Source organism: Bacteroidia bacterium (assembly GCA_038214655.1). Classification (GTDB taxonomy): domain Bacteria; phylum Bacteroidota; class Bacteroidia; order B-17B0; family Aurantibacillaceae; genus PALSA-968. The sequence continues at coordinate 68,571 of JBBQRR010000019.1, read as the reverse complement.
TGTGCCGTTACGGCTTGCGGCTTTTGCGTGTTAACGTGGTTGTTTTTGTTTTTTGCAATATGATTAATTAATACCGCGTTTCCACCCAAAGCTTTTAATTGCTCCTGCGCGTTGGCGCAAAAACAAAAAATTATAAAAACAAAAACAGCAAATTTTTTAAATAACATTTTATTTATTTTTTGGTTTATCATCGCTTATATACAAATCAATACGCGCGCCGGTGCCAACTTCCCTGTCTTTAGCTGCCACAGGTGTTTGCTTATATACAAAAGCCTCGCAGGTATCGCCAATTGTTTTATCAATGATAATGTTACCTACCTGTAACGCAGCGGCAAGCAATTTATTTTTAGCGTCGCAAAAAGTTAATCCAACGCAATCAGGCAAGGTAACAGTTTCGTTGGTAGTGCCTTTGCCCACTACAAGATCTATTTTACTTCCTTTTTTAAGGCGGGTGCCCTGCGCAATTTCTTTGCCGTTAAACAATTGCTTTAAAACACAGTTTTTACACGGGTCGGCCACAAAAGTGGGCTGGTTGGCCTTAAGCCCATAGCTTTCTATTTTAGCTATGGCCGAGCGTAAGGACAAATCTACCAGTTTGGGCATTTCTATTTGCGGCGGCAATACAGAGGTAACTGTTAAATAAATAATTCGGTTTTCTTTTACCTGCGTTTCTTTTTCGGGGTCCTGCCTTAAAATAACACCCGGTTTTTGTTTTGGGTCGTAAATAGAATCGTTAATGAGATAACGTACTTTTTTGTCTTTCACAAAATCGTTGAGCGTAAAAATGCTTTGTCCGCTAAAATCGGGTACGGTATACGTTGTGCCGTGCTGGGTGTAAACGCCAAATAACTTAAAGCCAATCCACAATACAAGCAGGGCCGATACCGATGCCAGTAAAAAGTGTTTTACAAAAGTTTTGGTTCGTATAAATTTAAAGTAGCTCATTCTTAAAACAGAGGCTAAAGATAGTCATTTTTTGGGGCTTAGGAGGTATAGATTTGTGTTGAAAGAAGAGCGTTTTAAAGGTAGGATTTTAATTTGGGCGTGCCCGCGAGGTGAGCAACAGCCGGGCTCACTCGCGGTCAGGCTTCAAAAGGGTACCGTTTTTTATCCCGCCAAAAAAGGCGGGATAAAAGAACCCCCGCCACGGCGGTGCCTTTTGTATCCTTCACGCAAATACAACTTTTTACTTTCTCTTCTTTATTTCAACAATCGTACACTGTTTTCCTGCCATACAGGTGCCATCCATTTGCTTTTTGGCAATGATGTACTTTACCCAGATTTTTGATTTATCTTTTTTAAACTCGTCCGGTAATTTATCGGGCATTAATTTTTTCTTTTCTTTATCGGCTAACTGAATTAAAAACCCGCAGCCCTCAACCTCGTATTTAATTATAGTGGCTTTTACGTAGCCCTCTTTGGCATAATTTATTTTTTTTGCTTTTTCCTGCGCGTTTGTTGTAAACACTAAAAGGATAAACACAAAAGTAAATAGGGCGGCTGTGCGAAACATAAATTGATATATTTGTAAAAACCAAAGGTACAAAATTGAGGGCATATAAAACATCGCAAATACTGGCGCTTATTGCGGGCCCTTTAACCTGCTTGGTGTTTGTGCTTTTTATAAAGCTCGACGCTAAAAATCCGCACATCAGCTATATGGCGGGCATTACTTTGTGGATGGCCATTTGGTGGTTTACCGAAGCGGTGCATTTGGCGGTTACCGCTTTTATTCCGTTTTTGTTTATACCGCTTTTGGGTATTGCCGAGGCAAAAATAGTTGCACAACAATATTCCGACAGCATTATTTTTCTTTTTTTAGGCGGCTTTATGCTGGCTTTTGCTATCGAGAAATACGATTTGCACCGGCGCATTGCTTTAAAAATTTTATCGCTCGTTGGTTCTAATCCTAAAAGTGTTTTGTTTGGGGTAATGCTGTCAACCTGGTTAATTTCTAATTGGATTTCTAATACCGCCACAACAATTATGTTGTTTGGCGCCGTGCTGGCTTTGGTAATTGAATTAGAAAAACACATGCCAAAAAACCACGGCAAGTTTGCCGCAGCAATGCTGCTGGCACTTGCATACTCGGCCACCATTGGCGGCATGGCTACGCCCGTTGGCACGCCGCCCAATATGTTTTTCTTTAAAGAGTATTTAAAAAACTATCCCGAGCTGCACGATTTAAATTTTTTAAAGTGGGCCGCCATCGGTTTTCCACTCTCGTTTGCCTTTTTAATCGCCACCTATTTTGTGCTCAGCAAATATTTTTTAAAAGATGTGGGCAAACTGGAAGTAGGAAAAACTTTTTTTAAAGACGCCTACAAGGAGCTGGGCAAAATAAGTTACGAGCAACGCGTAATATTTGTAATTTTTGGCTCCTGCGTTTTATTGTGGTTTACCCGAGAGGATTTAATTTTTGATGCCTTTACTTTTAAAGGTTGGAAAAACTTTTTTGCTTTGCCCAAGGCGGTAGATGACGGCAGCGTGGCCATGGCCGCGGCGCTGGCTTTGTTTTTAATTCCTTCCAAGAAAAACAGGGGAGAAGCGCTATTGGTTTGGGAAGACGCAAAAAAAATACGCTACGATATTATTTTACTTTTTGGCAGCGGCTTTGCACTTGCTTACGGCTTCGAGCAATCGGGCCTAAGCGATTGGATGGCGCAGCGTTTGGTTTTTATGAAACACGTACATCCAATTTTACTGATAGTAGGCATTTGTATTATTGTAACCATAATTAGTGAGTTTGCCAGCAATATTGCCAGCATACAATTATGCATCCCTATTATGATTTCGCTGCAAAAAGAAATTGATGTGCATCCGCTTTTATTAATGATGCCTGCAACATTTGCCGCTTCGCTGGGCTTTATGTTACCTGTTGCCACAGCTGCCAATACCATTGTATTTGGCAGTAACAAAATCCAAATAAAAGACATGCTTAAGGTGGGGCTGGTGCTCGATGTGATAGGCGTTGTAATTATTACCATTTTTACTTATCTTTACTTGAGTTAAACAAGTAAAATGAAGAATTTTTTACTGCTTCTTATTTTTTTTAGTGTTCCGGTTTTTTCACAGATAAATCGTATGCATTATACTGAGGGAAGTGTGCAAACTTCAACTAAGTCAGGCTGCCCAGATTCTTTGAAGTTGGCAAAGTCTTATACGGATAAAACAATTATTACCGGCGATACAATTTACCCGCTTTGTTCTAATGATACCATTCTGTTTTATGCAGATCAGTCTAATTATGGTAATCCTCTGCAAAGTATCTTTACGCCTTGTGTTGAGATTTATTTTCCCTTTTTGTCAGGTTCACTTTTAAACACGGTATGTACGATAACAATTAATGAAAATGGCAATTTTTACGGATGTCTTGGACCGAGTTTGCCTTGTTTTACTCCGCCAGCTAATCTTACTTCTTTTTATTGGACTTTTTTGGATTCAACTAAAGCATATGATTTAGTTTTTTGCAAAAATGGGTCAATTAATGGTGGCGGTAAGGCTGTAACCGTAAGAAATTGCTGGACAACTATACCAATTGTGCCAACCTTTACTTGGTCAAATAGCAGCCCGGTCTGCTTTACTGTTTCTGTCACACCAAATAACTCTATTGGAAATGCTTATTATACCTGCGATGCACCAAATGCAATTAAAGACGGATATAATGGTATCACTTCTTTTTTTACGGATTCAGTTAGTCCGGGAAAGCATTGGATTACTTATCATTGGAGACATGACACATGTGTTGGTATTGTCACAGATACTTTTTTTGTTTCGGGCCAATGTGTAAATGCTACTCCGGTCCAATCATTTAAGCAAAGTAATATCGCGTTTTACCCAAATCCATTTACCGATATAGTTTATGTTGAGAATGAAAACGCTACCAAACTTGAAATTTATAACTCGCTGGGAGAAATAATTCATACTGTAATAAAACCGAGGAAAGAAATAAACTTAAAAGACTTGCCGGTAGGAATTTATATCTTTAAAATATCAATCGGAGATAATGCAACCCGTCATTTAAAAATGTTAAAAAATTAATGATCACATGTTGGGGGTATAAGCCATACATCATAGCTATTTTGCCATTTATCACAAACAATTCCGAAACCAAATTCTTGATAAATCTTTGTAGGATAAATGCCTTGCTTTTACTATTTTTACCTAACTAAACTCAACAACATGAAAAAAATACTTACCCTTTCTTGCGTACTGGCATTAGGAATCAGTGCTTTTGCGCAACAAAACAAACGTGTTTGCGGTACTGATTTGCACGAGCAGTTTCTTGAGCAAAAAGATCCTAACCGTAAACAAAAACGCGAAGACTACGCAAAAACCATGCAAAAATATATGGCTATGCAAAAAAACTCAGCACAAAAATCACAAACAATAATACAAATACCATTGGTAGTACACATGGTATACGCTTCAACAACGGATAGTATTACCGATGCGCAAATTTTCTCGCAAATACAGGTTCTTAACGAAGATTACACACGTACAAACGCGGATGCTTCTACAACACCGGCACCTTTTGCGGCAGTTGCTTCATCGCCTCAGGTAAATTATTGCTGGGCCCAGCGTGACCCTAGCGGTAATCCAACTACAGGTATCGAGCGTAGAAAATCCACTACTACTTCATGGACTACCGACGATAAAGTAAAATCTTTCGCTACAGGCGGATTAGATGCCTGGGATCCTTCAAGATACTTTAACATCTGGGTTTGTAACTTGGGTGGCGGGTTGCTTGGTTATGGCGAATTCCCTACAGGTTCTTTAAGCAATACTTATGGTTTTGTTGCCGGATATTTCTGCTTTGGTAATATGGGTAAGGTAAATCCTCCATACGATAAAGGAAGAACAGCTACGCACGAAATTGGCCATTGCTTTAACTTACTTCACATTTGGGGCGATGACGGTGGTGCTTGTACAGGTACCGACCAATGCGCGGATACCCCTAACCAGGCTGCCGAAAACTATGGTTGCCCTGCTTACCCTCATACAGATGCTTGCGCAGGTTCTGCTCCGGGCGTAATGTTTATGAATTACATGGATTATACCGACGATGGTTGCATGAACACCTTTACTGCTAATCAATCTACCAGAATGACTGCTGTGGTAAACAATCCTCCTTATAACTCACTGTCTACTTCAAACGGTTGCCAGCCTTTAACTTTACCTCCAATTGATGCCGGTATTACTACTATTACAAAACCAGTTGGTGGTTTAGGTTGTACGCCAACATTTGTTCCAAACGTAACAATTAAAAACTGGGGAACTAATACTTTAACCTCTTGTACCATTCAATATAAAATTGATAACCTGGCAGTACAAAATTACAGCTGGAGCGGTAGCCTTGCTTCTTTAGCAACAGCAACTGTTAACTTAGCAAGTATGACTGCAACTGCAGGTACGCATACCTTCAGCGCAAATACTTCGAGTCCTAATGGTGGTGCAGATGGAAATGCAGCAAATGATTTAGCTACAAGTAACTTTAACGTATCTGCTTCGGTAGGTGCATCGGTGCCATGGACCGAAGGTTTTGAAAGCGCTGCTACACTTCCTGCAGGTTGGAACCTTTATAACCCGGATGCAGATGCAGCTTGGCAAATAAATACTACAGTTGCTAAAACAGGTGTACATTCTATGGGCTTTAATAATTGTGATGGCGACGGTGCTACTGATATGACAGGAAGAATTGATAAGGTTATGACCACTGGTTTCGACTTATCTTCAGTTTCTTCTGCAACTTTAACAATGGATGTTGCTTACGCGGTATTAACTTATTCGGGCACACCATATCCGGATAAATTAGAAGTTAAAGTTTCTACCAATTGCGGTACTACCTGGACTTCTGTTTACAGCAAAACAGGCGCTACGCTTGCATCGGCTCCAACTTATACTTCTATCGCAGCTTGTTGGGTACCAACCGGTGCTTCTCAATGGCGCAATGATGTTATTAATTTAACTCCGTATGTAGGGCAATCTAACGTAATGATTTCTTTTGAAAATACTTCCGACTGGGGTACTTGGGTTTATTTAGATAACCTCAATATTGCCGGTACGGTGGGTATTAAAACAGAATCTGCAATCGCTTTAGGTGTTTCTATTTACCCGAATCCAAGTGCTGATGGTAAATTTAAAGTGGATGTTAAAAAAGGTGATATAAGCAAGCTTAGTGTTTATGATTTATTAGGTAACAAAGTATATGAAATGAACCAGAAAATGATTGGTTCGTTTGATATCGACTTAAGCAATTTAAGCAACGGTACTTATTTAGTTGAGGTAACTAAAGACGGTAAACCGGCGTTTAATAAAGTTGTTATTAATAAATAGAATCTCTTAAACCTTTTAATGAGGTATAATAAAAAGCCCCTGCATATGCAGGGGCTTTTTTATTGTAATCTTTTTGCATCTGGTTTCCCCTTTGAAGGGGAGTTCGCCAAACGCGGACTGAATGTTTAAGCAGGTGGCTTGTAAAACGTAATAAAAAACGCAAACAAAACAACCGTGCAAGTAACAAAGGTGATGGCAAAAGTCATTTTACTTAAACTTTTTTTGTTGAACGGTGTTTTTTCTTTGTTGCCAATATTTTTAATAAGCTGAAACAATTCTTTTCTAAAAATTATACTCAGTATAGCATAAGGAATGGTCAATAAAAAAATAATACCTGTATTTAAGCCTCTGGCAACCGAGTTGGGATTATTTTCTAAAGAACTTTCGGCGGCGGCTTTACACATGGCGCATTGCGAGTAACCTGCGTATGCGGCAAGTACAATGAGGGCGGTGGTATAAATTACTTTCTTATGCATTGTTTAAAAAGGGTAATACGATTTCACCATCAAATATACAACAACTCCCGTAATTGTAACATATAGCCAGATAGGGTAGGTAAAACGCACTATTTTTTTGTGTTTTGCCACCTCATTTTTCAAACCGTACCAAAACGATAATAAAATAAGCGGTAAAACCCCGGCAGCTAAAATAATGTGGCTGGTAAGTATAATTAAATAAAAACTTCGGTTGCCGGCTGCTGTTTTTTCGGCTTCATCCAAAATACCGTTATGGTCGGCATCGCCAAATTTTACATCGGGCATAAAAAAATGCGCCAGTATGTACGATACCAGAAAAATGGATGAAAGAAAAAACGCGGTTAAATTTATTTTTTTGTGAAGGCTTATTTTTTTATTCTTGATTGCCCAAAGCGAAAACAAAAGTAAAATAGTGCAGGTACCATTAATAAACGCGTTTAAAGGGGGCAAGTATTGCACCAAGCCGGGCATTATTTCGGGCTGAGGTAAAATTTTGCGGTTAAGTAGTACAACCACGCCCAGCACAAAAACACTGATGAAGGTAACCAAACGAAATACGGCTTTGTCGCTCATTTTATTTTTCCTTTTTTAAAACTAAAATATCTTTTATTAATAAATCCACCTGCAAGCTATCGGTGCCGTCATATACTCCGCGTATGCGGCGTTGTTTGTCAATCAATAAAAATTTTTCGCTGTGCACAAAACCTTCCGGGGTGCCGTCGTCCTGCGCGCTTACTAAATAACTTTTTTCGGCAAGGGCATTAATATCTTTTTTTGCTCCGGTTAAAAAATGCCACTTGTCTTTTATGGCTTTGTATTTGCCGGCATAAGTAAACAAAACCTCAACCGTATCGTGGTCGGGATTAACGGTGTGAGATAAAATAAGAATATCATTATCGTTTTTAATGGCATCCTGCACGCGTATTAATTGTGTGCTCATGGCGGGACAAATATTTTGGCAAGTGGCAAAAAAGAAATCGGCTATGTAAATTTTACCTTCGGTAGTTTTTTGGGTGATGGTTTCTTTGTATTGATTGGTAAACGAAAAATTACCGATGGTATGATACGTGGTATCTCCTTCGGCAACTGCTCTTTTAGGGCCGTAAACAGTAAGCAGCAGAGGAGCCTTTGCGTCTTGTTTTTTTTCACCTTCGCATGAAGTCAAAATCAATCCTGCTAAAACAATTGCGGCTTTACCAACAAAAAATAAACTTTTGCGCCTCTGCGCCTTTGCGGTTAAAAATTCGGAGTTATTTTGCATCTTTTTGTTTAATAGTATTTTGTTTAAGTGTTTGTCCGTATTCATCGCGTATTTTAAGGTGTTTGTATTCCTGTATCATGCGTTTTACTTCGGCGTTAAAGGTAGGGTCGTAATAGCCGCGTATGTGACGTTTTTTATCAACCAAAACCATAAAGTAATTAAACACGTGTATTGGTTTTTGTTTGAAGTAGGTTTCTTTTAAAAATGAATCACGGTTTTCTACAGGTAATCTTGCTGAAATAAAATTTGGAAGTTTAATAGGAATAGAGTCGAACTCGCCATCAAGGTTTCTTTTGAAATTCTTTTCTTTTCTTACTTGTTCTTCTGTGGCTTCAACTTCATTAAACTGAGGCATTGAAGAAATAAAAAAAATAGGAACATCTTTTAATTCAGTTTTTTTAAATCTAACATAGTCCAAAAGACCGTCTAATTTATAGCCGACATTATGCAGTTTTTTATCTAGGAATAGCATGCAGTAGACTGGGTAGGCATTTGTATCAATAAGAAAACTGTCACATGCGAAATATTTCGCAAGTGATTCATGAGGAGTGATATCTCCACAACCTAAAAAAGGCTTATCTTTTTCATGATAGCAAGTGTCTATTTTTGCACTAATCGAACATTTCCCAAAAATGGTATCCGGCACACTCCAGTAAACTGTATCACCTTTCGCATCCAGCTTCTTTGGACCGTAATATGCCATCTTTTTAAAATTGGCCTGAGTTAATTCAAAAACAAAATAAATGAGGGAGGGAAAAATAATAATGCTTAATAAAACGATCTTCTTTTTCATGGTAAAATTGCGCTGCAAAGATAGACATTAGGCAAAGAAAAACCCCCGCTTTCAGCAGGGGTTTCAAATTCTTTTGAATGTATTTTCTCCCCTTTAGGGGAGATGTCAGAAAGACAGAGGGCTTACTCGGCTTTGTGCTCTCCGCCTTCTTCGCCGGCTGCTTCATGTCCGCCGTGTGCTTTAACACCCGGAGATGGTTTAATATGGCTTAAGCTCTCTGGTATAGGCTGCCCGTGTGCTGTACGCTTATCAACCTGCTGCTGCTTATAGCCAAACTCAAGGTTTGTATTGTTTTCGGGATACCCTGTATAAGTTCCTTCAACCAAAATAATAAAGATAAGGTAAGCTATAAAAAGCGAGTAAGGCGCAAGGATGGTGTACCTAAAAAATTGCGTCTCGTCAATAAGGTGCATAAACACCAAAACGATACCTGCCGCTTTTGCAATGGTAAAGAAAATGAAAAATACTTTTAAGAACATACCGCCGGTTAAGCCCCATTTGGTAGCGTTAAATCCAACAAATAATTCTAAAAGCGTTATGCCTAATAAAATCCAAAATACGCGCCAAAGTTTTTTACGTATTTTTCTTCCGTCTTCCTCACCGTGTTGGTACATGGTTTCGTATACAGGGTAGTTATCGTTAAATTCCATACTTTATTATTTATGGTTAATGATTTTTAAATTTTTTATAGGAGATAGAAGAAGGTAAATACAAATACCCACACCAAATCCACAAAGTGCCAATACAGTCCTACTTTCTCAATCATCTCGTAATGGCCTCGGCGCTCGTAAGTACCAACAAGCACATTTATAAAAATGACCACGTTTATGACGACTCCGCTAAATACGTGAAACCCGTGGAAACCCGTTATAAAGAAAAAGAAGTTTGCAAATTGAGGAACCCCGTATTCGTTTACAATCATGTTTGCTCCAAAAATAGTTTTTTCAACATATTTACCTTGGTCAATATCCCAAACTTTGCGCAAGGCGCCTTCGGTAGTTCCTTCAATAAAATGCCACCACTCCCAAGCCTGAGAGCCTACGAACATTAAACCGCCTATGATGGTTAGGAAAAGCCATAAGACCACCCCTTTTTTATAATTACGGTGCCCCGCCTCAACAGCAAGCACCATGGTAACCGAGCTCATGATAAGAATGAAAGTCATTAAACCAACGTATGCCAATGGAATGTGCGCTTTTACAAACGGAAAGTGTGTAAACACGTTTTCTGCTACGGGCCACACACCTGAGTATTTGTGACGGATAAAACCGTAAGCACAAAGTAAGCCGCTAAAGGTTAAGGCATCTGATACAAGAAAGAACCACATAAAGATTTTTCCGTAACTCATACGGAACGGTGATTCTCCGCCCTGCCAGGCTTTCTTTTGGTCAAATTCTACTGCGTGAGCCATATTTTAATTGGATGGTAAAACGATGCAATTTTAGCGATTTAAATACAAAAAAAGAAATAAAATTACCCACAATGTCCCCAAAAAGTGCCAAAAAATGGCGCAAAGCGACAAGCCTAAGTAATTTTCCGACGAATATTTGTTTCTCAGTACCTTAAAAGAGGTAACTGTTAAGGCTATAAGGCCGCCCACAATATGTAAAAAGTGCATCGATGTTATTACGTACATTATAGATCCGGCAATGTTACTTTGTCTTCCGGCAAACACAATTCCGTTTTGAAATAATTCCCGCCAGGCCGCAATTTGAATTACGCAAAAAGTAATTCCTAAAAGAAGTGTTAGTAAAGTTCCGGTTTTTGCGCCGCTAAAATTGTCTTTAGCTATTGATTTTTGCGCCCACCAAATCGTAAAACTGCTTGCAACAATAACGGCCGTGCTTACAAAAAACAAAGTGGGTAAATTAAATACCAGCCAGTTTCCGTTGCCGTGCATTACTAAATCGTAGCTGCAAAAGCCGCCAAAAAAAATAGTCATGCTGGCCATGGCCCAATAAAGCATGTTTTTTTTAGCTTTTTCGTTTATTTTTTTATCAATCGTATAGGTTATTTCCATAGGGCGCCGCACATTATTGCAATTTGAACAAGAGGTAAATATAAGAACGAACCAAACATCAGCCTGCGCGCCGACATCAAATCCATTTTAAGATAAAGCGTAAGGGCTTGTAAAAAAAAGAATAGCCCGAAGATGAAAACAAAAAGCCCCGATACTAAATTTGCCAGGCCAAAAATTTGGGGCATCAAACTAACCATAATTAAAAAAAGTGTATAAACCACAATCTGAAACGCGCTGCTTTTATCGCGCCCGCCCAATGAAGGAAGCATAAAAAAACCGGCTTTTTTATAATCATCGTGGCTTACCCAGGCTATGGCCCAAAAGTGCGGAAACTGCCACATAAATTGTACACCAAATAATAACCAGGCATAAAAAGTAAATTGGCCAAAGCCATCACTGCCTGCAACAGCGCCTATTAAAGTAGGAATGGCCCCCGGAAAAGCACCCACAAAAACCGAAAAAGGCGTTCTTCTTTTTAGCGGAGTGTAAGCTCCAACATAAAGTAAAACAGATAATGCGCCCAATAAGCCCGATAAAATATTTACATAAAAACTTAAAATAAAAATTCCGCCAAGCGCAAATAAAGAACAAAATAAAAATGCCTCGTACTTATTTAAAATATTTTGTGGTAAGGGCCTACTGCTGGTGCGAGCCATTAATTTATCTAAATTTCTTTCTATAATTTGATTGAAGCCGTTGGCCGCGCCGGTAACTAAAAACCCGCCGACAATAATGCCTATTAGTTTGGTGATGTTTACCTCGATAGTAATGGTAAAATAACTTATAACGGCAGATAAGACTACAAGGAAGGAAAGCCTGAATTTGGTAAGTTTTATAAAGCCTTGCGCTTTATTGTAGCTAACCACCATCGGCTGGCTCACTTGTTCAACGGGTATTTCGGTTTGGATTTCTTCCACGGTAAGAGCCGCGAAAGTACAAACAAAACAGCCTCAAAAAGCAAAATTTACAGCTTGTGAAAAAGAAAAATCCCCCGTAGCAAGAATGCCCGTGGGGGATTTAAGTATAGTAAACGGTTCTGTTTATCAGTTAAATAAGGGTGCCGTTTTGTTTTGCCTCCTTACTTTGCTTGCGCAGCTGCAAAGTCCAATAGGTTAACAGTACAATGATTATTACCCAAACCACAAAATTGAAGTTGTTATTAAGGGCTTTTAAAATTTTAAAGCAAAATTCAAAAATTGAGGCTATGCCGTTCCAAAATGCAGTCCAAGTCATGGTAGTTATTTTTGTAAGTTTGTACAAATATAAAAGTATTTTTAATACCCAGGTATGATTTTACGCACATTACGAATTAACGATTACCGTGCATGGGTATATCTCCTTGTTTTTTCGGCCTTAATTGGCGTGTTTGCCGTATGTTTTTCTGTTAACCACACCCCGGTTTTTGCCAATAGCGCGGCTTCTTTTTTATTTACCGGCAGCGATTACTCTGTTTTTAACACTATTTGGTTTAAGACAACAGGTGTTTTATTGTTAATTACCAATGTAATTTTGTTTGATTACGTTTTGGTCTCGCAGGAATTGGTTGAAAAAAATAATCATGTGCCCGCCTTTTTATTGGGCTTGTATTTTGCTTATCCTTTACAGGAAAACCCTTTGCATCCTCAGCTTTTTGCACAATTGCTGCTTACCCTTTCTTATAAAATGTTTATTTCAACGTATAGGATAGAACGATCTGCGCCCGGGGTTTTTAATGGTGCCTTTTGTTTGAGTTGCGCTGTAATTTTATATCCGCCTTACTGGATGTTTTTTGCATTAGGCTTTATTTGTTTGGGCGTTTTGCGGACCTTTAATTTACGCGAATACAGCCTTGTAATAATTGGTATTGGAATGCCCTATTTGTTTTATTACACATTGCTTTTTTTATGTAATCAGTCTATACAAAAGCCCACTGAAGATATTATGAATTCATTTAACAAACCTGCTTTGCCCGTGTACTACGCCGGAAGTTTTTTAATTAATTTTACAACGATATTGGTGGTTTTATTTGCCGGCGTTTACTTTTTAAGCAAAGGAATTTCGAGTAAAATGAAGACCCAAAAGGCATTAACCGTTTTTATGTGGGCGCTTATACCCTGTGTTGGCGCAATGTTTATAACTAATAATCACTACGTTTTTACGGCGCAAATGGCGGTTATGCCGCTTAGTTTGTTTGCCGGAATTTATTTTGGCAGCGCAAAAAGGCGTATTTTAGCCGAAATTTTATTGCTGTTACTGGTTACGGTTCTTGTAGTAAGCATGTTGCAGCACGCAGAACTAAATGTTATTAAAATTTAAAAAATGAAATTAGCATCATACCTTAAAACCAAAAACTAATGATGATAATACCATTTGACAAAAACTAAAAATAAAAAAAATGAAATTCGGAGTAGTTGTTTTCCCTGGGTCTAATTGCGATGAGGACATGGTGTATGTATTGCAACACATCATGAAACAGGAAACTGTTAAGCTTTGGCACAAAGACAAAGATTTGCAAGGTTGCGATGCTATTGTATTGCCCGGTGGTTTTTCTTACGGCGATTATTTACGTTCGGGGGCCATTGCGCGCTTTTCTCCTATTATGGAAGAAGTTGCCAAGCACGCTGCCAAAGGCGGATTTTTATTGGGTGTTTGTAATGGATTTCAGATTTTATGCGAGGCAGGTTTATTGCCGGGCGCCTTGCTGCACAACACCAGCCGTAAATTCTCTTGCAAAAATGTTTATATAAAAGCCGTTAACACCGATAGCATTTTAACCAACGCTATTCCAAAAGGCAAAGCTTTAAAAATTCCGATAGCGCACGGCGAAGGAAATTATTTTACGGATGCAAAAACGTTAAAAGCCTTACAGGATAACAACCAGATTCTTTTTCAGTATTGCGATGAAAACGGAACGGTTACCGACGAAGCAAACCCCAACGGCTCAATGGACAACATAGCCGGCGTTTGCAACGCGGGCAAAAATGTTTTTGGCATGATGCCACATCCCGAGCGCGCATCCGATAAAGAATTATTTAACGACGACGGTAAATTTTTGTTCGAGTCGATTATTAAATCTTTTGTGACAGCGTAAAACCATTTTGCACAAAGGCGCTAAGCTCAAAGAAAAAATTTGAAATTTTAGGTAAAAATTAAACTCTAACACCTAATCAAATAATCCAAAAAAAACTCCGCGCCTCTGCCCCGCTATGGCGGGGGTTAAAAAATTATAGTAAATGTCGGATTTAACCTCTAACCCCTGGATTACAAAAACCACCGAAGATGTTTACGAATCGGCATGGATTAAAGTAAGCAAGAGCGATGTGCTTAATCCCGCCGGTAATCCTGCTATTTATAGTGTGGTACATTTTAAAAATCTGGCCATTGGTATTTTGGCCATCGACAAAGAATATAATATTTGGCTGGTGGGGCAATACCGCTATCCGGTTAACGAATACAGTTGGGAAATTCCCGAAGGTGGAGGAGCTCACAATGTAAATCCGGTTGAATCGGCCCGGCGCGAATTAAAAGAAGAAGTAGGTATTGTTGCAAAAAATTACACGGAGTTTATGCGTTTGCATTTAAGTAATTCGGCAACCGACGAACTCGCAATTACTTTTTTGGCAACGGGTTTATCTTTTGAAGAAGCAGAACCCGAAGAGAGCGAAGTCCTGCAAATAAAAAAGCTCCACCTTAATGAAGCTTTTGAATTATGTATGCTTGGTAAAATTACCGATGCTATAAGTGTAGCGGCTATACAAAAAGCCAAATGGCTTTATGATAACAAGCAGCTAACTGTTTAGTGATGGCCTTCGGCCTCTTTCTTTTCTTCAGCAGGTTTTTCAGCTTCTTTGGCTTCGCCCTCTTTTTTCTCTTCAGCTACGCCTTCTTTCTTTTCTTCGGTAGCAGATTCTGCTTTTTCGCCTTCTTTAGCCTCTTTGCATTCATTAACGCAATCTTTCCCTTCGGCTTTGCAATGCTCCATGCACTCTTTACTGCATCCTTCTCCGCAAGCTTTTTCGTGAGACCCTCCGTCGCACGCTTTTAAGCACATAAATACTACAAACCAAAAGCTTAAAGCAAAGGCTATAGGTATACCAAAGTAAACTCTCTTTGGCGATTCTTGGTGGTGTTCTTCGTGTGACATATTAAATATTTTGTTCAAATTTAGGATTTTACCTGTATTTAACAAAACGGGGAGGCAAATAATATTAACCACTTATTTGTTAAAAGCCGCCACTTGCCAAACGGACTCATTTTTGGGCTTTTCTTGATGTAATTTAGTATCAATAAAACGAATTGTATGAAGAAAATTTACTTTTTACTTATAGCTCTTACTCTTCTCTCAGCAAAAAATTATGGGCAAAACAATGGTCTAACAAGTTACAGTTGTACCCTTAATGGAATCAATCCATCAACCTTTTCTTTGCGAACCGCTTTTGCAATTGATAACAACGGGAATAAGTGGGTTGGGTTTAATTCAGCTTATCCGGGTAAACCATATGAGTTGGTTCGTTTTAATGGAACAACATGGGACAGCCTTCCACATGTACCCTCACATAAAGTAAATGCTTTGGCGGTTGATCCCAATAATAATTTGTGGATTGGAACTGATTCGGGACTGGTAATGTATAATGGTTCTTCGTACACCGTTTACAATACCGGTAATTCAAATATAACTTCAAACGTTATAAATTGCATTGCTGTTGGCAACGGAAAAATTTATACAGGCACAAACGGTGGTCTTTGTATTTTTAACGGGAGCAATTTTACCAATTACACGCATGCCATAAATGGCTTATCGCATGATACTATTTACTCGATAACTTACGAAAACCCGACAGCCATTTGGTTAGGAAATATTGGCGGACTAGAAAAATTTTATGGAAGCGGCTTCTCTTACTATTATAACCTTGGAGGCATTGGCAGCGATAAAGTAAATTGTATTTATGTTGACCAGCAAAACAATAAATGGTTAGGTACAAACAGTTATGGCGTCGTAAAATTTGACAACTTGTATTTTTATACCATGCAGCAATTATATGGACAATATGCAATTGTTGGTGGTATTTGGCCGGATAGAACCTATAGTATATGTAAAGGCCCAAATGGCGGTATTTCTTTTACAGTAAATCACAATAATTATACTTTTTATAGCTGTGAAGGTCTTGTTGAAATTGTAAACGGAGCAATTAGTTTTTATAAAGGAGTTGGGTTTTATTCAAATCAGGGATTCAATCCATACTCAATTTTTTTGCACGATGTTGGTTCCAATGAAATTTTTTATGTTAATACACGTCAGGGAGCACCTCGAACTTTTTTGTATTCCTTTGACGAAAGTCAGTATAACAGTTCAATAAATATTACTAAGGCTAATTCAGATTATCTAGACATTAATAATGTTGCCGCTTTAATAACAGAAAATGCCGATATGGGCTGGGATGGAGGAAGTACAAAATACTTTGTTCCTAAAACTCAAAATTCAAGTCCGCTAAAAGGAGCCGCTTTATGGATTGGAGGTTATAATAATGGTGCTTTACATTTGGGTGCTATGACCTACAGACAAAACGGTATGGATTTTTGGCCGGGGCCTCTTGATACTATAACCGGAAAATGCGATTCAATAACATCTTTAAATTATAATAAGGTTTGGAAAGTAAATCGTTTCGATATTGCTAATTTTATTTATAATTGGAATACGGGCAATGTACAAAACGGAACTTTTTATCCTGCAAATTCAATTTTAACGTGGCCCGCTCACGGAACTGGGAATTTTTCGAGAAGACTTGCGCCCTTTGTAGATGTAAATAATAATGGAATTTACGATCCGATACATGATGGAGATTATCCGCTAATTAAAGGTGACCAAATGATCTGGACTGTTTTTAACGATAATACATACAAACATCGTGAAACAGGGGCTATGCCAATGGGCATTGAGGTTCACGCAAGTGCGTATGCCTACGTATGTCCTAATATCGCAGATAGCAATCGTGTTTTAAATTATACTACGTTTTATAATTACGAAATAATTAATCGCAGCCAGAATACTTACGATTCCTGTATTATTTCTAATTGGGTGAATGGTGATTTGGGAAATTATCAAGACGATTATATAGGATGCGATGTGATGAATAACTACGGATACATTTTTAACGGTGATAATTACGACGAAGATTATTCGGGAATGACGGGTTATCATAGCAACCTTCCGGTATTTTCCTGTAATATTTTAAGCGGGCCGGATGCTGACCTCAACGATGGGGTTGATAATAACAATAACGGAATAATAGATGAGCCCAATGAAAAATGCATGATGCGTACTTTTGATTACTATACAAATACAGGTAGCCCGGAAACAGGTAATCCAACCGCAGCACAACAATATTATAATTTTATGAATGGTATATGGAGAGATGGAACACGAATTACATACGGAGGAAGCGGACTAATTCAAACAAACCAAACTTGTCACCATTTGTTTCCGGGAAATTCGGATCCTTACGGAATAAGTATGGGGGGCTCAATTACAAATCCTATTCCACCTCCCGGAAATTTTGGCACAAGTGGTTGGACGCAGCAGCAAGCCGGAGTTGTAAAAGCCGATATGCGTTTTTTAACCGGGGTAGGCCACTTTACCATGCAGCCCGCCGGAAAATATAATTTTGATTACGCTTTTGTTTTTTCTCAGGATTCGGCCAATTGCGATTCTAATGCCGTTTGTGTTTTGGGTCGCGCTCAACAAGATAATATCCGTGTAAAAAATTGGTTCAATGCAAATACTTTTCCTTCTTGCTTGAGTTTAAATGGAGTTGGCATTCAGGAAAACGGAAAGCCACAATTAGATGTTAAAGTATATCCAAACCCGGCCAGCAATTATGTTTATATCGAAGTTGTCGATGCAAAAGATAAAATTACCATAGAGATTTTTGATATGCTTGGAAACCTTGTAAAAGCGGGTACTTTCAGCAATTCTCAAAAATATATAACAATTCCGGTCGAAGATTTAAGCAAAGGACTGTATTCGGTAAGAATCAAAGCCGAAAACGTTTTAGCTGTCAGAAAATTCGTTAAAGAATAGACTGTTACAAATTTCATTAAGTTTTTGTTGTGCGGCTTAGTATTTTTTCTAATTTAGATTAAATATTAACCCAATAAAACAAAACACATGATTAAAAAAAATACTATCACCTTAGCCCTTTTACTGTTTGCGGCTTTTCAAACAGCGTTTGCTACAAATATTACTATTGTCACCAGCGGTTTTACGTATAGCCCAAGCACAGTTACCGGGGCAGTTGGTGATGTAGTAACCATTTCGGCTAGCACAACACATCCGCTAGTACAAGTTGACCTTACCAATTGGACTGCCAATACACCTACTCCTATGGGTGGTGGTTGGGGCACTAAAACAGCTAATTATACTTTTACAATTACGGTTACACAGGATATTTACTACATGTGTGCAAATCACGGTGCAAATGGAATGAAAGGAAAGATATTGGTGCCGTCTGTAGGAATTATGCAAGCAACCGCCGCTGCTTATAATATCAGCGTTTATCCTAACCCGGTTGTTAACGGAGAGTTTACTATTAAGGCAGAAGGCAATAACTTTACCGACGGAAAAGTAATGGTATACAACGAAGAAGGAAAATTAGTTGAAACGCACATTCTTAGCGGCGTTTCTACACCAATTAAAACTAAATTACCTTCCGGTGTTTATTTTTATGCGGTACTGATTGGAAACACAGAAATGAAAAGAGCTAAATTTTTAGTAATCGCTTCTAAATAAAATTTCGCAAAAAAATTAAACCACTTCGCAAGTAGCGGGGTGGTTTTTTTATGCCGGTACTTTTACCTTAGCTCTTTCAAAGCCAAACGCTAAAATTTTATCAATAAACTCGTAAGGTTTATACTGATTAATGGCAGCCTGATGGAATATACATGTGGCAGGAGTCATGCCGGGTAAAGAGTTTACCTCTACAAATATTATTTCGACTCGACAATTTTCGTACACACGCACAAAAGCATCAATGCGGCAATAGCCTGTTACTTTTAAAACGTGCGCTGCTTTTTTTAATTCAGCTTTTACCTGTTCAGATATTTTTTGTCTGTCCTTTGTATCACGTGCATAACGTGCCGGCGTAATGTTTTGCCCCTGGCCCGCTAAAAATTTTTCTTCAAGACTTAATACATCACCGCCGCTCAATGCCTCGCTGGCTTCAAACACTTCGTATTCTACTTCTCTCTTCGCATTGTATGTAGTAAGCATGCCGCCGGTAATTTCTAAAAAGTGCAATGCGTCTTTCTTGGCAATTAACTCTTCAACCAAAATTACATTCTTACGCGGAAATTCTTCTTTTAACTTTATGTGCAATATTTCAGAAGCCTGTGTATCCATCACATCACCGGTCCTGAAAATTAATTTGGCAAAAGCTTCAAATTCTGTAAAGTTTCGTATTTTTTTAACGGCGCTGCTGCAGCCGTCGTCAACCGGCTTTGCAATAAAAGGGTATTTTATTTTTTCGGCAATTATTTTTTCAACTTCTTTTTTGTTTTTGCCCCACTCTTCTTGGGTAACTAAAATATGCTCGGCCACCAGCATGCCGTTTTGTTTTAAGAGCTCGTTGGTTACATATTTATTGATGGTAATCTCTGAACTTGCTTTGCCCGAACCGTTGTAAGGTAATCCAAGCGCTTCCAGTTTTTCTTGCACATTGCCATCTTCGCCCGGGCGCCCGTGCAACGCTATAAATACGGCATCTGCTTTTTTAGCAAGGTCTTTGTACGTTAATAAGCTTGGTTTTGCCAGCGTATCGGGCGAAGAAAATTTTTCGGTAATGTGCCCGCACTCCTTAATTATTTCTTCCACCACAGGATGCACCAGATAATGCTCAATTTTTTCTTTTATATCGTCTGCATTATCTTTTAATAAAATATTTATCGGCACCTGATATAAAATATGATTTTCATTATTTCCCGTTAAGAAAACAGGTATAGGGGCGTATTTTTCGGAAGAAGAAAGTTTTTCGTAAATATTTCTGCCGCTCTCAACCGAAATATGGCGCTCGCTTGAATAGCCTCCAAAGATAACAGCCACACGCGTTTTATTTTTTATGGCCGATTTATCCCTATCAATTAATTTTTCTAAACGCTCCATTATCCCATCATATAAAAGCGCACCGTTACTTTGCCTAATACGTTTGGTAAGCGAGGTATGAATGATATAGGTAAGAAATTGCGAAGGGTTTAAGCCAATTTCTGCCGCCTGATGAAAGAAAAACGAAGAGGGCATCATACCCGATGTGGTATTGGGATCGTTTAAAAATACTTTGCCTTCTTTAGTAATAAAGCCGTCAATACGTGCATACACATCAAAATGCAGCGAGTAAAAAAGTTCTTCGCAGTCTTTTCTAATTTGATTTATTTGCGCAGCGGGTAAATCAATAGGCGTAATTTTTCGCGACAGACCCGGCAGGTATTTACTGCGGTAATCAAATAATTCTTTTCCTTTTTTAATTTCGGTAGGAGGCAGGGCAATTGCTTTTCCTTCTTCATCCTCTAATACAATGCAGCTGAATTCGCGGCCCTCAATAAAACCTTCAATTAAAACCGTTCCTTCGCCATCCAAGGCTTCAAGCGCAAGGCCGTTTTTCGTTTTTAGTTCAGCATTTAAAAATTCAATTAATTTATTGGGGTCGTAAATAATTTTATCTCCCGCTTTAACCGGCATGCCAATTCCTTCGCGTATATCACTAAGTGTGCGGATGAATTCAAATTTTTGTTCTTCATTTTTATTGTTCCATTCTTTGGCATCAATCCATTTCACAAACAAGGCTTTCTCAACCGCGTCCATTAAAGAAAGCTCATTTTCAAACATTAGAATACTGATGCCTATAGATGAACCCTGGTTAGCAGGCTTTACTACCAATGGAAATTTTATTTTTTCTTTTGCGTCGACATACAAAGTTTCGCATTTACCGCCTAAAAAATCCGCGCGCTTAATGGCCATTACGGGTGGACTGCTGAATTTGGCGTTAATCATAAATTCTTTTTGCACAGCTTTGTTAATGCCAATGGCCGATGATAAAACGCCTGAGCCTGTGTATGGAATTTTTAAATATTCTAATAAGCCTTGTATTTTTCCATCTTCGCCGTATGGGCCGTGCAAACATAAAAAAGCAATATCAATTAAATCGTGTAATTCTTCAACACTGATTTTTTTACCAATTTTATCAATGAGTTTATGTTGTTCGTCGGCAGAAAGGTTGCCCAAATTTTCGGCGTAGAGTTGAAATTGTGTATTGTGTGCCGGAAGAAATTCAACCGGTGGATAAAAATCACGAATAGAACCTTTGTAAATATATTGCCAATCGAGCAATACAAAATTATTAAAGCTGTCAACAAAAATGGGTATGGCCTCAAAAAGTGATTTGTTTAAATTATCGTAAACGGTTCTTCCGCCGGCAAAAGAAACTTCGCGCTCTTTAGAGGCGCCGCCAAATACAATTCCAATTTTTATTTTTTCAGCCATAAATAGAATGCAAAATTAACTATTTCAAAGTTAATTTTATGCAGGCTAACTAAAGGGGCCGGTTCTTTAAGAAATCAACCAACTTATTCACAGCCCGGGCGCGGTGACTAATCGCGATTTTTTGCCCTATTTCCATTTGGGCAAAGGTAATATCCAGGCCCTCGGGAATAAACAGGGGGTCGTAGCCAAAGCCCTGTGTGCCTTGCAGTTCGTTGATAATTTTGCCGTCAATTCTGCCTTCAAAAAAGTGCTCTTCTCCGTTTATTACTAGTGCAATTACAGTTTTAAAACAGGCATCGCGTTTGGTTTTGTCTTTTAATGCGCTCAAAAGTTTTTGATTGTTATCGGCATCACTTTTATGTTCGCCTGCGTAGCGGGCC
Organism: Bacteroidia bacterium; assembly: GCA_038214655.1. Taxonomy (GTDB): domain Bacteria; phylum Bacteroidota; class Bacteroidia; order B-17B0; family Aurantibacillaceae; genus PALSA-968. The sequence continues at coordinate 46,798 of JBBQRR010000019.1, read as the reverse complement.
GAGTAAACTCCCGGTGCCCCGTTTAGCACATCTACTTCCAGTCCGCTATCATCTGCAAAGCAATTCAGTTTAAAATTATCGTAGATGTATTTTGCTTTTAACAGTGCGTTTCCTTTTAGGGTATCTGCTGTTTCCGGAATTTCTTCAGTAATATTTAAATCTGTTAAAGAAACAAGCTCGATATTTTTTGGCAGAAGTAGTTTTATTTCCTGCAGTTTGTGTTTGTTATGTGTAGCAAAAATGAGTTTCATAAAATTATTTTGCTGCGGGGGTATTATTCCCTCCGTCAAGTACCATGCCCCAGCTTCCGTTTTTATTTTTTTTCCAGGCGCTGAAATAGTTTCCGTAAATAGTTGTGTCAGTCATTACTAATTTCCAGTTTCCCCAGCTAAAACCTAAGTCACCCGACTGCGATGCTTCGGCCTCAACCGGTTCCCAGGTTAGCGTTGTAATATCTTTTTGGGCCATTATTTTTTCTGAAAAGGCGAGTTTTCCTATTATAGGATAAGCGCCTTCAGTAAGTTTTACAAATCCATCTCCGGCAAAATGCAAAAGCGCATGATTGAAACCTATTGTGCTTGCCGTTTTACTTACTGCTTTATCGGTAGCCATAATTTCTTCGATGGCTTTTGTTCTTACCTCGTCGGCCGGCGAGCAAGCGCAGAATAAAAAGCTAAGGAATATAATTTTTTTCATCTGCAAATTAAGGCAAAAAAAAGGGAAGCCAAAAGCTTCCCTTTAATTAAAATATCGAGATAAATTTTAAGGAGCTACAGCAGTTGTAGTAGCGCTTGATGCCGTATTAATGTTATTGTAAATTGTTTTGCCTGTAATAATATCGCCATAAGTTGAGGCGCCGGCATTAACAGAAATGGGGTATGCGGCAATGTAAACCGTACTTCCCGTAGGAATACCTGCACCGTAAATTAGGGCAGTAGAAATTGAACCCACACCTGTTACCGAATTTGCAGGAATGTTTATAGTTGCTGTGCCTGTATAATTTCCAGGCATGTACGATACCGAGGCGCTTGTACCTATAAATAGAATTACTTTTCGGTTTTTTGTATCGGTTGAACTTGGCGTAACAGTAACTGAAACTGCGGTAAGACCTTGTGCTACAACAGTACCTGAAGCAATTGAAATAAGTGCATACGTTGGAGCTTTGGTTAATTGTATATGTGCGTTTATATACTGTGTACCTCCACCAACAAAATTAAGTGAAGGCACTTTCATTGCCCCGTAACCTATTTTTGCTAAGTCTAGTTCGTAAGTGCCGGTACTAAGGCTTTTGGTAAATATGCCGGATGTAGAAGTTGAGTCGGTTCCGGTTTTTCCGGGAATTGTAACGTAAACGCCGTTGGCGCTGGTTTGCAAATCGCCGTATTCGTCAAATAAATCAACATACCCCTGAAGGGTGCCTGATAAATTCGGTCCGGTTCCGCCCGTTGCGCCTGCGGGGCCTGTAGCTCCTGTTTTAGTGCAAGAAGTAAATGCCAATGCAAGTATTGCTGAGGCCAAAATGGTAGTATAAATTTTTTTGTTCATGGATTATTTTTTTATTAGACGCTGCAAGTTAGAGAAAGTTTAAACGGCAGGCGAAAATTAATTGTTAAAAAATCAGTCTACCAGAATGCTCTGACTGAATTTTTTGGAAATTGTAGTTTTTTTTCCTTTTTCAATTTGTATAACAAGCGATTCGCCGAAGGAAATTTTTTCAATTACCTTAAGTTTTGTGCCGATATTTATAGAGAGTTTTTTTAAGTATTGAAGAAATTCGCCTGAAGTATCCTTAACGGCGGCTACGCGACAGTTTTTGTCGGGATGAATATCGAAAAGAAGCGTTTTAGAAGTGGGCGCAACTTTTCCGTTGGCCTTGGGTATTGGGTCGCCATGGGGGTCAAATTCGGGATAGCCCAAAAATTTATCGAGGCGGTCGGCCAGTTCAGAGTCATGTACGTGTTCCAGTTGTTCGGCTATATCGTGCACCGCTTCCCATCCGTATCCGAGTTTTTCGGAAAGGAAAGACTCCCACAAACGGTGTTTACGCACAATGTCAACAGCTGCCTTGGTTCCTTTTTCGCTAAGCTTTGCGCCCTTTTTTTTATCGTAGCTTATTAATTTTTTTCCACTTAGTTTACGCAGCATGTCAATTACCGAAACGGGGTTATTGCCTAAGGCTTCAGCAATGGCAGTGAGGCTTATTTTACCTGTATCTGCCTGTGCCAGACTGTAAATAGTTTTTAAATAATTTTCTTCCGACAAAGAAGGCATTGCGTGAATTTTAACAAAAGTAATAAAAATTAGGCTTACCTAATAAAATAAATTAGTGTTATATGAATTATTTATTTATTATGTTTGTGCAAAGTATTGCAAAGCATTTTATTTTTTGGTTATTCCTTTTTCCGTTTTTTGCAGCCGGGCAAACCGACAGTCCTAAAAAGGAGGATTGGTACAACCTGCATTTTCAGTTTACGTCGGTGGTGCAATCGCATCCCGATTTTACTGCAAAATATACAGGCGCCAATAGTTTGCTAACCCACGAAAAGGCGCAAATGACCATTACCGCTACAGCTTTTTTAGGCGCAAAATTGTGGAAGGGCGCCGAAATATATTTTAACCCCGAAATTGCAGGCGGCTCGGGCTTTAGCGGCGCTAAAGGAATAGCGGGCTTTAGTAATGGAGAATCTTTTCGTGTAGGTAGCCCCGCACCTAAAATTTACGTGGCACGCGCTATGTTTAAGCAGGTATTTGCTTTATCAAATGATGACGATACCCTAACCGATGAAGGTGTTAAGGCCCAGCATTCCGATGAAGCAAATCATCTGAGCTACATTCATCCTAAGAAATATTTATTTCTCGTAGCCGGTAAATTTTGCATGTCAGATTATTTTGATTTAAATAAATATAGTCACGAGGCGCGTACTCAATTTTTAAATTGGGCCTTGATGAGTAATGGCGCCTGGGATTATCCGGCCAACGTACGCGGTTATACTCAAGGAATTGTTCTTGGCTATGAAAGCCCGGGATTTGATCTTAGAATTTCTGCAGTTCAGGTACCAAATACCGCAAACGGAGCAGATTTGGAAAGTGATTTGGCTAATGCACATAATGAAACCATTGAACTCGAAAAAAAATATAAAATTGGAAAGCAAAGAGGAGCGGTTAAGTTAATGGGGTTTTATACACATGCACCGATGGGAAATTATCGGAATGCGATTGATACCGCTATTAAAAACGGAGGTGCTCCCGACATAGACGCGGTACATAGAAAAAACAATACAAAATATGGTTTAACTTTAAATATTCAGCAGGACATTGGAGACAATGTTGGCTGTTTTGCAAGAGTAGGATGGAACGATGGGCAAAATGAAACCTGGGCCTATACAGAAATTGACCAAACTGCAAGTTTTGGGCTTTGGTTAGGCGGCAGTTTATGGAAGCGCCCGGATGATAATTTTGGTATTGCGCAAGTAGTAAACGGAATTTCCAGTCAGCATCAGGCTTATCTAAGGGCCGGTGGTTACGGATTTATTATTGGCGACGGATATTTAAACTATGCTCCCGAATATATTACTGAGCTTTATTACAATTTTAAATTCGGCAAGCATAATTTATGGCTCAGTCCCGATTACCAATTGGTAATTAACCCTGCCTACAACGCCGATCGTGCCGGCCCCGTGCACATTTTCTCTTTAAGGGGGCATGTTGAGTTTTAAAAAAAATTTCTTCTTACCGTTTTTACTTAGAACTTTGCAGTAATGTTGGGCAGGGGATTTATAGTAATTTTATTTCTTTTTGGAGGCACAGCAATTTCAGTAGCCCAGCAAGACACTTCTAAACTCCCTTTTGCCATTGCGAAAGAAAAAAAATCATCAGAAGGCGACCTGCAAAATAAAAAAGAAGGAGTATATGTTACCGGTATTCCTGATATAAGTTCCGACCCCGTAAATGGTTTTGGTTACGGGCTTGAGGGCGAATTGTATTTTAACGGAAAACGATCCGATCCTTTTTTTGAATATACACCTTATCGCTACAAATTAAGTATGGTTGCTTTTAATACAACCAGAAATCAAAGAGAACTTTCTTTAAATTTTGATGCCCCGTATATTTTTCATTCTAAATGGAGGTTGCGCGCTTCCACCGTTATAGAAACAAATCCTAATCGACTTTATTTTGGTTACGATACGCAATCTTTAAATGCACTTGCGCCTGCCAATAATCCTACGCACACTTTTTCAAATTACGACGATTATAAAAACTATTTAAAAAATGTAAGAAACGGCAAACCCGGAGAAGCGCCCGTTGTAACTGATTTTTTTTATAACAACTTTACCCAGCAGGAAATAGTTTCTAATCTTACTATGGAGCACAGTTTTTTTGACGGGCGTGTGCGCCTTATGCTTGGATATGAGTTGGGTATTGTAAAAGTGAGCACATTTGATAATACGGTTTATAAACAGGCTACAGATTCAGCAGGAAATACTAACATCGCGGCGCCAAACGGCGAAACAAAAATAACGGCTGATAATAGGGCAGGTCTAATAAGAGGAGTTGGAACCAGTGTTTTAGGAATGACGCAGGTTGGAATAATTTATGACACGCGCGATTTGGAGTCGGACCCGGGCAATGGAATTTTTGCAGAGATAACAAATGAGTGGTCCAATAAAGTTATCGGCTCGATTTTTAATTTTAGCAAAACTTTTTTTCATATAAAGGGATATAAAAATATTATTGCGTCCAGATACAAAGCCTTTGTGCTTGCCGGGCGTGCTGCTCTTGTAATAAATCAGGGTAATTTACCTTTTTACGAAAATTACGATTGTTACAGTTCAGAAGGAAGTATAGAAGCGTTGGGAGGCCCGCGTACTTTGCGCGGATATAAGCAATGGAGATTTGTAGGAAGTGTTATGAATTTTTATAATATGGAAGCGCGCATACGGATTTGTCAGGGAAAAATTTTAAAACAACATTTGGCACTGGGCGTAGTTCCTTTTTTTGATGCAGGCTCGGTTGCCAATAGTTTTTCTACGCTGTTCAACATAAATAATTACCGCTATTCGGAAGGATTAGGTTTGCGCATTGCCTGGAACGTAAATACAATTTTGCGTTTTGATTACGCTATTTCAAAAGAAGACGGGCAGTTCTTTTTTCAATTCGGGCATACATTTTAAAAGCGTCTTGTGTTAAACAACTACAATAAAAAACTTCGTCCCGCCACTGCGTGATCTTAGTGGTGAAAAAAAATGTTGTTAATTATAAACGTGCAGCTGATTCCCATCCCAATTAGTATGGTATTGGTATAATGGAATAGTGGCAGGACCCGCCTGAATGCTTCCGTCAAAAATATTATAGATAGAGCCGCAAATACTGTCTTTGCAAATTGTAGTATTTGCAGTGGGCACGTAAACATAGGCTTTACTATTAGTGCATCCGTCTTTAGTACAGTTACGGTCGTAAGCCATAAACTGCGTTTGGTTTAGGCGGTAAATTAAAACACCCCTGTTTTGATATCCCACATTACTTACATAAATATATCCGCCGGTAACATTTAAAGGAAAAAATTGCGCCGAGCCGGCTAAAATTGCAAAATTAACCTGAGTGCTTGGGGCATTTTGATAAACACAGTTATTCTGCACGTTTTGGGTCGTAGTTTTTTTTGAGCATGAAAACAGGCTTATTACAAAAACAAGTGCAATTACTATTTTAAAGGCTTTTTTCATTAAATCACTCAACAAATCAACGCTTCAACAAATCAATAATTGTTGAGCCATGTAAAATTAAACAATTACTTTTGCACCTTAAAACTATGCAGGATAATTTAACAAATAATAAGCGCCCTTGGTTAAACCCGCTTATATACAGTGCCTTACTGATAGCAGGGGTTATTATTGGTTCTCTTATATTCCGCGAGCGTAAACCCGAAAAATTTAGTGCTAATGCGCGTGCCTCGGTAGGTAAAATAGATAATGTACTTGATTTTATACAGCTAAATTACGTAGATACCGTAAAAAGAGAGGATTTAGAGGAGAAAACGCTAATTGCCATGCTCAATCAGCTCGATCCGCATTCTGAATACATACCCGCCGCAGATTTGCAACAGGTAAACGAACCTTTGCAGGGAAATTTTGACGGAATAGGAGTGGAGTTCAACATTGTAAACGATACTATTTGCGTGGTACATCCTATACAAGGCGGGCCCTCAGAAAGCGTAGGTGTAAAAGCCGGCGACCGCATTGTAAAAGTGGAAGGAAAAAATTTAGCAGGCATTAAAATATCCAACAAAAAAGTTTTTGAAGCGCTGCGCGGAAAAAAAGGAACTAAGGTAAAAGTCAGTATTAAACGTTCGGGCACCAAAGAGCTTTTAGATTTTACAATTACCCGCGGCGAAATTCCTATTTACAGTATTGATGCAACATTTATGGCAGAACCCGGTGTTGGCTACATAAAAATTTCTCGTTTTGCAGCCGAGACGTATAATGAATTCAGAAAAGCGTTTAACAAACTGAGCAAAGCGGGAATGAAAAAATTAATTATTGATTTGCGTGGCAACGGCGGTGGTTATTTAAGCGCGGCGGTTGATATTAGCGATGAGTTTTTAAGTAAAGGAATGTTGATTGTATACACACAAGGAAAAGCAAGTCCTAAAAAAGTTTTTAAAGCAACAGAAAAAGGTAGTTTCGAAAATAGTCCGCTGGTAATTTTAATTGACGAAGGTTCTGCCTCTGCCAGCGAAATTGTTTCAGGTGCTTTGCAGGATAACGACCGTGCTACAATTATTGGCCGTCGTTCTTTTGGGAAGGGATTGGTACAAGAGCAAATTGAAATTCCCGATGGCTCGGCATTGCGTTTAACTACAGCACGGTATTACACACCTTCGGGTCGTTGTATACAAAAATCGTACAGCAAAGGATTGGATGCGTATTACAGCGAAGAATATAATCGCTATGAAAACGGAGAAATGCTAAGTGCTGATAGCATACATTTTGCGGATAGTTTGAAATTTAAAACCGTTGGAGGCAAAACCGTTTATGGCGGCGGTGGTATTATGCCTGATATTTTTGTGCCAATTGATACAACGTTCCGTACTTCCTATTTAAATAAGGTTTCTTATAAGGGTATTGTCAGCGATTTCGCTTTTAATTATGCCGATAAAAACCGTTCGCAATTTGCGGGGTATAAAACGGCCGATGCTTTTGTTAAAAATTACACGCCATCAGCTTCTTTATTAGAAAGTTTTGTGGAATACGCCCAAAAGCAGGGGGTAGATAAAAATGAGCCTCAAATTAAAAAATCGGGGGCTTATTTGCTTAACCAGATAAAGGCTTTGATAGGCAGGAATTTATACGACAGCGATGCCTATTTTCCGGTAATATTGAAGAGTGACAAGGCTTTTAAGGCTGCTTTGCAGAAGCTTGAGGCTAAATAAAAATTTGCAGGTTTTTATAAAAAATGTACATTTGCAACCCCAAAGCGAAAGTTTAGGGACGCAGGCGGAAATAGCTCAGTTGGTAGAGCGCGTCCTTGCCAAGGTCGAGGTCGCGGGTTCGAGCCCCGTTTTCCGCTCAAAAAAACAAAAACCCCTCTCCTAAAGGAGGGGGATTTTTTTAAGAGTTTGTTCTTTATAACATAAATCGCTGCTTGGGTGGTGGAATTGGTAGACACGCAGGACTTAAAATCCTGTGCTTTCACGAGCGTACGGGTTCAAGTCCCGTCCCGAGTACAATGAAAAGCGAGCTTTTTGCTCGCTTTTTTTTTGAAAAACATATTTTAATTACAAAACAATTGAATTTCACAGAACTTAATTTTGAACCCCAGCTTGCCGAAGGCCTTACTTATATGGGTTTTCAAAAACTAACGCCTATACAAGAGCAGGCTATTCCCGCAATACTTACCAACCGCGATTTAATTGCATGCGCGCAAACAGGCACCGGCAAAACAGCGGCCTACTTATTACCTGTAATAAATAAAATCACAAAAACTCCTTGCGATACGGTAGATACACTTGTAATTGTACCAACCCGCGAATTAGCGATACAAATTGATGAGGCCATGCAGGGCTTTGCTTATTTTACACCCGTTAGCTCAATTGCCATTTATGGCGGCAGCAGCGGCGCAGCATTTGACCAAGAGAAAAAAGCATTAACGCAGGGCGCCAATATTATTATTGCAACTCCGGGCAGGCTCATCTCGCATCTAAATATGGGCTATGTAAAGTTTGATAACATCAAGCATTTAATTTTGGATGAAGCCGACAGAATGCTGGATATGGGTTTTAGCGATGATTTAACAAAAATTATTTCGCATTTACCTAAGCAACGGCAAACATTAATGTTTTCTGCTACCATGCCGCCAAAAATTCGGTCGTTGGCTAAAAAAATATTGACTGACCCCGCCGAAATAAATATTTCTCTTTCTAAACCTGCCGAAGGTGTTACGCAAGGCGCTTATGTGGTAACTGATAAACAAAAAGGGCCTTTGCTTACAGGAATACTGAAAGAAAAAGAAATGACAAGCGTAATTATTTTTTGCTCTAAAAAAGATAAAGTAAAAGAGTTGGAGCGCGAATTAGCAAGGGCAAAATTTAATGTGGCGGCTATTCATTCTGATTTGGAGCAGGATCAGCGTAATGAAGTGCTGCGCAGTTTTAAAAGTAAAAACCTTCAAGTACTTGTTGCTACCGATATTTTATCTCGCGGAATTGATATTGATTCGATTAGTCTTGTTGTAAATTACGATGTGCCCGGCGATGCAGAAGACTACATTCATAGAGTAGGGCGTACGGCGCGTGCCGAAACAAAAGGGCTTGCCATTACTTTTATAAACGAGCAGGATCAGAAAAAATTTAAGCGCATAGAAGATCTTTGCGGCTACGAAATAAATAAATTGCCAATACCGGCGGCTCTTGGCCCGGGCCCCGAATATGCTCCTGAAAAGCAAGTGGCAAAATCCGGCGGCTTCAATAAAAATAAATCTTCTAAGCCCCAGCGGTTTAACCGGAGTAAATAAATTTTATTTTAATTAAATATCTGATTTTTGTCATATAAATCTCCTGCCGAATTTATACTTTTGTAGCATTAGATTTTTGTGCAGAGTTTATGAAATTAATTGATGCATTTTATTCCATGTGGCATAACAAATGCCCGCATTGTCATAAAGGCAATGTTTTTACAGAAAAAAACCCGTACAATCTCAAAAAAATATTTTCGATGCACAAAAAGTGTAGTTATTGTAATTTGATTTACGAAAAGGAAGTAAGCTTTTTTTACGGCGCTATGTACCTCTCCTATGGATTAATGGTGGGATGGTTTTTGTTATGGTATGCACTTCAAAATTATTTTCTTAACTGGTCCTTGGGCTATTTTATGCTTTTTGTGGCAACAAGTATAGTTCTTTTTAGTCCGCTTAACCTGCGTTGGTCGCGGTTGCTCTGGTTAAACATTTTTTTTAAGTACGATAAGAATTTTGAATCAGAAGTAAACTAAGTTTTGAAAAATAAAAAAGCCCTCTGCAGCGAGGGCTTTTTTATTTTTGTGTTATTATTTATAGCACATGAGCCAACAACAACATGATGTTAGCCAGTACTGATAAACCAAATAAATTAACTACCCATTTGGTTGGCGCCTGTCCGATGGCAGCAATGTTACTTGCCATAGTTAAATAAATATTGATACATAGTTGCCAGATTGGTGCGTTGTCTTTTAAAATGTACATAGCGGCAATTCCGCCAATGCAACTGCCAATTAAAATGGTCATGCTTATTAAACCAAAATAACTGAAATGAAGTTTTTCAATTAAGCGGTTGTAAGAATTAATGACGGGAAGTGAAGTTACTTTACTCTCGTTAAATGTTTTTGCGATGGTTGTCATGGTTTTTGTGTTTTTATGACTACAAAGTAACGGCAACAAGCAAAGTTTTATAATGACATGGCTCAGTTTTGAATACGAAACAGCGGATGATTTTTGTCAGATTTGCTGAATACTTTAAAACTAATACCTGTTTTACGGTAGGGTTTTATTAGTAAGTACCTTGTTTAAGGTAGCAGCTCTATAAAGAGGAAAAAAGAAAAGCCGTGTTTTTGGCACGACCTTCAATTTTAGAAAAACAGCTTTTACAACCACTTGGCTAAAAAAGTATTCAACTCTTTTCTCAATTCGTTAAAATTCTTTTCAAAGGCTTCAACTTCTTCTCTTTCTTTTACATGGTCGCTTGTTTTACGATGATCTACTGCAACCGGATTGGCATCGATGTTTTTTTCTAATGCCTGCTCACATTGTTTTATTTCGTGCTTAATCATATCAATATTATTTTTTTGAATGATTAGCTGGTTTTGAAAATGCTCTACTTGCACCGTTGCCTCTTTTACCGTATTGGCCTTTGCAATTTCTTCAAGCCGCTTTTGCATAATGGCTATTTCATCTTTGTAAAAAAAGAGTTTATTCATCCATTCAGAGTTTTCGCTGTGTTGGGTGTAAATGGTACTGTCTGTTGTTTTCATAATTTTAATGATTTTGTTTGATACAAAGATGGCTCGTACCACAAACTAGGGATATGACATATATCATATTCGCCTTTGATAATTGTCAGTAGCAATCAGCGGCTCTTATTGCACCTTTGTTTAAGAAGAATACCTAAAAAAATGACACCTTATAAATTGGAAATAGCAGAATGGATAATCCGGGTTTTTACCGGGATATTATTCTTTTTTCAGGGCTATGATAAGTTGTTTAAGGTTAAAATAAGCGGCGTTGTAAATACCTTTTTAGATGAAGCCGAGCATCATCATGTACATCGCCCAATGGTTACCCTGATAGCTTATTATACCAGTTTTGTTGAATTTATTGGCGGATTTTTTTTAATTGTGGGCATCTTTACCAATTACACGCTATATTTTTTGGGACTAGATTTAATTTTAGCTGCTTTCGCCTTTTCTTTTCTGCAGCCTATGTGGGATATGAAGCATCTCTTTCCAAGGTTTGTGCTTGTTGTAACCTTATTACTATTTCCTGACGCATGGAGCAAATTCAGTATCGATTTTTTACTAAATAATTTAAAATAGAAACACGTAAATATGAAAACAATTATCGCAGGTGTTGACTTTACCCAATCATCGTATAACGCGGCCCTGTACGCAGCTATGCTGGCCGAAAAACTTAAATGCAAACTGACGCTTTTTAATATGTTTGATGTGCCCATGATACATTCAAACAGCGGGCTGTATTATATGTCGTTTTCTTCTTTACGCGACAACAGTTCCGCCAAGCTCGAAAAATTTCATGAAAAAATTATAGCAGAATTTCCAAAGCTTAATATCGAGTATTTTGTAGCAACAGGTTCTTTTAAAAATGAAATAAGCTCATTTGTTAAGGCGCACCAGGTTCAATTGGTAGTGTTGGGCCTGGCCGCAAAAAACCGTTTTTCTAAATTTTTGTACGGCAGTCACAGCACCGATTTGGCAGGTAAAATAGATGCGCCCGTTATTATTGTGCCCGAGCAGTACAAAAAGCACGCAATGAAAAAAGTTTTGATGGGTGTTGACAATGGCGAGAAGCTGCATAAATCTTCTTTAAAGCAGTTGGAAATATTTTTAAAGAGTACACGGGCCGGTTTACAATTAGTACATGTACGTACAGAAGATGAATTATTTGATCATACTAAAAAAGGCCATCTTACTATCAACAGTAAAAAAATCCCTGTTCAGGTAATAAATGAAGTAAATCTGGAGCGCGGCATGAGAAAATACACGTTAGAGAATAAGGCTGATTTAATAAGTATCATCAGCCGCAAGCATTCTGTATTTTATAGTCTTTTTAACGAGAGTAATACAAAGGCTATTGCTTTTGCTTCTAAAATTCCTGTAATGGCCATTCACGAATAAAAAAATAAACATGAAAAATTTAAAGCAATATTATAAGGACTTAGGCAAAGTGGTTTACGCAGTAGCTATGGCCGACGGGGTAATTACTACTGCAGAAAAAGAGGCACTTCACAGTTCGGTATGTAAAGATTTGGCCCTATACGAACACAGTGAGGATTCATCCGACATGAACAATGCTTTTTATGTGGATTTTGAATTTGAGGCAGCCGAAGAAGGCCATCCTGATACTTCTTCTGCAATAAAATCATTTGGCAAATTTATTCATGGCAATTTTGAAGCCGGTGATGAGAAACTAATTCAGCATTCAATAAAGGTATTGGAAAAAGTAGCCGGCGCCTATTGCAATAGTAAACAAAAGGACCTCATTAACGAAATTAAAGCGGAAATAAATGAAATCTCTAAACAAATTTTAACAACAAACTAAAAACAATTTTATGATAAACTTAAACACAAACAAAATACTTATACCCATCGATTTTTCTAAAACTTCGATGCGTGCCATTAAGCACGGTGCTTTTATTGCCAAACTAACCCGTGGCGAAGTATTATTATTACACGTGCAAAAAAAGAGCGATTTGATAGATATTATACTTCCGATTTTAAAAGTAAAAGATATATCGGTAGTTACCGAGTTTTTGGAAGGAAAACTGGAACGACTGGCAGAAGAAATTGCCAAAGAGTATGGAATTAAAGTAGTCCCTATGGTATCCACCGGAAATATTACATCTGAAATAGTACATATTGCTGAAGAAAATAAAGTGGGAATGATAATCATGGGCACACAGGGCAGCGATTCTACCAGTGATTTATTTTTGGGAAGTAATGCTTATCGTTTGATTACTAAATCAAGTATTCCGGTTATGACAGTAAGGACAGATGCTCCTAAGGTGGGTTACACAAATATTTTGTTGCCGATTGATACTTCGGCTCATTCGCGTCAAAAAGTTACTGCAGCTCTTCAGATTGCTTCTAAATTCGGATCGAATGTGCATGTATTAGGTATTCTTGGTAAAAATGAAGATGAGCATGAGTTTAAATTGAAAGTTATTTTACCGCAAATACAAAAACTGGCAAAGGCTAAAAAGCTGGTGTGTACAACCGAAATTGCAAAAACCGACAACCGGGCCAAACGAACCCTGGCCCATGCTAAAAGAATAAATGCGGATTTAATTATTTGTATGCGCGATGAAACTAATGAGCTTTCAAAATTTATTTTGGGAACCTACGCGCACCAATTGCTAAATGATTCGAAAGTGCCGGTATTATGTATTCCGCCCGAAATACATCCCGAAAATATGGAGCAGGACAGTATTGGAGGAATGTGGTAATTATTAAAATTGAAGTATGAAAACTATTAAAATAAGCGATAGCAAGAAAATATCTAGTCTTCAGGCCGAATTAAATGAAATTTATCCTTTTTTGAAGCTCGAATTTTTTCATCAAAGGCATGCAGTAAATAAAGGTTCGGCTAAAAAGGACATGTTTGACACCAGTTTAACTCTTAGGCAACTTAAAAAGAAGCCCAATGATGGTGCCATCGTACTAAAAGAAAGTATGAAGGTTTCTGAATTGGAAGAATTGTTTAAAAACATTTTCGGACTTTCTGTGCAAGTTTTCCGTAAATCGGGTAATTTGTGGATAGAAACCACGGTTACCGACGACTGGACGCTGCAACAACAAAATGAGGAAGGCAAAGAATTGAGTTTTCTTTCAAAATAAACACGGTTATAAAATTGATGTGCAAGAAAATGCAGTAGTCCGTACATCATAATTTGATGCGATATGAATTGTGTTAAATACGTCTCAAACCATGCGGTTATCCTTATTGGCGGTAAAAATTACGTGCATGGTAGAAAAAAACAAGAATACTAGGGTAAAGCAATTCTTTGAATAGGATGTCAAAAGAAATAGGAAGAAATGTAGGATTGGGAATTTTTGTATCGGTAGGTACGCTATTTCTTATGGTCATTTTATATATGATGGGCGAGAAGAAGGACTTCTTTCGTTCAAGTTTTAAAATTAGTTCCGAATTTCATAATGTAAACGGATTGATAGCGGGAAATAATGTGCGCTTTGGAGGAATTAACGTAGGTACTGTTGAAAGTGTGGAAATTAACACTGACTCTACTATATTGGTGGTTATGGTTATTGAAGATAAAGACAAAAAATTTTTGAAGAAAGATGCAATTGCCTCCATAGGTACAGATGGCTTAATGGGAAATAAATTGATTAACATTAATTCTTCGGGTATTGCCGGTTCAGCCTTGATAGAAGAAAACGATAAGCTGGCTGCCTTGAGACCCATTGAAAGCGATGAAATGCTGCGCACATTAAATACTACTAACGATAACATTAAATATATCAGCTCTGATTTGCGGAAAATGACTCAAAAAATAAATAGCCGAAATACTTTATGGAGTTTATTAACGGATACTGTGGTGGCTGAAAATGTGAAACAAGCTATTGTAAATATAAAACTAACGGGCAGCCGTTCCGCAATAATTACCGGCGACCTGCGAAATATTGTGCAACACATTAAGGAAGGAAAGGGTTTTGCAGGAACTTTGCTAACAGATACTTCTATGTCGGGAAAACTGGAACAGACCATGATAAAATTGGATAAAGTGGGGGATAAGATGGCTGTTATAACCGGAGATTTGAGCAATATATCCAAACGAATAAATAATGGGGAGGGAGCCATTGGCATGCTTGTAATGGATACCACATTTGTGCGCGATTTAAAAAGTGCTTTAAAAAATGTAAATGGAGGCGCAGAAGGATTTAAAGATAATATGGACGCGCTTAAGCATAATATTTTTCTACGCAAATACTTTAGGAAAAAGGAAAAGCAATCCACTGTTACAGGCAAATAAGTTTATGACATTAATCATAAGTTACCGTAGATATTAGTCAGTGTGCAACTCTTCTTTTTAAGCGTACTTTGTTTTATAAAAAAGAGAAATGAAAAAAATACTGATAATATTATTCTTTCTGATCGCATCTTTAATTCAGGCACAGGATACTTTAAGGGGCCCGCACAAGGGTGTTGTAGCTATTGCAGGCGATTACCGCATTGAGTCCATGGGCTGTAATGAGTATTTAGAAATTTACCTGTACGATAAGTTTATGGAGCCTATGCTGAACTCTCAAATGATGGGAGATGTAAAATATTATAAACAGAATGAGGTAAGTACAACTGCAAAGCTGACAGCCTATGCCAATGATGGGTTTACTGCAAAGTTTCCGGAATATTCCTTTACAGAGTATAAAGTAACTATTGTAGTTCAGGGCGTGCCTTATTCGGCGAAGTTTAAGAATACATGTAAAATTCCGAATTAAAACCAATAGCCATTATTTAAGTCCGCAATTAAAGCAAACATTTAGTAAGGTAATGGAAAAAGTGGCAAAGGCTTATCCTCTGGTTACCGAAAATGAATCAAAAATAATTGAGCAATTTAAAAAAGATATAGAGCTTATTTAAGGCGATCCGGTTTTTTACCAAAAATCTAAATAGAGAAAGACAATGAAAACAATTTTAGTGCCAACTGATTTTTCAGAAAACGCGGTAAATGCCTTGTATTATGCAATTGAGATGGCTAAGGCAGAGAAAGCAAAGCTTATCCTGCTACACGTATATCATATGGATTATGCAAACCAGCAATTGCAGGCTAATCCCAAAAAAGATGAAATAACAGAGGCTGAAAAAAGATCGGACAAGCAATTGAAAGGTTTATTTACAAAAGTGGCACATGCCGGAAAGGTGAAATGCGAAATGGTAAGCAAACTTGATTTGGCGGTAGATGGAATATTAGCAACTGCCGAAGAAAAAAATGTGGACCTTATTATTATGGGAACGAAAGGCGCAAGCGGATTAGGCAAATTTTTATTTGGAAGTAATACCGCCAGTGTGATTGAAAAAGCGAGTTGCCCGGTAATAGCAGTTCCCGAAGGCGCAACTTACCAGAGCCTTAAAAAAATTACGTATGCAACCGATTATCATGCAAGCGACCTTTCTGTTATCAAGCAACTGGCTGAAATGGCTGACCCTTTAAAGGCACAGATAACTATTTTACACATTTATGAAAAAGATGAGGCTAAAGCCAAAGAAGAAATGACAAGGTTTGAACTTGAAATCGGAAAGAAAATTAATTATGAAAATATTTCTTATCAAGTTATTAGTGGAAGCAATACCGAAGAAGCATTAGAAAAATATCTTAAATCTGAAGCGACCGATTTATTGGTTCTTTGTACGCATAAAAGAGATTCATTGGATAAATTATTTGGCTCAAGTATTACAAAAAAACTAGCCTATCAAACAAAAGTGCCTTTGATGGCTTTTCACTATAAAAACAAGGAGTCAATAATGATTATATAACAAAATTAAAATGCCCTTGCATAAAGTAATTGCCAACAAAAATATATACTATGAAACTGATTCTAGTTCCAACTGATTTCTCTGCTTGCGCCAACAACGCGGTTAGATACGCTATACAATTAGCGGCGCAGAGTAAAAGTGATTTGCTGTTTTTTCATACGGTGTATTCACTTAAAGATGATTCAGTATTGATGAAACAATTTCCGGATGAATACAAAAAATTAAAAGAGGCCGCTAAACATAAGTTGTGTAAAAATATTTTGCTTCAATACAAAAAATTAAGTGTGAAGCCGGGTGTCATAAAGTGTGAAATAAAATTTGGAGAAGATTTTACTAAACAGCTGATAGCATTAGCCGGCGAAGTAAAAACTGATTTACTGGTTGTGGGTACGCATGGTGCCGGAGTAATCAAAGCGGCATTATTTGGAAGTAATACCTCACATTTGATTGCTAAATCGCCCGTTCCGGTTTTATCTGTTCCTGGCCATTATCGTTTTACGGCTATTAAAGAATTGGTTTACGTAAGTGATATAAGTAATGTTACGGATGAGATGAGATTAATTAAATCTTTTTGTAAAAAGCTATCAGCTAAATTAGCTGTTGTACATTTTAATTATGGCTGGGCTAAGAACCCGGAAGAGCTTAAGGGACTCAAAAAACTCAGCAGCTCTAAAATAAATTTTAGTGATGTAAAAGCTTCAATAGAAATTCCTCTTTTGGTTCATATTAAAAGGAACAACAAGAACAAAAATTCGTTAGTTTGTCTTTTTCACGACAAAAAGAATCTGTTTCAAAGATTTTTAAGCGGCAGCAATGCAGAAGAAGCATCCATGAAAATGAATACTCCGGTGCTTTCTATTCAGCGGGTTAGGTAATCTTTTTTGTTTACAGACTAATTTGCTATTATTGTATTAGATTATTTGTTTATGAATTCACCTGATAAACCGGCGAATGAGGAGTTATTATTTTCGGAAGGCCCCCGCTCCCGATGGAGCGAGTTTGTGTTTGCCTGTAATGTATTTACGCAATTAATTAAAGGTTTCAGGGCCTTTCATTTTTTGGGCCCATGTGCAACAGTATTTGGTTCAGCGCGTTTTAAAGAAGGACATCCTTATTACGAATCTGCCCGAAAAATGGGAAGCGAATTGGCTAAAATGGGGTTTACGGTTATGACCGGTGGAGGCCCCGGCTTGATGGAAGCTGCCAATCGCGGAGCCAAAGATGTAAATGGTAAATCGGTTGGATGTAATATTTTTTTACCCTCCGAACAATTCCCTAACCCATATTTAGATAAATGGGTAACCATCAGGTACTTTTTTGTACGC
Organism: Bacteroidia bacterium; assembly: GCA_038214655.1. Classification (GTDB taxonomy): domain Bacteria; phylum Bacteroidota; class Bacteroidia; order B-17B0; family Aurantibacillaceae; genus PALSA-968. The sequence goes on along the minus strand of JBBQRR010000019.1, from coordinate 29,222 downwards.
AAAGTTTTATTGTCGAAATACTCTTATGCTTTTGTTGTAATGCCCGGTGGTTATGGAACGCTTGATGAATTTTTTGAAGCGATCACTTTAATGCAGACAAACAAAATAAAAAAGTTTCCGGTTGTGTTGTTTGGAAAAGATTTTCATCATAAACTTTACGATCATATTTTGCATCTGGTAGTAATTGGCACTATTGCTGCTGAAGATGTGGCTTTATTTATACTTACAGATAGCACAGAAGAGGCGATAAAACATATTGATGAATTTGCTGTCAAACAATTTAACTTAAACCGTAAAAAAATAATTAAGCCAAGTGCTTTACTTGGTGAACAAGAGCAATTGCTCGAAAAAAAATAAATCAGGCACGAAGTTTTTTTAATTTATCGGCATTGGTAATTGTAATATTGCTGCCTTTAATTTCTACCAGCTTCTCCTCTTTAAAATCGCTTAGAGTCCGTATTAAAGATTCGGTGGCGGTACCTACTATATTGGCAAGGTCCTCGCGCGAGATAGAAATACTGAAATTTTTATCTTTATTAGTATCGTAGCGGGTTTGTAACAGTAGTAAAGCTTCTGCAACGCGTTTACGTACCGAGCTGTAGGCAAGATTAACCAGTTGTTCTTCCTTTTCGGCAATATTATCTGAAAGCATTTTAATAAATTTTTTCATAACCGTAAGGTTATTGTAAATAAGCGAGAAAAAATCTTCCTTAGGTATCAAACAAACCTCAGTATCTTCTAATGCCTCGGCAGTATCGGTATAAGAGCCTTCCTCTAATAAAGCAAGGTAACCAAAAAAATCTCCTTCTTTATAAAGGCTCGTTATAAGCTCTTTTCCGTATTCGTGCGACTTAAATGTTTTTATTTTTCCTTTAGATAAAAAGTATAAATAATTAGGCGAATTCCCTTCGTTAAAAATAATTTCTTTTTTCTTATAGGTTTTAATTCTTCGCTCGGCCGAAAGTTTTTTTAGTTCATTAATTTCTTTAATTTCATCAAAAAATTTATTTAGCCCTTCTACATTTTTAGAAAACTCGGCTCTTAACATTTCGCTTCTTTTTAAACGGCTTTCAACGGCGCGCAGTAATTCAACATCGTCAAAGGGTTTTGTAATATAATCATCGGCCCCCATTTCCATTCCTTTTCTAAAATCACCGCGCTCGCTTTTGGCGGTTAAAAATATAAAGGGCACGCTTGCTGTTTCGGCGTTCTTGCTAAGTAAATGTATAACGCCATAGCCATCTAATACAGGCATCATAATATCGCAAATAATCAAATCGGGTTTATTTTTTTGCGCCAGCTCAACACCGGCTTTCCCGTTCTCGGCCTGCATCACTTTGTAATTGGCCAGTTCAAGTATTTCGGCGGTGTTTTCGCGCACATCCTGATTGTCTTCAATTAATAAAATGGTTTTCATCTTTTGCTTTATTTACAGGGTATCGTAATCGTAAAAGTTGTTCCTTCGTTTAAAACGCTGTCAAATGCTATTTTTCCATCCATCATATCAAGGTAGCGCACTACAATATTAAGCCCGAGGCCGGTGCCCTGTATATTAGTAGCGTTTTTTGCACGGAAAAAGCGCCCGAATAAATGTTCAAACTCTTCGGGTGGAATACCGATGCCCTGATCAGAAACCTTCAGTTCAATTTCTTTTTGAGTGATCTGCGTTGAAATTGTTATAACCTTGTTTTCGGCAGAGAATTTTATAGCGTTGGAAGTGAGGTTAAGTAAAATGTTTCGAATCATTTGCTTATCAAGCTGTGCTGTTTCATTTCCCGTATGTGTATAGTCAATTTTTTGCCCGGATTTTAATACGCCGCTTACATCATTAATTACTTCAGCGGCAATATTTTTTAAATTAACATTTTCATAGTTTGCAATGATTTTACCCTCCTGCAGTCTTTCGGCCGATAAAAAATCATTTAGTATTAAAGTCATATTGGTAACCGAAGATTTGATCCGCTTTACGTGCTTCTGACGCTTCTCATCATCGTCATTAGTAACATATTTGCTTATAAGTGAAACAGAGGATAGAATAGCGCTTAACGGAGTTCTGAATTCGTGCGAAGCCATAGTTACAAAGCGCGACTTCATATCATTTAATTCTTTTTCGGCTTGCAAAGCCTGACTTAATTGCTCTTTCGAATTTTCAAGTTCCAACAGAGCCTCCTGTAATACTTTGGTACGTTCTCTTACTTTGCGTTCAAGTTCAAGATTTAACTTTTTTATATTTTCTTCACTGTTTTTTCTTTCTGTAATGTCAATAATAAACGCAATAACAAAAGCTTCTGTATCGTTTTTATAATGTGATAAACTTATTTCTACCGGAAACTCAGAATTATCTTTTCTCCTTCCGTATAAGGTCATGTTTTTCCCCATCGAACGTGAATGAGGGTTTTCATGATACGAACCCCTATGCCCTTCATGTTTTTCTTTAAAACGGGAAGGAACCAGGTCTTCAATTGTTTTTTTAAGCAATTCACCCTTAGCGTATCCAAAAAGATTTTCGGAGCTTGGATTAGCTTTTACAATTTGACCTTGTTTGTTGGCAATAATTATGCCTTCGGTAGCATGCTCAAACAGTGCATTAAGACTTTCCATTTGAATTTTTTTATCTGATTCGAAGATAGTCATTTACCTGAAATAAAAAGTTGGATGAACAAAGCCATTTAAAAATAATTTTTGTCGCGGCCTTAAATTTATTAATTAATGAATTGCCAGTATCGGTATATTCAAATGAAAAGCCAATTCTTTAGTTACACTTTCGTGAAAGAGGTTATGAAACACATTGTGTTTTTTGGGATTTACAATAACCAAATCGCAAGGATGCGTGTCGAAATATTCTTTCAAACCATGTGCTACATTTTCATCTGTAGAGTAAACTGTTTTGTGTTTGGTGTGTTCCAGTTTTTTCTCCACAAAAATACTTGATTTAGATTTGGCCGGGCTAAGTTCTTCTGTGGGTTTTTCAATATTAATTATTTCCAACTCGGCATCAAACATATTTGAAAAGTATTTTGCCAGATAAACAAGATAGCTTTCTTCGGTTTTATCAAGGTCGCAGGCAAAGCCTAATTTATGAATGGGGAGGTATTTTGCTTTTTCGGGAATTATGAAAACAGGTATTTCGGATTTGCGCCCTATTTTTACAGCCGAACTTCCTATTATATGTTCTTTTACGATGCCTGCCTCGCCCACAATACCCATCACAATTAAATCGGCATTATATTTTTTGGCTGCGTTGTTAATGATGTCAAATGCTGAACCCATATCTGATACGCATTCAATATTAAAATCACGTTGCTGGGTTTCCGTAATTTCTTTTTTAAGATTCTCCAATCCATCCATAGCCGCGGTTTGTAATGAACCTATCATTTCTGCCGAAAAACCTGTTTCATAATCGGTTGGTGGAATAGGATACGCATTAACCAAAATAATGCGAGTATTAAAAAATTTGGCTAAATGAATGCCATATTCAGTAGCGTTTTTTGCTGCCGGTGAAAAGTCGGTGGCTATAAGGATAGTTTCCATTGGTTTTATTTCAAAGCTATTGCGAAATGGCTGAGAGATGAATGATTTGGCTTACCTTAAAGTATGACTATTGTCAGTAATTTCAGGATAAAGAGTGCTTTTTGTCAGGTAACACATTATCCAGGGTCCAATGTAGTTTTTTAACAAAGTCCGCTTTTCGTTCTTTGCAGTTTGCCATTATACAAATGGGGCATGAGGAAGGCAGGCATGGATCGGCATGTATAAATAATTCTATTTCCTGTTCGGTGTTTTCGCGTACTAGTTTTTCTACGGCGCTTACTTCATTGTGCGAAACTTCCATGGTATCATACCAAGGCAAAGTAATGTGGCAATCTACATGCAAATGTGAGCCATACTTTAAAACCCTTAAGTTATGGATGTCAATCCACTTCTCCTGTCTGTTTTTATCAAGCACTTCTACTAAATGTTTTAATTTGCTTTCATCAGCTTTGTCTAATAAGTTGGTAATTGATTCGGCCACCAGTTTAATGCCGGTATAAATAATGAAACCTCCAAAAATTAAAGTAATTACATAATCTATCCAATAAATTTTTGTGAAGTAAATTAGGAAAAGCCCCAGTACAAGGCCTATACTTGAAACGGTATCAGAAATTAGATGTTTACCGTCTGCAATCATTAATGACGAATTATAGGTTTTACCTTTTTTAATTAGATAAGCACCCATAAAGTAATTTGCAATCCCTGTGGCGGCAGATAAATAGGCGCCCATATCTGCAGCATGAATTTCTTCTTTTTTAAAGAAAGCAAAAATGCCTTTGATAATCATCGCGGCTCCGGCAAGGGTAATCATTCCCCCTTCAAATCCTGCTGACAAAAATTCTATTTTTCCGTGGCCGTAAGGATGGTTTTCATCTTTTGGTAGCGAAGCATAGTAAACGCTATACAACGCAAAACTTCCGGCAACCACATTCACAACCGATTCGAGTGCATCGGTAAGTATGGCGTTTGATTGTGTAAGAAAATAAGCATAGAACTTTACGGCCATTAAAATTACACTTGCCAGCAAAATTAGTTGCATGGTGCGAATTTTTATTTTACTTACCTCTGCTGTGCTTTTCATTTAAACAAGCTCAACGGTTACGCCTTTTTCGCCTATCACTACATTTTTGTAGCCCTCATCTAATAATTTTTCCCGAAAAGTTTTTTTTGCTTCATCTTCTCCTTGCACTAAAAAAATTGTTTTTACTTTTTGCTTAGCCTGGCAAGAGAGAAAGCGCACCAGCTCGCTGTAATCGGCGTGCGCGCTGTATGATTGAAGTGTTTCAATTTTTGCTTTCACTTCAAATATTTCTCCAAAAATGTGTACCTCTTTTTTGCCTGACATTAACTCGGCGCCCAAAGTGCGTGGCGAGCAATAACCAACCAATAGGATAGCATTTTTTGCATCGCCCACATTATGCATAATGTGGTGTTTTACACGCCCGGCATCGCCCATGCCCGAGGCGGAAATAATAATGCAGGGTTCTTTAGAAAAATTTAACTCTTTTGATTCCTCCGACTCTTCAATATATTTTAATCCTTTAAAAGAAAAAGGTTGCGGATCGGTTTTCATATACTCCCTTAATTCTTCATTAAAACATTCGGGATGCTGTCGCACAATTTCCGTTGCTTTAGAAGAGAGCGGACTATCCACATAAACTTTTATCTCGGGTAGCAGATTCTTGTTTTTTAATTTATCCAAAGCATAAACAATTTCCTGCGTGCGCCCAAGACTGAAAGCAGGAATAATTAATTTCCCTTTTTTTTCAATACAGGTTTCTAAAACTATGCGCAAAAGTTTTTCTTCGGCGTTTGTGGTGCTTTCGTGTAATTTATTTCCGTAAGTCGATTCGCAAATAATATAATCTGCTTGTGTAAAAGGCTGCGGAGTTTTTAAAATCATATCGTGGTAACGCCCCACATCTCCGCTAAAACTAAGTTTGGTAATTTTTCCGTTTTCCTTAGCTGTAACATGAACTGATGCTGCGCCAATAATATGCCCCGCATCCGTAAAATGAAAAGAAATTTCGTCGTTTAAACTAAACTCGCTGTCATAGGGTATACTTTTAAAATGTTTGAGGCAACGGTCAACATCATTAGTAGTATACAATGGTTTTATAGGTTCCATTCCTTTAGCTGATCTGCGTTTATTTATAAAACGTATATCGCTTTCGTGAATATGCGCGCTGTCGAGAAGTAAAACCTCGCATACATCATAAGTTGCGGGTGTACAATAAATTTTTCCTCTAAATCCCTGTTTTACCAAATAGGGCAGGTTGCCACTGTGATCAATGTGCGCATGCGAAAGTATTACTGCTTCAATTTCGGCGGGTTTTAAACCCAATTCCCTGTTCATCGGGTCGGTTTCTTTGCCCATACCCTGGTATAAGCCGCAATCCAATAAAATTTGTTTTCCCTTTTCGGTTATCAGCAAATGCTTGCTTCCGGTAACTGTTTCTGTGGCGCCGTTAAATTTTAGTTTCATAGTTTACTAATCAGAAGTATTTTTCTCAAACAATTTTATCATCAGTAAATCTACTTTTTCGTGCAGCTGTTTTATTTCAAGCTCTGCCTTAAGATTTATTCGGTAATCGTTAACCGAGCGCCGGCGGTCTTTTTCCTCTTTGCGGTTCTGGCTCATCATGATAAGGGGCGCCTGTAAAGCAGCAATGCAGGATAAAACCAAATTCAATAAAATAAACGGATAAATATCAAAACCTTTATCTCCCTTATATAAATTAAATCCTATCCAGGCTATACACATAAAAGCAAACGACAAAATAAATTTCCAACTGCCACCAAAACTTGCAATTTTATCCGCCAATCGCTGATTAAAATTAACTTCTTCCTCTTCATCAAGTTCTCCGGGCGACTTACTCAAAAACTGATTACTCTCAAAACTTTGTATTACCTCCTGCTCGTTTTTAGTGAGGGTAGGGTTATCCAGCTTTAAAAGATGTTCGGCATACCTGGCCTGAAAATTATTTAACTCGGTAATACTTACGTAACCATCTTCCTTAAAATTTGGGTAATGATTTTTAATTAAATTTAAAATGGGCTCGCGTATCCAATCGGCGGGCATGGCCTCCTTTGGTTTTAAGGGTTTGCCGGATATCTGGCAGACTTTGATTACTTTCTCTTGCATAAAATTAAATTGAATATTTCAAATTTCCGAATAGGGACTTAAATTGCTTATGACAAAAATCAGTATCGCTACCAACAATTGTCATGAGCCGCTTTGTGTAAAATTAGGGATTAAGTTATTTTAGTATCTTTATCTTATGAAAACAAATCAACTTTTTAACAGTGTTAGCTTGGCTGTTGCGCTTTTGTGTTTTTCTTGTGGAGAGCAGAGAACAGAAAGCAAAGAAGATTCAATAAAAACCGGCGATTCGGTCACAAAGGTGCTTGCGACAGTTATCCCAGTTCTGGATTTTTTTAACAAAAAATGTCCCTTGCCTTTTGCAGTGGATACTACATTGTTGTTTCATTTAGAGAATTTTGATTCATTGGGAACAAATGAAGTAAAGGCACTTACCGGAAATTGGTTTAAACATGATTTGGTTGCGGGGGCTTCCTACGATATTGAAACATTTTATAAAATAGATTCGGTTAAAGCAGTTGGAAAATACAAGGAATATTGCGATTCGCTGCAAATAGGAAATACAAAATACGCTAATGCATATGCAATTTGCAAATTGCAGGCAGATACTAATACTGCAATTTTGGTATGGACTCTGGTTAGTTCTTCATATGAAGCATGCCCGTACTCGGAAACAAAGACAGTTTATTTTACAATTGTGTATGGTGGTGCGATTACGCAAACATTTGAATTGGGTGAATACGGCACCTATGCTGATGCGCCTGTATCAATGGTACGTACCCTTAGTGGAAAGATGAATACCGATTTAAGTTTTATAATCAACGTTTATCAGGAGGGCGATGAAGATATGGACTTGCCTACTATTGAAGTTACGAAGGAGCACTATGAATTTGCTATTAAAGAAGGCAAAATAAGTTTAATGATGGAGAAGAAAGAGGCTCCGAAGAAAGTTAAGCGAAAAATTAATTCTAACCGCTAAGACGCGGGGGCGCTAAGTTTTTCGTACATTTTTGTAGCAAGCATGCTAAGATTTTATTAAATAATTTTTCTTTGTGTCTTTACATGAAATTACTTCTTAGCGGTTGGAGGCGTCATTTTAGAAATCTCCGTAAGCCCTTCAACCAATCTGTCTAAATCTGATAACGAATTGTAAACACTCGGCGTAACACGCACGCCGTTTATTTTTTCATACTCAATAGCTACTACATGCACTTTTTTCTTGATAAAAAGCTGAGCTTCTATGTCAGAGCCCTTCCAACCCTCAAAGCCAACATTAAATAAGGCGCATGAGTATTGCGGCTTTTGCGAGGTATAAAATTTAATGCCGGGCAAGTCTTTCACTTTATTAACCCAATAATCTTTTAAATAGCGTAAGCGCGCTTCTTTACGTTTTATGCCAACCATTTGGTTAAACTCGGCCGCATTTGCAATTGCCATTTCGGATGCAAAAGAGCGCGTGCCCAGGCTTTCAAATTTGCGGATATCTCCGCTGTCGGGTTCTGCTGCCGAAAGTAAAGGCCAAATATTTTTGATTTTTTCTTTTTTAATGTAGAGCATCCCGCTGCCAAAGGGGGCGTGCAACCATTTATGCAACGAGGCCGCAGCATAATCGCAACCTAAATCCGGAATTTTAAAATCTATTTGCGAAAAACTATGGGCAATATCACAAATAACTTCACAACCTTTTGCATGAGCCACATCAGCAATCGCTCTTGCCGGCACAAGCTGCCCCGTCCAGTTAATCATGTGGGTGATGTGAACAATTTTTGTTTTGGCAGTAATAGCATTGGTATAAGCCGCAATAATCTCGGCGTCATTTTCCATTGGCATTTTTAAGTCTATCCAAACCAATTTTATGCCTTCGCGTTTTTCGCGTTGCTTCCATGCGTTCATCATATTGGGGTAATCGTATTTGCTCAACACAACTTCATCGCCCGCTTTTAAAGTCAACCCAAAAATTATTGTATTTAATCCCTCTGTCGAATTCCTGTTTATCGCAATTTCTTCAGCACTGCAACCTGCAAGCTCGGCAAGTTTACCTCTCAATGGTTCTCTACCCAAATCCAAAGTGCGCCACATAAAATAACTTGGACCCTGATTGCAAAATTCGTAATGCCGGATGTGCGCATCCTGCACTACTTTGGGTTGCGGACTCACACCGCCGTTATTTAAATTTATAATGGTGGCATTAACGGTAAAGCACTCGCGTATATAATTCCAAAAATCTTCATCGGTAGCGCTGGTCTCCGGGGGCAATGCCGATATGCGGTTTACTTCTTCGCTTAAAGAAGCCGCAAATACCGGGTCGTTAAATTTTAAAAATGAAAAACCTGCGGTTAAAAGTGCCGATTTGGTTAAGAAATCCCTGCGTTGCATCATCGTGATTGTTTTTATATGAAGCGAACGATGTTCTGCTTCATTTTGTTGAATAAATGTATAAAAAATATTGTACTCGCCAAAAATTAAAAGTAGGTACTTATATTAATATATCCCCAGCCGTGGGCCCACCATGTTTTAATTTCGCGGGTAATAAATATCCGGCAGTATTCAATCGATATTTTTTTATAAGAAAGCGTAAGTCCCAATGAACCGCGCAATACCACAGGAGCAATTTCATTGTAAGAAAGTGTATTTACGCTTTTACTAAACAAGCCGCCCTGCAAAGTACCGTTATGCGCCACGGCTTTAGCCCAGCCCTGGGCAGAAACATAAAGTTGTAATTTTTTACTCCTCATATTCTCAAAATAGCCCTGCATTTTTCCGAAACGCAAATTTGCTCCTATAGCGGCATTATCATAAATAGTTCCGGCATTTACTTCGGCCATACCTGTTAAATCTATCAATTTTTTCGAAAAAATATTTTTCTCGTAGCGCATGCTGTAATTAATCAAAATATCATTGCTAATTTGATATTCCCAACCAAGCGGCTGAATATTATCCAGCGCTTTATGAATTCCTTTTTGTTCTTCTTCGCATTTAGCGCAAGGGCCTATGGCTCCCAAATCAATTTCGGAAGTGAGCCTTTGTTTTTTTTCCTCGTTGTTACTTATTTTAAAATGGCCCAAAAACATAAGGGCAGAGTAGGGGCGGTCGCCTTTTAAGACGGTGTCGCGCCTTATACTTGCGGGTGTGTAGCAATCCTGCGTTGCGCTTAAGCCATATAGTATAATCGATTTTGAAAGCTGCGGCAAAATTTTCATCAAAGGAAGTTTTCTGAAAATTTTTAAAACAAGCTCCGGATGTATGCCCTGGGTATAATATCTGTCGGTTTCATCAAAAAAATCATTGGAGTAAGTGTACGAAAAATATCTTCTCTCGCTTACCCGAGAAACAGTACTGTCGTTTTGCGAAAAAGAAGTGCACGCAAAAAAAAGTAAAACAAAAAAGTATAGTAATCGCCGCTTTTTGATAAACCAAATATAGCTTTAAAAAAGAAATTCCCGCATAGCGCGGGAATTCTTTTGTTGTTTGTTTTATAAAACCACTGTCAGTTCGAGCGAAGTCGAGAAAGGTATGCGCTAACCTCGACTACGCTCGGTTTGACAAGACTTTACTTCGATTTGACAAGAATTTACTTCGGTTTAACAAGATTTACTTCGTTTTTCCAATGGCGCTTAATTTATCAATATCATTATTAACTGTTAAAATCAAAACACAAGTGGCCGTACAAAATACGGGGCTTGTAATGCAATGATGCCCGCTCCAGCTGCCATCCGTGTTTTTGATGCTGATTAAGTGGCCCGAAATATTTTCGTACCATTTTTTCCAATCAGTATCCTTACCAATAATCATGCTTTCGCCTGTTTGCAAGTAGCTTAAAAATTCTTCGCCGCCATTATTGCCAAAACCACTCATTACTTTTTGGTCTTGTGCCACAGCTTTTGTTGAATTGTAAACTTTATAAGAGTTATCCGCTTTTTTCGCTTCGTCTTTAGCATAACCTATTTTTTCAAGATTATCAGCCGTAACGGGAGCATTTTGCGCAAGCTTACCTTCTTTTTTTGCTTTTGTAATAGCTTCTGTTGCTTTACGTGCATCCTGAGATGCTGCGCGATTAGAACTGGTTACCGAGTACAAAACTACTCCTGCACCGGCTGCCGTATTTACATTTCCACTTTCGCTGTCAAAATTACCTTTTTGGTATTCGCGTGCTTTTTCCAAAGCCTTGTCATCTACTTTTGCGCCGTTAGATTGTGCTGCCTCTAATGCATTTGTTGCAAAAGACGATTGCAGTACGCCAGCCCAGCCCGAGCTCTTCTGACTTCCGTTAGTATCCTGGGCTTTTTGAATTTTGCTTACACAAATATCCTGGCATTTTTCAACGCGTGCTTTTAGTTTGGCGTCGTCTTTTACCACTTCCATTACGTTCGATAAAAACTGAGAAGTTAAAATAACATCAATATTGCCGCCTAATTTAACCTGAATTTGCGTTCCGGTTTCGGCTGTAATGTTGATTGCGTCTTTAGGCGTAGTTTCTACACAGGTAAGTAAGTATTCTAATCCTTTTTTTAATTGTGAAGAATATTTACCTGCGGCTAAAGTATTGCCGCTGCGTAAAAGCGCCATACCAACCATTGCCGATGTTGCAGGATCGGTTTTTACGGCCATCGGGTCAATAATATCCTGCCTCATATTGGTGCCGGCACCCCAGCCACCGTTATTTTGCTGGGCTTTGGCAATCCAATCCAAACCGTTATCAATAGAGGTTTTTACATTGGCGGGCGTGTTGTAAACAAAATCAGAGTCAGAGTTTTCCTTCCCCATTACGGTAAGAAAAACACAGCCGGTGGCTTCGGAATTAGAGGCGAGAGTTTGATTTTGTTTGGTAAGCGTGGCAATAGAAAATGCTACTACCAGAAATAGAAACAAGAATACAAACGATCGGATGGGTTTTTTGGTTTTCATAATATATAATTTTTAGGTTTTATATGTAGATGGCGAGATTTTGTGAATTCCATAAAGAATTAAATTTTTGACATATTTTAACAAATACAAGCTGCAACATCGCGGTTCCGCGCTGCGCAACCGCCCCTTCAAAGAGGAAACCGGCTTTACTTTTTATTTAAATTTCTGAGTCAGCGGCTTTTTAATTATTCATAAAACGTGACATCTCTTAATTTAGAATAAACGGTTCCCCCTTTGAAGGGGGACGTCAGTCCCGCCTTGGCGGGACGACGGGGGATGTTTTGGAAGTAAAACCACAATATCTATCAACCAAAGCCGTTTTAAAAGATCTGCCATAGCGTAAGTGTAGTTTCAACCTTTTTTTGTAGCATTGCCTTATGATGAGTCGCTTAGTTTATACCTCTTTTATATGGCTATTGGCTTGTAGTTTTTCTTTTGCGCAAAATGTTACTATTAAAGGCATCGCGGGGTCTAATAAGGGCAAAGAGATTTCAATTTCTCTGTACGACGATTTAATTACGCTCTCGCAAATCAAAACAGATGCCGATACCGCTGACGCGCGCGGTAATTTTGAACTGAAACTAAATATAAAAGCACCGCAGGTTGCATTAATCCGTACAAATAAATTGGTTGGCAAAATTTATCTGCAGCCCGATTTTGTTTATGGTATTATTTTTCCTCCGGCCGATAGCAGCCGCTTTATAGCGGGCGGCACCGAGCAAAGTGTAGATATTGTTGTTAACGGCGACTCAACCGAACTAAACGCGCGGATAATAGATTTTAATAATCGCTTTGACGAGTTTTGGCAAAAGCATTACAAATCATTTGTTACAAAAAATCTGCACCGCGAACTGGATTCTTTTGAGGTGCAGATTAATAAGCGTTATGATAAAGTAAAACTTAGTTATTTTAAAACGTACGTAGATTATAATTTTGCATTGATGAACGAAAACAGCGGCAGGCACCGCGGTTTTTTGGCTAAACGTTACATAGTTAACAAAGCAATTGGCTATGCTAATTACGAGTATATGGAATTTTTTAACCAGTACTTTAAACAATATTTGCAAAAACAAATTGCTACAAAAAATGGTAATTTATTATTGGATGCTATAAACGAACAAGGCAGTTTTAAGCATCTTAGCGAGCTATTAAAGAACGACCCGCTCTTAAAAAATGATTCTCTGCGCGAGCTGGTTTTAATAAAAGGCCTTTATGAACTTTACTTCTCGCCTCACTACAATAAAAGTAAAATACGCGATATGTTTGGCCAAGCAAATAACAGCACGTTTAATGCCGAGCATAAAAAAATTACCGCTACTATTTTGCGCAACATAAATAATTTGCAAGCCGGCAGTAAAGCACCCGATTTTACTTTATTAAACAATAAGCGAGATACAGTGCGACTCAGCGATTTTGCAAACCGCTTTGTGTACCTTAATTTTTTTGCCACTTGGTGCACCGATTGTTTAGAGCAATTTAAAAAGCAGGAAGAGTTGGCTAAAAAATTTAAGGATAAAATTTATTTTGTTTCTGTTTGTATAGATGAGGATACGAATGCTTTTAAAAGTTTTGTGAAACAAAACCCAAAATACAATTGGTACTTTTTGCAACCCGGCAAAAATCGTTCGGTAATAGAGCAATACAACGCAAAATCGGTGCCCGTGTATTATTTAATAAACATGCAGGGTAATTTAATCCAGTCGCCCGCCATGAAGCCCGACGAGGGTATTGAAAGAAAGTTTAATGAGATTTTAAAGATTAAGCCGAGGAAGGTGAAGTAAATTTAATCTTTGTTCATATTAATGTAAAAATATTTAACCGCCATCATCTCTCCTTTTTTATAAATGGTTTTTTTTATCTCAAGGTCCTTTTGCTTTCGTTGAAAAGCTTTCATTGAATCTTCATTACTCTTATCAAAACAGGCCGCGCCTTCGTAATTCATCCCCTCAAGATCACCCTCAAACCATGGGCCTTCCTTTATATTATGTTCATAAGCGCCCATTTGGTTCAACCTGCCTTCAGGGTCATAAAACTTCCAAATGCCCGTTTTCGAGTAGTTTTCCATTTTTCCAACAACCATTAATTGCCCGTTTTCGTTGTATTGTTTTACAAGCCCGTTCCCGCTCTTGCAACTATCTTTCCCATAATAATCATAATTATCTTTCACGATCAACTCAAAAGCACTTTTATCAGCGTGCGTATTGCAATCGTAACTTACATCTAAGGATTTTACATATGCCCTGCAACGTATTTTCCCATTTCCATAATAGCCGGTAAGCGACCCTATAATAGTGTCGGGTTTGGCGTTTCCTGAAAAATGAAGAATGGAATCTTTAAAAATCATTTTATTTATAAGTGTCCCTAAAATATCATAAAAACTCCATTCTCCCGAGGGCTTCATGTATTTAATTCTTCCTTCACAATACAATTGCCCGGTGTTATAATAATATTTGTATAATCCGTTAAACCCAAAATTATTTAAAGAATCTGAATTCTTGCGGCTAATTTCGTTTGGACTATAATAACCTTTATCAGCTTTTTTATTTATGCCCGGGCAGTAACTTAAAAAATTATCACTTAATAATATGTATGAACGCAATTTGTATCGGGCTTTTGCATCGAGCGTTATTTCCTCCTGAAGCATACCATTATCATAAAAAAGTTTTTTATAAAGCATATAATCTGTATCGGCTTTTACTTCAAGCCATTTTTTTAAAGCAAACATTTCGAGGAGCCCGTGTAGTTCTCCATTTAAAAAATTTCCTTTTATTCTAGGCTGAAGTGAGAAATCATCAAAAGTTATAACTTCTCCGTTTAGTTCATCATTTTTAAACTGTGCTTTGTATACCAACTCATTTTTGTAATTGTATTTAGTAACTTCTCCTTCAAGCATGCCCATCTTATAAGTGCCGATGCATTTGGGTTTACCCGTGGGATGGTAATAAGTAATAGCGCCGTTAAGCGTGTCATTTGTGAAATTTTTTACTGACGACAAATATTTAAGAGGTTTTTCCTTATAAGAAGAGTAGTTCTCTTCCCATATCTTAGGAGAATAGGTGTAATATGTGGTACATATACCGTTTTTTCTGCCGTTTTCATAATTTACAGTAGCATAGTATTCTGATTTTTTATGGGAGAGGAAATATTTTTTGAAATCAGATTTGTATTTTATTGATCCGGGCAAATTTATAAAATGCCAAAGGCCGGTTCTAAGGCCTTTATCATAGGCACCCTTTATCGCATCGTATACCCAGTTTTTATTTACAAAATTACCTGAAAAAATCAAGATATTTTTTTTAGTAGTATAGGTATTTCGTTTCTGATTGGTAATAAAGGCAGGCCCGGTAAACGGTTTATTTTTTGAAAGTATGATTTCCGGATTGTATTGACTATAGTTGCTTGAAAAATCAAGTCGGGTTAAATTGAAGCTATTAAATTCATAGTCACTGACTAGAATATCATTATCGTAATATTGGATTGGATAATGAATAGTAATATCAAGAAGGCATTCGTGATCGAGACTTAAGGGGTCCTTGATTTTTTCTTTTGGAGCAATATTAATCTCACTTATTAATTTAATGTTTGTTTTAATATCAGTTGTTGTATCTATAAATCGCGCAAATTTTTTAATACTGTCAATTAATGTAGGAATGCAATATCTTTCATTAGGGGTTGAATCATAGAAAGGGTATCCGCGCCAATATTTGGAAAAATGTAAATCATAATAATTTCCTGAGCCGGGGGCAATGCTTAACCCTTTCTCTTTGTCATATTTCTCCGTATAATAATAATCAATAGCAGGTAAGTAACGTGTGGTATAAATATATGTTTTGCCGGTGAGTTTTTCTGTTACCTGAAAATTCCAAGGATTAATTGTAGTGTCCGGCGCTATAATTGTTTGAGTAACCGTATCAGGCACTAATATTTTAGAAGCGTGATAAGCATCATAAATAGTTTTATAAAGTTTTTGATTGCAATAATATTCCCGCTCTTTTTCTTCCGGATTGTCGTCCGAAATCTTTAACACTTCATAGCAGGTGTCATTTTTTTTACCTTCAGGACAATCGATTTGCTTAATAATTACTTTTCTACCTCTTAACAAGGCAGAATCAAAATAATAATTTTCGGGATATTTAAATTGCATCTCTTCTATAAGTACACCGGAATCGCTGTATTCTTTGTAATTCGAGAAATTGACCTTATAATTTCTTGCGAAATGTGAGTTGGAAGATAAAATTTTCCACCATATTCCGTTTTTTAATTTTTGGACGGGATTTAGTATTTTGTCGGAAACCGTATGTAGCTTGCCGTTTCGATAATAATTGAGTACGCTGTCTCTTATCTCTAATGTGTCGTAATAATGTCCTGATGTTAGATGATTGTATTCATCATAAAAATAAAAATATCCGACCTTTCTCCCTTCTGAATAATAAGTATTAAAAGGTTTTCCATTAGGTTTAAAATCTATGCAAAGCCCGTGCATGAGCCCGTTTTTATAATGCTTAATGTAAATTTTCCCTTTGTATTTGGCAAGCCATTCACCTTCTTTTAAACCGCCTTTATAAGCCCCAGTTATTTCCCACTTGGAAAGTTTTTTTTTGTTTGCGGTTTTTTTTAAATTGCATTTATAAAAACGGGCAATTCTTACGGGGGCATTGTTTTCAATTTCAAAGATCACACGTATATTATCAGTATCTTTTTCAATAAGCTTACGGACCCCCTTTTTTTTAAACTTAAACCCGTAAGTACTATAGGATATATATTTTCCGTCGGGCAGGGTATATCCGCAAGGCGGAATATCACCCTCGTATTGTGCTGTTCTCAATGGATATACATAATAATTTTCGCAGGCCACGGTAATTTGCCTGGGCGTGTATTGTGCGTAAGCCGTAAGTCCGGAAATAAAAAACAAAAAAAGCGTTAGCGCTTTTAGGAGAGAAGTAGTGTTATATTTTAAAAAAATTTGCATACTTATATAAATGTAGCTAATAAAGAGAATAACGGCATAAAATGGGAAAAATTTTATTTACTTGTTAAAAGAGCAATGGCGGAGGAAACTAAAAGCCCCGCGCCCGTTTCAATTGCATTCTCATCAATATTAAAAGTAGCGCTGTGCACGCCCGAGGTGATGCCTTGTTTTTTGTTGCCGGTTCCTAAACGGAAGAAGCAGGATGGAACCTGTTGCGAGATGAACGAAAAATCTTCGGCGGTCATGCGCAGGGGCAAATCAAAGATATTTTCTTTGCCGCAAATTTCTTCGGCGGCGGCGCGAACAGTTTTTGTAACGCTTTCATTGTTTACCAAAAACGGATAACCAATAAGTATTTTTAAATCGGCTTTGGCATTTTTTTCATTGGCAATTTTGGCAACTATAGCGGTAATTTTTTCGTGCGCGGTTTTTCTCCACTTTTCATCCATAGTTCTAAACGTGCCTTCAATCTTAACGCTATCCGGAATAACATTGGTAGCGCCGTTGGCCTGTACTTTGCCAAAAGCCAAAACGGTTGGTATTCCATCACCGGTTAAAGTATTTGGAAATTCTTTATTCAAAGCCAGTAAAATTTCGGAAGCAATTAAAATAGGATTATTGTATTCTGCCGGCATAGCTGCGTGGCCGCCTTTGCCTGTAACCGTTAAATAAATTTCATCCGTACTTGCCATGTACATGCCGCTTTTAAAACCGGCTTGTCCTGCCGACAAATCCGTAAATACATGCAGTGCCACTGCGGCATCTACCTTCGGGTTTTCTAAAATGCCTTCTTTAATCATTAACGAGGCACCGCCGGGTAATAATTCTTCGCCGGGTTGGAAAATTATCTTTACTGTCCCTTCAAATTCATCTTTCAGCGAATTCAAAATTAGTGCAGCTCCCAAAGCACAAGTGCTGTGCACATCGTGTCCGCATGCGTGCATCACTCCCTCGTTTTTAGATTTATAGGCAACGTCATTTTTTTCGGTAATAGGAAGCGCATCCATATCGCCGCGCAGCAAAATGCATTTTTTATCCGGGTTCTTTCCTTTAATTAAGGCAACAATACCTGTACCTACAATTCCGGTTTTATGTTCAATACCGTGTTTGGTAAGTTGCGCACTAATAAATTTAGAAGTCTCAGTTTCTTTAAAAGAAAGTTCGGGGTGCATGTGCAAATGCCTGCGTACCTCAAGTAAATAAGGAAATAACTCTTTGCTTTTTATTATTATATTAGAGATGATACTCATTTTTTTACCGCTAAGACGTTAAGGCGCCAAGATTATTTAATTTTTTAATCACTTAAGCTCTCCGCGCTCTTATTCCAACTAATACTAATTTTTCTTTGCGCCTTTGTGCAAAAAGGGAATTCACTTCCAGAAGAGCATCTTAGCCCCCAACACAACGATAATCGCACCAAATATTTTTTTAACCGTTGCCTGATCTAAAGAAACAACCAGTTTAGAGCTGAAATAAATTCCTATAATAAAAGTGCTGCACATAACTAAGGCCGCTTTCCAGTCAACATGACCTGCTTTATAATAATTCATTACACCCAAAATACCAATAGGAAACAAAAACATAAAAAGTGTTGTGCCTTGAGCCAGGTGTTGGTCAAATCGAAGAAAGAAAACCAAAGCAGGAACAATGATGATTCCTCCGCCAACGCCGGCTATGCCGCTTAAAAAGCCTGCGGCCAACCCTACTATCAGTAGAATTAAAATGTCGTTCATAGTTCTTTTTTTAGGCAATGGTTCCATTAAAAATCTGTTCCGAGTGAAAAAGTGGTCATACGATTTTGCTGCGTGTAATTATCAACGCCCCAGGCAAAATCAACACGTACAAAATAACCAAAAATGCGGCTGCGTAAACCAAACCCGTAACCGCCAATGATGGCTTGTTTTTTCTCGTAAATAATTACGGTAATCGGGTTTCTGTAAAAAGAATATTTGTTAATCGTATTTTCATCGCTAAAGGGATTGAGGCCGTACCAGCACATACCCACATCGCCAAAACCAACAATCTGAAAATTATTAAAGAAATCAGAACTGATGGGATGATTTGCAAAGTATTGAAAAATGGGCCAGCGTAATTCTGAGTTTAGCACCACAAAATTATTTCCGTTACGGGCGTTTTGCTGAAAGCCACGCATATTGGTAGCAATAGCCTGAAAAGCGTAAGTATCGGCATGTTTAATTTCCTGCTGCGTATTAAATTTAGCCGCAACCCAATTATCTGTACCGCCCATATAATAACAAAGTTTATCGGTACCTAAAGAAGTACTTCCTGCCAAACGGTTGGCCCAAATTAAACTGCGGTGTATTTTTAAGTAATGCCTGATATCCGCACCCAAAACAATTAAATCGTGGCGCTTGCCAAGCGAATCGATATTTACCTGGCGGTAGTACTCACCAAAAACTTTTAGCCTCCAGCCGTTGTAAAGATTTAATCCGCGAGCACGGGTATTATCAAAAACATATTCTTCTTTTACGCCTACCCAATTATCAAATTGGTTTCTTATCGGCAATGTAACATCGTCCTGCGCTTTAAACACATATCTGTCGTTACGATAAGATAAAGTGGTTTTAACACTGGATACTTCGTTAATAGGGTATTTTAATTTGTACTGCACATCATGCGTTAGCGATTTTACCAAATACGAATAGTTTCCGTTGCTGTACATATTTGTATTAAGCGTGTGGGGTAGGGCAAGCCTGTGTAATACCAATTGTTTATCCCAAAGTTTTTTACGGTTTTCGATGCTAATGAAATATTCGGCGTTAATACCGGTTATGTTAAGGTTAAAACGAAACCCGCCAACTACTCTGTAATCTTCAAACAAATCACTGGTAGCCATTTTTGTTAGCACGCTAAAGCCGGGATTTACGTAATAATAAGAGAAAGGCTGATACGAAGTTGCGAGAAAAGAATTATCAAACTGTGCTACCACATTATCAATAGCAAAATTTACATAATAGTTTTGCTTGATTGGAAATTTAAAATCGCCATTGCTATTTTGCGAAGCCATTCCTACGATAGGCTGGGCCACCACTGTACTTGGTGAAGCCGTACTTGTATTGGAAGTCGTGGGCTGCGTATTGCCTTTAAAATTATAATTATCAATATCCACTTTTGCAGGACTTGCTACACTATCTTTTTTTACAGGCGTTTCTGCTTTAGGGGGTGGTGGAATATTATTTGGATTTGACGTATTGTTGTTGGCCGCTTTCGATTGTCCGTATAAAGTACTGCGGCGATAATAGGTATTTTTTAGCTGAGCAACTTTCTCGCTCATCGATTTATCAACCGGACTAATATACATGTATTGATTGCCATCATGATAAAATACTTCGGCCATTTTGCCGGCTTTTAAATTGATATCACTCTCCAATACATTGTATTTGTAATTAGAAACGGGATGCGCGTTAAAAACATAACGGTAATGCTCGGTAGTATCCACAAAAGAAATTATGCTGTCTAGTTTTCCTACAAAACGATTTTTAATTCCGTTTTGATCGCTCAAATAAGTAAAATGTCCTTCGTAAAAATCACCGGGATTGGTTTCGTTTGTTTTTTTGGTATCGGTAACGCGGTATAAATGTTTTGATTTTGTTTTGTAGTCGTACATAAAAATATCGTTGTACTTACTTTCATCCAAATCGTATCTGCTGCTTTCGCTGTCTTTTAAAGTATCGTGCTGGCGGTTAGAAGAAAACACAATCATATTACCTTTACCAATAAAGCGCGGGTTATTGTCGTCCCAACTGTCATTGGTAATTTGCTCTAATCCACCGGCGTTAATCTGGTACACAAAAATATCGCTCTGTCCTTTTGCTTTTTTTACGGCCGAGAAAACTATTTTTTTTCCATCCGGACTATAAGCAAAGTCAATTACTTTTTCAATCCCTGTAATGGGTTTGCTGAATTTGTCGTGATTCTCTACATTGTAAGTGGTTAAATAAATAATTCCTTTCTTTTCATGTATCATCGCAAACGCTTGTCCGCTGGGGTGCCATGCTAAAAGTGGATAAGTAAGATCGTTAATCCTTTCAATTTTTGGATTTCGTTTAGTGATGCGTTTTTTCTTTCCGGTTTCCAAATCCTGAATGTAAACGCGGTACTGCGTCATTTGATTGGTAACGTAAACTACTTTTTTTCCGTCGGGACTAATTTTTAACTGATAATAATCTTTAAAAGTTTTTGGCCTTGCAATTAATGGGTCAGAACTTGGCAGCGTGCGCGATGTATCGTTATTTGTTGTGTTGCGCATGCGCGAGTCAATCCATTCAAAAACTAAACCCTGACTATTAGTTCCCAAAATAAAAAGAAAAGCGTTTTCTACTTTGCGCGAAACTTTAGTCATGTATAAAATATTGGCAATACTTGATTCGCCATAGGTATCTGCTACGTAATGCCATAAAGCATGGCCGGCAACAGCGCTTTCTTTTGCATCCAGTTTATTAAAATTAAAATAGCGGTCGTTTGTAATACCATCATTAACCACATTATCTAAATCGGTATTCCAGGATTCAGACAAAAATGAAATTAACCCATTTTTAAACCAATCGGGTACAACCAGTAATGCCGAGTTACGAATCACATCGCGTGTGCGGCCCCCGTAAAGTAAATCGTTTATTAAAATCTCTGCAATGCCGGCTCGTATTTGCTTATCGAGGTTAGCGTGGTTGCCATCAAAGAAAACACTCATTTTGGTGCCTACAATTTTTGTGGTCCCACCTGTGTTTGTGGTTTCATCGGTTGAGAGGCCCAAATTAGTTTGCCTGAAATCGCCCTGGGTGCTGTAAACTAAAATTTGCAGTTTATCATCAATCTGATGATCCAGTTTTTTTTCCAAATCTTTTAAATGAAATTCGGTGCGGTACGAAACATATTTAGAAATATCCTCGCAGCCTTCGTACAAATATACCTGGTAGCGGTCAAAGCCGTAATAGGTCCAGTAAAAGGGTTGAAATTGCACCCGGCTTTTACCAAACTCTTGCTGCAGGCCATAATAAAACTGCCCGTAAAATAAAGCGGGAAAAAGGAGTGCGACAAAAAGCGCGTATTTCTTTACCAAAAGGCGCATAGGCTAAGGGGTAAAGGTAATAAATATTTGACGGGAAAATCCTTAAAAAATGTTAGGATTAAAGTAACAAATTACTCTTTTTTGGTATTGAGCTCTTTCAGCTTTTCTTCGAGTGAAACCGGGTCTTTTACAAGCACTTCGCGGGCCTTAGAGCCTTCAAACGAGCCAACTATGCCTGCGGCCTCAAGTTGGTCAATAATACGGCCGGCGCGGTTATAACCCAGTTTTAATTTACGCTGTAATAATGAGGCGGAGCCCTGCTGGTGACTAACAATCATACGCGCGGCATCGTCAAACATTTTATCGCGCTCGCTAAGGTCAATATCATCTATGCCGCCGGCGTTTTCATCTACATACTCGGGTAACAGGTATGCGCTTGAGTAACCGCGTTGCGAGCCAATAAATTCGGTAATTTTTTCTATTTCAGGAGTATCAACAAAGGCGCATTGTATGCGTATTAAATCGTTTCCGGTGCTTAATAACATATCTCCGCGGCCAATTAATTGTTCTGCTCCGCCCGAATCTAAAATGGTGCGCGAATCGATTTTAGAAGTTACCCTGAACGCAACGCGTGCGGGGAAGTTGGCTTTAATAACACCGGTAATAATATTTACACTTGGGCGCTGAGTTGCAATGATTAAGTGAATACCAACGGCACGGGCAAGCTGTGCAATACGTGCAATGGGCATCTCTACTTCTTTACCTGCAGTCATAATTAAATCGGCAAACTCATCCACTACAACAATAATGTAGGGAAGATATTTATGTCCGTCGTTTGGATTTAATTTACGCTGTATAAATTTGGTATTGTACTCTTTTAAATTCTTTGCCGCAGCATCTTGTAACAATGCATAGCGATTATCCATTTCAATGCAAAGCGAGTTTAATGTGTGAACTACTTTTTGATTGTCGGTGATGATGGCTTCTTCTGAATTGGGCAGTTTTGCCAAGTAATGACGCTCTATTTTATTGTAAAGTGTAAGCTCCACTTTTTTGGGATCTACCAATACAAATTTAATTTGCGAAGGATGCTTTTTATAAAGTAAAGAAACAAGTACAGCATTTAATCCTACTGATTTACCTTGCCCGGTTGCGCCTGCCATTAATAAGTGAGGCATCTTGGCTAAATCGGCCACGTAGGTTTCGTTGCTGATTGTTTTGCCGAGCGCTATTGGTAAATCGAAGGTGGAGTTCTGAAATTTTTCGGTAGCCAAGATATTACGCATGGGCACCATCTCCGGATTTTGATTGGGTACCTCAATACCAATGGTACCGCGGCCCGGAATAGGAGCAATGATGCGAATTCCTAATGCTGCAAGATTAAGCGCGATATCGTCTTCTAAATTTTTAATTTTAGAAATACGTACACCTGCAGCAGGAACAATTTCGTATAAAGTAACTGTGGGGCCAATAGTGGCTTTAATTTTTTCTATCTCAATACCGTAATTGCGCAGGGTGCTTATGATACGATCTTTGTTGGTGTTTAGTTCTTCGGGATTTACTTCTGTTTCTATTCTGCCGTAATCGTTCAGTAAATCTAAAGGCGGCATTTTATAAGAACCTAAATCAAGAGTAGGATCGTATTCGCCAAACTGTTCTACCAGTTTTTCGGAAGTCATAACCGTGCCTTCTTCTTTAACCGGTTCAATTTCTAAATCAAGCTTCCCGTTTTTTATGATGGGCTCTGCTACCGGCTCAATTACTTCTAAAGAAAGGTCTTCCGTCTTATCTTCGATGACTTTTTCAATAGGGAATTCAAACGGTGGAATGATATTTTCTTTTACAGGTTCTTCTTCTTTAGGCACTTCAAATACAAATTTGTTAGCTCTTGATTTCGCTTCTTCGGGAGTTTCTAAAGGAATAATTATTTTTTCTTCCTCGGCAGCTACCACCGGCTCGGGCTCTTTCTTTTTAAAATCAAAAATCAAAAATGCAAAACCCGCGCCGCTTAATACCAATACCGCTAATGCGCCAACACTTCCCATTAAACCTTGCAGGTAATTGTTTAGTATAAAGCCCATTCCGCCACCCAGGAACATTAATTTGTCGGAGAAAATAAAACCTAACATTACGCTTGACCAAAGCATTACAAAAATTGTTTTTGGCCATAACATAAAAGAGAAAAACTTTTCTCGTTGCAGGGCTTTAGAAATTCCGGTTAGTAAAAGCAGGGGCACCATAAGAAAGGAGGAAACACCAAACCACTTGTACATGAATAAATGTGAAAGTAGCGCCCCTAATTTACCAAACCAGTTTTGTACCCTGGTTTCCGGCGAAAATAAAACAGATGATGGCCCAAGTACTTTATCCTGGTCGGCGTCCCAGGTAAACAGATAAGATGCGCATGCCACGCCTATATAGGCGGCGGCAAAAACAAAAAGTAAGCCTATAATACGTTGTGTTTGCTCTAATAGGAAAAAGGAAGTAATTTTTTTAACGCGTTCGGCTAAAGTAATTTTTGGCTCGGCTTGTGGTTTAACTTTTCGCTCGGTTTTCTCGGCTTTTTCGGTTTTCTCCTCTTTGTCTTTCTTTATACTTACCTTTTCTAAAGAGGGAACTTTTTTTGGCATGGGCGGAAGGGTAAATCCATCCTCTTCTGCTATAGAGGCTGTTACCGCTGCGGTTTCGAGGGGAATTTTGAGTTTATTTTTACGTACTTCTTCGGCCATTACTAATCCTAACAAAAGTAAGCGAGCAGAGCCCCCTGTTTACAAGGCTTTGGCATAGTTTTAAACGTTGAAATGTTAGTTATTAAGGGTTTGGTATTTCGTGTTTATTATTTCGTGTTCCGGAAAATGGGCGAAAGATTAGTTTTGCCTGATATATGTACCCCGAAATACCTAATAAACAACCCGAAATATTCAGTACTTTTGATGAAAATATTTTACAATGGAAAACCCAAATCCCGAAAACCAGTTGAATATCGAGTTAAGCGAAGAAGTTGCAGAAGGAATTTACAGCAATCTTGCCATCATCACCCATTCGCCATCCGAGTTTGTTATCGACTTTATTAAAATTATGCCCGGCGTGCCAAAGGCCCGCGTAAAATCGCGCATATTACTTACTCCGCAGCATGCCAAGCGTTTAATGATGGCTTTAAGCGAAAATATTATGAAATACGAGCAATTGCACGGCAAAATTAAAGAAGCCGAGATGAATGCTTTGCCACTTAATTTTGGCGGACCAAAAGCACAGGCTTAAAACCATGAAGGTTTTCTCCGACTTTTTTAAAGGAATAGATTATTTTTTTAAGGGACTTTCATTTTTATTCAGCAAGGGCCTTTGGTATTATATGCTTTATCCTTTTTTGTTGTGGATTATCTTACTTGCGCTTACTTTATTTTTAGTGGGCGATTTGGTTGAATCTATCGTGCAGTGGGTTGAAACATATTTGGCATCCTTGTTTGCCCACAAATCACTCTTTTCTTT
This sequence comes from Bacteroidia bacterium, assembly GCA_038214655.1. Classification (GTDB taxonomy): domain Bacteria; phylum Bacteroidota; class Bacteroidia; order B-17B0; family Aurantibacillaceae; genus PALSA-968. The sequence goes on along the minus strand of JBBQRR010000019.1, from coordinate 4,199 downwards.
TAAGTTGGATTCATTAATTGCTTTTTTCTCTTTTGTAACAAACATTTTATTAAAACTTGCCTTTTGGTTTATTGGTGGTACAATTGTAAAATATGTAACACTTATTCTTCTTTCACCAATGCTTTCAAGGTTATCGGAGGTAATGGAAAGCAAGGTATCGGGCAAAAAATTTGATATTTCGTTCAAACAATTTTTAAAAGACATAGCGCGCGGCATTTCAATCACAGTACGCAATATGATTTTTGAATATCTATTTATCATTGCGGGATTTATTGTTTGCTTTATTTTTCCGCCGGCAGTATTTGTTGTTACTCCGTTTTTATTTTTTATGTCGTGCTACTATTATGGTTTTACGATGATGGATTATAGTTGCGAGCGTAACCGGATGAATATGTCGCAGGGAATTTCGTTCATCAAAAAACACAAAGCTTTAGTTTGCGGCATTGGATGTTGTTTACTTTTGATTTTAAAACTACCAACCTTGTTGGGCGATTTGGTGGGATTAACTATTGGTCCGGCGGCCGCATGTATTGGCGCTACGCTGGCGTTTTATCAAATTAAAAAGGACGAAGGTGGAGAAGTATAAAATTTCTATAGTAAGTTATACTAACACGCTTCCGTTTAAATACGGAATTACTGAAAGCGGTTTGCTTGACAAAATAGATTTGCAATTGGATATTCCTTCGGTTTGCGCGCAAAAAGTTATTGAAGGCAAGGTTGATATTGGATTGATTCCTGTGGCGGTGATTCCGCTTTTAAAAGAATATCACATCATCAGTAAATTTTGTTTGGGAAGTAATGATAACGTAGATACGGTAAAACTTTACAGCGCGGTTCCTTTAGAAAAAATTGAAAAAATTTATTTGGATTATCAGAGCCGTACCTCAGTTACCTTAGTGCAGGTGCTTGCTAAATTTTATTGGAAAGTAAACCCGGTATTTGTTCCTGCGCAAGAAGTCCCGATAGCTATCGGGATCGAAAAATTAATTGAAGGTAATACGGCCGCTGTAGTTATTGGCGACCGTTGTTTTGAAATGAATGGCAAGTTTGCTCACGAATACGATTTGGCGGGTGAGTGGAAAAGGTTTACCGGACTTCCGTTTGTTTTTGCCGCCTGGGTGAGTAATAAAAAAATCGAAGAAAATTTTATTAAGGAGTTTGAAAAGGCCTTAGAGTACGGTGTAAATAATATTGTGCAAGCTGTTGAAAAAAGTATTCCACTTGAAAAGCAGTTTTTAATTGGGAGCTATCTTACGCAACGAATAAGTTATGATTTGAACATCGAGAAAATGGGCTCAATGAAAACTTTTATGGAATTTATGGAGTTAATGAAAGAATGATAAAAAAAACCGGGCATAAATGGTTTTTGTTTTTGGTGATTCTGGCAGGATTTTTATTCTTGCTTGAAAAAGCTTTTGATTTTGGGCTAAAACATAACCTCAATCTTAAATCTTCTTACGTTGCCACGCATAAAATAAACGCGCAACTGCTTATTTTAGGGCCTTGCGAGCCCTTATGGATGGTTTCGCCCGAAATTCTGACAAAGGAAACCGGCTTATCTTGTTATAATCTTGCCGAAAGTCACAGCGATTTTGCCGATAATTACCTCGATCTGCAAGTGTACCTCCAAAATAACAAAGCGCCGGAGTATTTGCTCTTGTACGTAACGCCCGAGTCGTTTGATACCCGGTATAATACCTTTCATGCCAATCGTTTTGCTACTTTTTTTAAGGAAGAGGAAGTGAGTAAAGTTGTGGCTGAGTGCGACCCTTCGTACGCGAACCTGAAGTACATTCCTTTTTTAAAATATGGCTATTACGGCCATCAAACAGCTTTTTTGGCCATGCAGGGTTGGAAGCATTATCTTACAAATAAGGAAAAACCGTACTATCCGGACGGATTTGAGCCTCCGGCACGCATAGTTTGGGACAATCATCACGAAAATTTAAAAAAGTTATACCCAAAAGGCTACAGCTTCACATGGGATAGTGTGCGCGAAATTTACCTTGAAAATATTTTAAAATATTGCTCCAAAAAAGGCGTAAAAGTGGTGCTTTACGAGTCGCCGATTCTCAAAGAAATTTCAGATTTTCAGGTTAACAGAACCCTGTTTTTAGAGCGAATAGAGGCCATTGCGGCTTATAATAATTGTCGCTTTTTAAAATTTGATAAAGTGGTTTGGGCAAGGGACAGAAAATATTTTATTTCTCCGATGGTAAGCACTTTAGAGGGCTCTTATCTGTTTTCGGATACCTTGGGAAAGGCTTTAAATGCACAATTTTTTAAATAATTGTTAATTAAAAATTTTAGCTTTTTAATAAAACTGCTATATTTGCACCCCTATTGTAAAAAATAGTTCTTTACATGTTGTTCCGCTAACGAAATGCCTTGGTTTAACCGGGGCGGCCGTTATAATAAAAGTGAAAATTACCGGATTCCGTAGCTCAGCCGGTAGAGCATTACACTTTTAATGTAAGGGTCCTGGGTTCGAATCCCAGCGGGATCACTAATGCAATAGTCGAAGCAGTCTGCTTCTTTCTTTGCGGACATAAAAAAGAACTAAACCCTGCGAAACCCTTGATTTTGCAGGGTTTTTTGTTTTTATACTTTTTGTTCAAATTTAAAAGTATCGAAAAATATCAGCCATTATCAGATACTTTTGTGTAAGAAAAGGTGTAACCTAAGTTTTGAAAAATCAGGTTACACAAAAATCAGTTTATTAAGCTGGTTATCAGTAGCAACTACATTTTTAGTTGCCCAATTTTCCTTCTAAAGCACCGTAAAATTGTGTAATTAAAATTAAGGAAATGAAGGCATTTAGTGTAACCTATTTTCTAAGAAAATCAAAGGCAGAAAATAAAGCGCCAGTGGGTAAATTGTTTGCGCGAATTACGGTAGACAAAAAAAGAATAGATTTTTCTCTTAACAGAAAAATTGAATTTGAAAACTGGGATGCGAGCATTGCACGACCGAGGGGAAGAAAGGACTCTGATAAAGAACTTGTAAAATATATTTCCACGGTTGAAGAGGCTTTTTTTAGAATAGAGCGGGAATTAATTCAGGAAAGTATTCCAATTACGCCCAAGAATTTATTGCAAGCGTATAATGAATTAAAATCCGGGGAATCAGAAAAGAAAAGGAAAACGCTTTTTGAAGTGTTTGATTTACATCAGAAACAATTAGTAGAACTAAATAAAATCGGGGCTATTGTAATGCCAACCGTTACGCGATATGTAACAACAAAAAAGTATCTCTTGGAGTACATGATTGAGAAGTGCGCAAAAGTGGATATTTATCTTAACGACTTGCAACTGTCGTTTGTTTTGGAGTTTGATCATTGGCTTAGGACGAATAAAAATTGTGCTCATAATACAACAATCAAGTATATAAAAAATCTTAGGAAGATTATTAAACTGTCAGTGGATTATGGTTGGTTGCCAGTGGATCCATTCACTTCATATAAAGGGAAAGCTAAAATAGTTAATAGGGATTTTTTAGATATGAGTGAATTAAGAAAGATTACTGATTTGAAAATTAATATGCCAAGATTGGACAGGACCCGCAAATTATTTCTTTTCAGTTGTTACACCGGTCTTGCGTACATTGATATGGCCGGAATCACGCGTGCTGATATTCATACAGACAACGATGGTGTGAAATGGATTTTTAAAGAGCGAAAGAAAACGAAAGTGGTTTCAAGGATATGTTTACTGCCCGCCGCAGAGGAAATAATGAACGAATATCAAAACCATCCGCAGGTAATAAAAACACGGGCCTTATTACCGGTATTAAGCAATCAAAGATTAAATTCGTATTTGAAAGAAATATCGGATTTGGCTGGAATAAGGAAAAACCTAACATTTCATGTTGCACGACACACCTTTGCAACAACGGTAACCCTCGGCAACGGTGTTTCCTTGGAATCTGTATCTGCACAATTGGGGCATACCAATTTACGGCAAACGCAACACTATGCAAAAATGGTAGACTCAAGAATTAGCAGGGAAATGCTTGGTCTCCATAAGATTTTTAAGTAAATTGAGTTTAGTTTCAGTAAATGGAATTTCCGCCCAAAGAGACCCCTTTCGACCGTTAGAAGAATACCCCTTTAAAATTTTCCTTTCTCATTGAGAATTTGTTTAAAAACACCGGGGGCTTAGTAAAACGAAAAAGAGGGGGCTATGATTCCGAAATTTCCA
>JBBQRR010000018.1:0-80191 GCA_038214655.1 Bacteroidia bacterium | reverse complement strand
TTTATAATGCGTGTGAGTACGGTTGACTAATTTACTTGCTGCATCCCACTGGTTTTCAAAAACGTTCTCGATAAAAACAAACTTATGTTTTCGATCAAAAGTTAAACGCAAAGCAACAAACCTCGAACCGTCAGAAAGTTTCTTGCCTTTAAATAGTACGATTTTAGATGAGGCCATATTTAGATAATTTTAGTAGTTTTGCTTTCTTGTTCTAATTCAGATACCATTATGATTAGTTTAAAAACCTTTCGGAAACAAATATACAACTATTGCGGAAACTGGTTTCCACATAGTTTCCACAACTTGTCTTTTTTAACCGATTTTAACCAATTTAAACCAATATTCAAAAACATTGATAACACTATAAAATACAGATATATCAACGGTTCGGAACGATTTGAAACTTTTAGAAAGGGTGATATTATAGGGTTCATAACCCTGAGGTGGAGAGTTCAAATCTCTCCCACGCTACTGCAAAAGAGCCCCTTAAAAAGGGGCTTTTTATTTGATTTATATAAACAAAATTACCCATGAATGCAGAAGTAAATACACCAGAAACTAATTCAATAGGCTTTAATAAACTTAGCCAGCATTTATCCAACAATTTACCGGATGCAGTTGATGAATTAAAAAAAGAACTTATCCCAAAAGATGCTGACTTCTTAGCTTTTAAAAAATTCTTTTTAAACGGCCAAAAAACTAAAATCGAATGGCTCGGTTCTCTGCAAGCGCTTAATTATTTTATAAAACAACTCTGCATTCTTACATTAAACGATTCGAAGATGTACGAGAGAGGGTTTAACTGTTTTAATCATAAAAGTGAAAATTATAGCGTTGAAACTCTCAGAAGCAGCAAAGACATCCATGAAGAAGACAAGGAAAAAATTAATGCCGTTATTAAAAAACTTAAAGGCAAGGCCATACAACCTGTAAAGGGCCGGTTTTAGCGTTTGCAAGCTACATCTATCTTACAATAAGTAAAAAGTCCTTTTTTGAGTGGCCTTTAGTTTTTCTTTATACTAATTCCAATTGATTTTCGTTGCATTATACCATGAAGAGAATTCTTTTTATTGTTTTTGCTTATTGCGGGGTCACAAAAGTATATTCTCAAAGTTCCATCAATTACAATAAAGGCACTATTAATACCAACGTTTCGGCCGTTCCGTTTTTAATGATTTGTCCCGATGCACGCGCAGCAGGAATGGGAAATCTGGGAGCCGCTTCATCGCCTGATGCAAATTCGATGGTCTGGAATCCCGCCAAGTATGCTTTTACTGATAAATCTTTTGCAATGTCCGTATCATTTGCGCCTTATTATGCGCCACCAAAAAGAATAGAAATGTATCTTTTGTACGCAAGTGCTTATAAAAAATTGGGGCAAAGCAGTGCTCTTGCAGCCTCCTTAAGATATTTTACATTGGGGAGCGTGCAATTTACCGACGCTAACGGAAATGCCATTGGGACCTATAAGCCTAATGAATTTGCTCTTGATTTAGGATACAGTAGAAAACTAAGTTCATATTTTTCTGTAGGCCTAGCGGGACGCTATATATATTCAAACTTAACCAATAGCGTTCCACTCCCTAACGGAACATCGACCCATTCCGGACAAACTTACGCGGCAGATATTGCGATATACTACCGAAACAATCAAATCAAACTCGCCGGAAACAATGCAGAAATTGCAGGGGGGTTTAATATTTCTAACGTTGGGCCAAAAATATCATATACCGATAATCAGTATACACAAGGTCAAGATTTTATTCCTACTCTGGCGCGCTTAGGCGGTAGTCTGAAAATTAACTTGGATGACTACAATAGTATCACTTTTTTATCGGATTTATCTCAACTGCTTATTCCCTCGCCAATAATTATCACAGGGCTAAATGATGAATTACAGAAATTAAACAAAGCGGTGGGGATTGAATATTGGTATTCAAATTTATTTGCACTCAGAGCGGGATACTATCATCAAGATTCCTTAAGAGGAAACTACTCTTATCTTACCATGGGATTAGGATTAAAATATAATGTAATCGCTTTTGATTTTGCTTATTTTGCTCCTCTAAGTCAAACTAATATTTCACAAAATACAATTCGGCTTTCATTAACAGCTACTATCGCCACATTAACGAGACAGAAAAATATTCCTGCAGCGGAAGAGCCCAAGACCCAATAATGTGTATCTTGTTTGCAGATAATTTTTTTAATTGAAACTCTCTTACACTCCATATTTTTTAGAATTTAAACATCCTTTTGGTTTGAGTCATAGCACACGCACAAAAACAGATGTGGTGTATGTTAAATTGGAAAAATATGATAAAGTGGGTTACGGAGAAGCTGCCCTACCACCCTATTTGGGAGAAACGCAAGAATCAGTTATTGAATTTTTAAAAAAAGCAGCTCCTCTTCTTAAAGGTTCGGGTTCTTCATTGGAAAAAATTAGAGCCGGTATTGACAAAATCTCTGAAGGAAATTGTGCCGCCAAAGCCGCAATTGATATTGCCCTGCATGATTTATTCGGAAAAATTGAAAACAAACCCGTTTACCAATTATTGGAATTAGAAAAACCTGCGACCAAAGAAACTTCAGTTACCGTAGCTATCGGAGAACTTTCTTTGATTCCCGATAAATTAAAAGAGCTGGATGATTTTAAACTTTTAAAAATAAAATTGGGCAACGCCAACGACAAAGAAATTATTTCTTGCATTCGCCAACACACTGATAAGCCATTGGTGGTGGATGTAAATCAAGGATGGGCCGATAAGCATTTTGCTTTAGATATGATACATTGGCTGGCAATGCAAAATGTTTTGTTTGTTGAGCAACCTTTACCCAAAGAAAATTATGTAGACATGGCCTGGCTTACCGAAAACAGCCCCTTGTCTACGCTTGCCGATGAAAGTTTTCAGCGCCTTGCGGATTTAGAAAAAATAAGCGCATGTTTTAGTGGCATTAATTTAAAATTGATGAAATGCACCGGCCTTTATGAAGGAGCAAAAATTATTTCTGCAGCAAAATCAAAGGGCTTGAAAATAAACATAGGATGTATGTCGGAAAGTTCCTGCGGAATTGCAGCCGCGGCCCAACTTATGCATTATGCCGACTGGATTGACCTTGACGGGCCGATGCTCATAAAAAACGACCCTTTTGGCGGAGTGAATTTTAAAAACGGCAATCTGGAGCTAAATAATGCCGCCGGAACGGGGGCAATCTTGCAAAATACGTTCTTGTCATTCAATTCCTTAGCGGGCTAAATCCCCTATAAATCCAAGCCTTAGGTCGCTTCTCGATTCTTGTTCCTAAAAAAAACAGTTCCTAAACCTATTTAGAGAGTATTTCTTCGGGTTTTTACCCAACCTTTATTCACAATCAGGCATCTATTATTTGGAACCAGGTCATTAATTAATATATTAGCTTAACCAAACACTGCTTGCCATGAAGAAAACTTTATTCTTTTGCCTTGCCCTCTCGCTAACTTCTTTAGCCGCCAATTCAACCGAAAAACCACCCGTACCTAAATGGAGCTTAAAAACCCCGTTTGAACAAAAGGTTTTTATTGAAAACCTGGGCCAGTACGAGATAAAAGAGAAATCTGTAAAAGCCAAAGACGTGGTGTTTGGTACCCGTCAGGATGGCCTGCACTATTTCTTTACAAAAGACGGGCTTTGGATAATGAATTACAAAGCCGTAAAGCGTACCGAAAAAGAGATTGAAAAAGAAAAAGAAAGATGTCATATTAAAGAAGTTGAAGTTCCCGGCAAGGAAGAAAAAGAATGGATGTGGAAGTATGTACCCGAGTTTCATCATATGGAATTTATTGGTGCTAACCCCAACGCCCAACTTGTTACCGAAAATGAAGTGCCGCAGATTTATAATTTCGCAGTCGATAAAAAACCTTTAGCGGCTCACGCTTATAAAAAATTAATTTATAAAAATCTGTATCCGGGTGTGGATATGGAATTATTTTTTCCGGAAGATAAAACAGGATTTAAGTACAACTTAATTTTGCAACCCGGCGTTAATCCAAACATCATTAAAATAAAATATCCCGAAAACGGCGGAATCAATTTATCATCCGACGGGAACATTAGTATCACTTCTCCTTTTGGCGAGTTTACTGACCACGCGCCTATTGCCAACGAAGCTGCCAATGCAAAAGCAATTGATTGTGCTTTTACTTTAAATAAAGGTATCGTGCAATTCAACGTTACAAATTACGATATCACAAAAGGTTTAATTATTGACCCGTATACCTCAACTCCGGTTTTTACAGGAGGTAATAGTGCATTTGATGTTGATTGGGATAATGGAGGCAACTGTTACGTGTATGGCGGAAGCGCTCCGTTTCAGGTTTTAAAATTTAACCCTGCGGGCGCAATGATATGGAGTTACACTACCGCATTTAGCGCCGCATGGTATTATGGCGACTTTGCTGTTGACAGAAATTCGGGTTCCGCATATATGACCGATGGTTTTAATGGTAGTGGTGCGCAGGTACTTAAAATTAATAGCGCCGGTGCGCAGGTAGCTATTTACAATGGAAATCCGCTGTTTTTGGAAATGTGGCGCATAGCATTTAGCAAATGTACCAACCAGGCCGTTATTGCGGGCGGGGGTACAAGTAACCCTTCGTACACAGGTTGCTATTTAGACACAAACCTTATAAATATGGCGCCGGTAAACGTAATTAACTCGCCCACAGGTTTACACGATATGTGGGGCATTGCCTTAGATGCTTTTGGCAGCGCCTACTTTGCTACTGCAAAAACTCAGGTTGGATCAGGAGGATTTGATAATATTATTTATAAAGTTCCAACACCGGCCCTAACTCCAATTCTATGGCAAACGCCCGAGAACTATAATTTTGTTGAAGTTGCCAGCGTAAACTATGCACCGGGCCCACCCAATGGTTTTAACGGAATGTGCATGAGTAATGTTAATTTATACTCGTACGACGGATATGTATTAGAAAAATGGAATTCGGCTACCGGCGCAATGATATCCAGCGTTTCTGTAAATGGAGCAAGTTTGGCGAGCATGACCTACGGCGGATTAACTGCAGATGAGTGCGATAATTTATTTGTAGGAGTAAACAATTCTATCTGGCAATATAACAGCGGACTTGCACATACAAATACAATTGCTGCGCCTGGGAATGTATATGATGTTTCTTTAGGATTAAATAATATTCTTTATTCTTGCGGACAAGGTTTTGTAATGGCTACTCAATTAGCTTTACTTCCTTGCAGCATTTTGCAAACAACCGATGCCATAACAAACGCGGGTTGTTCAACCACCGGTTCTGCAACAGTAACTGTAACAGGCGGAACTTCTCCTTATACCATTGTATGGAACACAACACCGGTTCAAAACGGGCCTATCTTAAGTAATGTGCCTGCCGGAACTTATATTGCAACCATCACTGATAATTCTTGTATCAAACAAACTACTTTCGATACCGTTATTATTGCGGCAACGGGCGGGGGAACTCCTATGACGGTTAACTCTCCTTCTATTTGTCCCGGAGGTTCAGCAAATCTTACGGCAACAGGAGCTACAACATATACTTGGAGTCCTGCTACCGGGTTAAACACCATTAGCGGCCCAAGTGTAATTGCTACACCAAGTGTAACCACCGTGTATACCGTTAGCGGAACGCAAACGGGTTGTACCGGAGTAATTACTTCCACCGTAACAATTAATCCATTACCAATTATTACTGCGAATAGCGGAACAATATGTTTGGGCCAACAAACAAGCACACTTACCGCAACAGGCGCAAGCACGTATGCATGGAGTCCGCCTGCGGGATTAAGTGCCACCGCGGGTACAACTGTAACCGCCACGCCTGCGGCAACAACGATTTATACAATTACCGGAACCGATGCAAACGGTTGCGTTAATACCGGAACCACTACTGTTAACGTTAACTTACTTCCTTCTGTAACGGCAAGCTCAGCTACTATTTGTCCAACAGGAACCGGAACAATTACAGCAAGCGGTGCAACAACTTATACATGGAGCACAGCAGCAACAACAGCATCTATAAGTGCTGCGCCTGCCGCCACTACTGTTTATACGGTAACAGGTACCGATGCTAACGGATGTTTTAATTCGGGAACCGGAACCATTACAGTAAACAACGTGCTTTCTGTTACAGCAAGCAGCAACAGTCCTATTTGTGCCGGAGCAACTTTAAATTTATCTACCCCCATTGGAGTTAGCTGGGCATGGAGCGGTCCTAACGGATTTAATTCAACAACGCAAAATCCTTCTATCACAAATGCTACTATCGCGGCAAGCGGAACTTACTCAGTAACCGCCACCGATGCATTCGGATGTTTTGGCAGCACCACAATTCCTGTTACCATTAATCCATTACCCACACCTACTGCAGGAAGCAATTCTCCGCTGTGCGTAAATCAAACTTTAAATCTTACATCAACCGGCGGCACAGGATATTCGTGGAGCGGACCAAATGTATTTTCATCTGCACAACAAAATCCAAGTGTTACCGCCGTTACTTTAGCTATGAACGGAACTTACACCGTAACTGTAACCGATGCCAACTCCTGTGTTAATACAGCAGTAATTACCGTAACTGTAAATCCTTTACCAATTGTTACTGCAACCGGCGCAACAGTTTGCGCTAACGCCACTATTAATTTAGGTTCAACCGGCGGCGTTAACTATTCGTGGGTGGGCCCAAATTCATTTTCATCCAATGCGCAAAACCCAAGTATTACAAATGCCACAGCGGCAATGAGCGGAAACTATGTAGTTACAGCTACCGATGCAAACAACTGCTCAAACAGTAACACTGCCATGGTTACCGTAAACCTTTTATTAGTAATAACAGCAAGCAACAACGGACCAATATGCTCAGGCGCAACTTTAAATATTAGCAGCAACGCGGGTGTAAGCTGGAACTGGAGCGGACCAAATGGTTTTTCGGCAACCACACAAAACGGTTCAATTAGTGTTGCCACACCATCTGTTTCCGGAACGTATAGTGTAAATGCTTTAGACGCCAACGGCTGTGCCGGAAGCGCTACCACAAACGTTACAGTAAATCCATTACCGGTTCCTGTTGCTTCGAGCAATAGCCCTATTTGTGCAGGAGCAAGTTTAAACTTTACAGGTAACGGCGGCCCAAGTTATATATGGACAGGCCCCTTAGGATTTAATTCTCCTTTACAAAACCCAAGCCTTGCTGTGAGCACTACTAACATGAGTGGCACTTATACTTTAACTATTGTTGACGGAAATAACTGTGTGGCAAGTACCACAACGCAGGTAATTGTAAATCCGCTTCCTGTTGTTACTGTAAACTCGCCAACAATTTGCACGGGTAATTCAACAACACTTACAGGCAACGGCGCTGTTACTTATAGTTGGTCGCCAAATGTTGCATTAAGCGCCATTGTAGGAAATACTATTACTGCCAATCCAACTTCCACTATTACTTATATTGTAACCGGAGTTGATGCCAATGGTTGTATTAGCACTGCTAACTCAACCGTAAATGTAAATTCCTTACCTCCTGTTGCAGTAAATACAACGGCAATTTGTTTAGGACAAACTACAGGAACTCTAAGTGCCACCGGTGCAAATACGTATGCTTGGAGTCCGGTTGCCGGATTAAGTAGCTCGGTAGGTGCAAGTGTAACAACTAACCCTGGTGCCAATATTACTTATACCGTTACCGGAACAGATCTTAATGGTTGTGTAAATACTGCTGTTACTACCGTTACAGTAAACCCAATACCACTTGTAGTGGCCGGGCCGCAAACAAGTTCGGGTTGTGCGCCGGTATGTATTAACTTTTTAAACACTACAACAGCAACCGGAAATTGCAGCTGGAATTTTGGAGACGGAACTACAAGCGCAAGCTGCACTCCTAGTCATTGCTTTACCGGCCAAGGCACTTTTAAATCTGTACTTACATTGATAGATGCCAATGGTTGCGTTGGAACATCCACTGCAACGGTTATGGTTTATCCGGTGCCTACTGCAGATTTTAATTCTACACCGCAGCCTACTTCTATTCTTGATCCTGTTATTCATTTTAGTGATGCTACAACCGGGGCAACTATTGCTACCTGGAGCTGGGTGACGTTTGGCGACGCATCGGGTGCAAGTTCATCTTCTCAGAATCCGGTGCATACGTACACTGCTGTTGGCACCTACGAAGTGATGCTTGCGGTAATTTCTAATAAAGGTTGTGTTGACACTACTATTAAAATAATTAAAATTGATGATGAGTTTATGATTTATGTTCCTAACGCTTTCTCGCCAAACGCAGATGGTGTTAATGAAGTGTTTTTTGCTAAAGGCGAAGGCATAAAAGATTTTAAAATGTACATTTTTGACCGCTGGGGCAATTTAACTTTTGTAAGTGATGATATTACCAAAGGTTGGGACGGGCGCCTTATGGGTAAAGGCAGCGGAGAGATTGTACAAGAAGATGTTTATGTTTGGAAAATAGAATTGAAAAATTACAAAGGAGAGCCGCGCTTATTAAGCGGTACGGTTTCTTTAATTAAGTAATTTAACATAACAACTAAAGAAGGCTTGAAAATTTTCAGGCCTTTTTTATTTAAGCCTGCCGATGAACGCGTCTATTTCTTTTTTTGTCTTTAGTGAAAAAGAAATGGGTGGCGAGCAAACACTTTTGCTGCAAACAAATAAAGAAGCCTCCCCTATTTCGGGATAATGACCCTGCTTCTCTACCTTAATTAATTTAGCAGGATGATAATAGGATTTTACCTGCTGAATAAGGCTTTTTGCTTCTTGCGAGTTTGGATTACTGGTAACTACAGTAAAGACCAAATGGTGTTTAATTAATTTATCGGCCGCAAGTGTAAAATCGGCAATTAAGCGTTCTTCGTTTTGCAAAACTTTATCCGAGCCAACAGCGCGAAGGCAGCCTTCTGCAAGTTTAGAAAGTTTTTCATCGCCGGTGATATCACTCAGTTCAACTAAAAATCTGGCATACAATGCATTTTCGGTTAAAACTTTTGTCATCGTTTTTTTACCGCCCAATGTTACAGGCATTAAGTTGGTTGAAAAGAATCCGCCGTTAACAGAATCATATAATTGTTTGTAGACAGCTACCTGCAATTTGTTGCACATATCCAGCCAAAAAGTATCGTTGCTGTATTGGTAAACTTGCAACATGGCAACGGCCGCGTATGCCTGCGTTTTTAAATACATTACGTTTTTTTGCGCCGAGTCGCTTGGCAATTCGCGGATACGTTGCGTTATGTTTTTATTTTCGATAACCGTTTTAAACCAGCCTTCAGGCAAATACGCTTTTCTTATAATTCGCTTTGCAGTATTTACGGCCAATTGCAAATCTTCGGGGTTTTGCGTGGCTTCGTACAACTTTATAAACCCTTTTACTACCCTAAAATTAATATCGGTATACAAAGTTTTATCAATAGGCGGAATTCCATATTTCAATCTTTTATCGGCAGGCAATAAAAAATATTTTTCGGGAGGCATGCCCGGCGGATTTCCTGCAGCGGTTAAATATTCTTCCTGACTATTACAAAACAAACTATCGTCTTTAGATAAAAGCATGTTGAGTAAATATTTTTTAAGCAGTTTTGCTTCGTTCAGCCATTTTACATCGCCTGTTGCCATATACGCTTCAGCATAATTATGTAAAACCCCTGCCTGGTATTCAGCACGCTTCTCGGGTTGTGCGTTCGACCAATCTCTTGTTGAAGAGCAACCAAAATATACTCCGCCCCAAATGCGATCGCTTATTTTTGCATATTGCGTTAATGATTTGCTTACCTTTTTTAAAGCTTTACTTTTTTTAGAAGTCTTGTTTAACCACAAACTGTATTCGATTGGCTGATACAGCGGAATTTTTAAATCGTACCCCCACCCGCCGTAAAGCGAATCGTAATAAGAATTTAATTGTTTATCTGCTTTAGCATATAATTGGCCTAAAGCCGAATTATCTGGAGGCTCGGGCGAATAATAATCTTCGTTATCGGGTTTTAATTCTCCCTTTCTAAATTTCTCTAAATAAGTTTTTAATAGCGGAATAAAAATCTCGGGACGACGATTTCCCTGATAAGCGTTAATCTGATTTCCCTCCGCATCAAAAAAGATAAGTGCCGGCCAGCCCCATTGCAAAAAACGCGCACCCACATCGGGCTGAGCTTCTGCATCGGCCTTAATACAAATAAAATTTTGGTTTAAAATACGTATCACGCTTGTGTCAGAGTAAGTTTCATCCTCCATAAAATTGCAAGCGGTACACCATTCGGTGCCCACATCCAAAAAAACAGGCTTATTTACTTTCTTTGCCTCGGCAAAAGGTTTGGCGCCCCAAGCTTGCCAGTTAATTTTTTGTTGGGGATAAGCCATCAACCCAAATACCGCAAAAAATATAGTTATAAAGTGTCGCATAATCTCTTTTTATAGTAGACGAAGAGCAAAGGCAAGCCTTACAGTTATTTATTGTTATTTTTACCCTATGGGATTTAAAGAAAAGTGGAAAAAATACGCCCCTTATTTTGTAGACATTTGGCAGTACCTGGTAATTATTTTAATCTTTATAATAGCCGCTATTTTTATTTTGTAATTACTTTTTCTTATCCAGCAGCTTATTTAAATTATGTATGGCGGGCTCAAAATTTGGCTTGTATTGCACGGCCATTTTATAATCGGCAATGGCATTATCAAAATCTTTTAAATCTTCGTAACAAATACCACGCGCTAAATAAGCTTCGGCATATTGCGGGTCGGAGGTAATGGCATCGCTAAAATACTTTTTTGCTTTTTCTTTATCCTTGCCAAAAACAAATTCGATGGCCCCCAAATTGTATAAGGCGTTTTTGTTACTTGGATCCATTTGTAGTAATTTAGTATAGGCATCAATAGCGGGTTTATATTTTTTTGCATCCTGGTAAAATTTAGAAATCATATAAACCACTTCGGTGCTTTTAGGATTTATTTTTAGCGCATTATTAAAATACTGAACGCATAGCGGGTTTCTTTTTATAGAAAGAAGCCTGCCCACTTCTACATACGAATCGTAATACTCATTATCCTGCTCGCAAGCCGTTTGAAAACTGCTTATGGCAAGCGCGGTATCGCCGCTCTCTTTATAGCACATGCCTTTTAAAAAATATCCCTTGGCAATAGTTTCATCAATTTTAAGGGCTTTATTAATATTAGTAATACTCTCCTGATATTTTTTTACATAGAAAAAAAGTTCGGCAAGTTTTAAATAGCCTTCGGTTGAGGCGGGTACATTTTTTATACAGCGTTCTAAAATTTCTTTGGCCTGGCGCGTACGGTTAGCAAAAAAGTAAGCATCGGTTAAAAATAAATAGTACACATCCTTAGCGCTATCTAATTTTATAGCGCGTTCGCCATCTGCAACGGCGGCTTCAAAATCTTTTAAGTCAAGATAGGCCTTACCTCTTTGCAAATATAAATCGGGGCTATTGGGACTTGCTTTTAATAAATCGTTTAAGCGCTTTAATTCGGGTGCGTTTGCTTTAGTAAGCAAAGAGTCAGGCTCTGCGATATTTTCCTTTTTTTCGGTGCCGTTATTACAGGCAATTAGTAAAAGGGTGGATAGTACGGTTAAAATTGATTTTTTTAGCATACTGCAAAGTAAGTAAATTATTTTTGGGGCTTACAAAGCTCCTTTTTAGGTTTATAGGTACGCCTAAAGAGAAAGCAAATTGGCAAAACAGGTTAAAAGAACGATATTTTAAATATTGAATATCAGGTATTTAAATAAAATTTTTCATTGGGTTAAGTTTAAAAAATCGATTATTTTAGTGAAAAAATGATTAAAGAATAGCTATTGGGATTTAACAAATAAATGCTATCTTTGCCTTCCTAAAAATTACGAAAATGAAGAAAGACATTCACCCGGAAAGCTACAGAATGTGTGTATTTAAAGACATCTCTAACGAGTATGCTTTTTTAACCCGTTCTTGCGCCGACACAAAAGATAGTATTAAGTGGGAAGACGGTAACGAATACCCTTTGATAAAATTAGAGATTTCTAACACCTCGCACCCTTTCTATACAGGTAAGCATATGCTGGTAGATACTGCAGGACGTGTTGAGAAATTCCGCACACGTTACACAAAGAAGAAATAATTTTTTGTTTCTATATTCAAAAGCCCTGTCAGCAACGACGGGGCTTTTTGTTTTTATAAATTAGATGAATATAATTAGCAAGTTGATTTGGGCGTTATTCGCGAAGCAGGTTTGGGCCTTATTCTTTGGTGAGTTGATTTGGGCGTGCCCGCGAGGTGCGAATTGGCATACAACTTTTATAAAGCTTATTCGCGCCCTCGCGGTCAGGCTGCTGCGGGGTTCCGCTTTTTGCCCAGCCCAAAAGGCGGGAGCAAAAGAGCCCTACGGCCCGCTGCATCCTTCACGCAAATACAAGGTAATTCTTAACTGATTTTTAAATTAAACCATTTTTAACAGTGTACATAACCAACGAAGCCGTATTCATTGTTGAGGTTTTATTATATAAATTTCTTCGATGATAATCAATAGTGCAAGGTTCAAGGCAAAGAATCTGAGCCATTTTTTTATTTGTTTTACCTACGCAAATTAATTTTAGAACTTCAATTTCCCTTGAAGATAAAGAAATTTTAGTAATGACTGAATTGTTGGAATTTTGTTTTTTAAAGTCGGTTAAAAGAGATTTAAAAATCGCATCATTAAAGTAAAACCCTTTTTCCATTACCGAATATATTGCATCAAGTAAATCTTCATGATTACATTCCTTTGGTAGGACACCACTGGCACCGCTTGCCATATAATGGGATACCCCTTCTTCTTCAATAAAAGCGCTTAGTATTATTACATGTATGCCGGGATATTTTTTTGAAATAATTTTTAGAACGTCATCTCCGTTCATAACCGGCATCTCAATATCAAGTAAAATAATATCCGGACTCTCGTTTTTTATTACCTCAAGTAATTCTTGCCCGTTTAATGCGCCGCCAACAACATTTAAATTTTTATCATCTGTAAGCAACCTTCCAAGGCTATCAATAAAAATTTGATGATCATCTATAATATCTATTTTTATTTTCTTTTTCATTGAAAACGTTGATTGCCGCCCAATTTATTCACAGAAAGTAAATTAAAATTAAAAAACACAATTCTAAGTGCCAAATAAAATTAAGTAAATACTGAATTATTATACTATGAAAAGTCATAGTTTTAATAAAAAAACACCTATGAATTGTCCTAATAATACCTATGAAAACTCATAGAAAAACAGAACGGGAAATTACACTATTGCACTAAACAGCAGATGGTTATAAACTATTAAAATTTTACCATAATTAAACGCTGCCTTTTTTGAATATATATTTGGTTAAAGTTTAACCCTTAAAAACAAAAAACATGAAAACAAAATTATTCATTAAAATAGCTTTGCTACTTGCAATGCTATTTTCTTTTCACAGAAATGTGATTGCGCAAACAAATACCTTTCCTGCTACAGGAAATGTTGGCATAGGAAACCTTACTCCTGGTTCATTACTTGAAGTAAAGGGAGGCAATATAGATGTCAATACAACCACCCAAAGCTATATGATAAATGGAAAAAGTATTCTTTGGCATAAGGGAAACACTGCAAATATCTGTGTAGGCATTTTGGCGGGCTTCACGCAAAGTAATAACCCCGGATACAATACCTTTGTTGGAGATTCTTGTGGTTATTTAACAGATGGAGGAAGCGTTCCTGCTGGAGCCACCGCAAATTATAATACCTTTATTGGTGCCGGTTCAGCGAGAACTAACTTTGGTAGTTCTAATAACGCACATGGTTGGGAAGCTATGTTTTGGAATAGCAGTGGTTACGCACTTGCAGCTTTTGGAACACGTGCAATGTATGTTAATTCATCTGGTTCTCGCAATATTGCTATTGGTGATAACGCTTCTTTTTTAAATTCAACTGGAAATTTTAATACCTCTGTCGGTTATCAGGCACTTTATTCGAATACGGCGTCAAATAATAATGCGCTTGGACATAAAGCACTTTATTCAAACACGACAGGGTATGCAAATATTGCTTTTGGAAATGGAGCTTATTATAGCGGCTCAACTGGTATTAGAAACATTGCTATTGGAGATAGCGCAATGTTCAATGTTACTACGGGTCATTTTAATACTGCCGGTGGATATAAGGCATTGTATTCCATGCAGGGTAATTCAGGTAGTACCGCATTTGGGCACAAGGCGCTTTATAATGCAAAGGAAGCTCCGAATGAGGCTTTTGGATATAACACACTTCTTACCTGTAGTACAGGTGTAAAAAACGTAGCAGTTGGTTACGAAGCTTCAACGGCAGGGGATATGAATGCGACAACGGCTATTGGATATAGAGCTCTTTATGGTAATTTGGTAAATTACAATACCGCATTAGGTTGTTCCACACTTTACGCAAATACAACAGGCAATCCAAATCTCGCTATTGGATTTGAATCGATGTCTACCAATCAAACCGGGTCCTATTGTACCGCTGCAGGTTATCAATCACTTAAAGCTAATACAGTTTCCAATAATACCGCTTTTGGCCATCAGGTATTAACGGCAAATACCACGGGTACTCCAAACGATGCTTTAGGGTTCAAGGCGCTTACGGCATGTACAACAGGGTATAATAACGTTGCTGTTGGTTACAATGCACAACTTAGTAATAGTTCGGGTTATCAAAACGTAGCCGTTGGAACAAATGCACTTAATGCTTTAACAACAGGATTTAATAACACTGCGGTAGGTTTTAATTCCCTAAATTTAATGCAGGGCGCCACAAGTAATTGTGCCTTTGGTGGTTCAGCTTTGTACAATAACGTATCAGGCAGCTATAATTCTGCTTTTGGCCTTGCTTCCTTGTACAACAATACCGCTGGCTCAATGACAGCATTTGGATATGCGGCATTATATACTAATGGTACTGGAACGGGTAGTACAGCCGTTGGTTACAAAGCACTTTATAATTGCACGGGCAATGGTAATACTTCACTTGGCTATCAGGCATTATATACGGTTAATTCAGGTACGGCGAATGTGGGTGTGGGTTACAATGCAGGTGGCACAATTGGTACAGGTAATGGCAATACTTGTGTTGGATATGGCGCCGATGTAAACGCATCCGGAAACACATCAAGAGGAGCCTTTGGGTATAACGCAATAAATAATCAGGGAAACAGTACTATTTGGCTTGGAAACACTACTGATGCAGTTTGGACTCAGCTTTCATATAACACCAGCGATGCCCGTTTTAAGTTTAACGTTAAAGAAGAAGTTAAAGGTTTAGAATTCATAAAGAAATTACGTCCAGTAACATATCAAATGAATACTGAACAACTTGATGATTTTAAAACTCAGGATTTGCCGGATAGTGTAAAGTCTGTACATAAAAATGGTATGGATTATACAGCTTCAAAACAAATTGTTCATTCTGGGTTTCTCGCCCAGGAGGTTGAACAGGCTGCTAAGCAGACGGGCTTCGCATCTTCAATAGTGAGTGTTCCAGTTGACCCAAATAAAAGTAATTATGGATTGAATTATGCGGAAATAGTTGTTCCACTTGTGAAAGCCGTTCAAGAGCAACAAAAAATGATTGATAGCTTGCAAACTCAAATAAACGCACTTTCAGGCACAGGTGGTAGAAAGATTAATAATAGTAGCAACGACAAAGGAGTAAGTATAATCAATACAGAATTGAGTACCACAGATGCGATTGTATTAAATGATGCAGTGCCAAATCCATTTGCTGAACAGACTATTATTACCTACAACATACCTAAAAATACTGGCAATGCTCAACTATTGTTTTACGACCAAAACGGTCGAATGATAAAGACAGTTGATATTACAGCGAAAGGTCAGGGTCAATTAAATGTATACGCCAATGATTTAACAAGCGGAGTATATAGTTACACTTTATTGGTTGACGGAAAAGTGTTTGACACAAAAAAAATGGTCAAGCAATAACTTTATTAAATTATAAAGAAGCCCTGCAGTAAAACGTAGGGCTTTTTTATTAACTTTATATAATGAATGTTTTTAGGCTTTCTTTTCTTTTAGTTTTTATAACACAGTTGGGTACTGCTCAAAAACAGAGTAACGTTTGGTATTTCGGCAATCAAGCTGGTATTGATTTTAATAGTTGTCTTCCCTTGGCACTTACAAATGGTCAGAATCCCGGAAGCGAGGGATGTTCCTCTATATGTGATACAATAGGACAACTTTTATTTTATACCAATTCAGATGTAGTTTGGAATAAACAACATAATCCAATGCTTAATGGTAATTTAGTTTCTTCAGGTGGAACTTTAAGTCAGGTAATGATAATTCCCAAACCTTCAACTCCAAATATTTTTTATGTATTAACAACTCAAATCCAAGGACAAAGCTCCCTTAATTTGCAGTATCATATAATAGATATGAGTTTAAATGGAGGTTTTGGGGATGTTATTAGTAAAAATAATGTTCTTACAGCATTAACCATAACAGAACAGATAGCTGCAACCTATCATTCGAATGGAGTTGATATTTGGGTCGCTGTTCACGAATATGGGAACAATAATTTTTTGTGCTATCTGGTAACCTCTTCCGGAATTAATTCTTTGCCCGTTATTTCAAATATTGGGCCCGCCCTTATTCCATGCAATTCAGGGATGAATGCAAGAGGTGAAATGAAATTTTCTCCAAGTCAAAAAAAATTGGCAATTAATAATAACGGCATTGGAAATAATGCTAATTCAGATTATTTATGCTTATTCGATTTTGATAACACTACAGGGGTTGTTTCAAATTTCATTAATCTTTCATATGAAAGAGGGGGGTATGGGCTAAGTTTTTCTCCTGATAATTCGAAGCTATACGCTGCCACATGGAAAGCATTGAATTTTACTTCGACAGATTCTAATAAAGTTTATCAATTCGACATTTCAGGTAATGATTCCGTTTCCATATCAAACACAAAAACAATTTTATATACTGTCCCTTTAACCGCTAACTCTCCGTTTGGTTCTCTTGATATTGGGGCTGACGGCAAAATTTATGTTGCACAAAGTAATTCTAATTATCTGGGCGTAATAAATTCGCCCAACCAAATTGGCACCTTATGTAATTATGTTTCTTCCGGGTTTTTTCTTGGAGGAAAAACACAAAGAATGGGATTGAATAATCACATAGAATATCAAACCTACTGCGGGAACATCGATATTCATCAATTAAATGAATCAAGTCGGAATCAGATTAGTGTTTTTCCGAATCCAACAACAGGTTTGTTAAGAATAAAATCCTATATTGAGTATGATTCTATATCTATTTACAATTCATTAGGTGAACTTGTTTATGAAAACAAAAAACCTTTACAAGAACAGCAAATTGATATAAGCAAACAAAGGGCCGGTATTTATTTTTGCAAAGTAAAAATTGGTAACGAAGAAAAAAAATTAAAGATCGTAAAGATAGACTGATTGTCCCTTCCCCTATTTTGTTATCAATTGTAGATGAAAAAGGCTTATCTTCACTAAAATAAAAACCATGAAAAAAATACTTCTCATTACTTTTGTCTTATTACTTACAAATATACAAGCGCAAATTACTTATATTTTTACTCAAGATAGCGGCTCTACATGTCAAAGTAACATTGGAGGAGTTTATGCGGAAGACCAACTAATGATAGTGAATTTTGAGGTTTCCGGTGAGCAATATGTAAATATCAATCGACACGGAGGGTATATAGGTATTTATGACATGAGTCATACTTTGAAACAAACAATTTCTTTGTCCGGACTACCCTTAAGTAATAACGGTGTAAATTATAGAAACATTCTCTATCTTTCCCAGCATCTTTTTAATTTAGATTCGAAAATAGAATTTATGTATTCAGTTCCTTTTCCAAGTTCTGGCGGTGGAAGTTTTTACACAGGCATTTATAATGAAAATGGAACTTTGCTATTCTCTGATACTGGTACAGTTTCAATATTTCCGAATGTTCCATTACAGCAATTTCCAATTTATAACACTACGAGTAATGGAACACAAATGATATTGAGTTATATAAATGGACAGGCAAAGGTATTTGGTCTAGCAGGCACGCTAACCACCGCAATTCAAATTGCTAATCAAAATTTAGCACAGGCTCAGGGATTAATTTCTAATCCCGCGCCAAACCCTGTTATTAACATCACAAAAATTGATTATGCGCTACCAAAAGAAGCGAATCAGGGCGAAATAGTTTTTTATGATTTGCAGGGTACAGAAATAAAACGCTTTAAAGTGGATAAAACTTTTGATCATTTACTTATTTCAACTTCGGATATGCCCGCGGGGACTTATTACTACCAATTGCAAACAGTAGGTAATTCAAGTGTGGGTAAGAAAATGGTGGTTGTAAAATAAATTTTTTAGCAACCACCGATAATTTCATATTCAATTCTGCAATATTTTATTTACGCTGTATGCAATTTAGTTCCTCTTTTGTATTTGCGTGAAGGATACAAAAGGCCCGCAGGGGTTCTTTTGGCCAGACTGCTTTTAAAAATATAAAATGCTTCGGCTTGTTAAATTCCTCTTCGGAGAAGCATGGGCAAAAAACGGCACCCTTTTGTAGCCTGACCCGCGAATAAATACTCATTGAAAGAAAATCTAAAATGCGGGGGCACGCCCAAAACATTTAACACAGAAAAATCTTAATTCTTGAAAATATCCTACAAGCTCATCATGTCCTTAAGCTTCACGGATTGGCGGCGCGATATTTCTATTTGCTCGCCGCCTTTTAGTTTTACCATAAGGCCGCCGTTAAACCAGGGCTCAATATTTTCTATCCAGCGCAGGTTTACAATGTGCTTGCGGCTGGCGCGGAAAAAACTATTGGGGCTTAAACGTTGTTCTAAATTATTTAAACTGCGAAGTATAAGTGGTTTGCTTCCTTCAAAAAACACGCGCACATAATTTCCTTCGCTTTCAAATAAGCGCACGTTGGCAAGTTTTACAAACCAGCAACGCTCTCCGTCTTTTAAAAATACCTGATCCTCATCGGTAAGTACGGTGCGAAAATCCTGAGGCGCCTCGTCTTCTTCTTTTTCGAAAAGTTTTTTTATGGTCTCCGCTAAACGGTCGGCCTGCACCGGCTTTAATAAATAATCTAAAGCGTTTACTTCAAACGCACGTAGGGCAAATTCATCGTGGGCGGTAATAAAAACCAGCTCGGGCACAGGCGATAATTCCTGCGCAAGTTCCAAACCATTTTTACCGGGCATTTGTATATCTAAAAAAACCACATCCGGTTTTAATAAGGCTATCTGTTCTTTTGCTTCAGTAGCATTGGCACACTCTGCTATTACTTCAATCTCTTTATGCTCGGCCAACAAACTCTTTAGTTCCTGCCGCGCTAATCTCTCATCATCAACAATTATGGCTCTCATTTTAAAAATTATTAGTTTTATATAAAGGTATGACTATTTGGGTTTTTACGAAGAATTTTTCATTAAAGATGGAAAAGCTTGCATCATCGGCAAAAACGTGTGCCAGACGGTCGCGGGTGTTTTTAATACCATAGCCCGATTGGGGTGTTATTTCGGGATTGTAGGTGCCCGAATTGCTTATTTCAATTTTCAATTTTTTGCCTTTCAGCATTTCTGTTTTAATGGTAATCATTCCTCCTTCGGTTAGATTAGAAATACCGTGCTTAATAGCATTCTCTACCAAAGTCTGCAAAATCATGGGAGGCACGTTGTATTGCTGCGAGCCGGGCACTATATCGTAGGTGCAATGTAAACGCTCTTCAAAACGTATTTTTTCCAAATCAAGGTAATCTTTTACCAATTGCATCTCGCGGTCAAACGGAATGAGTTTGTTTTTTTCGAGTGTTAAAGTTTGCCGTAAAATGGAGGAGAGCTTGGTTACTGCCTCTTTTGCTTTTTTAGGATCTTCGTCAATGAGGGCACGTATGCTATTCATGGCATTAAACATAAAATGCGGATTTAGCTGCGATTTTAATTTATTAAGCTCGGCCGCCTTTAAAGTGGCTTGCATTTTTAATTGTTGTATTTCTACCTTACGCATGTTGCGCGTGTAATGGTAGAAGTAATAAAAAACGTTCCACAAAAAAAATACAAACCAAAATTGTATAACCTGTATAGCCGAATCAATTAAGGATAGTTTGCCGGCTATGCCAAAAATGGCCAGGTTTAAAAAATACTGTGTGGTGAGAAATAAAATAGAAAGTGCGTATCCCGAAATAATAGCAATCATTAACTGGCTAAGCACCGCTTTTTGCAGCCAGCTATAGCGAATAATAAGTAAGCGATAAAGATGTGTTAACAGAATGGCGGTTGGCACCAGCAAGGCGTAATAAATAATATCGGGCCTTGTATAGGTATTTTTTACAGGCGATGTGAAAAAATTAGCTGCAAAAAATGCCGACCACCCAATAATTTGTGCAATCCAATAGATACGGCTCTTTTGCATGTGCTACTGTTTTATACCCAACCAGGCATTGCGCGCTAAAACCTGGCGCTCTGAAGCATTTTTATTTACGGTAATAAAGTTAGGAATGGTAATTTTTACCATTTGTACTTTTGCTTTTAAGGTTTTAATTTTCTCTTTTCCGTTTTTCTTTTTGCGGGCAACCTGCACTTCTAATTTATCGCCGGGCTGTGCGCTTTGTAAATACCCGAAAAGCACTTCTTTATAATTTTCCATAGTAACTACTTTGTTATTAAACAGCACGATCTCATCGCCTTCTTTATAGCCCATCTTTTTTCCAAAAGCATCCATCTTTTCTGTTTCGTAAATGATAGCGCGGCTGGTTGAGGGATTAAAGCCTAAGCCAAAACCTCCCAAACTAACTTCTTGCTTTTCTAAAACAGCACTGTAAGTTAAGCCCACCATTTCAAAAACGGTTTCGAAAGGAAGTTTTTTATTGCCTGCAACGTAGGTATTTAAAAACTCGCGTATTTGAGGGAAGGTAAGTTTTTCAATCTCATCAAACAATTCTTCGTCCTTAAACGATTTGTTTTTTCCGTATTTTTTAGACAAATCCATCATCAGATTTTGCGTACCGTATTTTCCTTTGCTGTAATAACGCAGCATAATATCTAAACACATATTTATAAGTGCGCCTTTGGCATACACGTTATTATATTCTTTATGATACTTGGTTTCTAAAACATGCCTGCTCATAAATGTAAAAGGCAGCGTATCGTTGTATTGCGATTGTGCCTCGCTCATTTTGTTTTGCATGATATCAATAAACTTTTCTATTTCAATTAGTCCGCTTAATACCTGTACATGATGCGCGTTATACTCGGTAAGTCCTTCGTACAACCAAAGATGCTCGCTCATGCGCGGATTATTGAAATCAAAATTTCCTATTTCTTCGCTATGAATATTGAGTGGCGTTACGATATGAAAAAATTCATGCGCCGCCACATCGCGAAGCGTTTCTGTAAGGTAAACCGAATCTATTTCCTGCAATACATACATAGAAGAAAAACTATGCTCTAAGGCGCCCGAGTTACCGCTTAGGGTAAGTTTATCGGTCATGTAAAAAATAAAAGCGTATTTATCAACCGGAAGTTTTCCGCCCAGATACATTTTTTGTGCCTGCAGTATTTCAGAAATATTACGGGCAACGTAAGCCGAGCTCAATTTTTTATTGGGAGAATAAACCGAAATTAAAACGCGCGAGCCTCCTACTTCAACAAAAGTGGTATCAGGCAAGCAATACATGACCGGAGAATCTACTAAACGATGATACCCGTCGGTTTCAATGATATCGGTATCAACGCCATTTTTAATGGAAGATAATCCGCTTGATGCGTAAAAGCCTTTTGGTTTTTTTACTTCGATAGAAAAATTTCTTTCGGTCATGTTTTTAAAATAGCCGAAAAAGCCATGCGTGTTTAATATAAAATTTTTATCGGCTTCAATATTTGTGCCGGCCGGTTCAAAAACTATATCATCTTTTACTTCACCTTTCTTCGCCTCCCAATCCCAGGTATCATCAACTTTATAAGTTATGTACCCAATATTTTTTGCATTAGAAATTTTATACGTGTTTTTATCGGTTACCGTAAACGCAATATCAGCGCCGTTTTTATCAACCACTTTAAATTCGCTGATAAACCTGCCAAAATTATAAATAGCATAGGTGCCGGGCACAATAGCAGGAAACATAAATATCGCTTCGTTTTCCTGAAAATCGGGCGGAATAAGTTTTACAAGTACTTTATCATTCTCAACCTTGGTTAAGTCAATAAAATATTTGTAATCGTTTCCGGCAAAAAAAGCAGTAGAAAAGAAGACAAGAAGTCCGGTAAAAAGCGCATATCGCTTCATAAATTATTTGTTAAGTAAGAATTGCTTTTCAAGCTTGTAAGCGTCGCCGCCTTTACCTACGGGAAGAGTAACTTTTTCTTCCATTGGCTTATAACCTTCTTTGGTAACTTTTACGGTATAGGTTACGCCGCCTTTTAAAGTTATCAGGTATTCGCCGCTTTCGTTGGTAGTTATAGAGGAGATTTTTTCGCCGCTCTCGTTTAAAAAAGTTACTTCTGCTCCTTCTAATCCTTTTCCTTCGTATCCGTCGCGCACAAGGCCAATCATAATACTTAAAATATTGTCTCCTTTTTTAGCAAAACCTTTATCAAGCAAAGAGTAATTTTCCAAATCAACCCGGTAAATATCATTTTCTCCGAAACCACCCGGACGATCGGATGATAAATACGCATATTTTGGATTAGCTGCCAAAACCAAAGGGCCATCGCGGCGAATGGTATTAATAGGGTATCCTAAATTTTCGGGCTTGCTCCATTTTCCGCCCTCATTAATCGTACGAAAAATATCATACTCGCCCATAGAGTTTGGATTGTTTGAACAGAAAAAAAGTGTTTTGCCATCGGGCGCTAAAAATATTCCGGCTTCCTGATAAGGGCTGTTTACTTCGGCTCCTAAATTTTCGGGCTTGCCCCACTCTGTTTTAGAAATACGATGTACCAACCAAATATCCGCGCCGCCGTAACCTTTTTCTTTTCCGTACTTAGGGCTTTCGCTAACAAAATAAAGTGTTTTGCCATCGGGCGATATACAAGCGCCACCTTCCCAATAAGAAGTGTTTACAGGTTTACCAAAAGCTTCGGGTGTTTTCCATTTATTGTTCATCACCTTCGAAACAAAAATATCTCCGCCACGGGCGTTAGGATCTTTAAGGTCGTTTTTGTAAATAAAAATTTGCTTACCATCAGGCGAAATACCTGTACAGGCGCTATGCGTTCCTTCCTGATTTACCTGCCCGGGCACTTCATCAACCTCGTTCCACATTTGTTTGGTGGTATCCCAGGTGGTGAAATAAATATTTTCAAAATATTTTCCGTCGCCTTCTACATCCACTGCATCATCCGTTCCTTGCGGGCGGCGTGAATTAAAGAAAAGTTTTTTTCCGTCGGCGGTTATAGCCGGGCCTTTATCGTCGTACTTAGAATTTACGTTTTGTCCTAAGTTTTCAATTTTAACATCAATGGGTTTTGCCATTGCTATTTTGGCATTGTTGCAATGACTTATAAATAATTCAACATTACTGTCTTTTACTTCAGAAGCAGAAGCTTTTGTTTTATAAGTGGCGTATTCGGCAAGTGCCTCATCAGTTTTGCCGGTAGATTCATAAATCTGTCCTAACAATAAAAAAGTTTCGGCATTTGGTTTAGCGGATATTTTTGCTTTCTCGAGCAGCTTTAGCGCTTTATCTTTATCGCCCAGTTTATAATTGCAATCGCCCGCGTAATATAACATAGCGCCGTTACCGGGATGATCTTTTAATATTTCGTTAAACATTACCAATGCGGCTTTGTATTGCCCGCCGTACATTTTTTGTTTGGCTACCCCGGCTTTGGCTATATTTTTAATACTGAGTTCGTCGTCGCCGACATTAAAAGCAAGGCTGACAGATGCGATTAAACAAACGCAAACTAATAGTAGGATTTTCTTCATAATTTTTGAATGGTTTACAGTCATTAAAGATATAAATTTTATTTAGAAATTAAAGTAAGTACAAATAAAGGTTAAGGATACGCCTTTTCACGTATTTTGGCTACATTTAAGCCTTATTTTTAATTATGAAAACGGTACTTATTACAGGCAGCACAAGCGGAATCGGGTTGGGCATTGCCACCGAGTTTGCAAAGGAAAAATACAATGTGGTTTTTAACGGATTAGAGCCGGACGGGCCTCAAATAGCCGAAAAAATGGCTAAGGAATATGGTATCAAAACTATGTATTCGCCCGCCAATATGCTAAAACCACAGGAAATTAAGGATATGATTGAGCAGGCCATTGAAACCTTTGGTAAAATAGATGTTTTGGTAAATAATGCAGGTATACAATTTGTATCGCCGGTTGAGGATTTTCCGGAGGAGAAATGGAACGCCATTATTGCCATTAACCTTACATCTGCTTTTCATACAACCAAACACGTTTGGAAAAAAATGAAGGAGCAAAAATTTGGCCGCATTATAAATATTGCCTCTGCACACGGATTGGTTGCAAGCGAATTTAAAAGCGCATACGTATCGGCAAAGCACGGGCTTGTTGGATTTACAAAAACTATTGCTTTAGAAGGTGCGCCTTTTAATATTACGGCAAATGCAATTTGTCCGGGTTATGTAAAAACTCCTTTAGTAGAAAAACAGATTGCCGATCAGGCTAAGGCTCATAATATGACTGAGAGTGATGTAATAAATAAAGTGATGTTGTACAAGCAAGCCATAAAAGAATTTGTACCTGTAGAAACACTAGGGAAGTTGGCTGTTTTTTTGGCTTCGGATACTGCTGCAACTATTACGGGTACCGCAATGCCTGTTGACGGTGGGTGGAATGCGCAGTAAGAGTTTTTATTTTGAAGTTTCAGTTTATTTTTCGACCAAAGTCGAGACTTTGCGTATTAATAAAATACCAAGTTAAACGCTTTTAGTACATTTGGCGGGTTTGAAATATTCATCATTCCATAAAACACTTATTTTCGGTATAATGAATATAGCACCTTACAATCTCACTAAAAATTACTCAAGGTGAAAAACGGTAAAAATAATAAACACGTAGCTTTAGCCTTACAAGGCGGGGGCGCGCACGGAGCTTTTACCTGGGGCGTACTGGACAGGCTTTTGGAGGAAGAACACATTATTGCCGATGCCATGTGCGGTACCAGTGCGGGCGCCATTAACGCGGTGGTTTGCGCATACGGTTTGCATAGCGGCGGCGCGTTAAAGGCCAAAGAACTTTTAGAAACTTTATGGAAAAAAATTTCGCAAGCGGCAGGGTTTTTCTCGAAGCCATCTGCATTTGATAAATATTGGGGCAATGGCGATATTTATAATTCGCCGGGCTATGTATTGTTCAATACTATGTCGCAATTTTTATCGCCTTACCATTTTAATCCGCTTAACTATAACCCGCTGCGCGATATTTTAACTGATTTGGTTGATTTTGAAGATTTACACAGTTACCGAAATAAAAAAATATTTATCTGCGCCACCAATGTAAAAACCAATCGCGCCAAAATTTTTACCAATAAAGAAATTACGGTTGATTCGGTTTTGGCTTCGGCTTGTTTACCTTTTTTGTTTCAGGCGGTTGAGATTGACGGCGAGCATTATTGGGACGGCGGTTATATGGGTAACCCTCCTATTTTTCCCCTCATAACAAATACTAATTTGCACGATATTGTATTGATAAAAATTAATTCTATCAATATAAACTCGGTACCTACTACCGCCCGTGATATTGCCGACCGAATTAACGAGATAAGTTTTAACAGCAGTTTGATAAACGAAATGAAACTGATTCACTACCGTAATGAGCTAATACGTAACGGCGTTTTAAAGACCGATGATAAGGTAAACCGCGAAATATTTATTCATACTATTTCGGGATACGATGTTTTGGGTCAGCTCAATTATTCGAGTAAAATGAACACATCATGGGAATTTTTACTTGAATTAAAGGAAAAAGGCCGCCAAACGGCTGATAAATGGCTTAATAACGAGTTTGAACTGGTTGGAGCTAAGTCTACTTTTGATGTAGAGGAGCATTTCTTCGGAAAGTTCTAAATTAGCGGAATGATTCTTGAAAGGAGAGCTTTCTTAACGCAATTACCTGTGAAATTAAACAGTCTTCTTTTCTGCTTATTTATACTTATTACTTATGCATCTAAGGCGCAGAAGGCTGATACGATTAAAGCCAATAGCTCTGCAAAAAGCATAAAAGTGTTTATTCCCGACAGTACAATTCTTTCTGTAAGCACTGCCGAAGAGCAAAAATTATCCATTTACAATTCTACAAAGGGCGCAGATACTGTTTTAGACAACCATCATAATTATTACCAAACAGGTGTGTTGGGAAATATCGGACTTCCCTCCTATTCATTATTGGCTACTGATAATTCGCAAAGCGGATTTTTTAATTGGATTACTTTAAATAACCGCAATGATTTATTTACCGATAAACAACCGGTTTCCTTTTATCCGCAAGGAAAAATTTACACCAAAGTTTTTGCTGCTGTGGGTCAGAAGCAAGAGCAGGTTTTTAAACTGATACATTCGCAAAACATCAAAAGAGTAAACATTAGTTTGCAGTTTAACCGGTACTCGTGTTTTGGTTTTTATACCTATCAAAAAACCATTACCGATAATTTATTATTCTCGTCGCACGCCACAACAAAAAACGGAAGGCTTGGTTATAATTTTTACTACATGTATAACAAATTAAAATATCAGCTTAACGGTGGTATTGACAGCAGTAAAGTTGATTTTAGCAAAAATGTTTTGGTGGATAAGCAATTGTTTCCTGTAAATTTATCTACTGCCAAGCAAAATTTACGCACATCCGAAGTTAATTTTTCCGCTTTTTTTAGATTAAATAAAACCGACAAAGGTGCTAGCGCAACATCGCATACATTAGTTTATGAAAGCAATTACCAGAGTAATTACTGGTTGTTTACCGATGGGCTTGCAGATTCGGGGCGCTATGCACACAATTATTTCTACATTAAAAATCCGGGAAGCAACGATTCTATTTCTTTTAAAAAACTTTTAAATAGTTTAGTGTACAAAATAGATTTTATTGATAAAGTAGTGTTTTTTGCAGGATACAAAAATGAATTCAGCCATTATCATCAGTTTTTTAATGACACGCTTAACCTGAATCATATTTTAGTATCGGGCTTAAAGTTTCAAAACTTGAAAAACTTTCGTATAAAAGCAAATGCCGAATATGTAGTTGCGGGATACAATACTAACAGCTGGCAATTTGGCGCAGATATTTACAGTAAACCCCTAAAAGATTTTTACGTTACAGCAAATATTCAGGCAAGCTCTAAAATGCCATCCTATATGAGCCTTGTTTACTTTTCGCCACACAGCATCTGGACCAATTCGTTTGTAAATGTGTTTACACAAAATGCAAAACTTGAATTTGGAAGTAACAAATACCGTTTTACTATTGGTGCGTTTGTGCAACAGCAGCAAAATCAGATTTATTTTGATACACTTGCCTTACCGCAACAATACAAAGGCAGCACTTTAATCAGTCGTTTTTATGTGCAGAAAGATTTAAAACTAGGGCCGCTGCATTTTAATAACACGGTTAATTATCAAACAACGCAAAATACCGATATCATACGTTTGCCACAACTAAACACATCCCATCAGTTATATGTAGAAGCCAAGTTATTTAAAAAGAATTTGTGGTTGCAGGTGGGTTTTCAGGCAAGGTATATTTCTTCGTTTAAAGCAAATGCTTACATGCCCGCCACCAACCAATTTTATTTGCAAAACACAAAAGAGTACGGCAATTATGTTTTTGTAGATTTTTTTGTGAACGCTCAGATAGAACGCTTTCGTTTCTTCTTAATGGCCTCGCATCTTAACCAGGGCATCAGCGGCAGCAATTATATGTTATGCCCTAATTACGCTATGCCCGACCGCAGTTTAAAGGCCGGATTAACCTGGATGTTTTTTGATTAAAAATTTACTCCTTCACTATTTTTTGTACAAAAAGTGTTTTGTCGTGATCCGACGGGTCAATCACTTTAATATAATACATTCCGCCCGCCAGTTTTTCAAGAGTAATTTCAATTGCGTTAAAGCCATTAACCAGTTCCACACTTTGTTCGCCTGCTAATTTTCCAACCAGGTCATATATATTAATTTTTACTGTGCCGGGCGCATTCACTTCTGTTTCCAGTGTTACTGAATTGGATGCAGGATTGGGATAAAGACTGGTAGCATTAAATAAATATTGGTTTCTTTGAACCACTACGATGCCCGTTGTTTTTGTTTGTCCGTTAAAATCCTGACTTGTTAAACGGTAATAATAGGTTAGATTTTTATCGGGCAAAAAATCTGTAAATGAATAAGAGGAGCCTGCATTTTTATTTTTAGCGGGTATCGTGCTTATAGGAGCAAATAAGATTCCGTCAAGCGATTTTTCTAAAATAAACTGCTTGGTATTTTTTTCAGAGGCCGTTTCCCACTTAATAAGATTTGCATTATCACTCTGTTTTTTGCCTGTAAAAGCAATTATATCAGTAGCAAGCACAATGGCGCAAGTAGCGCACGAAGTAGTAAACTGCCAAGCCAGGTTAGCGGCAGTCCATTGTGTAGGCGCGTTATATCCTCCTGAGGGAACCACCGCAAGTGTTCCGTTATAATTATGAAGTCCTAATATAGCTTGCCCTGTATTCCAGCTTGTGCATAGATTTTTTGCAGCCAGGTGCACTTCAATATTATTTGAGGTTTCGTATATTTTTATCTGCCCGTCAAACAAAACTGAGTTACAACTAAACATCGCAACATTTTCATAAGAAACAACAAAACGCCGGTTAGGGCTTACGCCATAAGTTTGGTACCTTACATTACCGGCAACGCCCGGGTCTATATCGTGCCATGGGCCTAATATCGCATTACGCGGGGCATTTGTTGTATTGGGTATTGCACCACTTATAGACCATGCAGAAAATCCACCGGGTGTAGCATTTGAAGTTGGTAAATTTGTAATACAATTAAACGGATCAAAAATAAGATATGCGTTTGATGAAACGAGTAATTGCGAATACTGTATTCCGTCGAAACAAAAATTAAATCCTATAGGAGTATAACTGTTTGCAAAATGGTCATCCGGAAAACTAAGGATAGCACCCGTGGTAAGGGGGTCAGCTGAACTGAAAACCATCGTGGCTGCGGTATAAGCAAGATTGCAACTTGTTAATGTGCCGGTTTGATTTATATTAATATCGAAAGGTGTACAGGCGGGAGAAGGGTCGGTATCTACAATGATATAATACGTTACCCCGCCGGTTAAAGCAACGTTGCAAATAGAAGGATTGCCGCTTGCGCTGGTAGCACTATTAACACAGGTTCCTACGTTGGGGCATCCTTGTGTGATAAACAAGCCTGTGCCGGATAAAGTATTGGATAAAGTAATATCAATAGAAATATTAGCGGCGGGAGTGTAACTAAAAACATAATCTTCGCCACCCATATAAATACTTGTGCAGGCATCAGTGGCAGTATAATCATTTAGTTTGCAGCAGGTAGAAATTCCGGTTTTTGTATAAGGCAAGGAAGTGATGGGATCCGCAGTAGCGCAATCCGTTCCAGGAGGTGTGCCAACAACCGGAGCACTGATACTCACATCAAACAAATAACAGTTAGGTGAAGGATACGAATCCATTACCAGATAATAGGTAACGCCGGCAGTCAGTGTTACGCAAACCGTACGCGATACATCACTGTTTTGAGCGTTAGCCACGCAGTTTCCGGTATACGGACAATTGTCGTACAACATAAATCCTACAGTACCCGAAGTATTGCTTTGAATTATTGTAACAACACCGGTTACAGTTGGTGTAAAAGTATAAACCACGTCTTCTCCCCCATAGTAACTTGCAGACCCGCAAATATTAGTAACGTTTACAGAAGTAATATCGTTACCCTTGCCGCAAGTGGTATTTCCGGCAGCCGAATATGGCAAGGAGGGAACGGCTACAACACCGGCGCCTAATGAAGCCGGGCAGGTTGGCGGATTTGTAACACAAATTGAAAACGTAGTTGTGGTTGGCGCGCTACCTCCATAATCGTACACTCTTATGAAATATACGTTACCGATGGTAAGTCCTGTTGCTACTGCCGAACCGCTAACTCCTGTAAGATAAGAAGCATCGTTGCACCATACGCTAACCAATCCTGCGCAGGTTCCCGAAAATAATTGAACAACCGGATCGAAACTTGAGGAACCTGTAACGTTAATATATTGCGTTGTGTTGGCCGCGGTAAACTTATACCACACATCATCATTAGCTGTGCCAAGGCATCCTGCCTGCGACTGTGTTGCACAAGCAACATTACCTACAGTTTGCGTACAGGACGCGCCGGGCGTTAGGGTAACAGCGCCTGCGCAATTATCGTTTGCCGGCGGACCTGCCCCCGAAATGGTTTGCGTTACCGTTACTGAAAATGTGCCGGCTGTTCCAAAATCATCATCCACATTAATATAATAAGTACCCGCAGCAAGGCAGTTTGCGTTAACTGATGCACTGCTTCCGCTGCCATAAGTACATGCCACTACAGTTAATCCTCCGCAGGCACCGGAATAAACAGTTATACATGGGCTTACCATTGTGCCCACCGCTACAGAAACAGCATAGCTTCCGCCTCCTGCAGGAACAGTGAATGAATACCAAACATTTTCTGTTGGACTGTGACAAGTTGAAGTTTTATCGGCAGTTGCGCAGGCATTTGTACCTGTTGTGGTAGTGGTTGTGCTAACAGTACCTAAACTAATGGCGCTTGCGCATGCATCGTTTGGCACTGAAGTTCCCGCACTTGTTTGTGTAACTGTTATTGAAAATGTTCCCGTGGTTCCAAAATCGTCGTCCACATTAATATAATAAGTTCCTGCTGCAAGGCAATTTGCATTTAAGGTAGAATTGTAGGTGCATGCTTTTTGCACCAACCCTCCGCAGGCACCGGAGTACACAGTAAGACAGGGAGAAGTGATTGTACCGCCGGTGATAGAAACAGCATACGAACCCCCGCCTGCCGGTACTGTAAAAGTATACCAAACGTTTTCTGACGGTGTGTGGCATGTGGATGCTTTATCGGCAGTGGCGCATGTATTATTACCGGTTGTGGTAGTGGTTGTACTAACGGTACCCAGGCTAATTGCGCTTGCGCAGGCATCATTAACCGGCGATGTTGCACCCGAAATTGTTTGTGTAACCGTTAACGAAAATGTTCCTTCGGTACCAAAATCATCATCAACTGCAATGTAATATGTACCCGCGGCCAGGCAATTTGCGTTTACCGATGAACCATAGGTACAAGCTTTAACAGTTAATCCAGCGCAGGCTCCCGAATAAACGGTGATGCATGGATTGATAATTGTTCCTGCTGCCACCGACACTGCGTAACTTCCGCCGCCGGCGGGAACAGTAAAAGTATACCACACATTATCTGTAGGAGAATGACAGGTAGAAGCTTTATCGGCAGTAGCACAATAATTATTACCGGTGGTGGTGGTGGTTGTACTTACGGTACCCAAACTTATTGCACTTGCGCAAGCATCGTTTGCAGATGCAGACACTGAACTGGTTTGGGTAACGGTTAAAGAAAATGTTCCTGCAGTTCCTATATCATCATCTACGTTGATATAATAAGTACCGGGTGCCAGGCAGGATGCGTTTACTGATGCGCTGCTAATACCTCCGTAAGTACAAACTACTGTAGTCAAACCTCCGCAGGCTCCCGAATAAACAGTGATGCAAGGATCTACCTGTGTTCCTGAATTAACCGAAACACTGTATGTGCCTCCGCTGGCCGGTACGGTAAACGAGTACCATACATTACGCGTAGGGCTATGGCAGGTAGAGGCTTTGTCGGGGGTAGCGCATGTGTTATCACCGGTTGTTGTGGTTGTTGTACTTACTGTACCTAAACTTACGGCGCTGGCACAGGCGTCGTTAGCGGGAGAGCCAACCATTGTAATTAATACGCTTACTGAATTTGCCGAACCTGCGCATGTAATCACACATCTGTAATACGTATTGGCGGCAATGGTGGCCGTATATGTTGAACTTGTTGCCCCTACTATATTTGACCACGCAATATTATTGGGTGATGATTGCCATTGGTATGTAAGTCCGCAACCGGTAGTACTTCCCGAAAGACCTAAAACAGTTGTTACCCCGGAACACACTGTGGTTGCCGAAGCTGTTGTTGTTCCTGCAGTAGGTGTGCCGCTGCATGTAACAGGATCCCAAGTGTAAACCTGGCCCGTTGCCGGTTTGGATAAAATAGTTTTTGTTTCAAAAACTTTTGAAGCGGTGGGTGCCGCCGTTACATTGCTTAAAGAATAATAATCGCCGGATGTAACCCCCGAAATCCCTATTGAAGCGCTGGGAGAGCCCGAATAAACTGCGGTTGCTTCCTGGCGATAAATGAATTCAATGCGGTTGCTTGTTTCATACAACTTTACCTGGAACGATATCATTGACCCCGTGCCACTATAATACCACAACATATTAAGCCACTCAACCGTTAAGATTCTGCTGCCCGCAACACCCGTTAATTTATAATTCACACTTCCTGCGGTTCCGGTTTTTAAATCGTCCCACAATGGTGCTATTCCGGGCCTGTCGCTGCTTGCTGCAAGGTCATTTGAAGCATTTATTCCTGCTGCGGCAGCGCCTAAAAACATTACTCCGTTTGAGGTTGCTTTAAACTGTGTATAATTGGTGCAGCCGTATTGAAATGTAAATCCGATACTAGTAGCTGCAGAAATAGCATCATCTACAGAGGCGGCATGCAATACAGTAGGAGCTGCATTAGCTGTAAAGGCTCCGCCAACAGGAGTAAAATTATAATTAATTTGGCCTTTTACAGAAATGTAAAAAAAAGCTGTAAAAAAAATCAGGATTATTTTTATGTAATTATGCTTTTTCAATTTACTTATTTTAACATCGCTTTATCTTTATCGGCACATGCGTTGAGGGCCTGTGAAAACGTGGTAATTTTAAAATACAATTTAAGCGCATTATTTACGAGCAGAAGTTTATCTGTAATATTTTTATTGTCACTCTGCAAGGTTCTGTCTACCCTTAATAAAATATAGTGCTGGTCTTCACAATAACCTGCCCAGCTAACCCCGGCAATGCTTTGCATGGCAGTTTTTACGGAAATTAATTGCTCCAATTTTAAATTAGGTATGCCAATTACAACTTCGGAAAGAATCGGGGGGTAGATAATAGGATTAACCTTAGCTTCTTCTTGCGAAAAACAAATCAGGGCAGGTAATAAAAATAAAATGAAAAATATTCTTTTTATCATTTTTAATGCAAAGTATAAAATCAATGAGTAATAAAATTAATGTTTTAAATCCGTGAAACAAAATCCCAGAGGCTTTTAATTGCCAACAATTAGACCAAAACCAATTAGATTGATCTTTGAAATCGCGTTAAAATTGAGGATAATTAAGTGTTATATTTAGCGCTGTAATAGTTTAATTCTACTTAATTAAACGTAGCTATTTGATTTTCAATAACAAAGATGTCAAGCAACATCATTTGTTTATTATTTGTCGATAAAAAATTAAAATTTGTCTTGTTAATTCTTTATTTCGCCTATCTTTGCAAAAAATTAACCCAAACAAAACACATGAAAAAAACTATTATCAAATCTCTAAGCCTTATTGCTTTAACAGTATTATGTTTTGGCTTTACTGCCTCAACTAACAGTTCACCTTCAAAAATCACAATTTGTCATATTCCTCCCGGAAACCCTGACAATTGCCATGAAATAACTATTTCGATAAATGCATTAGATACACACATCGATCACCATGGCGATGAGCTTGTTTGCAAGAACTCTAGTGAATTACCTGTTTATGTAGATATTGCTGCGCGTACCGGAATGACCTTAAGAACTGCACCGGGTGTAAGATAAATCTTAAACTTAAAAAAAAAGCCCTTCGAAAATTCGAAGGGCTTTTTTTATGCTACAATTCCGGATAACAACACACCATCATACTGTTCGTAATACCCTCAAATTAAAAATTAAGAAGCTGCAATAGCAATAACAGTTACATCATCCACCTGTTCTAAATTCCCTTTCCAGCTATCAAAAGATTTGTTTAAAATTACTTTTTGTTCTTCAAAAGGTTTGTGCCTGTTGGCCATCAGGGTTTCTTCCAGCTGCTTATATTTATATTTTTTTCCTTTCTGTCCACCAAACTGGTCGGCAAGACCATCTGTAAATAAATAAATAGTATCGTTTGCACTTAAATGCAAAACATGGTTTGTAAAGGGCTTCAAATTTTCAGCATAACCAATGGGTTGTTTGTTGGCTTTTATTTCTTTAAGAACACCGTTATCGGTATACCATAATGGATTATAAGCGCCGGCCCACATAATTTCTTTTGTTTTTAAATTGAAGCGCATTAAAGAAATATCCATACCATCCTTAGTAGTTCCATGCCTGCTTAATTCTTTTACAATTTTGCTACGCAATTGATCTAATATTTGAGCGGGTGTAAAAATTTCGTTTTGAGAATTTATTTCATTTAAGTACGAAATACCGAGCATTGTTAAAAAGGCGCCCGGCACACCGTGCCCGGTACAATCTGCGGCAGTAACATAAAGATAATCTCCCTTTTCTAATGCCCAATAAAAATCGCCGCTCACAATATCTTTTGGTTTAAATAAAATAAAATGCGGCGGCAAGTGCGCGCTAACTTGCTCTTCTTCATTGAGCACGGCTTGTTGTATCAACTTTGCGTAATTAATGCTGTCTATAATACTTTTATGTTGTTCTTCAATTATCTTATTTTTCGCCTCCAGCTTTTGGTTAGCATGTAATTTTTGTTTGTTTTGCCTGAAAAGTATGGCCGCAAAAAATCCAATAAAAATTAAAATTACGAGGGTTATTATTAAATACAGTTTTTGCTGCTTACCCTGTATTTGCTGAATTTCTAATTGTTTGTTTAAAATCTGATTGTCCTTTTCTTTTTTCTCGGTCTGGTATTTTTTATCCAGTTCATTTATTTGTTTCTGACTTTCAATATCGTTAAGGCTATCCCGAAGCCCGTTATATAATTGAGAAAATTCATATGCTTTTTCAAAATTACCGTTTTTGGCAAACACCGTATTAAGATTATTATAGGAATGCAGTATTTCTCTTTTATCGCCCGAAGTTTTTGCTTTTTCATATCCCTTTAATCCGTATGTCACTGCCTCTGCCGGTTTGTTTAGTTCGCTATACATAAGCGATACATTTAAATAGGTAATAGCAAGGTCTGCATTTCTTCTCACGTTTCCTTCCTGCAAGCTTATCACTTCTTTATAGTAATCCAGCGCCTTAGTGTAGTTCTTTCGTTTATATTCAAGATTGCCAAGGCCGCTTAATGCGTTTGTATAGCGCGACGATTTTTTTTCCTTTGCGTAATAATTTATTGTTTTCTTAAAATATTCCTCCGCCTTATCGTATTTATTAAGTTCGATATATGCCTGACCCAGGTTGGCACAATTATTTATGTACTCATCCGAATTTTTATCAGGCGTTGTTTTCAGGCAATTTTCCCAGTAATAAGCAGCTTTTTCAAAATTTTCCTGATAGTAAAAATTTATTCCCAAGTCAGAATACCCCATCGATATTTTTCTGGAGTCGCCTGTTTGCTCCCAAATTTCGAGCGCCTTTAAATAGTTGGATGTTGCTTTTTTAAATTCGCCGGTATATATATTCAGCAGCCCAAAATATCGATAGGCAAACCCCATTCCTTTTTTATAAGCAATTTTTTTACTCTCTTCAAGGTTTTTTTCCAATAAATCAATAGCATGCTCGTAATCTTCCATAAAAATATATTCAAAAGCAATTTCGTTTTTACAATCCAATGCTTTGCGCGGATTTTCCTTTACGTGCTTTTGTACAATATTTTGGTAATATATAATTGCCTCTGAGTAATTACCTTGCTGATGCAAATGCGCAGCCACCTGCTTCAGCAGGTCTATCTTTTGTGTATCAACTGTAGTTTTATGATAGACCTTTGTTATACTGTCTATGAAATTATCTTTCTGAGCAAAGAAATTAAGGGGGGCTAAAACTAAAATCAAAAAATAACGATTTATAAATCGCATAAATTTGTTTTTATAAATATAATATCTAAATTTGATATATAACTAATTATTAACCCTTAAAAATATAAATTATGACTACTGGAATTGTATTATCAATAAATCCTGATGGAATTTCGGGAGTTGTACAAGTAGATGAAACTCTGGAAACCTTAAATTTC
The DNA here is from genome assembly GCA_038214655.1 of Bacteroidia bacterium. Lineage (GTDB taxonomy): Bacteria > Bacteroidota > Bacteroidia > B-17B0 > Aurantibacillaceae > PALSA-968. The sequence continues at coordinate 43,822 of JBBQRR010000018.1, read as the reverse complement.
AGAGACTCTAATTTTCCATCTTTAGGCATTACTGCGCAGGCACCTAATAATGCCTGTGTTTTTGATGTATTGCCTGATCCCTTATCAAGAATTGCAGGTGTTTATTACGCAACTAATCTTGCAACTGTGCCTGTTGGTACACCCTCAACTATTGACGGGCCGTGGAGCAAAGATGTTATTGCCAATGCCGGGGATGTTGTTACAGTAACCGGAGCGGCGGCAGTGGTTACCGGAAATTTAATTGTAAATGGCGGCAAAATTATTATTGAAAAAGATGCCCGTGTTACCGGCACAGCACATCAGGTAAGTGGCGGAGTTTTTGTAACCAGAAAGGGTGGCACCGTTAATGGTCCTATTGGCGTTAATCAAGGCGGAAATTTAAAAGTAGTTAATAAAGGCACGGTTAACGGTAATATTACTGTTAATCAGGCCGGCCGTATGATTGTGGGTAACGATAATGGCCCGGGCTTTATTAAAGGAAGTTTAACGATCAGCGGACTTAGGGATATGCAGGTAACTTCAGATTCTAAAATATCTCAATAAATAAATCCAATTATAAGGCCGTTCTGCTTCCTGGCAGGGCGGTCTTTTTATTTTCAGGCAGTTTTTATATCTAAATCCATTTAGTAACCCATTAAATTGTTTGTAAAAAAACTTGCATTACTTCTGTTTATTTGCTATATTTGAAATACCAATTATACTATTTAAAATGAAAAAGTTTTTAGTATTTCTTTTCCTTGCTTCAGGAACTTCATACTTTGCGCAACAGGACAAAGTTTTTACTTATGTTATTACGCTTAATAATACGGTAATTTCATCTTCTCAAAAATCCCTCAATATTGCACCTGAAAAAATTTTTCAGGAGTATTTTACGGTGCCGATTACCGTTTCTCTGCTTTCAGGTGTTTATACAATAAACACTAAATCTGAAATGATACCTTATGACTTTGCTGTGCTAATGGAAAGTAAAGGTTTGTTAGTTGCTTCTATTGAAAAACAAATAGATTCAGGTGAAGAAAATAATAAGCGGGCGATTTTTTATTATAAACCTCTCAATAGAGATCCACAAAGAGTGAAGCCATGAAAAAAATAGTATACATATTTGGTTTTATACCATTTTTAATAACGGGGCAACCTTATACTCATCCTACAACAGGTCAGCAAGGTCAGAATGTTGGGGCCTGTATGGTTAGTACCTGCTCAGGCACTTATTATGATAATGGTGGGGCCGGAAGCAATTACTCTAATAATATTAATGGGGTTTATCAAACGTTTTGCCCCAATACTGCCGGTAATTGTATACGTGCAAATTTTACTTCATTTAATATCCAGGGAGGGGCTGGTTGCCCATTCGATTACTTTCAAATAAATAACGGAGCTCTTCAAAATAGTCCCGGCATAGTTGGCGGTTGTGGTAATTGGGCAGGGGCATTTGGAACTTATACATCAACAGATGCTAGCGGATGCTTAACTTTTAGATTTTGGTCAAATGCTTCAACCCAGTTCTCCGGATGGGCCGCAACTTTAAGTTGCGTTGCATGCGCCGGCCCTAACGGAACAGATAATAATGATTGCAATAATTTTACCCAACTTTGCTCTACAGGAAGTTTCCCCGGAACGAGTACTGGTCCGGGTCTTGTTAGCGAGGGTTGCATTAACGGAGCGACAACCGCCACTGATTGTAATTTAAGCGAAAATAATACCAATTGGTACGCCTTTCAAATTAATACCAGTGGAAATCTTAATCTTTTAATTAATCCTATTGTTTCTACAGAAGATTATGATTTTGCTATTTACGGGCCTGGTGTTAGTTGTGTCGCTCTTGGCGCGCCAATTCGTTGCTCATATGCTTGTTATCCGGGATGTGGAGGCGCATCTGCTCCAACAGGAATGAATACTGCTCTTGATGTTGTTCAGGCAGGCCCTGCAGAAAATGTATTAGGCGACGGATGGGTAAGTACGCTTCCTGTTATATCCGGACAAATTTATTATTTAATGATAAACAAATGGTCAGCAGGTGGTTCGGGTTATTCAATTGACTGGTCTGGTAGTACCGCTGATTTTAAATGTGGTGGCGCATTGCCAATTGAATTAACTTCATTTACTACAGAGTTTGACGGAAAAGAAGTTAATTTAAATTGGGACTTACAAACTGTAAGTACTAATAATTTCATTGTAGAAAAAAGTCTTGACGGATTGAATTTTACGCCAATAGGAACTTCTACCGGAGAGAAATCAAGCGTACCCAGAAAAAAATATTCTTATCAGGACAAAAATTTTAGCAATGGTACTTTGTATTACAGAATAAGGTACAGTGATTTTAACGGAAAAGCAAAATACTCGGATATAAATGCCGTGCATATTAATTTATACGATGATTTTTTTTATTTGCACTCAGAACCAGGTATGGATAAAGCGCAGGTTTTTTTCAATAACACAACATCTTCCTCTCAAACTGCTTTTTTAAACGTTTACGATTCTCAAGGAAGGATTATTAAGAACGAAACAATCAATTTGAACTCCGGAACTAATGAGTATGCAATTGATCTTACCAATTTTGATAAAGGTGTTTATTTTTTAACCGTAATTAAAGAGGGGCAGATTTTTAGAGGTAAGTTTATTAAATACTAAATATTGGAGAACATCTTGTTTTGCATGCTTCTTCTTCGTTAATTTTATTTTTTTAGACACCCTGTTCTGCAGGTCGAATTTTAAACGCTATTTTTTAGCAATCCACTCTAGGTAATTTTGGGAAGTAATAATTTCAAATTTTTCTTTTGGATATCCTTCTGTCCAGGCCGACGGACCTTTTATTTTTTTATCCGCCTTCCATTTAATTTCATAGGCATACAGCTTCCCTCCTCTTTCTTCAACCCAGTCTATTTCTTGTTGATGGTAGGTTCGCCAAAAATAATTACTTACCAGCATACCGCTGTAATTTTGAAATTTAATACGTTCAGACAATAAATAGTTTTCCCACAATTCACCAATATCATTTCGCAACACCAATGGATTTAAATTTGAAATCAGGACGTTTCTGATGCCATTATCATAAAAATACCACTTACTGCTTTTAGATATTTCTTTTCGCAAATTGCGGCTAAAACCTGGCAATTTATAAATCACAAACACATTCGATAATAAATCCAGGTAACGCTCTACTGTATTTTTACTCATCTCAAGTTGCCTTCCCAACTCGTGCATAGAAACTTCTTTACCTACCTGAAAAGCCAGCAATTTCAATAAATTAATCAGCTTTGATGAATTACGAATATTTTCAAAAGCAAGAATATCTTTTAACAAATAGGAGTTTACCAAATCTTTAAGATAGGCTGTTTTATCTTCTGCACTTTCCATTTGCAAAAGCTCGGGATAACTTCCAAAAATTAATCTTTCTTCCAGGTTAGCCCTTGTACTAATCGGGTTTTCTCCGGCAGCAATTTCCATCTGCGCCAATGGAAACATTTGAAAGGTAATTTTACGCCCGGTTAGCGGCTCGCCAAGCCGGTTGGTTAAATCAAAAGTAGAAGAGCCGGTGACAATTATTTTTATTCCTTTTATTTCATCAACCATTAATTTTAAAATATTGCCTATGTCCGGAATTTTTTGCGCTTCATCAATCAGCAATAACTTTTTCCCGGCCAAAATATTTTTATAATTGGCAACACTTCTGCGTTTTAAAGTTTCAACGGTATCCAAATCCTCACCGTTTAATAACAAGTAGGGTTCGTTTATTTTTTTTAGTATTTCTTTAAGTAGTACCGTCTTTCCAATCCTTCGCGCTCCAAGCAGTACTAATACCTTATTAGGTTTAAGCGCCTTTATGATTCTTTCCTCTAAAGCCCTTTTAACATGATTCATACCACAAATATACAAAATTTGGCTGTACTACTGACCAAATTAACGTTAATTTAGTCAGTATGTTTACCAAATTAACGTTAATTTGGTCAGTTAAAATAGTTAATTAAATGATTTTAAATAAATTAGGTTTTTTTCAGCCTTTCTGGTAAGGCACCCTGTTTTGCAGGCTTCTTCCAAGGGTAACTTCATCGGTATACTCTAACTCATCGCCAACAGGCACGCCACGCGCAAGAGTGGATATTTCAATAGTTAAACCTTGTAATTTTCTGGCCAAATAAAATGAGGTGGTATCTCCCTCGGTAGTGCCGCTTAAAGCAAGTATTACTTCATCCACATCTTTTGCGGCACGCAACATTAATGCGTCAATAAATAAATCAGAGGGCCCGATTCCCTCCATCGGAGAAATTAATCCGCCTAAAACATGATACACGCCTTTAAATAAACCTGTGTTTTCTATTGCCATTACATCGCGTACATCCTGCACTACACAAATCATTTTTTTATCGCGATTGGTATTACTGCAAATGCCGCACATCTCTGCATCACTTACATTGTAGCACTCTTTGCAAAACTTAATATGCTCTTTCATTCTTATAATAGACTGCGCCAAGCCTGTTGCTGCACCGTTTTCGGTGCGCAGCAAATGCAGTACATACCGCAAAGCAGTTTTGCGACCTACGCCCGGCAAACGGGCAAATTCGTTAACAGCAGTATCTAATAATTTTGACGGGAGTTCCACCTTACAAAAATACACAAGCCGCGCTTGTTTTAAACAATAATTACAGATACTTATTAAACAGTTTCGTGTCAGTAAAAAAACAAATTGTCCCGTTTGCCTGCCCGCAAAATATTCATCTTAGCGTAAATTATGTCGGCCACCCTTATATTAGTTTGCATAGGCGTTTACTTTGGCGCCCTGCTGTTTATTGCCTGGCTTACCGGACGCAAAAGCACCGCGGCCAGCTATTTTATTGGCAACAAGGCCTCGCCTTGGTATGCCGTAGCCTTTGGTATGTTAGGAGATTCGCTTAGTGGGGTTACGTATATCTCTGTACCGGGCGAAGTAGCTAACTCACATTTCTCGTACTTTCAATTGGTGCTTGGTTATTTTGCGGGCTACTTTATTATTTCGCACATCTTGCTACCGCTTTATTACAAAATGAACCTCCTTTCAATTTACACCTATCTGGAAACCCGTTTCGGCCGTATCACCCAAAAAACAGGAGCCTTCTTTTTTATTTTATCGCGCACTTTGGGTGCTGCAGCAAGATTGTATTTAGCGGCCGGCGTAATCCAGTTTTTTGTATTCGATCAAATGGAAATAAAAGTGCCATTCGCTTTAAGCGTTTCTATCATCATCGGCTTAATGCTGCTATACACTTATAAAGGCGGAATTAAAACTTTGGTATGGACCGATACTTTTCAATCACTCTTTTTAGTTTTAGGCGTAGTGCTTTCAATCGCGGCAATAATCTCAAGTACTTCGTGGAGTGTAGGTGAGGCGGTAAGTAAATTATATCACTCGGAGTACTCGCAGGTATTTTTTTGGGACTGGCACAAGACCTCCTTTTTTGGAAAACAGTTTTTAGGCGGTGTGTTTATTGCGGTTGCCATGACAGGCCTCGACCAAAACATGATGCAAAAAAACCTGAGCTGCAAAAGCCTTGGCGAAGCACAAAAAAATATTTTCTGGTTCAGTATAGTAATGGTTATCGTAAATTTATTTTTTCTTTCACTGGGCGCCTTATTGTACATGTATCAAAAAGAAATGAGCATTGCCTTACCAATGAACGAAGCAGGCAAAATTATTACCGACAGAGTGTTTCCTAATCTTGCGCTTAATCATTTAGGAATTTTTGCAGGCCTTGTATTTATTATTGGTTTAACGGCAGCCACTTTCTCGAGTGCGGATTCGGTACTTACAACGCTTACAACCTCAACGTATGTAGATATGTTTGAGTTGGATAAAAAACCCAATCTCGACGAAAATAAAAAAACAAAATACAGACACATCATACACATTAGTTTTGCTGTATTGCTTTTGATTTGCATTTTAATTTTTAATGAGGTAAACAGCAGTGCCGTTATAAAAACAGTTTTATTGGTTGCCGGATATACTTACGGGCCCTTATTAGGATTATTTTCTTTCGGGATGTTTAATAAACGAAAAGTAAACGATAAAGTTATTCCACTTATATGTGTGCTTGCCCCTGCCCTTACCTATTTGATAAGTTACTTACTGCCAAAAGTTGGCTACGAGGTAGGAAACGAATTGATTTTACTGAATGGAGGAATAACCTTCGGGGGACTATATTTATTCAGTAAAAAGTAATGAGAATTGAGTATTGAGAAATAAATATATTGGCTATACTCTATACTCACTTCTCTATACTCAATTCTCACTACGGCTGCTAAAACTCAAACTTATACCCTACCCCTTTAATGGTTTTGATATAATCGTCGCCTATTTTTTCACGGAGTTTGCGTATATGTACATCAATAGTTCTGTCGCCAACAACTACTTCGTTTCCCCAAACATGCTGCAAAATATATTCGCGGCTAAAAACTTTACCGGGTTTGCTGATGAGAAGCGCGAGTAATTTAAATTCTTTTTTAGGTAATGAAATTTCGATGCCGTTTTTAACTACCATATGACGGTCTTTCTCAACGCGTATTCCGCCCACCTCCAAAACATCGCTTTGCGAACCTGTTACAGAGGCTCTTCTTAATAACGCTTTAATGCGGCTAACAAGAACACGGGGCTTAATAGGTTTTGTAATATAATCATCGGCGCCAACGTCAAACCCCGCAATTTGCGAGTAGTCTTCGTTACGGGCAGTTAAAAAAGCAATCAGTACGTTTTTTAAGGATTCGATTTGACGTATTTCTCGGCAGGTTTCGATACCATCCATGCCGGGCATCATTACATCCAACACAATTAAGTCGGGAGGATTTTTTTTAGCTTTTACTATGGCGTCTTTTCCGTTGGTAGCAGTATCTACCAAATAGGATTCCTTTTCAAGATTATAGCTCAAAAAATCCAGGATGTCCTGTTCATCATCTACCAGTAAAATTTTTGCTAAATTATCCATACTCACTTGGCAAATGTACTAAGAATGGCGCTTGCCAATCTTAAGCCAATGTTAAGGATTTTTTACTTTGGTTCTTCCTTTTTCTTTGGAGGAGTAAATCTCAGTCCCAGCATTACTTCGTGCGTGCCACTATTATAAGCGCGTAAATGCGTGATAGAATAATCGTAAGAATAACCAACCATCATCCAATTATTAAACATATACCCCAACATGGCACTAACCGCATCTTTGGTACGGTAATTAACGCCAATCCATACTTTATTTTGATAACTGAATTTTAAACCTCCGTCAATTTTAACCGGAATGTGATACTGCACGGGGTCGGTTGATTTAACCAAAATTGCAGGTTCAAGAATAAAATCTTCTCCAATGTTTAATTTATAACCAACAAGTCCGTAAAAATGTATTGCCAGCGTGCTGTTTTTGCTTGCTTGATAGGTAAAAAACTTAAGAGGTGCCTGATAAAGCTGTGGAAAGCCAAGGCTTACATACAATTTTTTGCTGTACAAATAAATTCCCGCGCCCAAATCGGGCGCAAGTGCCGATTGATAGTTAGGTGATAAAATAGGATCGCCGGCATCGTGCGGATAAATTTTAGAACCGTCGACCGAGTACTGCAATATGCCTGCATTTATACCGAATGATAATTTATATTCTTCATTTAATTTAATGTGATAAGCATAAGCAAGATTAAATCCGGTGCGTCGTGTAGGACCAACGATATCTGTAAACAAAGTACCGCCCAAGCCCATTTTACGATTTTTTAAAGGGCCTTGCAAAGAAAGCATATACGTTCGCGGCGCATCTGTAATGCCCACCCATTGATAGCGGTTGTTTGATTTTGCTTCCCAATAATCGCTGCGGCCGGCAATGGCGGGATTCATTACAAAATCATTAAACATGTATTGCGTGTACTGCGGCAATTGTTGTGCAAAGCTTTGCTCTGCAAAAATCCCGATTAATACGGCTAAAATATATTTAAAAAACTTTTTCATGTTATCTTAATATAGTTAACGGACCCGTGTAATGATCCGGGAATTTTTTGTCCTTATCGTGTAAACGAATCAGGTAGTAATATGTACCAACCGGCACCGGCTTACCATTATAAGTTCCGTTCCAAGGCGTGTTGTATCCTTTAGAGTAAAACAGCGGCTCGCCCCAGCGGTTAAATACCTCAACTTCGCAATCAGGGAATAAATTAATTAAATCTATCTGCCACGTATCATTGTACCCATCGCCATTAGGAGAGAAGCCGTTTGGTATTACAAATGTTGGAAGCAAAGTTATGGTAACCGTATCCCAACCAACACAGCCGTTTGCATTTGTTTCGTAAACTGTATAGGTGGTAGTGATGGTTGGTGTTACAACAGGGTTGGCTACTGTAGAGTCGCTCATGCCTCCACCCGGCGACCATGTAAGCGTACCGCCTGAAGGATTAGTTGGAGCTCCGCCCAAGCTTACACTGATACCACTGAATGTTGCATGAGGAATGCCCGCGTCGGGAACAGGTATAACATTTGAAACTACTTTTACAGTATCAACCGCAATACAAGATCCGTTTTGCCCTATTAAAACATATTGCGTTGTTCCAAGTGCAGGACTAACAGTTACTGAAGGTGTAGAGCCCACAAGTATTGGCGGCGGATTAGGTAATTGAAACCACTGCACAGTTGTTCCGGCACTAACCACTCCGTTCAGCACAAGTGTATTTATACCGCAGGCTGTAGTATCCAATCCAGCATTTACAGTTACAGTTACATTAGAAATGACCGTGAAATTTGCTGTGTCTGTACAATTTCTTGAATCACTTACCACTACCGTATAATTTCCAATTAAAATATTACTAAGGCTTGCAGTTGTTGCTGATGAGCCACCACTCCACTGCCAGGTATAACCCGGTGCGCTTAAACTTGGAGTACCGCCGGTTGTGGTGGTATTAATTGCACCATCAGCTACATTATTACAACTTGAAGGAACAACCGTGCCCGTTATAGCAAGCAATGCAGGATTAAGTAAAGTATCAAATGCATTTATAGTGCAACCATTAGAATCTGTAACTACTACACTGTAATTACCCGCGCATAAATTATTTCCTCCTGCACCAACAACACTTCCGGGATTCCATGTATATGTATACGAAGGAGTGCCACCTGAAATTATAGTTGTAATGCTACCGTTACAATCGTTATTACAACGCGGCTGTGTTACAATTGGGAAACTCGCAATAAGAGCGTTAGGTTGTGTTATGGTTACCTGCCCCGTTTGTATACATCCTATTGCATCCGTTACCTGCACGGCATAAATACTGTCGCATAAATTTGAAATCGAAGGAGTAATTTGTCCATTACTCCACTGATACGTATAACCCGGAGTACCGTTGCTTGCAGTTACAGTTGCCGTTCCGTTACAGTTTCCATTACACAATATATTACTTGTAGAGAAATTAAGTGTGGGCCCGTTTGCATTATTATTTAAACCAATAATACTTGTTTTGGTACAACCATTACCTAAATCTGTTACTGTTAAAGTATAATTACCCGCACAAACATTAGTAATACTTGCTGTTATTGCTCCGCCCGGTTGCCAGTTGTAAGAATAACTTCCCGAGCCTCCGTTTACGTTTGCAGTAATTGTACCAGTGCATGCACCGCAAGAAGGATTGCTCATTACAGTTACAACACTTAAAACTGTACCTTGAGTTATTAGCGCCGAGTCTGTTGCGATACAACCTAAAGAATCCTGCACTTGCACAAAATAAAGTCCACCACACTGATTATTGATTGTGGTTCCGGTTTGTCCACCTGTTGGCCATGAGTAAGTATAAGGCGTAGCACCACCACTTGCAGTTACTGTTGCAGAACCTGTGCAAGCGTTAGAGCAAACAGGACTTGTTGTTGTAACCGTAACACTTGGCGCGCCACTGTTACTTACCGGGAACGGGAAACTTTGTTTGCAGCCTAAGCTATCTGTAATGTCAATTTGATAAACACCTGCGCATACATTACTGATGTTTGAAGTTGTAGCGCCTGTGTTCCACGAATAAGTATAAGGCGGTGTTGTTCCCGGAGTACCGCCTGTTGGCGCAACAGCAACAGTTCCGTTACATTGTCCGCAAGCCGGATTTACAATTGTAAGATTAGGAGTAATTGGTGTAGGCGTAATTAAAGTTATTGTATCCTGCGCTTTGCAACCGTTATTATCTGTAATTATTGCTGTATAGCTTCCGGCGCATAAAGCTGTGGCGATAGCTGAGCTTTGTCCGTTGCTCCATGCAATTATATAAGGAGCAGTTCCGCCGCTTACGTTGGATAATGTTGCGGTACCGTTACATGTTCCGGCACAAGTTAAATTAGTAGAAGCAATATTTGAGAGGATAGTAATCGTCCCATTAATAAAGTAAGGAAAGCATTTCGAACAATTTGCCGAATCACTGATACATACCGTATGAGAACCAACCGCAAGATTTGTAAATATTCCGGTGGTGTTTGTTGTTATTCCGTCTAAAGTATAAGTATACCCGGTAGTTCCCGGTGTTCCGCCCGAGGCAACACTTGTAATTGTACCGTCGTTAATTCCCGCACATGTTGCGTTGGTAAAATTACCGTTATCCTGAATTTGAGTAGGATCTGCTACAGTAAATGTTGTTGCTGTTCCGCATCCAAGACTATCTGCCACTGTGGCAATGTAAACACCTGGACAAAGATTAGAATATGTAGATGAATTTGTGCCTGTAGTTATTGTGCCGGGGCCGGGAGGTGGCGTCCAGGTAAAGACATACGGGGTAACAACATTTATACCCGAGGTAACCGAATCGGTTATTGAACCATTGCAGGTTTGAAAACAAGTACTATTTATCACTAACGAATCAATTTTTGGCCCGTTAGGATTTGTTACAGCTACAAAGAATGTATCCTTGCAACCTTTAGAATCTGTTAGCTCAACACTATATACACCAAACGGAAGATTGTTACAACTTAACGAAGAGCCACAAATAACAGGGTTAAGCCATAAAACCGTTACAGCTCCATTTCCATTTACACTGCTAATAGTAATTGAGCCGTTGCTCTGTAAGCAACTTGCCGAAGTAGCCGAAGCAGTAATACTTAGCGCCGGAGGATTATTTACAACATGTGTAGATGTATCGGTACAGCCCTTCGAGTCTGTTGTAATTAAAGTATACGTTCCAAAACACAAATTAGAATTTGTTGAAGTGGTAGGAGTATTTACTACAGTTCCGGCTGTGTTCCACGAATAAATATATGGAGGTATACCGCCCGAAGTATTTGAAACTATTGAACCGTTGCAATTATTAAAACAAATGGGATCAGTAACCGTTGCATTTGATTGTAATTGAGCCGGAGGAGTTAATGTTATAATTTGAATATTGGTGCAACCGGTAGAATCGGTAGTTGTTATAGTATAAGGCTGGTTACCGCAAAGGTTGCTTGCAACCGGGCAGTTTAAACAAACATTTGGCGACCATCCTACAGTATACGTTGTTCCGGTTCCGCCCGAAGGAGTTACTGTTGCAGAACCATTACACATACCAAAACAAGATGGATTGGTTGAGACTACAGGAGCATTAAGTACGGGAGGATCAACAATTGTAAATCTTGTTGTGTCCTTACAACTATTTGCATCGGTAACTATTACTGTGTAATTGGTAGGGCACATGTTGCTTACAGTAGTAGTTGATTGTCCGCCGGGACTCCAGTTATAAGTGTAGGCACCTGTACCGCCTGTTGGCGTAACCGTAGCGCTGCCTGTGCAGCCGCTGCTACCTGAATTACATAAATTATTTGTGTTAACAAGATTAGAAACAATAGCCGGAGCTCCGGTAATTGTAAATGTTTGTTGCGCCGCGCATCCACCGGCATCGGTTACGCTAACAGTATAATTTCCTGCAGGTAAATTAGAAACGTTTGAAAGATTGACACCGCTTCCTCCTACCGGAGTCCAGGTATAAGAGAAAGGCCCTACACCACCCGTAACGTTTGCACTGGCAGAACCGTTACTTGAATAAGAACATAATGTTGGATTAGAAAGTACAGTTACAGTAAGTGAATTGGGCGGTGTTAAATTATAAGTAAATGTTTGCGAACATAAATTTCCATCGCTAACCACACAGGTATGTGTTCCCGGTGTACCTCCAACTAAAGGATTACTGTTTGATGCGCCGCCGTCCCAATTAAATGTATAGCCTGCTCCGCTGCCTCCGCTTGGATTTAAAGTTATGCTACCGCCTGCAGCACATGTAGGTTGAACAATATTTGCGTTATCCTGTATTTGGGTAGGGCCGTTAATGGTAACATTATTAAAAACTGTGCAACCGTTTCCATCTACAGTTTGTACAACGTAAACTCCGGCCGTTAAACTGCCTACCGTAAGTGGCGATGGCCCCGAAGGAACTCCGCCCGGCCAAGTGATGGTAATTACAGGTACGCCCACTGCTGTTACTGTTGCCGAACCATCAGATAATCCAAAACAAGAAACAGATTGCGTTGATACAGTAACCGTTTCGGTTCCCGGATCGCTCAAACCTATTTGCAGAATCGTATCGCATCCGTTAACATCCGTTATCGTAACCGTATAAATATTTGCAGGCACGCCGCTTAATGTTGAAGTGGGGCTCACTGTTGTAACAACACCAATGGCAGGGGCCCAAACAAAAGTATACGGAGATGTTCCGCCCGAAGCGGTAACAGCAATACTTCCATTACCACCGCAAATTGCAGGTGGAGTAATAGTTGTAGCAACCGAAAGTTGAGTATTACTTGTTATGGTAAATGTTTGTTGAACTGTACATCCGTTGTTATCGGTTACAATTGCAGTATAAGTTCCGGGACATAAATTAGCAACCGTGCTTCCAACGCCGCCTGTATTCCACGCAACGGTGTACGGAGCTGTTCCTCCTGCGGGCGTTACTGTTGCAGAACCGTTACACGTACCGAAACAAGTAGCATTTGTTTGAGCACCGACTACAGTTAGTAAAGGAGGATTTCCAATTACAACAGAATCCTTATTTACACAATTGTTTTGATCGGTTGCTGTAATTACATAAGTGCCGGGACATAAATTTGTAGCGGAACAATTTACCACACTGTTACAAGTTGTAACGATGGCACCGCCGGGGCTCGAGGTCCAAACCATTGTATACGGCGCAGTACCTGCAGAGGCAGTTGCATTTGCAACGCCGTCGCAGGCATTATTACAGGATACCGATTGTGATGTAGCCGAAATAGAAATAACTACTATTGGTGTTATAGTGAATGTTGCTGTTGCAGGCGTACAACCATTAGCATCGCCTACAGTTAAAGTATAATTACCTATGCACAATCCGTTTGCTGTTGGGCCGTTACCGCCGCTTGGCGACCAGGTATAAGTGTAAGCAGGTGTGCCGCCTGAAGGATTTGCATCTGCAGAACCTGAACAAGGGCCGCAAGTATTTACAATATTTATTACGGTTGTAGCTATTGGATTTGGCGCGATGATATTAAAAATTTGCGTAGTGCCTGTACAGCCACCCGGTGCATCTTTTACATCTAACGTATGAGAACCAACACATAAACCGGCAACGGTTGCACTTGCTGCAAAAGCTCCGCCATCCCAACTATAAGTGTATCCGCCTGTACCACCCGAAGCTGATGCGGTTGCGGTACCATTACATAAACCACTACAAGTAATACTTCCGGTAGCAACTGTAATAGTTAAAGCAGGCGGTGTTATTAAAGTTGCTGTTCCTGTTCCTAAACAACCTTTAGAATCTGTAACTGTTAAAGTGTATGTTGTTCCGGGTGCAAGCGTTCCGCATAAACCGGTTGGATTTAAAGTGCCCGGAGGATTTGGTGCAACTGACGGTGACCAATTTATTCCGGGATAAGGGCCGGTTCCCCCTGTTATAGTTGCAAGCATTGAGCCATTGCAAACACCGTTACACGTAGGTTGTGTTGCAGCTATTGCTACTGTTAATGCAGGTGGAGAAGTTATGTTAACTGTACCTTGTTGTACGCAACCTAAATTATCTGTTACCTGGCAAGTGTAATTACCTGCACACATATTTATTTGTCCGGTTGACGACGCAACAACAACCGGATTTGCTCCTGTTCCCGTCCACGAATAAGTATAACCTGCAGTTCCGCCGCTTACTGTACTTGTGATTACCGAATTACAATCTCCGTTACAGGCAAGAGCAGTTGCACTGATGTTTACAACAAGTGTTGGTGGAGCGACAATAAAATTTACCGCGCCCGTGTATTTACATCCGGTTCCTGCATCCGTTACAGTATAGTTACAGGTTGTTCCACCACATTGTCCACTAATTGTATTTGTTACACTTGGAGAGCAGGACCAAACATAATTAAAAGGGCCTGTGCCCCCATTAGGAGTTAAAGTTGCACTTCCGGTACAAGGCGAACTTCCGCATTGAGGATTTGTTTGAGATACCGCTACAGTTGCTTGCGGTGGAGAAGTTAATGTTCCTGTTACTACAACCGAACATAAGTTTGCATCATTCACAGTAACTGTATAAACCGAAGTTCCGCCCGCTGTTACAGTTAATGTTGCAGCCGAACAAGAGGCGCTGCCACCTGCAGGTGCCCAGCTATAAGTATAACCGCCGGCTCCTCCGCCCGCTGTTACGCAAAGCTGGCCGTTATTTAAATTAGGACAGGTTGGATTTGTAATTGCAGTTATAGTGCCTGTTACAGCAGTTGGCGGAGTTAAGGTAAATGTTTTTGTAATAATACATCCATTAGCATCTTTTATTGTTACAGTATAATTACCGCCGCTTATACCTGTATTGATTGATGTAGGACTTACACCGCTAATAACTCCCGCCGTGCTCCAAGTATATGTATAAGGCCCGGTTCCGCCACTGGCAATTACAGTTGCGCTCCCTGTTGCTCCAACACTACACTTTGGATTTGTAGTAGTAATTGTTGCTGTTACAGGCGTTGGTGCAGTAACTGTAGTCGCTCCTGTTTGCACACAGCCTTTACTGTCTGTTACCTGGCAGGAATAATTTCCGGCACACATAGATGATTGCGTAGGACATGCAACACAAACCGCGTTTGCGCCGGTTCCTGTCCACGAATAAGTATACCCAGCCGTGCCACCGGTGACTGTGCTTGTAATTGCAGAACTACAATCTCCTGTACAGGCTAATGCCGTTGCACTGATACTAACATTTAATATTGCAGGGGCAGCAGCAAAAGTAACTGAGCCTGTGTATTTACAATTTGTTGCTACATCAGTGGCTGTATATGTACAAGTTGTACCGGCACATTGCCCGTTAATAGTATTTGTTACACTTGCAGAGCAAGACCATACATAAGTAAAAGGGCCTGTTCCGCCATTGGGAGTTAAAGTTGCACTTCCGGTACAGGGTGCAGAACCGCAAGCAGGATTTGTTTGTGCAGATGTAACTGTTGCCTGAGGTGGAGAAGTTAATGTGCCTGTTACTACAACCGAACATAAATTTACATCCTTTACAGTAACTGTATAAACTGAAGTTCCTCCCGGGGTTACCGTTAATGTTGATGGAGTACATGCAGCCGCACCGCCTGTTGGAGTCCATGCATAAGTATAACCCGGTGTACCACCACCGGCAGTTACACAAAGTTGTCCGTTAGCTAAAGTAGGACAGGTTGGATTTGTTGTTGTTGTAATCGTTGCGGTTACAACCGGCGGCGGAGTTAATACGACTGTAACAGAATCTTTACAGCCATTAGCATCTGTTGCAACAACAGTATAGGTGCCACCTGCTAAGTTAGAATAAATGGATGTTGGGCTAACTCCGCTTTGGGTTCCGCCTGCAGCATTCCAAACAAAAGTATAAGCCGCAAGTCCACCGCCTTCTGTTACGGTTGCGCTGCCAGTTGCCCCTACATTACATTTAGGATTAGTTGCGGTTATGACATGTGTTAAAGCGGGTGGAGAAATAACCGTAAATGTTGCTGTAGTAGAACAATTATTTGCGTCTTTAATAGTACAGGTGTAAGTTGTACCAGTCACACTTCCACACAAACCTGAATAGGTGGATGAATTAGCTGTGCTTGTAACAACACCTCCTGCGGGCAACCATGAAAAAGAATAGGCACCTGTTCCGCCTAAAACATTTGTTACACTTACCGAACCATTACATTTGTTGTTACATAAAATATTTAAAATACCCGAGACCGGATTTTTTGTAAATGTAATTGGCGGAGGCTGAGTTACTACAACAAGGTCTGTATCCTTACAAGTATTTGCATCAGTGCCTACAAGCGTATAAGTGCCGGCGCATAACGCATTGGCTGTACAGGCCGGCATTGCGGCACCGTTTAGTGTACAGGTAATAGCTCCGGTTCCGCCGCTTGGCGCATTTACTATGCTCCCGGTACAAATATTATTACAAAGTAAATTAGTAACAGTAGGTGCATTTACTACCGCAGTTGGTTGGGTTAAAGTAGTAACTGAGGCTGTAGATACACAACCATTAGCATCAGTTAGTACAGCGGTATACGTTCCAGCACAAGCATTTTTTAAAGTATCTTTTGCCCCGTGAGACAAAGGAGTGTGAACAACAGAGCCCCCAAATGTTGAAGACGTCCAGGTATTTGTAATTGGCACAGTACCAAACGTGTTTAAAATTGCAATAACTTTACCGTCGCAGTACCCAAAACAACTCGGCTGCTTTAATATAAAACTGTTAATTTTAGCAGGAATAGGATCGGCTATTGGAATATTAAATTGAGCGTAGGTGCTATCTTGGGTGATCAGATCATTTGTAAAAACAACACTATACTGCGTACCGCAACCACAAATACTTCCAACCGTATAAGTTGTTCCGGGGGTAAGTGTGCCTGTTGGAATTGCTGTACAACTTCCTCCTGTACTCCACACAGCATAAACAGGATTTGAAGTACAAGCTACAGGAATGGTAAAGCTCATTGACCCGTTGCAGGAACCGGCGCAGGTTGGTAACGTATTGAGTGTGTTTGTAACTGCACAGGTAGTTACATTATTTAAATTAATATAACGCGCATTGTTGTTAAATGTTACTGTTGCAGCAACCTGATACTTCGATGCGTCCTTTGTAAAAGCATAAATGCGTGTTTGGCCGGCATCATTAACCAAAACACCTGCGGGTAAAATAAATTTGTTTTTAGAATTCAGAACTGTATTCTGCAAATTTAATATGATGCCCGAAGAAGCAATTATATTTCCGGAATAAATTCCTCCATCGTTTAACGTGAAGTTTCCTCTCTTAAAATAAACAGTTGAGTTATCATCTGTAATTACCTTTCCTTGTATTGCCCAATTTGTATTTCCATCAAAAAATACATTACCCTTACACGTAGCTAAAGAAAAATCTACATTGGTGCTTGGCTGGCTAGAAATAAATTTAATATCGCCCGCAAACTGATTATCTATATAAGCGTTTAATTTTAATTCGCCCGCTATGGTAATTTTTTCGTTTTGAAGTCCGGTAAGAATTACTTTATAAGTATGCTCTGCAAAAATAAAATCGTGAGCCTCGCTGTTTCCAACAAAATTTATGATGGATTGTGCCTGGAAAGAATTTTCATCAAAATTAACATCATCAGTACTGTTTGGAGTTTTTGCTCCGCCTACTCCGCCACTGCTTAAACTCCAGTGCGCAGGGTCATTAAAATTACCTGAACCACCAACCCAATATAGCTTAGTGGCAAGCGCAGCAAAGCCTGATGACAGGAAAAAAATAACTAATAAAGGGCGTAAAAATACTTTCATACGGTATATACTTCTCTCTCTTTACGAATTTACGTAAAAAAACTGAATTGATTTCACTAAAAACAAATTTTTTTCAAAATAATGATGTTGATTAACCCAACCTCTGCCTTCTTATAATCGTATTGAAGAGAGAAGGAAAAAATCTTTTTAATTTTACAGCCCATATTTCTTTTCCACCTACAAAAACCTCTTGTTTACCTCTGTTTATTGCCACTATTATTTTTTGTGCGCATCGCTCTGCCGTCATAGCATTTTTATGGCTCTCTTCCATAATTCCGTGCCCCGAGCCATCTGCTTTTGCAGCTTTCATAGAAATTTCAGTTTGTATTTTACCCGGACACGCAAGTAATACCTGAATATTATTTTTTTCGTTCTCCAATCGCAAACATTCAAAATAACCATGTAAAGCGTGTTTGGCAGCACTGTAACTTGACCGTAAATAAAAACCAAATTTGCCGGCGATGCTGCTGACTACTGTAATATGACCGCCGTTTTGTTTTACCATTACAGAAAGTACCGCTTTACTAAGCGCTACGTGGCCAAAATAATTTACTTCCATTAAATTTCGTTCAACCGCTTCGGTGGTTATTAGCGCTTCGCTGCGCTGACTCATGCCACCGTTGTTTATGAGAAAATCTATTCTCATAAATTTAGAAACAACACTTTGCACGTACTCTTTAACTTTAGAGGTATCGTTTAAATCGAAAGGAATAATCAGTGAATTTTCGCTCGTCAACTCGGCATTTTGCGCCACCTGTTTTAAAGCATTTTCATTGCGTGCAGAGAGTATTATTTTAGCATTTTGTTTGGCTAATTCATACACTAAAGCTTCGCCTATGCCAGAAGAGGCACCGGTTATCCAAACTACTTTTCCGGAAAAAAAAGATGACATCAAGTACAAAGAAAGACAAGAAATTCTTCTTAATCAACCAATTCTTCAACACGGTCTAAAACCGTATCGTAAAAATCGCTGCAAGCCTGAATATATTCTTCGTCTGATTTATAAGCCAACATCGGTTTGCCCGATTTTTTAGCGTATTTCAATACTTCGGGGTTAGCGTCTTCGCCGCTTACAATTATCCCGTCGGAATAATCGATGGCTAATTTGCTAAGATTAATATGCGTTGGGTCGTTAATTTGCTTAACGTCTTTGGCAGTAATATGCTCCGACACCAGTTTTGAAGAAAGTTCTTTATCCAAAGAGCCGGCGTATTCATCGTTATATAATGAGAATACCACTTTTGTTTCGGCAAATAAAGGATTATCGGCAAATTGCTTTTTAATAAACAAAGGCATTAAACCTGTAAACCAGCCGTGGCAATGGATAATATCCGGCTGCCAGCCTAATTTTTTAACAGTTTCAACTACTCCGCGTACAAAGAAGATAGCGCGTTCGTCGTTATCGTCAAACATTTTACCTTTTTCGTCTTTTAAAACGAATTTACGGCTAAAAAAATCGTCGTTATCTATAAAGTACACCTGCATACGTGCAGATTGGATAGAAGCTACCTTAATAATAAGCGGATGATCGCTATCGTTAATAATGAGGTTCATCCCGCTAAGGCGAATTACTTCGTGTAAGGAATGGCGGCGCTCGTTTACGTTACCGTAGCGGGGCATAAATACGCGGATTTCTTTACCTTTTTCCTGAACTCCTTGCGGCAGGAAGCGCGATGTTTTACTAATTGGGGTCTCCTCTAAATAAGGGAAAACTTCTTGGGAAACAAATAGAACTCTAGCTTTTTTATTCTTCATAAGCGATGTTATTTAAGAATTAGGGAATACAAAATTAATAAAAAAAAAACGAATTTTCAAAGTAATATTTTAGATTTGGGGGTTATTTATGACGATTTGTGGCACTATTGTTGAGGTTAGTCGGTTGCTTAAACAGCACCGAAATGCGGGCGAAGTAATTGGTTTGGTGCCTACTATGGGCGCATTGCATGCGGGACATCTCTCTCTTTTAGCTGTATCTAAAAACCAATGTACGATTAGCGTTTGCAGCATATTTGTCAATCCAACCCAGTTTAATGATAAAAAAGACCTTGAAAGGTATCCGCGTATGCCCGAAAAGGACTGCAAAATGCTTGAGGAGCATGGTTGCGACATCGTTTTTATGCCAAATGCTGAAGAAATGTATCCTGAGCCGGATACGCGTGTATTTGATTTTGGGAAGCTTGATAAAGTTTTGGATGGTGCGCACCGCCCCGGCCATTTTAATGGCGTGGGGCAGGTTGTAAGCAAACTGTTTGATATTATTAAGCCCCACAAAGCCTTTTTTGGACTAAAAGACTACCAGCAGGTTTTGATTGTGAAAGAAATGGCCCGACAATTAAATCAACCGGTTGAAATTGTGCCCTGCCCTATTTTACGCGAGGCGGATGGATTGGCGATGAGCAGTAGAAATATGCTATTGAGTGTTGATGAACGCAAAGCGGCTTCTTTAATTCCGAAGATACTGCAAATGGCTAAAGACAATTTTAGTAAAATGCCTTTGCCCGATTTAAAAAGCAAATTGTTGGAAGAAATAAAAAAAGAGCCCTTGTTGAAGCCCGATTATATAGAATTTTGCAAAGCAGATACATTAGAATCTGTTTCTGAAATACGGGCAAACGAAAAAATAATTTTTTTGGTTGCAATATTTTCGGGAAAAATACGATTGATAGATAATGTTTTGCTCTAGTTTTGCCACGAATCCCGATAGCTATCGGGAGCAAAGGCGCGAAGTTTTTTTTTATAACGTTTGATAGTTATTTGTTGATTGGAAAATTTTAAAAAAATACTGATTATACAAACTGCATTTATAGGCGATGCTATTTTGGCAAGTGCTGCTTTAGAAAATTTGCATAAAAAATTTCCGCAGGCCGAATTACATTTGCTTGTGCGTAACGGAAACGAAACTTTATTTGAAAACCATCCTTACTTAAAAAAAGTTTGGGTTTGGAACAAAAAAGAAAGCAAAATAAAAAATCTCTTCAAACTCATCGGAGAAATACGTAGCGAAAAATTTGACTGGCTTATAAATTTACACCGCTTTGCAAGTTCCGGATTGATTACAGCGTTCTCTAAAGCAAAAATTACCTGCGGCTTTGATAAAAACCCTTTTTCTTCTTTCTTCACTTACAAAGTAAAACATGAAATTGGAAACGGAAAACATGAAGTGGAAAGAAATTTTTTGCTCCTACAAAAGTATGTGGACGGAAGTTTTTCGAAACCTAAATTATATCCAAGCGCTTCGCAAATTGAAAAAGTGAAAGAATATGCGCTTACTCCTTTTGTTTGCATGGCGCCGGCCTCTGTGTGGTTTACCAAACAATTGCCCAAACATAAATGGATTGAACTTTGCAATTTAACTACCAACAAAACAATTTATTTACTCGGAGCAAAAAGCGATGAAGCTTTGTGCGGCGAAATAAAAAACTCTTCCTCCAATAAAAATATTGTAATTCTTTGTGGCAAACTTACTTTATTGGAATCCTGTGCATTGATGCAGACAGCGGAAATGAATTATGTAAACGATTCGGGTCCGCTGCATTTAGCGTCTGCTGTAAATGCGCCAACCACGGCATTTTTCTGCTCAACCATAAAAGAATTTGGCTTTTATCCCTTATCAGACAACTCAAAAATTATTGAAGCCTCTCCGGCCCCGCCCTGCCGTCCGTGTGGATTACATGGTTTTAAAGTTTGTCCGAAGGGCCATTTTGATTGCGGGAATAAAATACAAGTAGGCAGTAGGCAGTAAAATACAAATCAAGCCCAATATTTCACAGAAAAGAAAAGAATTATACCAAGAATAATCCAACCGATTACTCGATTAATTAATCGATGCCCCATTCCATCAATAATTTCGTCATCTGCGTTCTTAGGGCCGTTTAAATATTCCGAAAAATTAAATTTTTGCCCGCAAAAAGTTACAAAGCGAAGCTGTTCCCAACACCATCTGATAACCGCTCCAATAAAGTTGAATATCATAAACCTAAAATTACTCCTGTACTTATACTATCTCCTTACTCCTCCTACGGCTTAGGAAGTGTAAAAACAAAAGTAGTTCCCTTGCCATGTTCGCTGCTAACCATTATTGTTTGGTTGTGCGCTTCTATAATGTGCTTTACAATTGATAATCCCAAGCCGGTGCCTCCCTGTTCTCTGCTACGACCTTTATCTACTCTGTAAAAACGTTCAAACAAACGCGAGAGATGCTTCGATTCAATTCCTATTCCGTTATCGTTGATTGTTATCGAAATTTTTTCTTTGTCTTCCGTAATTTCAACATGAGTCTCGCCGCCATCCTTACCATACTTAATCGAGTTGGTTAGTAAATTTGCCAATACTTGGCGCATTCTAAAACGATCGGAAGCTGTTTTGATTTTTTCGGATGAACTGTTTACAATAATTTTAATGCTTTTTTTAGACGCCATTATTTCAATCTGACTGATGATGTCGTTAATTTGCTCAACTATATTGTAATTTTCTATATCCAACGATAGTGTTCCGCTTTCTAGCTGAGAAATTGTTTCCAAATCATCAATGATCTGTATCATCCTATCAACACTTTTATCGGCACGCTTTAAATAATCTAAATTTATTTTTGGATCGTTAATGCCGCCATCAATTAAGGTTGAAACATAACCTTGAATATTAAAAATCGGCGTTTTTAATTCGTGAGAAACATTTCCTAAAAACTCTTTGCGGTAATTTTCCAGTTTTTTTAAATGTTCCACTTCTTTCTGACGCTCGTTTGCTAAGTGAATAATTTCTTCGTTAAACCTTTCAATAGGATCAGAAACATCGCTTACAAAATCAATTTTATCGGGCGCCGCGTCAATAGGCCTGAATTGCCTTATTTTATTTATGGTGTCGTCGATACGACCGAAAATAATTTTCTGATAAAAGAAGTTAAAGAATAAAAATGACAGGGCGAAACAAATAAAAAACACCAGCAACATTAAATAGAGTGGGAAATTTACATTCAGAAAATAACACAAACCCCACAAAGAAACCGCTAATAAAACCGAAAAGATGGCGCAGTATTGTAAAAAAGCAGAGCTGTTTTTAGTATTCATTTACATTTAAAAATATTAGGGCTGTATAAAAGGAACCATTCCGCGTACACCCATATCTACAACTGTATCGCCTGCAAGTGGTTCGTACCAGTTATCTCCGCCACTTTCTTTCCACTCAAAACTATTATTGGTTGAAAGAGAAACAGTGATAATAATATCTTTTGTTTCGTTGCCGGTAATGGTAAGCATTTGATTTGCGCCGCTCGAGTTAACAAACTGCCCCGTTACCAAACAAGAACCTGCAGGAATTGGTGAAGAAGAAAATAAAGGATTTACTACCGTAGTTGCACCTGAAGGGGACTGCCCTACCGAAGTGGTTGTAGAGGTAACCGTTCCTATAGTATAAGAAGTTTCAAATCCCCAATAGCCCTGCAATTTATTTGCATTAACGGCCATGGTTTGCGTTTTTATTTTATACGAATTAATCCAGGTGTTGTAGCCAATAAATGAAGCTATCGTCCCGGTAAAATAATACGGCACGGTCATGTAAGTAAATTTATATTTTATGTCGTAGTTCTGATAAGCCAACGAAATACGCAGCCATTTATAAGAGCCGGGCGCAACTGACGAAAGCGGAACCGAATAAAATTCTTCTCCCTGACCTTTTACCGGTTGCTGATCAAAATCTATTGCATTGGTAAATGTACCGGTTGTAATTCCGGTTGTAACAGATGGCGTAACATACAAAACTGTTCCACCACCAACAGCAGTAATATCATTTTTAGCCATTTCAATGTAATGCGCTGCCATACTGTTAAACTTTGGATTTTGCGCCCTGTTGCCGGCGGGCATGGATGAAGCTTGTCCAAAATTATTTAAACGCACCTGCGTTGAATCAAATTTATATACAAAGCGCAAACGTGCGGCGGCTGGAGGAGTACCGGCTGCGGGGCCCGTATCTTTTTTACAAGAATATAAAAAAGCGATTGCGATAATTGAAAGTGCGATTATTTTTTTTGTCATTTTTAAATTTTTTGGGTTAATGCATTCGTGAGTCTTTGATTTCATTTTAAAATTGTTTATGGCTTTATACCGTATTTTTTACTGTAGCGTTGATATTGTTCCTGCTGCGTGTTAGTCAACATTAATTTTTTGCCGTTTATAAAGGCTAAGATAATATTATTTGTCATCATGTCCAAAGCATCGCCTGTGCTAATAAAAAACGAAGCATCTTTATCTACTTCCAAACTTCCTGTTTGCTTATCAATTCCTAAGATTTTAGCTGTATTATAAGATACAGAAGCCACTGCCTGCTCATTAGTTAAACCGTAGGCACGGGCAGTTCCTGCTAAAAACGGAATATTACGCGCGTGCTGCCCTTCCTGATCGCCCGCATCCTGCAAACAAAACTGAACAGAATCTTTTTGTAATAAATAAGCAAGTTTGTAAGGCAAATCCACATCATCAAAATCTGCCTCGGGCAAACTGTGCAAGCGCGTAATCATTACCGGAATATTATTTTGCTTTAACAATTTGGTAATCTTCCACGAATCGTTTCCGCCTACCATAACCGGTTTTTTAATTTCGAACTGCTTAGCAAAATTTATGGCGGCGATAATATCTTTTACAAAATCGGCATGCATGTACAAATTTTGTGTTCCTGCAAAAACACCGCGCATAGCTTCGTAGCGAAGATTCTTCTCCTCGGGGGTTGTTAAGCAATATGCTCTGGCGTCAGAGAAAAATTTTTTAAGTTCGTTTATTTGCTCATCATATTTTGTATTTCCTGCGGTTGGCACATCGGGCCCTTCTATATTAAATTGTGCGCGGAAAGTTATTTTAGGGAAATTCATGTGCACGCCATCATCTTTTTTCAAAACTGCATCTTCCCAATTCCATCCATCCAAAGCCATAATACTTGATGTACCGGAAATTGTTCCTCTGCGCGGAGTTACCTGCGCAAATAACACTCCGTTGGTGCGAACCGTAGTAATTACTTTTCCCTCTGCATTATAAGCAATGAGCGAACGTACGTGCGGATTGTAGCCGCCCACTTCGCTAAAATCATTGGTAGAACGAACTGCATCCACCTCCGTAATTCCTAAAGTTGTATTGGCAGCAATAAACCCCGGATAAGCATGAGAACCGTTTAAAGCATAACTGGTATCATAGCCGCCCGCACTTATTTTAATAGTTGTAGCATCGGCAACCAGTGTAATTTTTCCGTCTTTAAAACCTATAACGCCGTTTTCGATTACCTTACCGTTACCAATGTGTATTATCAGGCCCGATATCAATACTGATTTGGTTTGCTTAGGCGCAGGGGTTGGCGTTTGCGCAATTAAGAATGCAGAATTAAGAATGCAGAATGATAACAGCCAATTCCCTGATTTAATAATTTTCTTCATAATACTTGTTCTAAATTTGTATTTTTTTCAATTCTTAATTTTGCATTCTTAATTCTGCATTCAAGGTTCCGTCTTCCATGGTATCACAATGGTACAGTCCGCGGCGTTTTGGGCCGGGCTTTTGTGTAGTGGCACCGTTTTGTTTTTCTTTAATCATTTTGGCAATAATACGGGCACGCTCTTTTTTTATTTCTTCGCGAAGTTTTGCATCTTCTTCGTTATCGTAATAAATTATTCCGTCGATAATAGTTTTTTCAGCTTTAGCATTAATCGAAAGCGGATTATCACTCCACAATACCAAATCGGCCACTTTACCAACTTTAACACTTCCAACTTTATCATCTATGTGCATAATTTTGGCAGGATTTAACGTACACAGTTTCCAAGCTTCTTCCTCGCTTAATCCGCCATACTTAACAGCTTTCGCGGCTTCCTGATTTAACCTTCTTCCCATTTCTGCGTCATCACTATTTACCGCAGTAACAACTCCCATTTTCATCAGCAATGCTGAATTATACGGAATAGCATCCATCACTTCCATTTTATAAGCCCACCAGTCGGAAAAAGTAGAGGCAGCAGCGCCGTGCGCTTTCATTTTATCTGCCACTTTGTATCCTTCCAAAATATGCGTAAACGTATTTACCTTAAAGCCCATACTATCTCCTACATGCATCAACATCTCAATTTCACTTTTTACATAGCTGTGACAAGTGATAAATCTTTTTTTATTTAAAATTTCTACCAAAGCTTCCAGTTCTAAATCTCTTCGTGGAGCAATTTTTACTTTCTCTTTACTTTCGCTAAATAATTTCCATTTCGCTTCGTATTCTTTGGCGCGGGTAAAATAATCGTAATAAACTTGTTCTACACCCATTCTTGTTTGTGGAAAACGAACGCTGTTAGTTTCTCCCCAATTACTTTGCTTTACGTTTTCGCCCAGAGCGAATTTGATAAAGCCATCAGCTTTTTCATATTTCATTTCTTCGGGCGCTAAACCCCAGCGTAACTTTATTAATTGCGTTTGCCCGCCAATTGCATTGGCAGAACCATGCAATAAATGCGCGCTGGTAACGCCGCCGCTTAGCTGGCGGTAAATATTTATATCCTCGCTATTAACCACATCGCCTATGCGCACTTCGGCGCTCGACGACTGCGTTCCTTCATTTACACCCTCGCTTATTGCTATGTGCGAGTGCTCATCAATAATACCGGCAGTTAAATGTTTTCCTTTACCATCAATAATTTTTGCGAAAGCATTTTTAGCAGGATCTATGTTTGGTGCAATGCGCACAATTTTTCCTTCTACAATATAAACATCCTGCTCTTTTAAAATTCCGCTTGTGTCGTTGGTCCACACCGTAGTTTTTTTAATAATAATGGCGCTTAAGCGATTTTTGAAACGTTGTACGACATTCTCTTTAAGTTCGGGGCGACCAAAAGAAGAGAACGGATAAAACACTTCGCCGTAAGTGGGAATTTCCTTTTTCTTATCGTCTTTCTTTTTCTCTGTAGCATCGCCGGTGCGGGTCAAGTTTGCATCGTACCACATTCCGCTACCGGACTCTACTTTACCTGTGAATGAAGTTGAAGCAGCATTATAATTCAGCTGACATTGCACAAGCGTCAATGTATCTTTATTAAAATAAAAAACGGCGCTATTGTTTTTAAAGGTTAAAGTAAGGTTTGATTTGATGGTGTCTTTTAAAATGATGCTTGAGTTTAATTTGTCTGGCTCACCTCCTATTTCAATTTTATATTTGAGTCCGTTATAGTTTAAATCGTACTTACCGCGAACATCCGGTGCGTTGATATCACTGATTTTGTAAGCATTTCCATTCACCCAATTTTCATAAATTACAGCACCTTCTTCAAAAACATTTTTATTGGTGATAATAAAGTTAGCCATCATTCCTTTTTTAAGGGCTCCCACTTTATCACTAACGCCCAGCATTTCGGCAGGAACCGTGGTTAAATTTTTAAAAGCATTTTTTTCTTCTAAACCATAAAGAATTGCTTTGCGCAAATTTTTCCAAAATTTAGTTTTGTCTTTTAAATCAGCCGTTGAGATTGCAAAAGAAATAGCATTATCCTGTAAAAATTTTGCATTAGCAGGTGCCATCTCCCAATGCTTTAACTCGGCTGTTGATACAAGTTCCGCGTCATATGGGTCCTCCACATCAAATGCATCCGGAAAGTTTAAAGAAATAATAAATTTACAATTAGTTAATTCCATATCATGTATGCGCTGATATTCGTCGCCTACACCTTTAATGATATATTTTACTTTAAACTCGTCGCCAATTTTATCGGCGCGCAGGGCGCTTAATTTGCTGCTGACTTCAATGATAGAAGGCAATGTTTGTAAGCCATTAAATGCTTCGAGCGAAATATTGTATTCTGCTTTAGTTTTATTAGCCGCATACCATTGGCCATCTAAAAAAGTTTGTTTTAACAAAGCGATGCTGCCCATTAATGAAGAAGGGTAGTCTTGTGTTGAGCTTCCTTTATTAAAAGAATAAAACGCAGCGGCTTTATCTTTTATAATATTTTCGTTTTCCTTTTTCTGCGTGTTTAATAATACCAATGCACCACTGCCACGCACAATGCCATCTTTACCTGAAGTTAGTACTGTACCAAATCCAAGTTTGCGAAGTTCATCTGCTTTTGCTTCGTTATTTGTAAAAATTTTACTTGCATCTATATCCGATTTAATTGCCTGATTCCATCCGTAAGCGCCTTTGATATTGCTTTCCATTTGCGGGCCGCCAAAAAAATTGCGGGGCGTTGATTTTGCTTCGGTCATGCCGTAATCGCTGTACATTTCAATAAACGAAGGGTAAATATGTTTTCCTTTTAAGTCAACCGTAACTGCACCCGCAGGTAGAACAACTTTCTCGGCCGCTTCCATAATTTGTCCGTCTTTAATTAAGAGCGTTGCATTGACAATGGTAGTATTTGCATCCACGTGCAACGAACAATTTGTAAACGCGTAGTAATTATGATTTGGGTTTGGCGCTCCGTTAGTAGGGAAGGTTTGTATTTGAGAAATTAAGAATGTTGAATTAAGAATGCAGAGGGCTAATGCGAGTTTTTTTATCAGATTCATGGGCTGTTTTTTGAAGGAGCTAAAATAGGCAAAAAAAGATAGAGTAAAGTGATTAGGGATTAGTGGTTAGGGATTGGTGCTGAAAGGCGCAAGTGCTTAGGGTTTAGTGATTAATGGCCTGTATTACTGAAATATTCCTACTTTTACCTCTATATAAAATCAATTTATGAAATTAAAATTCCTGAGTCTTTTGCTTATCGCTTCTTTAAGCGGATTTACGCAATCAAAAATAAAAGCCATTAAAGCGGGCAAGTTTGTGGACACCGAAAAAGGCGTGGTACTCGAAAATCAAATAATTTTAATAGACAGCAATAAAATTATTGATGTCGGGCCTAATCTTACTATTCCTGCCGGCGCCGAAATAATTGATTTGAGCAATGCAACCGTTTTGCCGGGTTTAATTGATTGCCACGTGCACTTGACGGGCGATCCGAGCAATAATTATTACGAAGATATTTTTAGAGAAACAGATATTGATAAAGCAATTAAAGCACACATTTTAGCAAAACGTACACTCGAAGCAGGATTTACCATGTGCAGAGATGTAGGTGCTCCTGCATTGATGGATGTTTCGTTGCGCAACGCAATTAATAAAGGAATTATTCCGGGTCCGCGCCTTTTGGTTTCAACTTTCGCTCTTGGAGCAACAGGCGGGCATGCAGATTTAACCGGCTTTAATCCCAACATAGATTGGAAATACAATAAAGATTATACCGGTGTTGCAGACGGCATTGATGAAATAAGAAAACGCGTGCGCAACAATATTAAATGGGGCGCCGACTGGATAAAATTTATGGCTACCGCAGGAGTTTTGAGTGAAGAAGAAAGTGTAGGCGCTCCGCAATATTCTTTTGAAGAAATGAAAGCCTTGTGTGATGAAGCGCATATGTGGGGCAGAAAAGTTTGCGCGCATGCTCACGGCACCGAGGGAATTAAAATGGCTGTTGAGGCGGGAGTCAATTCGGTAGAGCATTGCAGTATTTTGGATGACGAGGCTATTGCTTTGATGAAAAAATATAATGTGTACATGGTACCAACTTTGTATGCGGTTGATTATATAATTGAAAGTTTTGGTGCTAAAGGTTATCCGGCAAAAATTATTAACAAGGCAAAAAGTTTGCGCACACTTAAATTAGAAAGTTTTAAAAAAGCAGTAAAGGCCGGAGTAAAAATTGCATACGGAACGGATGCGGCGGTTATGCCTCACGGCTTGAACGGAAAAGATTTTAAGTACATGGTAGAAGCGGGAATGACGCCCATGCAGGCGATACAATCCGCAACTATGAGCGCCGCTGATTTGTTAGATTGGAAAGCAAAAGTGGGTTCAATTACCAAAGGCAAATACGCCGATATCATTGCTGTTTTTGGAAACCCGTTGGATGATATTACACTTTTGGAAAAAGTAAAATTTGTGATGAAGGACGGAGTGGTTTATAAGTTTGAAGTGAAGTAATTCTACTTTTTTATTCCTAACTATTAATGAATAAAGAAACTCAAATGCAAGAACTACTGAAACTACTCGATGAAGCCGAGCAACTGGCAAGTGAATACACCGGTGGTTACTCAGGGCCGTTTTTTTCGGCACAAGAATTTCATAGAGCATTAAGTGACAGTATAGCTAAATTGAAAAACGGATACGTTTCTCAGCTAAAACAACTTGATTTTTGGTTTCTCCCAACTTCATGTTGGGATGACTTTATCCATGCCGATGGCCAACATCTAGCCGACCAGATAAGCTCCTTATTATCTCAGTTAAGAACAAAATGAAATCAAAGAAAATACTTATACTTCCTTTACTATTTATTTTAGTACTCGCCTGCCAGAGTTCAAAAGAAGAATCATTAAAAAATATTCCAATTTCTCAAAATAAAAAAACCGATCCTCCTATCATCATCGACATTCAACCTTTTGAGGACATACCTAAAGAATATGTAGACTACGTTTATACCGAGCTTTCTAAAATTTACACGCACATCGAAGTAAAAAAAGCAATCGCTTTACCAAAATCCGCTTATTACAAACCACGAAATCGTTACCGAGCCGATTCTTTGATTGATTATTTGAGTACAATAACTAAAGGCGGACATGTAAGCATTGGTATGACAAGTAAAGACATCTCTCATACCAAAGACAAAATTGCTGATTACGGCATTATGGGTTTAGGCTTTCAGCCGGGCAATGCCTGCGTGGTTTCTTACTTTCGCCTATCAAAGAAAAATACCTTAACGCAATTCTTTAAATTATCTTGTCACGAGCTGGGCCACACGCAGGGCTTGCCGCATTGCCCCGTAAACACCTGCTTTATGCGCGATGCCGAAGGAAAAAATCATACCGACGAAGAAAAAGAATTTTGTCCCAAATGCAAAGCACATTTAATTTCTAAAGGCTGGGATTTAAAATAATCAGATACTTCCGGCCAAATAAGAATGTGTCATATGTTAGCGTGAATGGGCCGCCCCTACGGGGCTCAGACAAATTTTAGGTTGGCGTTGTTAGAAACAGTTTACCCCTACGGGGTATATTGCATTTAACCTATAGGAACCAAAATTTACACCGCAGAATATTCCCACAGGGCTCCGAAGGAGGCCACTCTTTATAGCCTAATGTTTAGAGAAATTTAATGAGCGCCCTAGGCGCGGCCTGTTCACGCCAATACAGCGGATTTGGAAGCGTTTTAAATAACCCGTTTTATCACCCGTAAATGGTGCGAGTATTTTTTGGTATCGCCGTTAAAAATACCGTAATGGTCTAATTTATCAATGCGTACTTTACCGGCGGCATGAATTATTTGTCCGTTTTCAATAATTAAACCTACATGTGTAATTTTTCCTTCTTCATTATCAAAAAAGGCAAGATCGCCGGGTTGAGATTCTTCTACAAATGACAAATGTTCGCCCAATTCTGCCTGCTGGTATGCGTCGCGCAATAATTTAAAGCCGTTTAGTTTGAAAACCATTTGCGTAAAGCCCGAGCAATCTATTCCGAATATTGTTCGGCCACCCCATAAATACGGGGCATTTAAAAATGTTTTTGCGCTTGCAACTAATTTTGCCCGAGTAAGTTTTAAAGGGTCGGGTAAAATGTGTTCTCCGGTAAATTCGTATTCTTGAGTTTCTAAAGAAAAATTTCTTCCGCGTAAAAAAGGCAATGTTGTGCCTAATACAATTGTAAGAAACGAAGAAGAATTTTTATGCTGTAATAATTGTACAGGCTCCGACGATAAAGGTTGACGAACTTTTTCTAATTGTTCGAAAGTAGCAGGTTTTATAGGGAGAAATTGTTTGTTGTTAATCCAACATTCGTAATTATCAAATGCGGTTTTAATATGCAGCCAATCTTCGCTTTCAGCTAAGACGGTAAAATGCTCCCCAAACAAAAGCTGCGTAACCATTTCGCTACGGTGTGCAGGTTCTTTTCTGCAGGGCACTATACTTTGGTTACAAACTCCAAACATGGGATAAGTTTAAAGTGTAAAGTTACAAGTTTAAAGTTAAATACAATCAACACAACTTTAAACAACAAACTTTAAACTCTTTCAACTACTATTGCGCTTGCGCCACCACCACCGTTACAAATACCGGCAGCACCATAGCGTGCGTTTTGTTGTTTTAGTACGTGAAGCAATGTTACAATAATTCGAGAACCTGAAGAGCCAAGAGGATGCCCTAATGAAACCGCGCCTCCGTTAATATTTACTTTTTTAGGATCCAAATTCATTAAACGGTTATTAGCAATTGATACAACCGAAAACGCTTCGTTGATTTCAAAAAACTCAATGTCGCTCATTTTTAAACCGGCTTTTGCAACTGCGGCAGGAATTGCTTTTGATGGAGTTGTAGTAAACCACTCGGGCGCCTGCTCGGCATCTGCATACGACAAAATTTTTGCCAATGGTTTTAATCCTAATTTTTCTGCTTTCTCTTTGCTCATTAAAACAAGTGCAGAAGCGCCGTCGTTTAATGTAGAAGCATTTGCTGCGGTAACAGTACCTGCTTTATCAAACACGGGCTTTAGTGTTGGAACTTTATCAAAACTCACCGCTTTATATTCTTCATCTTCGCTAACAGTAACATCACCTTTGCGTGTAGAAACTACTAATGGAACAACTTCCTCAGTAAATTTTCCGGCTTTCCATGCTGCTGCCGAACGTGTATACGATTCAATAGCAAAAGCATCCTGCTCTTCACGGGTAATTTTCATTTCCTTCGCACAAAGCTCGGCCGAGTTGCCCATGTGATTTTGATGATACACATCGGTTAAACCATCTTTCACCAATCCGTCAATCACAACACCATTACCTAAGCGGTAACCGTTGCGTGCATTATCCAAATAATACGGCACTGCCGTCATGTTTTCCATTCCTCCGGCAACAATTACATCCGCGTCGCCCAACATAATATTTTGCGCGGCAATTATTACCGATTTCATTCCGGATGCGCAAACTTTGTTTACGGTTGTGCACTGTGTTTCGTTAGGCAAGCCTGCAAATTTTGCAGCTTGGCGCGCCGGGGCCTGACCCAAATTACCTTGTAACACACAGCCCATGTACACTTGCTGTACCTCGGTAGGTGCTAATTTTATATTATCCAGAGCGCCCTTAATTGCTGCGGCTCCTAATTTTGTTGCTGATACGGTTGATAAAGCGCCATTAAACGAACCTATTGGTGTGCGTACGGCTGCTACAATATATACTTCTTTCATATGTTATTTTTAAGCTTGTCAAAAGTACCTTTTTGAGTGAATTACGCAAATAATTTAGATTAACTTTATTAACCGGTCGTCGCAAACAGGTCGCTATTCTTCCCAAACCTTAGTTCCTTCGCTGCAATTTTGGCAAATATCTATTTCCTTACGGGATTTAAGGATTGAGGAGCGAAAACTGTTATACATCGGGCTATGCCAAACTTCCATAAACGATGTTTCTTTTACGTCGCCCAATTTATGCTGAGCGTCTTTGTCAAAACAGCAGGGCACCACCATTCCGTCCCACGTAATTACTGAGCCGCTCCACATACGCCAGCATTGGTTTAACAATAAATTTTTTATTGAGAATTTGCCTGACTCATCTTTTTTATAGCGAGAGTATTTTTGATTTTCGGGAATTAAATCGCTGCCATTTTCAAACGCATTAATTTGCGCAGTTTTAAATTTTATTTCGTCAACACCCAATTCTTTGCTGAGTTTTTTTGCATCTTCTATCTGATGCTCGTTAGGTTTTACTACTAAAAACTGAAAAACAATGTAAGGAGTTTTGCTTTTTAATTTCTTTTTCCAGGCAATAATATTCTTTGTTCCCTCAAGTACTTTATCCAATTTACCTCCTACCCTATACTGCTCATAAACTTCTTGCGTAGTTCCGTCAATAGAAATAATTAATTTATCCAAACCTGATTCGATAGTGCGTTTTGCATTTTCATCATCCAGATAATGCGCGTTGGTAGATGTAAATGTGTAAATATCTTTTTTCGAAGCATATTTTACCATATCCAAAAAAGATGGATTCAGATAGGGCTCGCCCTGAAAGTAAAAAGTAAGATAAATAAGTGTATCACTTAATTCGTCAATAGTTTTTTGAAAACCTTTTTGCTCAAGCATTCCTGTTGGCCTTGTAAAAGAACGCAAGCCGCTGGGACATTCGGGGCAACGCAAATTACAACTGGTAGTAGGCTCAAAATTTAAAGAAATAGGAAATCCTTCGTGTTTGTTTTTTTTAGTGATACGCGAACGGTGATAAGAGACAAAAACAGAAAAAGCATTTGCCAGTTTCTTGAAAGAAAGTTTTTTTGCCAGCCCTATGTTTTCGGTAAAACCCATTATACGCGCAATCCTATTATAAGAATATCATCTACTTGCTGCAAATTGCCTCTCCAATCATCCTGGGTGTGCTCCAAAACATTTTTTTGCTCGGTCATTGATAAATGGCTGCTATCCGATAGTAATTTTTCGAGTTGCTTGTACTTAAATTTTTTTCCTTTAAGACCGCCAAATTGATCGGCGTACCCATCGGTAAAAGTGTAAATAAGATCTCCTTTTTGTAAAGGAAGTGTGTAAGTAGTAAAATTTTTCTGCACGTCGTTATAAACACCTACAGGCATTTTATCGAATTTTTGTTCAAAAATAATTCCGTTGCGCACCAGGTAAAAAGAATTATTGGCTGCCCCGTATGTGAGACTCAGGGTTTCCATGTCGTAGCAACAAAGTACTATATCCATACCGTCTTTTGCCAGTTCAAGGGTGCCTTCCGGATTAAGCGCGCCGATAATTTCAGCTCGTAGGGCATCCAGTATGGCTCCGGGTTCTTTTATTTTTCTTTCAATAATAATTTCGTTTAAAAAATTTATTCCCAACATACTCATAAATGCTCCCGGCACACCATGACCGGTGCAATCGGCAGTTGCAGCATACACGCGGCTTCCGCTTTTAAGAAACCAGTAAAAATCACCGCTCACAATATCCCTTGGCTTGTTAAAAATAAAAAAATCAGGAATATGCTTTTTCACATATTGCTCGGAAGTTAAAAGTGCACTTTGAATTCGCTGTGCATATCTAATGCTGTCGGTAACCTCGTGGTTTTTTTCGTCAACCAATGCTTTTTGCAATTCAATTTCCGCTTTTTGCAATGCCAACAATTCGTTTGCTTTTTTCTTTTGACGGTAGTTTCGGTACAGTATAAAAGTAAAAAGTAATACCAGCACAAATCCGGCAATAAAAAAATTCTTTTCAAGTTCTTTGCGCTGCAACTCCTCCTTCACCACTATATCCTTTTTTTCCTGCTCTGCCTGCTCAATCGCCTTTTGCTTTTCAAATTCAAAATTCATTTCGGCCCTAACAGTTTGCTTGGTATTATCTTCGTTGTAAATACTATCACGCGCGGCAATAAAACCCATATAGTGTTTATACGCCTCTATAGGGTTTCCGGTTTTGTCATAAATATCTCTTAGGGTATTTTCTGATTCTCTAATGTGTTCGAAAGACTTTACCTCTTTCGCCATCTCCAAACTTTGCAATGCATAAGGCAGGGCTTGTTTATAATTACCCATCCTAGAATAAACAGTCGCAATGTAATTTAG
Source organism: Bacteroidia bacterium (assembly GCA_038214655.1). Taxonomy (GTDB): domain Bacteria; phylum Bacteroidota; class Bacteroidia; order B-17B0; family Aurantibacillaceae; genus PALSA-968. The sequence goes on along the minus strand of JBBQRR010000018.1, from coordinate 8,530 downwards.
CGGTGGCCCCATCGTATATTTTTCTCCCATTTCGCGATTAATGTTCAACGATTTAAAATGGTATTCTAAAGCTTCAGCATATTTTTTTTGTTCCACATAAATTCCGCCAATATTATCATACGTGTTTGCCTGCCCCTTTTTGTCACCAATCTCCTCTTTCAATTTCAAAGCCTTTGCAAAATATATAAGGGCATGATCGTAATCTTTTAGTCCCGAGTAAATTACCCCTATATTATTATTTCCATTGGCAATTCCTTGCTTCCCGTTTATTTCTTCGTATATTTTTAATGATTTTTGGTAATACTCAAGAGCTTTAGCAGGTTTTGTTAAATACAAATTTCCTGCATCGTTTAGCAAAGAAGCCTGCGTGTTTTTGTCATCGGTTTTCTCAATTATTGCGAGAGCTTTAAATATACATTCAAGCGCCAGGGGGTAATTTCCCTGATTATAATAAATCTTGCTCATATTACTATATGAACTTGCAACGGCTTTTTTATCATGCAAGGCCTCACGAATCTTGCGCGCTTTCTCATAATATTCAAGCGCCATTGGATAATTTGCCAGGTAATGGTTTATAACGCCCAGATTATTATAACTACCCGATTTTCCCCTTGCAAAATCCAATTTTATAGATAAGGCAAGAGCGCTCTCGGCATATTTTGTGCAACTGTCAAAGGTTCCGGTTTTAATAAATTCGCGCAGCAATCGGAAACAGTTATTTACTTTATTAGTATCATTTGCACCGCGGTTTACTTCAATACGTAACGAATCTATTTTACCAATCTTTCGCGCAGCCGGGTTTTCCTGCGCATTACCAACACAAAAAAACAGCGAACATACATAAAAGTAGATACCTAAAGGTTTCATAAAGTAAATTTACTAAACAGTTTTATCTTTTATTTGCGACTTTAATTTATTGATGTTTTTTTCCATAATCCATTCGTTAGGCAGTAAGGATTGCTGAATGCGACGTGCATATCTAATGCTGTCCATAGTTTCCTTTTGCTTTACTTCAATCTCATTTTTTTGTTCTTCAATAATTTTATTGGCCAGTTGTATACGCTTAACCTGCTTATACAAAAGAAATGCTACCACCAGCACCATTACAAAACCTCCTATAAAAATATTTCGTATCAGAGAAGTGCGTTTTTCCTTTTCATCATAAACGGCCGACGCTTTTCGTTGTATTTCTGCATGCTTCACACTGTCTTCGCGCATTTTATTTTCAAAACCAAGTTTGCTTATCTGTTCTTTTTTATTCAAACCATAAAGGCTGTCTTTAATAATATAATAGCGCGTTTGCAATTCAAATGCCTTTTTATATTCTCCAAGTTTATTATATATTTCCAACAACTCTTCATCTGCGCGACGCTCTGTTTCAATGTGGCCGATTTTTACTGCTTCGTCTCTGGCTTCTTCCAAGATGGCTTTGGCCTTATCCGCCTGATTCAACTTATTATAAGCTTTTCCAATATTTATTTTAGATTCTATTAAACCTGTATAAGGATTACCGGCTTTTCTACGGGCTTCAAGCCCCCGCATATAATAGTCGAGCGATTTTGCATATTGGCCACAAGTATAATAAAGGGTTCCTAAATTATTTTGCACTTGCGCCAAACCCTGACTATCTCTTACTTCCGTTCTTACCGCAATACTTTTTGTGAAATAGTTAAGGGCTCGTGCCGAGTCTTTTAAATCCATATAATTTATGGCGAGGTTATTATACACATTACCCAAAGTTTTTTTATTACCCGATTCAATAATAAGCGGTTCAACTTTCAGTAAATACTCAATTGAAATTTCATTTTTATCCAGATAGCTGTACAGCAAAGCAATATCTTTATACAAAAGAATTTTTGCATTCAAATTTTTTACCGATTTAATTAATAAAAGTGCTTCATTAAATTGTGGCAATGCCTTTATTAAATCATTGAGGTCCATATAAACAAGGCCCGTCTTATAATGCGCCCTGAAAATAAGCGAATCACATTTTAATTCGTTTGCAATATCCAATGCGTTTTTCGAGCAATCAAAGGCCTTCATTTTTTCGCCTTCATTTAAATACATGTCGGCATTGGCAAGATTTAAATAGAAGGCGGCCGTTTTGTTTGTTGCAGCGCTGTTTCGTAATGTTTTAATTATTTTGAGGTCGTAGGAATTTGCGCTGTATAATTGCTTTCTGAATTCCTCATAAAGCGAGTCTGAATTAACAGCTTGTTGCGCCTTTGCAAATAAGGGTAGGGAGATAATACATATAAAAATAAGTCTGCGCACAGCTATAAAAGTACGCAATTTTGCCGATAAGTTTTAAAGCCTTTTTATAGAGGTATATTGCCGTGTTTTTTCTTAGGAAGCTTGGCCACTTTGTTCTCCAGCATCTTAAACGCCTTTATTAGTTTTTCGCGGGTTTCTTCAGGCTTTATTACTTCGTCAATAAAGCCACGCTCGGCCGCGCGGTACGGATTTGCAAAAGTTGCCTGATATTCGGCTTCTTTTTCCTTCCACTTGGCGTCTTTATCTTTTGCAGCCGTAATTTCTCCTTTAAAAATAATTTCGGCGGCGCCTTTGGCACCCATCACCGCAATTTCGGCTGTGGGCCAGGCGTAATTCATATCGGCACCAATGTGTTTGCTATTCATCACATCATACGCTCCACCATAAGCTTTGCGCGTAATAACTGTAATGCGCGGCACTGTTGCTTCGCTGAATGCATATAATAATTTTGCACCATTGGTAATAATTGCGTTCCACTCTTGATCGGTTCCCGGCAAAAAGCCCGGCACATCTTCAAATACTAAGAGAGGAATATTAAAGCAATCGCAAAAACGAACGAAACGTGCCGCTTTTTGCGCCGAGTGAATATCTAACACACCTGCTAAAACAGCAGGCTGATTTGCAACGATGCCAATACTTCTTCCGGCCAGGCGCGCAAAACCAACTACAATATTTTCGGCATAATGTTTATGCACTTCAAAAAAAGTATCCGCATCAATTACTCCGTTAATCACTTCGCGCATATCGTAAGGCTGATTGGCATTTTCGGGAATAATTTTATTCAACTCGGGCCTTACTTCGTTTTTACTTTCGTACGGAAGAGAGTGAGGCGTTTCTTCGCAATTTTGAGGCACGTAACTTAAAAGTTGTTTCAAATAATTTATGCACTCCATCTCGTTGGCGCAGGCAAAATGCGTAACGCCGCTTTTACTTGCATGCGTCATCGCGCCGCCTAATTCTTCGCTGGTAACTTCTTCGTGCGTAACTGTTTTTACCACGTTAGGGCCGGTAACAAACATATAGGAGGTGTTCTCTACCATCAAAATAAAATCGGTCATAGCAGGCGAGTATACTGCACCTCCTGCACAAGGACCCATAATAGCAGAAAGTTGCGGGATAACTCCCGACGATAAAACATTTCTATAAAAAATATCGGCATACCCTCCTAAAGAAACAACGCCTTCTTGTATACGTGCGCCACCGCTATCGTTTAAACCAATAACCGGAGCGCCGTTTTGCATAGCTAAATCCATTATTTTACAGATTTTTTCGGCATGCGTTTCAGAAAGAGAACCGCCAAAAACCGTAAAATCCTGCGAGAAAACATAAACCAATCTTCCATGAATAGTTCCGTAACCGGTAACAACTCCATCGCCCAAATATTTTTCATTCTCTAAGCCAAAATCGTTGCTGCGATGTGTAACAAGCATCCCTATCTCTTCAAAACTTCCTTCATCCATTAAAAAATGAACGCGTTCGCGAGCCGTAAGTTTTCCTTTTTTATGCTGAGCCTCTATACGCTTGGCACCGCCGCCCAATAAAGCTTCGGCTTTTTTTTCTTCAAGCTGTTTTATTTTGTCTTTCATCAGTAGTAATTTGTTTTTAATTGCCTAATGGAATTTCGCTGCGCCAAAGGCTTCGCTACATTTCATCTGAGTATATCTGTTTCACAAAGAAAAACAATCTTTTTGGTAAAAGAAAGTATAAGTTTTGCCTAAAAATAAGAGCTGCTTATGCCCAAGCTTTTTATTAAATTAAAAGCAGGAATGGTATTATTTGCTTATAACCAGTTTTTTAACCGATAAGCCATTTACTTTTACAAAATAAATTCCGCTACTCAGCCCTTCGGTATCCAAGGTATATTCGGTTTTACCGGTATTTTTTATTTCGACCAATTTGCTGCCCGCTAAATTGTAAATTTCAATCCCGGTAATTTCGGCGGGAGCAATTACAGTAACCAAATTTCCTTGCGAAGGATTAGGGAACAACTCAAAACTATCAGCTGCCTTATTTTCATTAATCCCTACAAAACAATTCCAAGTAGCAAGTTCGTTCGTAATTGCAGTATGCCGATTTTGAATAAAAGGTTTTAATCCTATAATATTAAAAGTCCCCATGCCGCCACCAACAACCACGGTGCTGTTAATATTATTTAAAAAATCGTTATACGTGTAAAATTTATTAGTGTCATTTTGCACATCGGTCATTATTAAATTTTTCAGGCTGTCAATCTTCGGATCAAGCAAAGCATTGTTAAAGTAATTCATCATTGTACAAAATTCATTTACCAAAGCAGTTTTATAAGTTGCATTAGCCAACATCTTATTGTAAAGCGGTCGGTTGGTTGCCGGACTGCTAATCCAAAACATACTCAGGTTTTGTATAGTGGTGGTAGACATTCCCATATTAAAATTCCCGAAAGCCTCGTTTACATCCCATAATATATAATGAAACTTATTAGTAATACTATCGTCGTATACATAATAATTATGTCCCGAGCCCAGATAAGCATCCAAATCGGCAAACATATTGGTAAGTGCCCAGCCCCGCAAAACAGAACTTGTTTCCATTACGCTTTCTAAAGAATCATGAAAACTTGCAGTGCTTGTATTATTTATTTTATCAATAAGATGCACCAAATCGCTCCAGTTATTTGCCGTGTTATTGGTTTTAAGTTCGTACTTGGTATAATAATTACTAACGGTACTTCCCAACCATTTTAAGTCGCCGCTTGGGTCACCTTTAAACTGATTTCCTTTTTTATCGGCAAACCTGTCTTTTAAAAAAGTTTTATCGGCCTCTTCAATAATATTGTATAAACCCCAATACACGTTATTAAGATATACCCTTGAATAAGTTGCACGCGGGCAAGGCATACCCATTTGATTGGCAAAATCGCACATTAATTTTTCGCGCATAAAACTGGGATCCTTAAAATTATTGTTCAGGTTAAATTTGGTAAGCCCGTCGTGGCCCTGCCCTGCCGTATATTGGTCCATTCCAATTTTTAAAGATTTTTTTATGCCCGGATTATTGTATGATGAATTTCCTTTAAACTTTACGCCTACCGAATCGTAGGTAATGCCATCAATAATTACCTGAGCGCGCATATAAATATCAGCCGTGTAATTTGCAGTTAAAGAATCCCACCAACCGGTTTGACTGAAATTTACGTATACATCATGGATTTGTGCCGCGCCAAAAAGCACATCGCCGGCGGTGTTTTGGGCCTCGATAATTTTTGGGGAAGCCAGTAAAAAAAGGAATGAAAATTTTACAAAAAGAGTTCTATAATTCATGGATGTTTCTTTATTAGACTAAAAATAACTAAAAAGGTTTAATCGTGCTAAAAAAACAGCTTTTTATTGGATTTACAGGCTCGTTTTGGGTATTTTATGGGTGTTGTTACAGTCTTTATCTAAGCCCTTTGAGAATTTGTAAAAATCCCCTATCTTCGTGAGATTGAGCGATTATTACTGCGTATGATTAATAAAAAGGAAGTCCTTTTAGAAGTTAAAAACTTAGTAACCGAATTTAAAACGGAGAGCGAAATCATTAAAGCCGTTAACGATATTTCGTTTACGCTGCACCGTGGAGAAACTATTGGTATTGTTGGCGAGTCGGGTTCCGGTAAATCGGTAACTGCACTTTCGGCCATGCAATTAATTCCTCATCCTCCGGGGCGTATTACTTCGGGCCAAATCATTTATCACTCGGATACCAAAGGGCCGGTTGATTTAACAAAAGTTTCGGCAAACGAAATGCGAAGCTTCAGAGGTAACGAATTGGGTATGATTTTTCAGGAACCAATGACTTCGTTAAATCCTGTTTACACTTGCGGCGAGCAGGTAATGGAAGCTTTAATTCTTCACCAAAAAATTTCTAAAAAAGAAGCGCGCGAAAAAACACTTGAACTTTTTACCAAAGTAAAACTTCCGCGCCCCGATCAAATTATAGATTCGTATCCGCACCAGGTTTCGGGCGGACAAAAACAACGTGTAATGATTGCCATGGCCATGAGCTGCAATCCAAGCATTCTTATTGCCGATGAACCTACCACTGCGCTTGACGTAACCGTACAAAAAACTATTTTAGATTTAATGCTTGATTTGCAACGCGAGCAAAACATGGGTATTTTATTTATTACACATGATTTGGGTGTTATTGCCGAGTTAGCCGATAAAGTTATTGTAATGTACAAAGGGCAAATTGTAGAGCAGGGCCCGGTGATGGATATTTTTAGTAACCCGCAACACCCTTATACAAAAGGCTTGCTTGCTTGCCGTCCACCTTTAGACAAACGTCTGTACCATTTGCCCACCATTACCGATTTTATGGAGCTGAGCAATACCGGCGAGATTATTGAAAAAACACAAACCGTACAAGAAGCACTTAACAGCGCCACGGTTACCATGAGCGATCGCAAAAACTGGCATACCGAATTATACAGCCGCCCAAAAATTTTAGAAGTACGTAATTTAAAAACGTACTTTCCCATTAACAAAAGTTTATTTGGTAAAGCAACAGAATTTGTAAAAGCGGTTGATGATGTTAGCCTTGATGTTTACGAAGGAGAAACACTTGGATTGGTTGGCGAATCGGGTTGCGGCAAAACAACTTTAGGAAGAACCATTTTACGTTTGGTAGAACCCACATCGGGCCTTATTACTTTTAAGAAAAAAGATATTACCACTATTCCTAATGAAGAAATGCGTGCCCTACGCCGCAACATGCAAATTATTTTTCAGGACCCCTACTCCTCTTTAAATCCACGTATCACTATCGGCGAAGCCATTATGGAGCCGATGAAAGTACACCGCATGTACAAGAATGATAGAGAGCGTAAAGAAAAAGTAATGGAATTGCTGGAGAAGGTAAACATGACCGACAGGCAGTTTTATCGGTATCCGCACGAGTTTAGCGGCGGGCAAAGACAACGTATTTGTATTGCACGTGCTTTGGCACTTAATCCGCAATTTATTATTTGCGATGAGTCGGTAAGTGCGCTCGACGTATCGGTGCAGGCCCAGGTTTTGAATTTGCTCAATGATTTAAAGAAAGAATTTAAGTTTACGTATATATTTATTTCGCACGATTTAAGTGTGGTGAAGTTTATGAGCGACCGCATGGTGGTAATGAACGAAGGAACCATAGTAGAAATGGGCGACGCCGATGAAATTTGCAATAACCCCAAGAGCGAGTACACACAAAATCTTATCAATTCTATTCCCAAAGGAAGATTGGAAGACATTAAGGCTTCTATAGACCGTAAAAAAGTATTATCTTTTTCATAAATGGCATTGCGCATTTATACCAAAACCGGCGATAAAGGAGAAACCTCTTTAATTGGCGGCACACGTTTACCCAAGCAACACATACGCATCGAAGCTTACGGCAATGTAGATGAGCTTAATTCTTGGATTGGATTGCTGCGCGATCAGCCCATTGACAAAAACACAGTTACAATTTTATTGGAGGTACAAGACAGGCTTTTTACATTGGGCTCTTTACTTGCCTGCGATCCTGATAAAGTAATTAAAATGAAATTGCCCGAAATAAAAGAATCGGATATTGTTTTGCTTGAAAAAGAGATTGACGCTATGGAAACAACGCTTGAGCCAATGCAAAGTTTTGTTTTGCCGGGCGGAAATCAAATTGTTTCTTATTGCCATATTGCGCGCTGCGTTTGCAGGCGTGCCGAGCGTTCTGTTTTACGCGTTGCCGAGAATGATAAAGTGGAAGAACTTATTTACAAATACCTGAACCGCCTCTCTGATTATTTGTTTGTGCTCTCCCGCAAACTGGCGCACGATTTAAAAGCTCCTGAAACTCCTTGGGTGCCGAGGGTTTAGTTTTATTTGGGCGTGCCCCCGCATTGTAATTTTGGTTTTTACTATTGAGAAGTGTTTTGTTCCAAGCAAAATAAGGATAAAATGGTTTTGGGCGTTACCCCGGATAAAAATTTTCTTTCAATTTATGTTTTGGGCGGGGTCAGGCTATCCCGCAAGATGCGGGACCGTTTTTTTGCCATGCGTTTCTAAATCGAAATTTCGCTTTGGCTAAAAATTATTTTTCTTAAGAACAATCTGGCAAAAAGAACCCCTGCGGGCCCTTTGCATCCCTCGTATGTTTGCAGCATGTATGTTTGTAAAATAAATCTGGATTTAGTGAAGAGAACGGGAGACAAGAGGCATCCCTGGGTAATCTTAAACGGATATACCGTGCGTGAGAAATATTGCCCCGTTCTCTTTGCTTT
>JBBQRR010000017.1:0-82908 GCA_038214655.1 Bacteroidia bacterium | reverse complement strand
TGCAAATCCATATGGTAATGCCACAACTGTTCCGCAAATTACTGTTGATGCTATGGGAAGAATTACAAACGCTGTTAACACGCCCATTCTTGGTTTATTAAGCGGAGGTACTGTAAATTATGTTCCTAAATGGACTTCAGGAAATACTTTATCATCTACCTCTTTGATTTTTGATAATGGAACGGCTGTTGGTATTAATAACGCGGTTCCGGTTTCTCCTTTGGATGTTGCATCCGGTGGAGGTAATACAACACTTAAATCTGTTAACTCGGGTAACACTGCATCTGCGGGTGCGTTTACTGTAACGGGTGCTGCAAATCCTGCTGCTGCTTTAATTGCCGGTACAACAGGCACGGGCCCTGCTTTATTGGTTAACGGCCCCTTAAAATTAAACGGCCACATTATAGATGCAGCACCCAGTGCCGGTGCAAACGGAGACGTACTAACATCCCAAGGTATAGGCGCTATACCTAAATGGGTTAATCCTGCAGCTGTAATCGGTAATGGCGGCGGTTGGTTAACAACCGGAAATGTATTAGGCGTTACAGGTATTTTAGGAACAACTACGGCTCAAAATATTGTAATCAAAACAAATAATACGGACAGAATTTTAGTAAAGAGCACGGGAGAAATTGGTATTAATAATTCAACCCCAAATAGTCAGCTAGATATTACAAGTACTAACACAAATGGCGCAATTACAGTAAACCATAATGCGGCAGCGGGTGCGGCAATTACCGCTAATTTAAACGGGGCCGGTTCTCCCGGTTACGCGATTTATGCAACCAATACCTCAACAGTTGCAACCAGCAAAACTATTTATGCAAATAACTCTGGTGCAGGAGATGTCGGATTCTTTTCGCAAAGTGGCGGTGCCGGAAACGCAATTTTTGCCACTACCAGCGGAACAGGCAATGCTGTACAAGGTTCTCAATCTGGTAACTCGGGTAGTGCAGGAAGTTTTTCTAACTCCGGCGGTACAAATGCAAGTCCGGCATTAAACGTAACTACAAGTAACGGCGGAAGTTTTTCAGGAAAATTTAGCGGCGGTGCAGGCTTGCAGGCAGATAAAATGCAAATTACAGTGGGTGCGCAACCTAATGCTGTTTTGGTTTCTTCTAACCCGGCGGGCGATGCAATTTGGGCAGCGCCTGTAAATTTTTCGGCGGATGGTGGCAACACTAATACCTCAAGCGGTGGCGGTGGTACCGTTGTAGTATTCGGAACAACCAATTATACCAATCCGGGCGGAGCTTTTAACGGAAGTGTATTTACTGTGCCTGTTAATGGCCCATACCATTTTGATGCCGGTGTAACTTTAAATATTTCTACCGCATTAATAGGCGCGCAGGATATCGTTTTAAGATTGCAAATCAATGGAGGAACTTTTCGCGAAGCCATAGTTCATTTACCCAACGGATTTACAGGCCCTGTGCAAAACCAACTTGGCGTAGATGTGCAGCTAAGTGCCGGAAATACGATTCAGCTGGTTGTTTTTCAGAATACAGGCGGACCTATTAGTATAGCTACCGGTGGCAATGCCCCTTTTGAAACTTATTTTAACGGACATATTATCCGCTAGTAATTAAATTAAAAATACCATGATTAAAAAAATCTTTTTCTCGTTTTTTATTTTTTTATCCTTCAGTTTTTTCGCGCAGGCGCCGCAAGGAATAAATTATCAGGGTGTGGCACGAACCAATGCGGGTGCCGCAATGTCTAAAACAAATATTGCTTTAGAGTTTAAATTATGGCAAGGCAATCCCAATACTGGCTCGATTGTTTATAGCGAAACTCATACTAGCGTGCTTACTGATACGTTTGGATTGTATTCTCTGGTGATAGGTAGTACATCGGGCTCAGGAATCGGAACTTTTAATGCCGTTCCTTGGTCGGGCGGAAATATTTGGGTTGAGGTTTATATAGATCCTGCCAATGGCACAAGTTATAGTTTAGTTGCTCAGCAACAATTAATGAGCGCGCCTTATGCATTATACGCGCAAACATCGGGTAGTGGTGGTGCAGGCGTTAGCGGTACAGCAGACAATATTCCTAAAATAAATCCAACAGGTAACGGATTAAAAAAATCTTTAATTTTTGAAAGTGCCGACTCAAGTTCGATAGGAATAAATACATCAACTCCTTTTGCCGATGCGGTTTTGGATATTGTAAATACCGGAACACCCGGTAGCGCAGGTAAAGGTTTATTAATACCACGAATGACATTTGCCGAAAGAAATGCAATTTCGGTTTCTGCATTACATCACGGATTACTTGTTTTTCAGGTAAACAGCCCCAATGGATTTACGCCCTCGGGTTTTTGGTATTACGATGCCTTAAATACCGCTTGGCATTTATTATCGCCTGCACAAGCCACCTGGACCTTGGGCGGAAATTTTGTAGGCGCCGGAAATTTTTTCGGAACACTTAATTTTCAGGATTTAATTATTAAAACAAATAACACCGAGAGCATGCGTGTTTTAGCCGGAGGCAATGTGCAATTTGGAAATTCGGGTAGCAGCACACATTATATTTTTCCTCCTGCAATAGGAGCTGCCGGAGATATTTTACAAGTAGACCCAAGCGGCACAAATAATTTAGTTTGGAAATCATTTACGGGTGGAGGCTCTTCACCATGGATTCGCACCAATGGAGAAATTACCCCGGCTGTTTTAAGCGATACAGTTGGTATAGGCACTTTCAATCCGCAAGGAACATTGGATATTTTTAGTGCTAACAGTAGTGGGGCACTTAATGTTACTTTTACCGGTAACAGCACCTCACCCGCAATTAATTTTCAAACACAAAACGTAAGCAATGGTTCAGCAGTAATGGATATCAGTACTGCCGGAAGTGGCGAGGCCATTCGTGCAACTTCTATTGGTGGCACGGCTTTATCGGGTGTTGCACAAGGGGGATCGGGATTATGGGTGCAAAATAACAGCGGTGGTGGTGCTACTGTTGATGCTGAGAATTTGGGCGGACACTCTGCAGGATATTTTCATAATAGTGTTACATCAGGAACAGCTCCTACTTTATATGCAATAACAGCCGACCCAAGCGGCTACGCAGCAGAGTTTGCCGGTGGATTAGGAATGACTACAAACGGTTTTCAATTAAGCACGGGCCCAGGCCCTAAATTCATTCTACAATCTGATGCAGTCGGGAACGGTACATGGGTTGACCCATTTACAGTTGGACTTTGGAAATTAAATGGCAGCACCATTACGCCCTCCGTTACGGGAAATGTTGGAATAGGAACTTCAACTGCGTCTTACCCTTTAACAGTTACCGGCACAAGCACGGCAACAATTTTATTTGCGCAAAACTTTGCAAGTGGTGATGCTATAAGTGGTACTGTATCAGGTTCGGGCTACGGTGTTGCAGGTTATAATTCGGGCTCTGCGCCCAATGGTTCGGGTATTGCCGGTATTTCTACCGGCACAGCGGGAACTGGCGGTTTTTTTAGAGTATCAGCGACAACTAATACAAGTCCCGCCATTGATGCAAGTAACCAGGGTAAGGGCAGCGCGGGTGCGTTTTCAATTTCATCTGCTACAAATTCTGCAGCAGGTTTAGATGTAAGTACAGCAGGTACCGGTCCCTCACTTCTTTCAACAACAAGCGGCACCGGCAGCGCTGCAAATTTTCAGGTTACTAATTCAACCAATACTGTTCCGGCTTTAAATGTAAGTACTAATGGAACAGGTGCGGCAGGAAGTTTTTTGGTTACAAATAACACAAGCACGACGCCTGCCTTGCAGGTGTCGCAGGCAAGCAACGCTCCTGCGTTTAAAGCCCAGGGTGGAACGGGCCCCTCGGCTGTTTTTATGAATGGCCCGGTAGGTATAGCGGCGCTAATGCCTTCCTCAGGTTTAGATGTTAAAACATCCATGGGTGTTTCGGTAAAAAAATGGTTAACCACAAATAATGCTCTTGCATTAAACGACCAAAACGTAGTACACATGGCGGGAGCATCGGGTAATACAACCTTCAATCTTCCTGATGCATCCATGTGTCCGGGGCGGTTGTTGATATTTACAGTAGACGGAACTACGAATACAGGAGGTCAGATAATATTGACAGCTTGCTGCGGACAAAATATAAACGGCGCAGGGTCGCAGAGTTTTGTCTTAACTATTTCGGGTGTAAATAAAACAAGCATTGGCGTTGTTTCAGATGGCCTTAATTGGTCGATAATATTTTAGATATAAACATGAAAAAAATACTTTATATATTTCTTTTTCCGGCCGCCGGATTATTTGCACAGGCAAATGTGCCGCCGCCGCAGGTATTAAATACAGCGGGAACTACCACTGTAGTTGGTGGAAATTACTACGGTTTTAATATTGGAGAACCGATTGCGCGTACAGATAATACCGGAAGCAATTATTACACCCAAGGTTTTTTACAGCCCGATTATAAAATCGGTACCGCTTTTGGCGCAAGCATTCATGTGGGCGGAGAAAGTTGTCAGGGCGCAGGAGACGGATTTTTAGTAGCCAATCCGTTTAACTACGCTGGTCCGGTAAAATATTCATTGAGCCCAAGCCCTTCGCCGGCAGATACTACTTCAAACATATATAATTTACCTCCCGGCACATATAACTTAACTATTACCGATAGCATGGGAAATACACTAACAAAAACATTGGTCATTCCTGCATCAACAGCAGAGTGTCAGGATACCGTGTATCACGCGTTCTCTCCAAACGGCGATGGCTTAAATGATTTGTTTATTATCAGCGGTATAACAAGATTTCCCGATAACCACGTTTTCTTTTTTAACCGCTGGGGACAATTAGTTTGGGATAAACCAAAATACGATAACGTAAAAGTTGTGTGGGATGGAAAAGATAATGCCGGAGTACTACTTACTTCGGGAACGTATTTTTATGTAATTGACAGAAAAGGAAGCAAAACGCAAAAAAATTGGGTAGAGTTAACAAGATAAATACAAGGTACGAGGTACGAAATGAGAGGTACGAGGTAAAAAATAGAAAAAGTAAAAAATGAGAAAAATAATTTACATATCGATTTTGGTTTTTTGTTTGCAAAATATTTTTGCGCAACAGGATCCACAGTACAGTCAGTACATGTTTAACCAGGTGGTAATAAATCCGGCTTACATTGGCAGTAAAGAAGCCCTAAGCGCTACTATGGATTTGCGCAAACAATGGGTTTCTATGCAAGGTGCGCCACGCACAGGTACAATTAGTCTGCATGGTCCGCTGGCAATTAAAAGCATTGGCCTTGGCGGACATTTAATAAACGAAGCCATTGGCCCCACAAAATGGACTGCAGCTTATTTTGATTTTGCATATCGTTTTAAATTAGGAAAAGGAAAATTAAGTTTGGGTTTATCGGGCGGCTTGGTAAATTATAACATGACCTTAAAGCAAAGCGATTATAAGGACCCGGGAGAGGTTTTTCCGAGTCAGAATTTGGGCTCTAAAACTGTGGTTGATTTTGGTACCGGTTTTTATTATTTCACTAACTCATTTTACTTGGGCGGTTCTATTACCCATTTAACCAATCCCAATTTATATAACACTTCTAATAATTATACAAATTCTTCTTCTGTTAAAGACACTTCTATAATAAATTTCAGTATCAATCCGCATAGTTTTCTTTACGCGGGCAAAGGATTTTTGATTAACGAAAACCTGGTCATTAACCCATCTGTAATTTTAAAAAGCGGAAACGCAAAACGTGTGGCATCGGTAGACGTGAATTGTAATTTTTTAATTAAGAAAAAACTTTGGTTGGGTGTTTCTTTAAGATTGGGCTATGGCCTTGTAGGTTTGATGCAATATTCAGTTACCGATAAATTTAAAGTGGGATATAGCTACGATCAGGGCTTTAACCGCATTGGTGTTGTAGGAGGTGGATCGCACGAAATAATGCTTGCCTATAATTTTACTATTTTTAAATCAAAAATGCTTTCACCAAGATATTTGTAATAAACGGCCCGGAAAATTTATGAGGAAACTCTCTTTAGTTTTAGTTTTAATAGCAGTAACACAGGTACTAAGCGCCCAGTATAAACAGGGCATTAAATACTTTAATAAAGGCGAGTATTATAATGCTATTCCAAAATTTATTAAAGTCGCCAACGGCAATGGCGAAAACAAAATCGATGCAACTATTAAACTGGCCGATTGCTACCTGCAATTAAAAGATTACCGCAACGCCGAAGTGTTTTATAAAAAAGCCATTGAATCAGGCAAGGCAGATCCGGCAACTCATTATAATTATGCCACGGTTTTAAAAAATAACAATCATTATCAGGAAGCGCTCGAAGAATTTAATAAATACCTGCAGTTAAACCCTACCGATGCAAAAGCAAAAAACGCGGTTAAATACTGTAAGGAAATTAAAGCCTGGCAATCTTTGCCAAAAGAATACGAAGCCCTTAACCTGGCCGAAATAAATACAGATAAATCAGAGTTTTCTCCGGTTATCTACGATGGCAAACTGGTATTTGTATCTGAGCAAAACGCGGATATTGTAAATTATGAGCAGTACGATTTTAACGGCAAGCCTTATCTCAATGTTTTTTTTACCGACCTTAAGAATGAAATTCCTTCCTCCTCCAAAAAGCCTTTCTCAGGCAAAATAAATACAAATTACCACGATGGGCCGGTTTGTTTTAATAAAGAACAAAATGTGCTTTATCTAACCCGCGTAAATTATATTGAAAACAAAAAAGATAAGGATTTTGTAAACCGCGCTAAACTGTATATTTCCGAAAAAAGCGGTAAGTCATGGGGTACTGCAAAACCGTTTGCTTATAACTCAGAAAATTATTCGGTTGCGCACCCAAGTATTTCTGATGATGGAAGTAATTTATTTTTTAGCAGCGATATGCCGGGTGGTTTTGGTGGTATGGATTTATGGGTTTGTAAAAAAGGAAAAGACGGATGGGAGAAGCCGGCTAACCTTGGGCCGGATATAAATACATCGGGTAACGAAGAGTTTCCGTACTCACGTAAAGACGGCATGCTGTTTTTCTCATCAGATGGTTTGCCCGGTTTTGGTGGAATGGATATTTTTAGCTGTAAGCAAATAGCCGGCAAATGGATTTTAAACCGCAACGAGGGCTTGGGTATAAACAGTTTTGCCGACGATTTTGGTATTTGTTTTATAGACAACAGCAAAGGATATATTTCTTCTAACCGCGATGGAAGTGTTGGCTCTGATGATATTTATAAATTTACTTTCTCGGCCAAAATGATTTCTTTAGACGGCACTGTTTTAAAAAGTCAGGATATTTTTGATCCGGTAAAAAATATTAAAGTGTTTCTTGAAGACGATGGCGGAACGCATATAAAAGATACGCGTACCAATGAGTCGGGTTATTTCAGGTTTGATAATCTGTCGCCCGATAAAAAGTACATGATAAAGATTGATGAAACGGATCCGACTTTTAACGGACAAAAACATTTTTACTATGCCGACTCACGTAACAATATTATGCGCGTTACGGTTGTTAATGAAAAAGGCGAGAAACATGTTTTTAGAAATTTACCGGTTGATGGAAACTCCTTGCCTGAATTAACCATCCCCGACGATATTACCTTAGGGGGTAATTTATTGTACGGAGAAAATCCTTCAAACCCGATAGCTAATAAATTAATTACTTTAAAAGACGGCAATGGCAATATTATTGAGCAGGTAACTACCAATGCTTTTGGTTCTTTTGTTTTTTCTAAGTTGCCGCCCGACGAGAATTATATATTAGAGCTTTCAGAGTTAGATGGCTCTTTGCCTCCAGATGTAAAAATTATTTTAACCAATAAAAGCGGTAAGGAAATAAAAATTATGCGTTCGGACAAGAAGGGTGGATTTAAATTTAACCTGCTTCAGGCTGATAAAACAACAATTAATGAGTTAAAGGTAAATGACGCTGACTTGTTGATGGATCTGACCGGAAAGCTTTTGGGTCAGGATAAAGCGTCTCTTGCCGGAGCTAAAATTTATTTGATGGATGAAAAAGGAAATCCGCTGGATACTGTGCTAACGGATGAGAATGGTAAATTTGAATTCAGGAAATTGCAGGCCGGCAGAAATTATATGGTTAATGTGGATGAAAACGATGCGCGCCTTAATGGTATGGATAAATTATTTATTGCTGATTTAAAGGGAAAAGTGGTTCGGGAGTTAATCAGAAATAAATATAAAGGGTTTTCTTTTAATTTGCTTGAAAGTGAAAAATCGATATTGAAGCAAATATATGTAGACGACCCTTGGCTGGAAGTTTTGGATTTAAAGAACAAAAAGGGTAACGAGCACATTACTATTGTTGAAAATGTATATTATGGCTTAAACGAACATAAGTTTGATGATGCGGGACAGCGGGTGATGGATAAGGTAGTTCAGATTATGAAATCTAATCCAAATATAAATATTGAAATTAGCTCACATACCGATTCGCGTGCGGCGGATAAATTTAATTTAACACTCTCTCAAAAGCGCGCAAAGTTTGCAGTTGACTATATGATTGGTAAGGGAATTGGCAGCAAACGACTAAGCGCTGTGGGTTACGGCGAAACTAAATTGATAAACAAATGCGGCAATAATGTAACATGCACAGAAGAAGATCATGCTCAGAACAGGCGTACCGAGTTTAAGATTGTGGATACCGGGAAGAAATAGGAGAGAGGCTTTTAGTCCTCTAAGAGATAAGAATACCCTTTTTTTATGGAAGAACTTTGTTTGGAAAAATAATCCAATGCAAGTTTATTGTTTGTTTGTTTTGTGTTGTAAGAAACTTTACTGAAATTGTTGTCGGTGCTTTGAGGGACACCGCAGCGATGCTCCTGTACAAAATCCGTAAAATCGCCAATCTCTTCAGAAATTACGATGTTTAAACCGCAAGAAAGGTATTCGGCAAATTTTACAGGCGAGGCAACTTTATTGGTTATGCTTTTTTCTCTAATCAGTAAGCCGTAATCTGCAGCCAATAGAATATTTTTTACTTCGGCAGGTTTCACCCAACGTGTAACAATACGGTTTGGGTATGTCTTAAAGGTTTTTGATTCGTGTGGAATTTCATTTGATAAAAAAACCAGCTTCACATTTTCATTTTTAGAAAATACTTCATAAAGAAACTCATCCACCAATTTGAAAGATTGCCATCCTGCCGAGGAACCCGAATAAGCAAGTACAATATCGTTTTCTGTAAAACCTAAAGCAGTGCGCAGTTGTTTTATTTCTTTTTCTGCGGGAAATTGGGATAAAAATGATTCGCTGAGTGTGCAGGGGATAACAGTTGTTTTTTTAGATATAAATTGGTAGTGTGCTTTCCACCAAGCGGCAAGTTTTGCAGATACAGTCAAATGCGCGTCACTTTTTTCAAGTGCAGCTCTTTCAATTTTTTCAATGGAATTTTTGACTGAATTATTTAGTACTACATTATATTCGGTAAGTTCGGCCTGATAAGCCCCTCTTGCATCAAACCAAACTTTTTTAATCAGGCCCAGGTTTTTTAGAGATAAAGCCATATTGCAGGCAAAAGGGCCACGCGCCCATATTTTTTTTTGGCCGGAGAATAAGCATGCAAAGAAAATTAAAACCGTATTAAGTTTCCAAAATTGTGCTTTTGGAAACATGGGTAATACGTTTGCATTGTAATAAGCAGATTTAATCAGTTTACGCTGCTCAAAAAAGTTGCGAATGGAAATTAAAGCAAGCAATTTTGTTTTGCAATTTAATTCCTTTTCAAAAAAAGTACAAACATCAATTACCTGGCTTTTGTAAATGCCCGAATAAGAATCGTTATAAGTAAGAAAAATCATAATTTGGCAAGCACCTCAAATATGCGTTCTGTAGCATGGCCATCCCACAAATCGGGAATGGCGCCTTTTTTATAAGTACCGATTTCTATTTGCTGAATGTGCTTTTTAATTTCTTCTATGTCAAAAGGTACAAGGGTATTGGTTCCAATGGTGCAGGTAACGGGCCTCTCTGTATTATTACGCAAGGTAAGGCAAGGAACCCGTAAAAAAGTAGATTCTTCCTGAATTCCCCCACTGTCGGTAATAACATAACTGCAATATTTTATTAGTTTTTGAAAAGCAAAATAATCAAGTGGTTGCGTAATAATCAGCTGTTTATTTTTGATTAATTCATTATAAAGATTGAAATTTTTTAAATTATTTACGGTGCGTGGATGAATTGGGAACACAGCCTTGTGTTTTTGAGTTATCACCTCAAATAGTTGTAGTAATTTTTTTAGCCCTTCCTCAAAATCAACTGTGGCGGGGCGGTGTATGGTGGTTAAAACAAACTCTTTACTTTGTAAATTCAATTTTTGAAGAATATCTGATTGTTCAATTTCTTTTTCAAACTCAACCAAAGTATCAATCATGGTATTTCCTACCATTTTTAATTTATCTGCGTTTACATTTTCATTTCCCAGATTAATTTTTCCGGAAGGTTCGGTAATAAAATGTAAATCGGCAATCTGGTCGGTAACAATACGATTAAATTCTTCGGGCATTGTTTTATCAAAGCTTCTTAAACCACTCTCGATGTGTGCCACAGGTATTTTTAATTTACTTCCTGTAATTGCCGCGGCCAGTGTGGAATTTACATCACCCACAACCATCAGTAAATCGGGTTTAAATGTACTAAGCATTAAATCTTCCAGTTTTACCATTATTTCGGCTTTCTGCGCATTGGCGCTGCCCGGTTGTATGTTGAGAAAATAGTCGGGAGTGAGTTTAAATTGTTCAAAAAACACATCTGCCATATTGGTGTCAAAATGCTGTCCGGTATGTACAATTTTAAGCTCTAGTGAAGGATGAGCGGCAGCTACTTTCTTAAAACGAGTAACTTTAATAAAATTAGGGCGGGTGCCTATTACAACTAATATATTGCGTTTCATTAAGGCCTTTTTTCTATAAAGTTAGTAATGATAGAATCTGTAAGTTTCGTGTAAAGGAAATTGCTTAGGTCAAAATTTTTGTTAAAAACCGACTGTTTACCGGATTGTAAATAGGCTATTAAATCATTTACTTTATCAGGCGTAAAGTGCAGCCCTAAATTATTTTCTACAATAAATTCGGATAGTATGCCCTGCGGAGCTATTAAAATAATGGGTTTTTTGAGGTAAATAATTTCGTAGTATTTAGTACTGATAAAATTTTTGTATTGTTCGGGCACAATAGAAACATAAAAATCCTGAGTCTTAATAATTTCAAAAAGCTCGTTAGGAGAAAGGGGCGCGTGAATTTTTATTTGCCCGCTTGAAAATGTATGCTTAAGTGATTCTTTGTTGGATAGAGGATATATATTAAATGCAACCTGAAGATTTTCGGCATGTACTAATAAATCTAAAAGTTTTTGAAGTATTTTTTCAGCCCCTCGGTAAATTGTTCCGCAATAAATAAGCTTGATTTGATTTGATTGATGAGGCTCCGTATTTATAATAGATGGAGGTAAGTCATCCACATCTATTCCGTGCGGTAAAATAAATATTTTATTTGCATTTTCCGGATACGTATTTTTAAGATATTCTTCCATCGGAGCTACCGGTACACTAACTAAATCAGAAGCTGATATAACTTCCTTCTCGAGTGCTTTTTCGTAGGCAAATCTGGTCTTATCCATATCCCAAAAGCCATAGGCTATTCCCCAGGTCCAGGGATCTCTGATATCGCTTAGCAATTTAAGGTGTGGATATTTCTTTTTTAATTGTACTCCGTAATGAAGAACTGAAAAGGGCGCCCCGGTGCAAATAATGTGTTTAATATTGTTTTTTTCTATCAAATTTGAGGCTGCGTCCATAATATCTTTTTCAGAAAAAGCGCCTCTGTCATAAATACTTCCAAGTGTTTTGTGCTGCACAACATTAAGCGCTATTTTGTATTTAATACGTTTTAAATAAGTAAAAGGCGTATCAATTAAAATAGGGGGATATTTATGCGGAATAATTGTTTTACCAATGGCGTTTGTTTTTACATCTCTGTTCCATACAGAAATTTCTTCAAAGGGATTTTGCGCCGTGATTACATTGACATTTATATTTTTTTTATTGAGATATTTGGCAAATTTGGCCCAGCGCCTCCCGCCAATGCCGGGGTAGGGAGGAAATACGTAGGAAATAAGTAAAACTTCTTCCTTAGGTTTATCAGGTTTGTTTTCAATTTTGCTTTGTGTTGAAGCAAGTTGCTTAAAGTCGGTAGTTATTTTGTACTTGGAAGTAAGTTCTTTTAAGAGTTGATCAAAACAAACCAGATTTAAGAGGGTAACCATTTTAGGGTGCGAAATAAACTGTAGATAGCTGTTGTTTTTTATAGCTTTATTGTAATCATTTAAATTTGCGATGCTAAGATTTTCAATAGAGGCCATTTCGTTGCCACGAGGTTTTATTTCGGCCGCCGAAGCCGAGAAAGTACTGTAACCGTCACCGTAATTAGCAACTCCTTTTATGTAAAGTAAGCGTGTTAATATTCTGTTTAGTATTCTGCTGGGGTAACTGATTTTGAGTGTAGAAATTGGTATTTCTGTAAAGGCTCCTGAAGCATTTTCTGAAATTACATCATCAGAAAACGGATAAGAGGACTTTGTTGGAGCCTCTCTGAAATCAAATTTTTGCGCAGCATGGTCCGAGTAGAATCCTTTCATTACACTAAAATCATACTTTATATTGTGCTTTTCAAAGAAAGGTTTAAAATCAGAAAACGGTTGAATGCACCAACCACCGGCTCTGTATCCCATATCTTTCTGCGGACCGCAAATTACGTTAAGCAGATCTATCGATTCCTGAAACAATTTTTCTTTTTCTGAGTCCGTAATGACGGAAAAAATGTACTTGGAAATATTACTGAGATCCCACTGATTTATTTCAGGAAGATAAATGGCATCCAGCCAATGCGGGTGTAAATGCGGAAACACATAGTGTCCGTCGCGATGAATAAGCGCTATTTGCTCGGTTATTTTTTTAAAATCATCCTGACAAGCTTTAGCCGGATTGTTTCTTAATCGAAGTAAATAAGTGGTATCTACAAAAAATATGGCATTCGAAATACTATGCTTGTTAAAAATTTCGAGAATTTTTTGCGTGGGTAATAAAATGCAATTAGCCGCAGAGCCTGAGCGGCTTCCTAAAAATAATTCGTAGTCAAATGTAAAAAGTATGTCTTTAGCTTCCTTCATTTAATTTTTGTAATTCCTGACTAATTATATCCATTGGTATTTTTTGGCCTTTAAGCTTAAGTTTTAATGAAACCAAACTATCAAACGTTTTGCATTTGGATAAACTAATGTCTTTTTTCCACAGGTAGCCTTTTTCAAGAGTAGCTCCAAAGCGTTCTTTAAACTGTTGTATGCCTTTTAGTTTTAAACCTACATTGCCCAGGCGTGCCCCAACAAAATCGTAGCGTTTTACTCCTTTTTCTTTTAATAATTGCATAGTGTTCCAATGCAGGTAATTCATAGCGCCGTTTACTTCTATTTTTTCCGCAGAAGCTCCGTATAAATAAAAAGCAGCAAATTTTGTATAAGGCATAAACAGGGCGCCTTGCGGAATTTTATTGTGATAAGCTACGCCACAAATTATATGCTGTTCTAATGCCTTGTATAACTCTTTAAAATAGGTAATAGACTCGCAATACATCTCCGAGCGCTGCATCGTACTTTTGTATAAGGAATAAAAATCACTTAATGCGTCTTTTCCATATTTAATTTCAATGGCACTTTTTTCGGCATTTTTAATTACATTTCTATGTTTACCGTGAATATTTTTATAAAGAGTTATAGTATCGTTATTCTCCAAATCAACAAAATAAGTACCAAAAGGAGCATGAATACTTGCGGCAGGATGGGTGCCAAAGACGGCAAATGTTGGAGATTGACAAATGCGATGCGCCGTTTTATTTTTTTTCACTGAAGAGAGAAAATTATCCAGAAATTTTTTTTCTTCTTCTTGACTAAGCCGTTTTCCGTTTTGATTTAAAGGGGCATAAAGAGGTTGTAATAGAGCCAAGAATTTGTTTTTCCACGTTTTGCAAGCGATGCTATTACTTTCTGAATCTGTATAAAAACAAATTTCTTCCTTAGAAAAATCTTTGCAAAAAGCGGCGTATGCAGGAAGATAGAAATAAGGCATTTCATTTGTATGTTGGCCGTTGTATGTAGCTGAAATCTGCATTTAATAATTCTTAAGAAGATCAGCTATTCGGTTTATTTCCTCGGAGGGAATACTCGCCTCACAGGAAATCTCAATAAAATTTGGCCCGTTTTTACTAAAATTAGTAAGCGGGCTGTTTTTTATTTCTTCGGTTTCGGGAAAAGCATAGAAAGGGATTTTGTTTTTTTCCAAATAAATTTTAAAGTCTTTGGAATTATTCTCTGCAAAAAGTACTAATTTAAAATATTGCCCTTTACCATCGTCGTAAGGAATTGACAATTTAGAATTTTGGCTTACTGCGCCGGTTAAAACGGAGTAATTATTTTTTCGCAGAGGGGCCATTTCTTTATGAACAGATAAAGCATAAGAATTTATACGCTTGGCAAAATTACTCATAGATGTTATTTCGCCTGGTTTTGTTTTTGAACGCGAATTTAAAAATGCCTTTAGTTTGTCGGATATACTGTTTTTGTATTTGTAAATTCTGGTTTTCAAAAAGAGCTCAGAGCGAATATTGCTTAAAAGGGAGGATGAATTTTCTATCCGATTTTTAGCGTAAAACTCATTACTTATACCTTTTATCCATCCTCCGCCCGAAGCTGTTAATGATTTTCCCGGGCCAAAAGAATACACAATGCCATCGCCTTTAACTAAAATACTTTCGTCAATGCCGTAACTCTGGGCCGCATCGTGAATAAGCTTAATGTTATTGGCCTGACAGAAGGAAGTTAGTTTCTCAGTATCAGGATGTAAAAAACCATACAAATGAACCAGCACAATTGCTTTGATGTCCTCTTTTAAAAGCCTTTCAAAAGTATAATTCGTCCAATAGCTGCAGCCTTCGTGTAAATCAAATATTATTGGGCTAAGGTTTTCTTCTTTTACAGCTTCAGCAACTGCAATGCACGTAAATGCCGGAATAGCTACTTTACTTTGCGCTTTCAACTGCAAATTTCTTAAAACAAGTCGTAATGCATTTTTTCCGGAGTTTACTGTGTAAGTAAAATCAGAATGAGCAGATGCTTTTGCATTTGCGGAACTGACGTAAGATGGAAAGTAGTATTTCATTAGTTTATGTAAATACGAGCAATTACTGAGTCAAGCCCCGCTTTTTCTATCGTGTAGCTAAAATTGTATTTTCCTTTCAGTTTATCGAGTAAATATTTTATTGGCTGAACATAACCTGTATCGTAACGTTTAATTTCTTTGGCTTCTGCAAGTGCTGTCGCGCTTTCAAAAGATATTTTGCGAAGGGAATTAACAAGGATGACTTGCTTCGTTGTAATGGAAATAATATTTTCTAAAAGAGTTGCAAATTCGGCCGGAGGAATATAATCCGTTGAGCCAAAAAGCACAACTAAGTCAAATTTTTCTGAAACCTCTTTTGCGTCCAAACATTCAAAAACAGCTTTTGAATTTTTTTGCAGGTCTTTTGCTTTTGCAGTTATGTCAAGGGAAATATCTATTCCTAATGCACGATTTACGGATGGGCAGAGCGCCGCCTTCGCAGTGAATTCACCCCAGCCGCAACCTACGTCCAGCACAGAATTGTATGTATGTTTGTTTATTTCGTTTAAAGCAAGATTAAAGTAGGTATTTTGCGCACTTAAATTACCCTGATACCATAAATAACCTAAATCACTCTCCCAAAAGGCCTCCTGATAGTTTTGGCCGTTTAAAAGCTCTTCAAACTCTTTATGGTAAGAAGTGTTTTCGGCCATTAACTCATTGAGGTTTCTCAAGGCGATTTGCCCTAATTTAGAATTTCTTAATTCTTTTTGTAAAGTCTTTTGATAATAGGTTTTGCGCACGCCCTGATTTTTTAACCGAGAGCGGTAGTATTTATCTAAAAGCGGACTTACCAAAAACATGAATTATTTTTTTTGCGCAATTAGCAGACTCGAATTTTTATAGGTTGTTTTCCGCAAGGGATTTTCACTTTTATAAGGAGTTTTATCGTATTTGCCAATGGTTCTGCCATCAAAACTTTGCTTATGAGAAAGTATAGTAAAATAAGTGGATGCGGTTTTTTCAACTACAGCCGGGCTGTATTGAATGTAAGTAAGATCGGGATACAAGGTATCGTAATAACTTATGGCATGCGGATAGTTAATGTAAATGATGCCGCCCGGCTCAAGTAAGTCGTAGAGTTTTTTAAATACATTTTTAAGTTGTGTTCTGGGAAAATACATAAGAACACCAACCGTATAAATTAAATTAAATTTTTGCGTAATGAGAGCAGTTAAAAAATTTCCGGTGTAAAACGTGCAGGTGGGATTTTCTTTTTTAGCCAGATCAACCATGTCCTGAGTGATATCAATAGCGAATAGTTGTGTTGTACCTGTATCGAAATCTTTTAAATATAAACCGGGTCCGCAGCCAATTTCAAGAACAGTGGCGTTTACAGGAAGGTATTTTTGTCTGACTTCCTTTAAGTCAGTATGCGATTTTTGCAAGTACTCATTTATTTCGGGCCTAAATGAAAATCCGGCTATCTCCTGTAAAGTTTGCGATTTGTTTACTTTGTAGTTCTTGTAACGGTGCCTTGTATCTGCAAAAAAAGATTCCATGCCAAGCAAAATAATCAGGTTGTTAAGCACAATGTTATTGCTGGCAAACGAAAGTATATTACGTAGCAAGGCTTTCAAGTAATGACGCTGCTTTTTCGGTTAGGTGATTAATATCAAATTGATCTTTAACTTCCTTGGGATATCCGGAAAATGCTTTAGTTTTAGCAAGCAATTTCTCAAAAAAACCGGAATCGTCAGATAAAGTGAAGATGCTACCGCAATTGTTTTTTTCTAAGAATTGAGAGAAAGCTCCGGGAAGACCCAAAACCAGTGTTTTTTTATTGAGAAATAAATAGTCGCTAAATTTTGTGGTATACGAATTGGCATATTCTTTAGAAAGTATGACAATGCCCATATCTGCACCCTCAAGTTCTTCTGTATATCTGTCTATGGAAATAAAATTGTTTGATACGATAAGATTTTCAAGATTATAGGAAGAAATTTTTTCAAAAAGACTCTTGTCCATTTTACCTTTAATATGAATCTCAAATTTTTTATAAATATCGGGTGAGCTTTGCTTTAATTTTTGGAAGCATTTTGCAAAATGAATAACAATTTCATTGAGGTCGGACGCTATATTACCTGAAAAATACAGAACAGTTTTGTTGGATTTTTTTTTGGTTTCAAGGGGTAAATTAAAGTCATCTGCGTCGAAGCCATTGTGTATTACGCAAATTTTGTTTTTTTGCCCTTGCGGCAGTCTTTTGGCAATAGTTTCTTTGAGGTATTCATCAACTGTTATAACTGCGTCGCAGGCCAATAAAGAGGAGTTTTCGGCCTCTTCAAAAAATTGCTGTTGTTTGGAAGTAAGTTTGTAATGTGTCTTATAGTATGAATGGTCGTTCCACAAATCTCTGTAATCAAGTATCAACTTACAACCCGTTTGTTTTTTTAGTTGTGTTGCATAGTAAAAAAGAAAAGGATCGGCTGATACTACGATAGTTTTAATATTTTCCTTAAGAATAAGCTCCTTTACTTTTTTCCAGGTTTCCTCATTGGGAAGTGATGTTATAAAGCGCTCGGAATATTTGGTGGAAGATAGCTTTTGTACAATTGCTTTGCGTGCTATTTTTTCGAAAATATTTTTAGGATGCAAAAATAATCTTCGGTATTTAAAATGTAGTGGGTGAGTAATTATAGATGAATTATTTTCTACATCCTTGCTCCATTCAGAAACTCCTCTCGACAAATTTTCTGAAGAAGCTACATGTATTTGGTAGTCTTTACGACTAAGATATTTACTGAATTTGGCCCAACGACGCCCGCCTATGCCCGGAGAGGGAGGAAAGGTATTGCAAATGAGAAGAAGCTTCTTAGAGGCCATAGATTATTTTCCAAACAGCTTTTTAAGAAAACGTGCCAAGGGCAATACCGCTGCGTAAAAATTACGCTCGCGTTTCCAATGTTTGTTGGTATAAGACGGGTAAGCAAAATGAGAAACAGGCGGCCTTTTTAAATAAGCAGCAAACCACTCATTGGTAAAGCCAAGTTTTTTTAATACAAATTCCTTGTCTTCTTTTAGTTTTAAAGGATCATAAATGGGTTTCTCCAATTCTTTCAGCGCTTGAGCTTTGGTTAATTGACCGGAGCAAATTAGTGTTGAGTAATGCGCTTTTCGTTTATCAATTTTAAATTTCTCGGGTAATATATGCGCCTGATAAAATTTGGTGAATAAAGACTCGTGATGTTTTCCTCCGTAATCTTTCCATTCTAATTCTTTAACAATAGTTTCTTTGGCTTTGTCTTTATCGTACTCAACATAATCAAGTATATTAATAAGTTGCGCTTTATAAAGCCATTTGTAATACAAACTATTTAAGAAAGTATCTTTAGGATATGTTTTTAATTTAACCTCGCCAAACTTTTTGTGAATACTTTTAATATTCAGCCAATCCAATTTGCGATGTACCCAATGCGGAGGAAGAACTCCTTCTGTTACGACGTTAGAACCGCTGATAAGATATTTTATACCATGTTTTTTAGCGAGCTTGTGTTTTGCCGCGTATATGGCGTGATCTGTTAAGGCTTCTATGTCAACTACGTCAGCTTTAAAGTAAGAGCGTTGCATATCTCTAAACTCTTCCCAATTTACAACGTAGGTATATAAATCAAAGCCTAATTTTTGAATGATATTCTCAATATTTTTTACAGCTAACTCTGAGTTCCAGCCGTTGTCAAAATGAACAATGAGCGCTCTTAATCCAAGTTTTTTTACCAATAAAGCTACGTATGTACTATCTACTCCACCGCTTACACCAACCAGGCAGTCGTATTTTTTTCCTTTGCCTGTTTCTTTAATGGCGTCAACAATTTTAGCTATTTTTTTGTCACGATTAGGATCATTAACTAAGCCGGATTTGAATTTATATTCGGCGCAATATTTACAGACTCCCGCTTCATCAAATGTAATGTTGGGATCATCATTTGTGTCGAGCACGCAATTAGAACATTGTTTATAGCTTGAGGTGCTCATTAATTAATTTTTGAGTATACTTTTTCCATTAAATCTTTTTGTGAAGGGTAGGAGATGAGTATTGATTTAGTATCCTTGTTTCTATAAGCAAAAAAACTGCCTGCAGCTATGGCCGAGGCTCCGGATTTTATTCCTTCTAACATATCTTCCAATGAATTTATTCCACCGCAGGCAATAAGCGGAATTTTTAAACTTTCCGAAAGCATTTTAACCAGCGAATAATCCAATCCCGAAAAAGTGCCGTCTTTATCTACATTGTTTAAAAGCAATTCTCCCGCTCCTAAAGCTTCATATTTTTTGGCCAATGTAATAAGTTCGATTTTACTATTTTTTTGTGCATTGCTAAAACTTGCTTTGTACTGTCCAAGAATGTTTTTTTTCACGTCAAAAGAAACCAAAATACTTTGCGAGCCATATTGCTCAGCCGCCTTACTTATTAATTGTTCGTTTTCTAAAAGCACCGAGTTGAGTATTATTTTTTCAACTCCCAATGAAAAAAGTGTTTTTATTTCCTCCAATTTTGTAATTCCGCCTCCATAAGCCATAGGCATAAAGCACTCGGATGCCATTTCTTCAATCAATTTAAAATCGGGCCCTCTTTTTTTATTGGTGGCCGTAATATCCAAAACCGCAATTTCATCAACCTCTTTATCGTTAAAAATTTTAATGGCATTAATGGGGTCGCCCAAATAGTTGGGTTTTTTAAACTTTACGGTTTTAACAAGACTTTGTCCGTCGATGGTAAGAACAGGTATGATACGTACCCTGTTCACTAAAAATTATTTATAAAATTTTTCATTACCTCCATACCAAAACGATGACTTTTTTCGGGGTGAAACTGCAATCCCATAATATTTTCGTTAACTATGCCACAATCAAAAGTAAGTCCGTATTCTGCTTTAGCTAAGCTGTTTTTTTCTTCTTCACAGGCAACGTAATAGGAGTGCACAAAATAATAACGCGGATTAGGATCTATACCTTTAAGCAATGGATGTTCTTTGTTTTGAATTTTTATTTCTTTCCATCCCATATGCGGAACCTTAAACTTATCAGGATCCAAATCAAATTTTTTTGTTTGTGCGTTTATCCAGCCAAGCCCGTCAATATTGCCCTCTTCGCTATGTTTTGTAAGAAGCTGCATACCTAAGCATATTCCTAAAAGAGGAACTTTATCCCGTAATGCCTTTTTATCAAGCACCGGTTTTATCCCCGACCGGATAAGATTTTCCATTCCTTTTGCAAAAGCGCCAACACCCGGCAAAATTATTTTATCGGCCTTATCAATTACCGCCAAATCATTACTTACCGTGCAGTTTCCGCCCACTTTCTTAATCATATTTTTTATGGAGGCAAGATTGCCTAAGCCATAATCTATAATTACCAGATTCATAAATTAATTGAGAAATAAGTTTTTGTAAGTACTTTCAGAAAAATCTGAGTAAACATATTTGGCATCTATGAGTGAAGAAGTTGTGCCAAGGTTTTCAAATTTAAGAATTGGATCTTCATTCAAATTAATTGGCAAGGCCACTTTGGCGTTAATTATATTCTGCGTATAATCTTTGAAAGCTTCGTTTTGAAGCGAGAAATTAACCGGTTTATATTCCAATGCATCAAACAAAGTGGTTGAAAACACGGAAATGTGAATTTTAGAAAGGCCAAAGAGATATAAGATATTGCTTTTTGAAATAAGTACATTTGATAAATCTGAAAGCGAGTGATAGTTCTCTTCTTTTTCGTTGGGATGAATTTTAAGAATGATTTTCCAGTCTTTGTGTTTTGCTGCTAGTAATTCAGATAGCCACTTTGTGTAAGTGCCGTAGTACTCGTGCATAAAAGTTTGGCTGCTAATAAGTATAATATTGCTCCCTGAAATAAATTCGGTAATTAGTTTTTCTTCTTCCGGCTTTTGAAGTGAGTTATTTTTTTTACGGAAATCTCCTGTAACTTCAATATCCGTAGAACTAAATTCTCCACCTTTTAGTAAAATGTCTTTCCAATAATTGCCATAAACCAGAATTTTGTCGGGGAAAAGCGCTTTATTCTTAATTGAGGCAATTTCCTTAGGAAAAACATAAAAAATATCACTTTCGGAGATTAGCCCGTGTTGTATTTCGAACGATTTGATATTTTTCTGTTTTAGGGCGAGGATTAACCCTTCGTGGTGATAGTGTTGCTCTATGACAGCAAATTTAAGTGCGGGGAAGTATTTTAAAAGTTCATTCCATATTTTAAACTGGCAAAAGAAGGATTGTATGGCAATTTGTATGTTGCTAAGCTCAGATGTATCAAACGCTTTAGTTTTTTCGATGTTTTTATACGTGGTAAGCAAGTTTTGCCTTAAGTCTTTTTCGAAATTACTTAAGGGTAGATATTGCAGGCCGATGTAATTTCTAAAATCTAAATGATGCGGGTAGTCTTTGGTTTTAAAGTATTCTACAACATGAATGTATTCGTTGTATTTGTTTTGGGAAAATAGTTTATCAAAATAAAATGATTCGGGTATACCATTTTTAGTGGTTTCGCTTCTTCCACTTAAATCGCCCATTAGTATTTGAGCTTTCAAATTTTCTTTTAGTTCTTTTCTGATGGGATTTCTTCTTCTTTGTGCAAACTGTGTAATGTTCCATAGTATTTCTGAAGAAAAAAAAGGCAACCGTATTTTGCCTTTAGAAATGTAGTTTACTTTTAACCCGTCCAGAACAACCTTTATAATATTAATGTCCCCACAATCATATAAAGAAACATCTTTCGTTTTCGAATAGAAATCTTTTTTGAATGCTTCGAAGGTGGTTCCTAAGGTAAAATTCATTTTTCTTTAAGAAGCCCTGCCTCTGTTAATTTGGCAATGGCTTCAGTAAAATCTTCAGGCAGTAGGTTTTTTTTCTCGGCAATATCCGCTAAGTCTATCGTGCCATCGGCGTAAGAAAGCAGATGCAGCATTTTATGCACCAATTGCACATCTCCCCAGGTTCCGCCAATAGATGGGTATAAATTTCGTTTGCCTAATTGTGGCTCGCAAAAGGGAGCCGTGTTGATATAGAATTTACTTTGCTCGATAGTTTGTATGGTTTTAAAAACAACTTCAATAGTATCCTGTAGTTTATCAAAAGAAATGAAGGCCTTGTTGTCTAAAGAAGTGTGGTACTCTTTGTATTTTTGATAAGGAGTGCGTATAAACGAACCCACCGGTAAATTAAATCCGGGCGAGCAGTATTGTCTTTCGTCGCTACCGCCGATGGCGTAAGGAATTATTTCTCTTGGCTGCTCGAGAGATTTAAGCGTTCTTTCGGCTGCTTTATCGGCAAGGGTATTTTCTCTTTTTGATTTTTTATAAGTAATATTTCCTTTATCTGCACAGCATGTAAGAACATATCCTGCGCTAAGATTATCTAGTAAACCTTTGCCATATTTATGAAGGAAAGCGATAATACCAATGGTTTCGGGAGCAATTACAAATCTATACGTGTACTTTCTGTTTTTTAAGGCCGCTATCTTTGTGTATAAGGCGGCCAATGCCAGTGGCCCGCTCAGCTCGTTATTAGCCATGCTTGGGTGACAGAGGTAAGAAGATAAAAGTATTTCTTTTTCACTTTTGCCTTTTAGCAGCAGATGCCCATAAGTCAGGCTTCCGTTTTGTAAAGTAGAATCAATGACGATTTTGTATTTTCCTTCGATAGGAAGCGTTTTAAATTCGTTATAAGAAATGCAGAAGCCCCAATTTTCTTTATAATAGGAAGTGGCGTAGGGGATAGCATCAGGCAGGTCTTCTCTGAATATTAAATGTTGTTTTAGCTCTTCAAATGTAATTTCTTTGTTTTGGGGTGTTGAGTAATTAAGCAGATGCAGGTTATTAATTTTAAAATCGCAAATCTTTTTACCAGCCGGAGTAATTATGTAAGCATCGTTAATATTCCATTCTTTTGGAATTTCCCAATCAAAAACTTTTGTACCGGTTTGTATTTCTTCTAATTCAAGCGGAATAATTTCCTGCAATATTTTAAAAGATTCACGCAAGCCGTTACCGGTTATACTTCGGCAAATCGGCCAAAGACGGTCGAAATATTTTTCTAAATCAACTTTCACGGCTTTTGCCCAATTATTATTATTTCTTCGGCTAGATGTGGCCAAATTTTACAAAGCAGACTTGTTTTCCAGTTCTTAAAATTATTACGATGTTTAAGTGTAACCACTTTATAACCGCAATCTTCAAATATTTTTTTTAATTCGTGTGCCCTGTATTCTTTCACATGCATCCAGCTGTCCCAAATCATGTAACGCCCCGATGGATTGCAATATAATCTATACTCTTCTCCCATATCAACGTACTCTTGCACTTCGTCCGTTAAGGCCCCGCCTCTAAATAATTTTAACACTCGGTCGCTGGAACCTCCGTTAACAGTAGACAGATAAAAGTATCCGCCTTTTTCTAATTTATCAAAAGCCTGCTTAAGTACCAAGTGCGGTGGAAAGCGAAAATGTGCTATGCAATGTATAAGCATGAAACAATCTACCTTTTCGGTGATGGCTTCCCTAAAATTCGTAGTGAAGAACTCACCTTTAAAAACCTTAATATTATTAGGTACGGCCCAATGAGTTCTGTTTTCAAAATCCCAGGGAGCTTCTAGCGCACAAATATTTTTTTTATCCTGTTTTAAAGCTATGGATATTTCTCCGGCTCCCGGCCCCAGCTCGCAATAACTCGAAGCTTTTAAAGCTAACAAGTCGTTCAGCGTATTTTCGTATCTTACTTTTTCTACGTACATTTTATTTTAATTAAACATGTTCCACTTTAGTACATCGTCGGCTTTAATATCTTTAAGAGCCTTTTTGCCAATTAAATCTTTTATAAATTTCGGACTAATGCCGTGTGCGGGCCTTTTCCAGGTTAAATCGCTTTCAGTAATTGTTTGTCCTTCTTCAATATCATTTTGCGCTACTAATGAGCGCCTTGCGTTTTTGCGTGCGGGCTCCTCATCTGCCAATGAAGTAAGTTTAAATCCTCCCAATAATTCCTCTATGGTGTTCCATTTTTTCCAGAATAATTTTAAATCTTCCTTATCCATAGCGTGGTAATGGTCGTTGCCGGGTAAAGATTTGTCGTGGGTAAAATGTTTTTCAATAACTGTTGCGCCCAACAGAACTGCATCTTTTATCACGTCCATTCCTTGCGGTAATGTGTGGTCAGAGTAACCCGGTACGTGTTTAGGAAATTTATTTTTCAAATCCCATATCATTCCAAGATTTGCATTCTTATTGGGTGTTGGGTAATTCAGCACGCAATGCATCAGGCAAAGTTTGTTACCGCTTTTTTCAATTATGTCAACTGCCTCCTGAACTTCCCATAAATGTGAAGCTCCGGTAGAAAGTATAATGGGTTTATTAAAACTGCATTGCAATTCAATAAAAGGAAAATTGGTTATGTCGGAAGAAGAAATTTTAAAAACCGGCATCAACTCATTCAGAAATTTTGCTGATTCGGCATCAAAAGGCGTCGATAAAAATTCAATGCCTGCTTTATCACAATATTTTTTTAATTCTTCGTACTCTTTCTTCCAAAACTTATCGTACTTCTTAAAAAGTTCAAACTGGCTACGTGTTGGCTCTTTGGTAATATCCCAATAATAAGGACTATCCTTGCTTGCAATAGTTTCAGCCTTGTAAGTTTGAAATTTTATAGCGTGTGCGCCGCCTTCCTGTGCTTCGTCAATCAGGCGCTTGGCTAAATCCATAGAGCCTTCGTGGTTAACGCCGGCTTCTGCAATGACATAAGGTTTCCTTATTTCATTGGGCTTGTAACTGTTTAAATACTCAACTATTTTCATTTTACTTTAATTTAAATATGCTCACCCAACTTTGTTGGTTTAAATTGCTATTGATATTCCCTTTTAAAAACATGCGGTAGGTGTCGCGAATTCTTCTTATAAAGAAGTAAAATACTTTTATCTTAAATGAAGAATAGTTCCAGTAAGGTTTGTTGTACGCTTCTTCAAAAAGTACTTCCTGCTTTGTAGTTTCAAAGCCTGCTTTGGTAAAGGTGTCAGCAAATATTTTTATTGCGTGCAGTAGTGTGTATGTGTATTCGTCAAATTGCCAGCGAAGAATAACGCCTTTGTTCGGTTCTACGTGCTCAACGTAAATTAATCCACCCGGGTTAAGAAGATTTTTAGCCTCGCGCGCAAATTTTTCAAGATCGTTGCAAAAATTTATGGAGAAACGAACTAATATAATATCAAACTTTTTATCGGTTACTTTATCCAACGCGTCGCTGTTATAATCATACTTTTTTACATCAATAGATAAAAATTTCTTCATTCCCTCTACAGCTGTATCTGAAAACTCGGTAAGCAACATATATTTTGTTGTGGTTCTTAAATTATTGGCAACAAATCCGGGGCCGCCGCTAACATCCAAAACACTTTTATCTTTTATATCTACTCCAAGGCTTTTAAGCCTGTTTACCACAACTTCTGTTTCGCCATCCCATTTAGTGCCGGTTCCCTCATTAGAACTACCCATGTCGGCATAATAATTATAAGAGGTGCCAAGTTTTGATTCTTCAAAATATTTGGAGGGTAAAATATAGGTGAAATACCCGGGCAATTTTTTGGCGAGGCTTAGAGGAAAGAATTTTTCGAGAAAATATTTTTCTTTCTTAATGCGTTCAATGCTACCGCAATTATCGCAGCTGTGCCAATAGTGCTTATAGGTATTTAGTTTAGTAAGTGAAGAAGATTTGCAAATTTTACATTCCATAATATAAATTAAAACTAGTGTAAGGGGGTTGAAAGGTCTGTTTTGATTTTTTTAGCCAAAAAAGATGAAAAGATCTTTGTACCTGTTGAATCAAGATGTGTATTGTCTCTAAAGTGCAGATTAATTTCGTCCGAATTAAAATCAGTATAACAAGAAGGTATTTTGTTTTTAAGACATACAGCATTAATAACCGTATAAACAGTGTTTCTATTGCCTTGTTGATTTACAAAAGCTTTTTTTTCAGGAGCTGTGAATAACCTTACCTGAATATTTTTTTTAATGCAATAGCTAATAATTTTATCTAGATAAAGACTGTCTGAGGTATTTACTTTATACGAATAATTCACTTTCTTCACTTTAAAGAGTTCTTCTTCGTTCACTTTTTTCTGCCCTAATAACTCGCTTCCCGAATTTTTATCCCAATCGTCGGCTGAGCAGATGTAGCCTTTTTTTAAATATTTATAAAACGAGTATTTATTACTGAATTCGGCATACTTGGCATAAGGAATGTATTTCCACATATAATATTTAAGCGGATTTATGTGATCTTTAAAAACATCGGCAACTGTGTCGTCTCCTAGTAAGAAAACGTAATTATAATCGTTAAAGGGATAGCTATAGGCGTTGGGCGAATCCATGCCATAAATATCAGCTTGTATGTATAAAATCCCTAATTTATTTCCGTTATTTAAAAATTCGCGAAGCACCATATAATTTTCTGCGTAATTCGCCCCTGATAGCCCTAAATTTATTCCTTGCACGTTTAAAGTGTATTCGATTTCAGGTACCGACACATTATTGAGTGCCCGTGAAGAGCCCAGCACAGCAAAATCATAGGATTGCCCTTTTTTGCTGAGCATCCAATTGCTTTTATTGCATATTACATAATTGTTTTTGTAATAATTATCCAATGATGAACTAATAAAAGAAAAAAGTATCATCAGTAAAGTAAGAAATATAAATATCCTTAGCACAAATTTCATTAAAACTGGAAATAAATAAACTCTGAGCTACCATGAAACAATCCGAACGAAAAAACAACAGCAACAAGAGTAACATAAAAGCCCCAGCGTACAAAAACGGGCTTGTCCTGAAAAAAATACCGATTGCCTTTTTTATATTTAAAGTATTGTACAAATTCCATAAAAAGCAGGGCGAGTAATGCTGTTACAAATATATCCTGACCTTGCCCAAGATATATCAATGAATTTATGTTTTCTCCGCCATGAAATACGGAATAAATCTGAGGGCCAATCCCGTAAAGTAATTTGATATTATATATAAAGCAGTTGTAAAATCAGGTGCTCTAAAGAATACCCATGCAATTGTTACAAGGCTCATCACAAAAAACCAACGAATGATCTTGCTTATAAAAAAACTACGAATTTTTTTAAATCCACCGGTCATTTTAACTAATAGTATTCCTAAAATCAAAAAAAGACCGTGTAATGCTCCCCAAAAAACAAATGTCCAGTTTGCCCCGTGCCAAACACCGCTTATTATAAATACCAGAAGAAGATTGAAATAAGTACGTGATTTTCCCTTTTTGTTCCCTCCCAAGGGTATGTATAAATAATCTTTAAACCAGGTTGATAAAGAGATGTGCCAGCGTTTCCAGAACTCTGAAATGCTTTGTGAATAGTAAGGAAGATTAAAGTTTTCCATAAGATTAAAACCCATAAAACGTGCTGCCCCCCGTGCAATATCCGAGTAACCCGAGAAATCGCAATAAATCTGAAAAGAAAAAAAGATACTTGCAATAATAAGGGAGAGCCCTTTGTATTGATGCGGATTGGCGTAGACTTCGTTTACCATCAGTGCAAGGCGGTCGGCAATAACAATTTTTTTGAAAAATCCCCAGGCCATTAATTTTAAACCTTCAGTAGCATTCTCATACGAAAAACTGTGTTTGACTTTAAATTGTTGTAAAATATTTTGTGGCCTTTCGATAGGACCCGCTACTAATTGCGGATAAAACATTACATATAAAGCGTAAATGCCAAAATGTTTTTCGGCTTTTTGATTGCCGCGATAAACTTCAATAGTATAGCTCATCGCCTGGAAGGTGTGAAACGAAAGCCCTATGGGAAGTAAAATATCAAGATAAGGAATGTGGTTTGAAATACCGAATAAGGAACAAAACCCGGTAATGTTTCCGTTTAAGAAATTATAATATTTAAATACAGCCAAAACGCCTATATTGGCAATAAGGCTGATGATTAATAAGTGTTTTTTATTTTTTTTCTCTTTTGTTTTTTCTATACCTATTCCGGCAAAATAATCAATGAATATGGTTCCGAATAAGATTAAAATATATTCGGGTTTAAAAAACATGTAGAAAAAACAACTCGCAGCCAATAACCAGGCCCATCTTGTTTTAAAAGGCAGCAGGAAGTAAAATAGCGTTACTACCGGAAAAAAAAGTAAAAAAGCGAAGGAATTAAAAAGCATATTTTAGTTTACCAAACTACCCATCCACCTTCGTTAAGCATATTGGCACCAGTTACATAACTTGAGGCATCCGAAAGTAGATAGATAAGTGCCGATGCAACTTCGTGATTGTAGCTCATGCGCTGCATGGGAGAGAAGTTTGCAAAGTTTTTTTCAAATTGCTCTTCGTGATTGTTCCAAACGCCATGTGGAGTAATCATATTGACACGTACTTTTTTTGCCCCCCAATAAGAAGCCAAATATCTGCTCAGTGCATCAATGCCCCCTTTAGAGGCCGAATAAGCTGCCGGACAACCCATAGAAGTCCCTTTATATAAATTTTGATTGGGGGCTACAACAGAATAGGTAGAAGGAATATTTACAACCGAGCCGCCACCGTTCTCAGCCATCCACGAACCAATTACCTGACAAGTTAAGAAGGTTCCTTTTAAATTAACACTTACAACTTTATCCCAATTATCATCGCTCACTTTTTCAAAAGGTTCAAATATTAAATGCGATTTGTTTTGGTGCCCGTTTACGAGCCCGTCAATCTTTCCGAATTCTTTTAATGCAAATTCTTTTAATTTGTTTACCGAATTTCTGTCTTCTACATCCAGTACAAAACCTTTTATTTTTTGTTTGTGATGTTTGCTCATTTCTTCGGCAAATGCAATTGGGTTTGCCAGCTCAATATCGGCAGCAATAATTTGCCCCTCAAACTGAGCCACCGCTTCGCAAAAAGCACGTCCTATAAGGCCACAGGCACCTGTAATAATAATTACTTTGTCCCTTAGGTCAAACTTCTTTTTGAAGTCAATTTCGCTGGGGTTTGTAGTTCTTTTTTGTTCCATCTTAAATATATTTTCTAAAAACTGGTTTTATGGGTTCGCCGATTAAATATTTTTCAAATCCTTCTTCTAATCCTTTTTTATAAACTACGCAAGCTTCATCCATAGCGTTTAAAATGTGTTCCACTTCCTTTTCGGTATGGCTATAGTTAGCGCAAAAAACACCTTGAAAAAGTATTCCGTGTTTAATTAATTCCTGATGAAATAAAGTGCGAAGGCCAAATGAATTATTCCCTTCTCTGTCAAAATAACCCAATGATGCATGCCAGTTAAATTGTAGGTTTTTTATAGAATCGGATAGGCCGTGAGACGAAAAAACTT
This sequence comes from Bacteroidia bacterium, assembly GCA_038214655.1. Classification (GTDB taxonomy): domain Bacteria; phylum Bacteroidota; class Bacteroidia; order B-17B0; family Aurantibacillaceae; genus PALSA-968. The sequence continues at coordinate 53,370 of JBBQRR010000017.1, read as the reverse complement.
TAGCTGAACCGTCAATAAATTTTTGTCCCAGTGTTTGATTATGTTTTATTACCGGATTTTTTTCAAAAACATCCATGGTGGCAAGCCCTGCGGCAATGCTGGAGGTTTCTCCACCGTGGGTGGTGCTTATTAAAAATAATTTTTCTTTTCCTATATTTCTAATCCCACCTTGCTCCATTACTTCTTTTTTACCTGTGAGGCAGCAAAACGAAAATCCATTGGCAATTCCCTTACCCCAAGTAGCCATATCGGGCACTACATTGTATTTTTTTAGTGAGCCGGGGTAATCTGTTTTAAAGCCGGTAATCATTTCATCCATTATCCAAAGCGCCCCGTATTTATGTGCGGTATCAATAGCGTCTTTTAAATAATTATCGGCAAGCGTATTCATTTTTTCGGGCTCAGAAATTACGCAGGCAATTTGGTTTGGATATTTTTCAAATAACTCTTTCAGCGACTGTAAATCATCGGCCTTGTACATCACGGTCATATTACTGATATCGCTCGGAATTCCGCTTTTTACATCCGTAGAACCAATAAACCAGTCGTCGTACGAATAAAAAGGATGTTCAGCAGGACGGGCAATTAATTTTCGCCCTGTAAAAGCGCGAGCAAGTTTAACTGCTGCCGTTGTAACAACAGAGCCGTTTTTGGCGTATTTTATCATGTCGTGCACTTTTACAAGCGACAAGAAGCGTTCGGCCATTTCTTTTTCGATGATGGAAGGTCGCGAAAAATTATTTCCTTTTTGTAATTCCTGCGTTACTCTTTCTATTACGGGTTCGTAAGCGTGCCCCAAACTAACAGAAGCTAATCCGCTTAGACATTCAATGTATTTATTTCCGTCCAAATCCCAAACGTAACAGCCTTTTCCATGTGTGATGGCAGCGGGGGAGAGCAGCGGGAACTGATCATCGCCCTTAGAATAAGTATGCGTACCACCTGGAATCAAGTCGTGAATGGTTTTGCGGTATTGATCTGATTTGCTGAAATCGGTAATCAATATTTTCTGTTTTTCAGCCATGTTAAATGGGTTTATCGTTTTTTATTGATTTATGATAGCCCGAATTGGCAATACTGTTTTTATTAAGCTCAGCAATCTCCGGTTTTTCCTTGAGTAAAGCGATTACTTCTTCCATACCAAAGTCTTTTACTGATTTTAGCTCCTCAAAGATGCGCGCTACCGTTTTAAAATCATCGGCAGAATCGACTGATAGTTTGTATTTATACTCTTTATTGTATTGTTTCCATCCGTGTTTTAAAGCAATGTTTTTTTTGATATAAGGAGTAACGTGTTCACGTTCTGAAAGCATTTTTGCTTCTTTCCAGGCAATTTCTAATGCTTTAAACGAAAAAACTTCTGTATCAAAACCATCTTCTATAAATTCCGGTTCGTTATTGGAGTTTGAAAAATAATCGCTACCCGATTCCAAATAAGCGTTCACTACAAAATCAATTACTTTATGGCTATGAAGCGGACAATCTGAAGTAATACGAATAACATTATCTGGTTTAAACAGAAGCGCTGCCTCATAAAATCTGTCAAGCACATCCCAATCGCTGCCACGATAGTAATTTATATTTCTTTCTTTGCAAAAAATTTCAAGAACATCGTCTTCTGTGTTGGTGGTGGTAGCAACAATAATTTTATCAATAGTTTTGGAAGAAGAAACTCTTTCAATTAAATTTTCTAGAATAGATTTCCCGTTAATATCCATCAGCACTTTACCCGGCAATCGCGTAGAGCCCATTCTGGCCTGAATAATTAAAAGGTTCACTTAATGAATTCGGTTTTAAAGAGGCCCATTAAATATTTATCGTAGTATTCGTTGTTAAGCTGTATCTGTTTACGGAGAGTTCCTTCTAATTTAAATCCCAACTTTTCGTATATTTTTTTAGCGGCGGGGTTATTTTCGTAGACGGCTAAGTAAATTTTGCGCAATTGCATTTCTTCAAACCCATAATTTATAGCCAGTTTGCAAGCTTCGTAGCCAATGCCTTTGCCCCAATAATTTTTATTTCCAATCAGCAAGCCTAAATCAGACACATTTGCGGCTTGTACTTCTAGTTTAATATTCCCAATATGTTCATTGGTGTCATTCGACCGGATTGCAAAAAAAGCAACTTTTGAATTGTTGATTCGAGTGCTCACATATTCCTTGAGATTTTCTAATGTATAACCGGATGTAGCAAGGCCCTGCATCACTTCGTCATCTTGCAGCCACGATAAATAGGTGTTGTTAACTTCGTTTAAAGTGATAGGTTTTAAATGTATGGTATTGCCTCTAAGCACGGCTATTTGTGTTTAGTTTGAAGTTTCTTTTTGTATTTTTTCATTTCTACCGCATTCTTGGTTAAATTTTTATCGTGCATGCGATAGCGATAAAGCGGAAGAATGATATTGTAGATTTTATGTTTTTTAAGGAAACGTATTCTTAAATCCTCATCTTCTCGTGCTCTGAAACTTTCATCATAAAGCCCTATTCCGTATAGCAGGTCTTTGCGAAACATAATGCCGCAGGCGATAGGTTTTTTATCGGCACTCACATGTTCTATGTGCGAACCTCTTTCGTCAACCAGGTAATAATCTATAGAAACGGCATCTAAAGCATTATTCTCCGCTAAAAAAGTCTTCTGTATCAGTAATAAATCGCGGTGCATATAATCGTCGGCATCTAAAAAAACAATGAATTGTCCTTTGGCTTTTTTAACTCCTACATTCCGTGCAGCGGCCAAACCAACATTTTTATCTAAATTAATTACGCGCACATCCTCTTCGTAATTTTGCAATATTTTTTTTGTGCGGTCGGTGCTGGCATCGTTTACAACAATGATTTCGTATCCTTTTTTTGAAAGTGATTGATCCGAAACGCTTCGTATCGCTCTTTCAATGTAGTTTTCGTAGTTGTAGGTAGTAATGATTACGGATATCATATTAATTTATTTTATTGGGGTAATTCAATATTTGTTTGCTAAAAGCTGCGTAGTTTTCTGTATCGGTAAAATTTTTAAGATAATGTTCTCGGGCGCCTTTTCTTAGTTTTTGCTGCAAGTTTTTATCTGCATATATTTTTGTAATACAATCGGTAAGCATTTTTGTGGTAAAATCAACGGGAATTGTATAGCCCGTATAATCGTTTACCGCTATTTCGGGATTTCCGTAAACGTGCGTAGCGATAACCGGTATTCCTGCGCTAATCGCCTCCATAATGGCTACAGGAAGGCCTTCAACAATACTTAAATTAACAAACAAATCAACAGGTTTATTTACCAGATAATTTCTGATTTCATCGTTGGGCTTGTTCCCTGCAAGTGTAATTTTTTTGGTGGAAGGAAGGTCTGCCGAAATTTCTTCTATCTCTTTTCTTTGTTCACCCTCTCCAAAATGCACCCATTGTATTGGGAAATCCAATTCTTTAATGGCTTTGGCTAATTCAACTAAGCGTTTATTTAAAGATAAATTAGAGCAGGTTACAAGTGTAAATGTTTCTGACTTAGCAGTATTAACCCCCATGTCAGAAATTCCTAAATAGGAAGATGCTACTTTGTTTTTCCAATGAGGATATTTTTTTTTTAAAAACTCCTCCGCATGTTTGCTCACTGTAAAAATTTTATCGACCGAATTGAATTTGGTGTACTCAAAGGGCGGCACCTTAAATTCATAATAGGTCCAGTCGTAATAATAAAGGTCTATAGAATGAGCGCGAGTAACGAAGGATTGAATAATTTTATTTTTTTTGAGAATAGAAAGCAAGATAGATGAACCATGATTCCAGTAGCCGTAAAAGAAACAGGAATCTTTGCTATGCTTGTTTTTGAGATATTCTCCGAAGAATTTGGCGGTATATAATTGATGAAGGGCAATACTGAAAAGGAATTTGATGCGTTTTAATTCACTGAAAAATGCTTTTGAGTGAAATAATTCCGTAAGCACAAGTTTAAAAGTGAAAACATAATCAGAAAAAGTTTTTTTATAGGATGTAAGCTGCGAATTAAAATGCACTATTTCCACATTTGACGGCAATTTGCGGCTATGAGATACATCTTTGCTGAACCAATCGGTTGGATAAATAAATATTTTGTCGTAGTAGGGTGATAATACGGGTAATTCATTCTCAACATATTGCTCGCTCTCGCCAAAAGGAAATGTTTTAGTAAAAATGAAGAGAATTTTTGACACAAATACTTAATTTGCTTCCAGAATTTGTTTTAGCTGCATTGCCTTTACTTTGTAGCTGAAGGTATTTAATGCAAGTTCTCTTATTTTTTCCGGATAATTTTCAATGGCGCTTACACTTTTATAAAAAGAAAGCACCTTATTAAAATCGATTGCACTGTTATTATTCGGAAACTGAAGTGTGTACGGTGCAAAAGAAGGATTTTCTGATACATCGGTATCGATATATGCCAGCGCAACCGGAAAACCACGCAGCATGCAATCGCGTAACTTTAAAGAGGCAGCTTCCTGCATTCCTTTTTTATACAACGCCAGTGTGCTGAATGTGAGGTGATAATCCTGTAAATTATTATCAGAAAAATAATTTTTTGACTTGCAGGTAAATTTAAGGGTGCAATTTGCAGGAAGCCCGCTTATTTGCACGGATGGTTTTTCTACCCCGATGATATTTAATTCTATTGAAACAGTTTTGTCTTTAAATTTTTTGAGACCTTCAATAATTCGTTCAAAGCCTTGCCAGGGAGCGTTATCGCCAACCAGCATAAAAGTTTTTAAAGTATTTGTGAATAACGGATTTGATTTTAAGATTTCAACATCTGACTCAGATCCGTTAGAGACCACATAAGTTTTATACGAAGGGCATTTCTTTTTTTCGTACGCGGCAAGTTCTTTGGTGACGCAAATCCCGCCTTTTGCGTATTTCAATATGTCTCCGCCCATTTCTTTCTCGGCGTTTGTTTTTAGTATATTGGTTTTGTACCAATATGATAAGTACGATGGACTTAAGGAAAAAGGCAACGTTTTTAAATGACGTTTTTGTACTAATGCTGCTTCCTCTATTTCAAAAGTATTGTGTTCAAAAAATATTTTGTCTTTATGTTGTTTCACTAATTCAAGCAATTCTTTGTCGGCAAAGGGGTAACGAAAAAGTATTTTGTCAAATTTATTTCCTTGTTCTTTCAGGTAATTTTCAATTGCGGTAAATACATTTATATTATTTATTTTTTTTACTGAGCAAAATTCATTTATGTTTTCTTCAACAGAATTAGAGAAGCCGATAACAGTAGTATTAATTCCTAAATCTTTTAAAGCATTTGCTTTTGCCAGAATTTTAAGTGTTACACCTGAATCTTTTTTGGTAAGAATATCGCCTGCCACCAGATATAAAAGGTTCATATTTATTTATATAAGTAAGCGGCCGACATAAGTACCCATTTATCGTCGTTTTCTTTATTTCTTTTTGGGTTTAGAATACCTTCCTGCTCCAGTTTTTTTTCCGACCATTTATAAACTTCATTTACTTTGGATGAGCTCATCCATTTTTTTTGCGGAGGCTCGTAGCCGATTTTATCTTCACGCCAGGCAATTTCTTTTGGTAAAAGAGTTTCAAAACCTTTTCTAAGTGGGTATTTGGTCCAGCCCTTATAAATTTTATAATTTGAGGGAAGCGAAAAAAGAAACTCAGCTATTTTATGATCTAAAAAAGGAAGACGCACCTCGCGGCTGTGAGCCATTGAATTTCTATCTGCAAAACGTAATAAGTCCTGTAAACCAAAAGTGTGTGTGCTAAAATGGAGACTTTGATTTAAGGTTGTAAATTCAGGAAACTGTACAGTGCCTGACTGCAGCGAGGAATAATTTTTGGATAAGAGGGGCTCGGCATATTCTATTTCAGCAACAGAATTTTTAGCAGGACTAAGTTTTCTTTTTGCGAAATTAAGCGACCTCTTTAGTAAACCTGAATTGGTCTGCGGGCCAAGGTAATTTTGAAAATGGTTGTATATCGAGGCATAACGTGTTTTTATTTGTTCGAGTTCTTCTTTGAAAAGTTTTTTGTCTTTATGCAATAACTCATAGTAATAAGTATAATAGTAGTGATGGTAACCTGCCAGCATTTCATCGGCTCCCTGTCCGTCCAGCAAAACTTTGGTGTGATTTTGTTTAGCCAGGCGCATTACGCACCATTGTGCGTATATGCTTGCGCCCCCTGTAGGCTCGTCCTGATGATAGAATAAATTTTCTATATCTTCTGCTAACATATCTTCATTAGGAAAAATATATTTAGCATCTGCATTAGTTTTCTGCGTTACCATTTCCATAAAACGGCCTTCGTCTTTTTCAAAATCTTTAAAGCGGGCAGAGAAAGTAAGTTGTTTGGAGTGGCCTTTTCCTTGCAGCGAATCTATGATGCAAACAATTGTTGAACTGTCAATGCCGCCAGAAAGACTTGAGCCAACCGGGACATCGCTTCGTAAACGTTTTTTTACAGATTGTGTTAATAAATTCCGAAATTCTTCAGTCGCGTCTTCTAAACTTAGTTTAGAAACAGGATTTTCTGTTAAGTCAATATTCCAGTATTTGTTAATGCTAATCTTATTTTCTTTTATACTAACAGAGTGGGCTGGCTCTAGGCGTAAAATATTTTCATAAAAAGTCTGACTTTGCTTTTTGTAATCGTACAAACAATATTTATCAGATAAAAAATTATAGAGTGTTTCGTTGTTAATTGTTTTACTAACATTGGCCTGCCAAAAACACTTTATCTCTGAAGCAAAAATAAAACAGGTTGAATCTGTATAATAAAAAAATGGTTTCTCGCCAAAGCGGTCTCTGGCGCAAAAAGCAGTTTTTTCTTTCTCATCCCACAGTACAAAAGAAAACATACCATCAAAATATTTCACGCAATTGCTTTTGTATTTGTCGTACATGGCTAAAATAACTTCTGTATCGGATGTTGAATTAAAAGAATAGCCGTCTTTCTTTAGCTCTTCTTTTAGTTCAATGTAATTGTAAATTTCACCGTTATAGGTTATCGTGTAGCGGTTATTCAGATAATTCATTGGCTGACTTGCATTATCAGAAAGATCTATAATACTTAATCTCCTATGGCCAAGCCCAACCGTTTTACCAGCGTTAAGCCATTGTCCTTCGCCGTCGGGCCCTCGGTGAGCAATAGCATCGGTCATGCTCTTTATTTGGTTTAAAGAGATTTCTTTTTCAGTAAAATTAATTATACCGGCAATGCCGCACATGTTTTAAGATACGAGCTCTTTCTCGTGTTTTGCCATTTGCTTTTCAATAAACGAAAGATTTTCTTTTGTCCATTTTATGGTGTTTTGCAATCCTTCTTCAATGCCAACGGTTGCTTCAAAGTCCAAATCGTTTTTAGATTTTTCTGTTGATCCGAAACGTTTTCCTGAATTATCCCAGGCTCTTTTTGGCAATAACTCAACTTTAGATGTGCTATGTGCAATTTTTACAATTAGCGTAGCCCATTCAGCAATGGTCGTGTCTTTTCCGCTTGCAATGTTATATACATCACCGGGAGTGCCTTTTAATGCGCAAGCAATTAAACCACGGCAAATATCATCCACATAAATAAAATCACGCGATGCAATACCTTCATTCTCTAACGGTAAATCAATTCCTTTAATGGCTTTGTAAACAAAAGTAGGGGTTACGTTGCGCCAAATGGTTGCCGGTGTACCTCGCCATTGTCCTGCACCTAATACTTCACCGGGACCGTATACATTTTGAAAGCGCGCCCTTACCGTTGGTAACTGATGTTGGTTAAAATAATAAACTGCATAAAACTCACCAATTATTTTAGAAATAGAGTAGGGCGAGTCGTGTTTTATATTGGTAAACTCCTGCTCCTTGGTGGCCTTTGCCGCATCAAAAGTTTTTTCGGCAACCGAACATCCGGCTGATGAATAAACTAATTTTTTAAGATTTTTAAAATTCTTTGTCCAGTCCATTAAGCGCAAAGTGGTATAGGTATTATTGGCGTGGTCGGCCAAAGGATCATGAATGGAACTTTGGTTACCGTGATAGGTTGCCAAGTGGAAAATATAATCAACATCGTCATGAATCTGGCTTAATACTTTTTCGTCAGTAATAGTTCCCTGAATAAAAGTCAAGTTAGGGTTTGTTAAAGGAAGGTTTTCTTTTACAGCGCTCATTAAATTATCTATGGCAACAACTTTTGTTTCCGGGTTGTTGTTAAGAATCATTTTTACAAGGTTAGAGCCAACGAAGCCTGCCCCGCCAACTACTATTACTTTTGATTTGTTGAAATTTATATTGCTCATATTTTTGATTTTAAGATTTTGGTGCTGCTAAATGACTGAAAATATCCGTTACTCCGTATGTATCGTACCACTCTAATTGTTTTTTTATGGTTTGTGTAAAATTGTATTTTGCTTTCCATCCAAATATTTTTTCGGTATGAGACGGGTCAAGAACAACTTCTCTTACATCATCGGCACCTGCCGGAACAATAGGTACTTCGGGCGCTGTAATTTTAAGATGTTCAACTACACAGTCAAAAACATCTTTTATGGAACTGCCTACCCCTGTAGAAACATTGTATGGGCCCGTGGGAATTTCTGTGTTCATTGCTTTATCTAAAACATCCAAAAAATCTTCCATATCCAAAAAATCGCGGATGGTATCGCTGCAAAAGCAATTTTTTTTGTCTTTTAAACGGGTATAAAATGTGGGTATTGGCCCGATAGCTAAGCGGGGGCCGCAAATATTGGCAAGTCGTAGTGAAATAACGTTTAAGCCCGAGTTAAGTAAAAATTGCTCGCCGGCAGTTTTAGAAATGCCATAACTTGTAAATGGTTTTGATGGAGCAGTTATGGGTATGGGAGTTTTTTCGGGACGGCCATAGTTTAAAGCAGTTTGAAAATTGATTATTTTTTTAACTCCGTGCTCAATGCAAGCTTTAGCTACATTAATAGAGCCTACAATATTGGTTTCAGAGTCTTCCTTCCAGTTTGCAGGGTCTTTGTATGCCGCCGCGCTGTTAATTACAAGAGAGGGTTTGAATTCGCTTATGAGTTTGTTTACCAAAGCTGTGTCGGTAACACTTCCCTCAACAAGAGTAAGCCCCGCCACATTGGGTACGTTTTGTTTTTTGCCTGTTGCGAAATTATCGAGCACCAGAATTTCGTAACCCATGGGTAAATATTTGTCGATGATGCTGGTGCCTAAGCAACCTGCCCCGCCTGTAATAAAAAGTTTTTTTTGCATTTTTGTGTTTATTTAATTGTACTTAGTAAAAATTCTTAAGGTGTGTGTACGTTTCAGAAAGTGAATTAAGTTTATACCACTGAATGGTTTTTTTTACGCCTTCTTCTAATGTTGTTTCGGCTTGCCAGCCAAAGTCATTTTTTGTTTGCGATGCATCTAATAAAATGGTTTGCACATCATCGGGCCGCATTTTACTTTCTTCTGCTTTAGGGTTATTGATTTGCATGTATTTTAGCGTCAAATCAAATAATTCCTTGATAGAATGGTCTTTTCCTGTAGCAATATGGTAATTCCCCAAAGTTATTTTTCCGGAAATTGCTTTTTGAATAAGTCGCACCACATCGTCGATAAAAACAAAATCACGTTTTGTGTTTACGATAGTGCAGGCCAATGTGTTTGTAAGACGATTAAAAAAGGTAGGCAAGGGGCCGCTTAAATTCCTCGGACCATAAATATTAGCCAGCCTGAATGAAATAAATTCTTGTCCGCTTAATTCAAGATACAGCTCTCCCGTTGTTTTTGACACGGCGTAAGAACTCCCTCCGCTAAGCATCGGATGTTTTGTTGAAACCGGTTTTTCTAGTGGAGAAAGTCCGTAGCAAAGTGAAGTTTGTAAATAAATTAGTTTCTTAGCTTGCACTGATTTGGCCGCGCGGGCAATGTTAATAGTGCCAATGATGTTGGTGCTAATATCTTCTTCCCAATTATCCGGGTCTTTGTAAGATGCCGCGGCATGTAATACAATCTCTGGTAAAAATTCTGAAAAGATTTTAGTTACTAGTTTTTCGTCAGCTACAGAGCCTTCAACAACGGTCAAATTAGGATGAGAAGCGTTGTTTTCTTTTTTTCCTGTTTGATAATTGTCTAACACTAAAACTTTATGTCCTTGTTCTAATAAACGGTCGGCAACAGATGATCCTATAAAACCTGCGCCGCCCGTTATTAAAATTTTCATTTTTATTTAGACTTCTCTAATTTTAAGTGCGTGTATTCGCCTAAAGTTCCATGCTTTTGAAAATATTGAATAGCTGACTTAACGGTTTCTTTTAAAGGAGTAAATTCTATTTTTCCAAAATCCTGAAATGTGCGGCTTGGATCTAATAAAATAGAAGGAGCGTCATCCGGGCCAAGGTCTTTAATTTCTGCCTCAGGATAAGGTGTAATCCCCATTGCTTCTACAACTGCGTCGTATAGTTCTTTGATGGCTACATCTGTTCCCGAAGAAAAGTGATAAGCACCTTTACCGGTTCCGTCGCAGGCCTTAATTACGTTGTGAGCTAAATCCATTACGTAAACAAAATCGCGGCGCGCTTTGGTTACGAAACATTTTTTGCCGTCTTTTAAACGCTGAAAGAATATCGGTAACGGACCGCTTACGTTACGCGGGCCAATTACATTGGCCAAACGAAAAGTCACAAAATCCAATCCCGAAATTTCAATAAAATCTTCGTTAGCGGTTTTGGTAATCGCGTAACTGCTGTTTGCAGGAAATTTAGGGTGATCTAAACGAATGGGCTGCTGCAAGGGTTTAACACCGTAGCAGAGCGCTGTTTGAAAATAAATAAAACGTTTTACGCCAAATTCTTTTGCGGCATGCACTAAATTACTTCCGCCAACGCAATTGGTAAGCGCATCGTTATACCAATCGTTAGGGTCTTTGTAAGAAGCCGCGGTGTGTACAATTGCATCGGGTTTAAACTCGCTTACAATTTTATCAATTAATGTTTTGTCGGCAATGGTATCAATGATTACCTCTAAGTTTGGATGATCTGCTAAATGCTCTCTTCTGCCTGTGGCAAGATTGTCGATAGCAATTACTTTGTCGCCTCTTTTAAGAAGCAGTTCGGCAACGTGAGATCCCACTTGTCCGCAACCTCCTGAAATTAAAACTTTCATGTTTATTTGTTTTTTTATGGTTAATTTAATTTATTTTTAAATATTTGATGCTGGTCGTAAAATTGTTTGTGCCAAAGCTCTAAAGATAGTAATCCCCAGACTTTTCTTCCAAATTTACTTTCGGTTTTTATGCCTTTCATAATTTCCTCGTTATTGAAATAACCCCTTGTTTTGGCTTTTTCGCTGCCAAAAATATCGTTGATGAATTCTTTTAGCTCTTTGCCCAACCATTCGTTTAACGGAACCGGAAACCCCATTTTATTGGTACGTTGAAGAATTTCGGTTGGCAATTCATTGCGCATTGTATTGGTTAAAATCATTTTTAAAGTGCCATCCTTAAATTTAATATCGGCGGGCATAGTTGCGGCAAATTCTACAAGTGGATGGTCTAAGAAAGGAACCCTCGATTCTAAACCATGTGCCATACTCATCCGATCCTCTACTTGTAAAAGGGCAGGGAGCAATGTTTTAAAATCAAAATGCGTCATCTTATCAAAATAAGATTCTTTGCCTACGTTTGCACCGTTAAAAATATTTGCGAATGACGTAAAAGGAGTATAACCACCCAGCTCTTCCCATTTAATTTCATTTTTTAAATCGGGTGCCCGATTAATTAGCCTGAAGTAGCGTTGGTCAATCGGGTCAAACAAACCGTCTTTAAAAAATTCTTTCAGCATGGGTTTATAGTTCTGCAGCGAAACCAAATTCGGTATAATGGATTCATAAGTAACCACAAAATTGCCGCCACTAAGTGTGTTATCAATTGCACCTTTAATGCACTGTTCAAAGTAGGCTACCAGGTAACGTGTATAACCTCCAAAAATCTCGTCTCCTCCCTGTCCACCCAAAACAACTTTACGGTGCTGCGCGGCTAATTTAGAAACGTGGTATTGCGGAAATGAACCCGGCCCGGCAACAGGATAATCCAAGTGGTAAATTACTTTTTCAATGGTATTAACAAAATCCGTGCTGGTTATATCCACTTCGTGCAAACCAATGTTTGCTTTTTCGGCCAGCTTGCGCGCGTAAAAACTTTCATCGTAAGCATCGCTGTAAGTAAATTTACCGGTAAAACCCAAATAGGGAGACTTGTTCTGACTGGTTTTGGAAGCAACAGATGCAATAATGGAAGAATCTATACCTCCACTTACATACGAGCCAATAGGCACGTCACTGCGAGTATGTAGCTGTACCGATTCGTAAACAAGTTCATGAAGTCTTTCAGCAAAGTAATTGGCAGTGTGGCCAAAATCCAAATTGTAATATACTTCCCAGTATTTACTGATATTTAGTTTTCCGTCTTTAATAGTTATTCGGTGAGCGGGCTGTAACTCGGTAATATTCTCAATCAGTGTGTAATCGCCAAGGTACAACTGAAAATAAAGATAATCCTTAAGGGCAGTTGGGTTTATTTTTACTTCTTTAATAAAAGGCAAAAGTGTTTTTACTTCCGATGCAAAGTAAAAAGTATTATCCTGTATGGTATAGTAAAGTGGTTTAATGCCAAAACGGTCGCGGGCAATAAACATCGTTTGTTCTTTTTCATTCCAAATCGCAAAAGAAAACATGCCGCGTAAATGATTTACGCAATCTTCTCCCCATTTTTCGTAAGCAGCAAGGATGACTTCGGTATCCGATGTGGTTTTAAAATCGTAGCCGTTCAATTCTTTTTTTAGCTCGAGGTAGTTATAAATCTCGCCGTTATAACAAATGGTGTTGCCGCTTGCGGCAGTCATAGGTTGATCTCCTGTAGCAAGGTCAATAATACTTAAGCGCTGATGGGCAAAACCCAAAAAGTTTTTTTCATTTGTAAAATAACCGGTTCCGTCGGGGCCACGATGTTTTTGGATTTCATCCATTACTTTCAAATACCTGGAAATATTATTTACCGGGTGAAAGTTTAAATTAAAGATGCCTGCAATACCACACATAGTAAATTATTTTTTGGATTTAAACGTTAAAAGTGTTTTAATCTTTATGAACCGACCTTTCCAGAGCGGCATAAAGGTATGAAAAATGTATCTGCTAATTTTTTTTGGTGATTGAAGCCCTTTCAAAATTTCAGCTTTTACACACTCATTAAAATTATTATAGTAGTAAAAAAAGTAAATCATTTAATTAAATACAAAATTTTGAAATTCAGGTATAAAGTTGCGATACGTGTAATTCCCTTTTTCCACTATATCGGTATGGGCCGTTTCAATCATTTTTTTGCAAAGTTCTTTATCGCGCATTTTTGTAAACACCTCATGCAGATTGCTAAAATCTTTTTTTACAGGTATATAATGTTTGTCGGCAATAAGAATATGGTTGTAAGTTCCTTCTACCAGCACCTGGCAAGTTTTTGTTGCAACGGACTCTAAATGCCTCGGCGAAATGGCAATCAATCCTAAATTGCCTTCCATACCCGGAAAAACATTTTTTTCTATTTCTTCATAAGTGGCGGTACTGTTTTCTTTCAGGTATTTTTCTCCTTTTTTCCAAATCTCTCCGTGGGGGTCAATAACTGTTGAACCACCTTCAACGCCAATGAAAAAACGGCAATCGCCTAAAAAAGTGTACCAGTTGTTTCCGGTAATGGTGTCTTCGGCTGCGGTGGAGATATTTGTACTGAAACCGTTTTTCAGACCTTCTTCTTTAAAAACAGAAGCTATTTGTGTTTTAAGATAACCATGTTTACCCAGCCAGGGCGGAGATTTAAAGGCTCGGTAGCCAATGTCGTATTTGCGGTTTTCCCAATCTTTTTGCGCTTGAGCCGCCACAACCAATGTTTTTTCATCAAAATACCCGGTAAGAAATTGTTTAAATTTTACTTTTTGCGAATGTACTCCGGCATAAATTTTTTTCCATTCAGAGGCGGGGGCAACCGAGCCAACGTGCGTAATTCCTAAGTCGTTTATAAAATCATTCAGCATATCAGTATGTATCCACTCATCTTGCGGCATTACAACTTTGGGGCAATTTTGTTTTTTTAGCGGTAAACATTTTGCAATAACTTTATCTTTAAAAAAAGTAGGCCCGTTCCAGCGTGCAGATAAAAAAACGGTATGAAAAATAATAAGGTCGAATTTTGTTTTAAGAATGTATTTTGGAATATCGAAAGCGTCATTTAAATTAAGGTAAAAACAAAGCGAATCGTCCATGTATTTTTTGTAACAAAAAAGTAAATCGCGTATGGTTGCTTTTAAAGGATAAGACTGATGCCCGTGTACAATTAATATGCGTTTCTTTTGCGCCATGGTTTATTAAGGGAAACTTTTTTTTCCGGTAATTGTAAAATAGGTAAACTTCGCTGCTTTTTTAAGATGTAAAAATTTAATAAATTTTATTGCAGGCATAAGGAAGAACCATTTGTTAGGTAAGGGCCTGTAGATTCTATGATAATAAAAATCCAGTTTCCAGGAAAACCAATCCTGGAAGCGATTACGCAGATAAAGCAAATAATGACTTTTTCTCTTTCTTTCAAAATAAGGCCCGTTTGCCTCTAGCATACACTTTTCTATAAAAAGTTTAACAAAGTTTTTATACGTATAAAGACCCGACTGAACAATATCTCTGTAAGCGTTTTCTACAATCAAATTACGCTTATCATCGTTTTGTATAGTTTGCAGCACTTCATCTATATTGCTAAAATCACTTTTTACAGGTATGTAGTGCACATGTGGTTTTAAAATTCCGTTGTAACTGCTTTCAATCAAAACCTGACAGGTTTTTGTAGCGCAGGATTCTAAATTACGCGGAGAAATAGCTATCAATTGTAGTTTCCCGTCTAATCCCGGAAAGCAAGCCGCTTCAATTTCTTCAAAGGTGCAATTTGGATTTGCTTCGAGATATGCGGCTCCTTTTTTTGCAATACTTCCATCCGGATCATTAATGGTGGCGCCGCCCTCAACACCAATCATGTATTTACAGCGGACCATAAATTTATACCAGCCCGTCCCAAAAAAAGTATCCTTGGGATTGGTAGATATATCTGTTTTTAATTTAAATTTTTTGAGGTGTTCATTAAACACATCTGCAATAATTGTCTTCATGTAGCCGTGCCTTCCCAACCACTGCGGCAGGTTACGCGCGCGGTAACCAATATCTATGTCTTTTTTTGTGTTTTTTAAGAAACCATTGATTGTTTGTTGACCTCTATCATCCAGGTAGCCGGTAAGTACTTTATGAAACTGCACTTTGTTTCGATCAATCCCAGGATATAGTTGATCCCACTCCGTTTCAGGTGAGACCGAAAACACAACATCAATTTTTAATTCATTAATAAAATGCACCATCGAATTGCAGCCCATATACTCATCCTGAGGCATTAAAACTTTAACGGCTTTACTGTTTTTTAGCGGCAATATCTGATTAAATGCTCTTTGGTAGCATTCCGGTCCACCCCATCTGCTCGAAATAAACCCGTAATGAAAAAGTATGATATCAAAATCAATTTTTTGCAAATACTCGGGCACAGGTATCTCACTCATATACGTGTGTTTGCCGGCATCCAGTTTAAGATAGTAGCAGGTTGCATCTCCGTAGCGTAAAAATGAATATAAATGTTCGTCTATGGTCGTTCTTAACGGATAACCGAGGCACTTGTAAATAATTAGAATTTTAGGTTTTCTTTTCATACTAAGCGACTAAGGAAAACTTTTTTTACCAGTTAACCTGAAATAAATAAATTTTGCAAAACCCTTAATTCGAAGAAATTTAATCAGCTTAATTAAAGGCTCCAAAAAGAACCACTTGCCGGGAACTCCTATATCAATAGGTTTATAAACTTTATACCAATAAAAATCTTTTTTCCAACTTAACCAATCAGAAAAACGGTTGTAACTATATGCAATGAAATTATTTTTTGGAGTCCGAATAAAATAAGGGTCTTTTGCATCGGCCATCGATTTCTCAACAACCATATGCACAAAATTGCGGTAGCTATACAGGCCGGTTTCAACGATATCCCGATAAGCGTTATTTGTTATTTCTTCCCGCCTTTGATCATCGCTAACGATTTGTAAAACCTCATCAATGTTACTGAGATCTTTCTTGATTGGAATATAATGTACGTTTGGTTTTAAAATGCCATTGAAAGTACTCTCAATCAAAATCTGACATGTTCGTGTGGCGCACGACTCGAGATTGCGCGGCGAAATCGCTATAAGCTGTAATTTGCCGTCAAGCCCCGGAAAGCAAGCCTCTTCAATTTCCTCAAACGTACAATTTGGATGTTCTTTTAGATAGGCAGCGCTTTTTTTAGATATTGAACCGTCCGGGTCATGAACTGTGGCACCACCTTCTACACCTATCATGTATTTGCATCGCACCATAAATTTATACCAACCTAACCCAAGAAAGGTGTCTTTGGGATTGGTTGAAATATTTGTTTTTAGCGTAGGAAAATTTTTAATCGATTTATTAAATTCATCACTGATAATGGTTTTCATGTAACCGTGCCTGCCTAACCACTGAGGCAGGTTGCGGGCGCGATAACCAATATCAATATCTTTTTCAGTATTTTTTAAAAATCCTTTGATTGTTTCAATACCTGAGTCGTCTAAATATCCGGTAAGAACTTTATGAAATTTTACTTTAGTGCGATTAATCCCCTGATATAGTATGTCCCATTCGGATTCGGGTGAAACAGAGAATACAAGATTTATATGCATTTCGTTTATAAAGTGCCTTATCGATTCAGAGCCAAGATATTCATCCTGTGGCATCACGGCTTTTATTGCTTTGCTGTTTTTAAAACATAAAACCTGATTTAAAGCCCTTTGATAGCACTCAGTTCCGGCAGTGCGACTGGAAATAAATCCGTAATGAAATATAATCAAATCAAAATCAATATGCTTGAAATAAGAAGGGATGCGCTTCTCACTCATGTAGGTGTATTTCCCAATATCCAGTTTTAGATAAAAAACTGTAGCATCAAGATACCGCGTAAATGAATATAAGTGCTCATCGATGGTTGTTCGTAAAGGATACCCCAGGCATTTATATACTATAAGTATTTTTAATTTGTTTTTTTTCATTACGCGTATGTATGGGTTTTTAAAAGCTGTGAGTAGATGGCATCAAACTTTAGCGCAGCTTTGTCAGAAGCAAACCATTTAAGTGCAAATGCCCTGCTTTTATTCCCAATTTCTATTCTCTTTTCTGCATTTGTTATAAGGTCTTTAAGAACTTCTTCTATAGTAGTTTCATTGGCATTTACGATGGGCAGCTCTTCTACAAATTCCGGAATTTCTTTTTTCATTGATGCAAGCCATTCAGGCCTTAAATAGCATACACATGGTTTTCCAAGCATTAAACCTTCTCTGACATTGGCCCCGAAAAAACCAAAACTAAGCATATCCACTAAAATATCGGCCTGTGCCTGATAATACCGAATCTCTTTATTGGGAATATCCTTGAAAAAAATAAGCTCCACATTATGACCTTCCTTTTTTAATTTTTCGATGAGCGGAACGTATATGTGCGTTGACTTAATAGTTTTAGAGCCTGAAGACCTCTTGTCATAATTACCCACCGCATGATAGATTTTAATTACGGAAGAATCAAGTGTCAATTTATATTTTCCGGGTACTGTAATATCCGGTGACCAAAAATCGGAATCGAGGCAATAAACCCAGGGTGTTTCATGTGAGCGCTTGTCAGCGTTAAAATCTACTTTATTTCCTCCTAGTAAGCATTGGTAGTCAATAGCCCAATTACGGTATTTACCCCATTTGATGTTTCTCTCATCGCTACACACTGAAGAGTTGTTTTTGTTAGCGCATATATCACAGATTGATTCATGTGTGGGAGTGGACCATTTACTGAAAGAGGTTTGTGTAACACCATCCAAGCAGCCATTATTAGTATACACTATTTTTTTCTTTAATTTTTTAAGAAGCATTATATCCCAACGTGGTGGTAAATAGTCGAAATATTTAATTAATAGCTTGGTTACTTTAGCGTTTCCATGTTGGCGATACCATTTGAGGATACTTGGAACACTTCTGCAAACTATAGATTTAAAATAGAGGTTTACAAACCAGCCAATAAAAGTTAATTTTTTTTTTGCAACTATGCTATGGCCACCAAAGTATTCTGTAAAAAAATGAATTCCCCATGCGTTGCCAAAATGAAAGATATTGTAATTCTCAATAGTATAGGCAAAGTACTCTACGCGGTTTTCTAGGTCTACCAGTTTTTCGTCGTAAAGCCATGTATCATGGCCATGATAAAACTTCTGGGAATCAACGGATGGATCAATGTTAACCAGGTCCGCCTTCCATCCTAATTTTCTTAATTCTCTTGACAGGTACCAGTGATTATAATAACACTGCCCCACGAATAAAACACTCTTTTCGGAATTCTTTTTCAATTTGAAGATAGTTCTAAGAGTGATTTAGTGCCCGATATCCCCACATTCATCAAAGCGTCGATGATGGATAAGCCCTTGCAAAAAACATCGGAATTAAATTGTGGATATTGCGGGTGTACATAATTCATAAACTGTAAAGTGATATTGTTTTTTTGGTACTCCTCAATATCCTGATATCCTTCTGCGCCATCGCCGGATAAATATGTTTTGCCTCCAAGTTTTTGCATTATCTCAACAAGCATTTCGGTTGAAGTTTTAGAGCATGCCAATGTTGAACTGAGTACGGAAGCCTTATTAAAGTTCATTGTATTTAATAAGGAAATAGTAAAGTGACTATTTCTTTCGGCAATAAGTTTTGACGGATTATTATAAAAACTTTCAATTAAGGGGAAAGTTTCAGAAAAAAAAGGCGATTTTTTGTAATTTAGTTCAAAAGTTTTTAAATGCTTGCTTTTTAAAATATCAGGCTTATCAATTTCCATTTCACAGATTGGTTGAAATATCTGGTTAGGTTTAGTTTTAAGCGGTATTGTGAGCCAAAACTCATTACCATTTGCAATTACCTTTACCCTTTTGGTATAAATCGCCGAACGCGAATTGAGGAGTACATGATCTAAAAACACGAAAGTATCTGACTTTATAATTTTAGCAAAAAAACCCAGCCAGGGAAAAAGATTTGGTTGATGGATGGCAATAACCTCAGGCACAATATTTTTTTCTAAGGGCTGATACTTCATCAATACTCATATACCTGTCTATATGCAATCGTTTTTGATTTTCCAATATATATGCTCCGCCCAGAGGTTTAACCTGAGCCCTTATAAGATTAAATATTTGAATAGTATTCATTTTTGAAAAATCAATCAATGGAAAATCGGGCGTTAATCTTTCATTTACTGAGCCTGTTGTTTCGTTTTGCTTTTCTCGAGAGTTGGTTCCGTTTAATATAGCGGGTACTTGTTGCTGTAGTAACTTAATAGATTCTATTTTCAATCTTTCATTTACCGTATACCATGTATCGGTTTCGAAAATAGCTTCCTCTTTTTGCGCAATAATATCACCCGTATCCAGGCTCTCATCCATATAATGAATAGTAATGCCTGTTTTTTTTTCTCCCTTTATTATTGCCCATTGTGTTGGATTTGGGCCTTTGTTTAAGGGTAGAAGCGACCAATGAATGTTTATTGCATTGAAATTTACGAGTTCAAGTATTTCTTTACGCACTATCATCGAGTAGCAATAGCAAAACAGCAAATCAAAATTGTTTTTTTTAATTTCTTCTACAAATAAAACATAGTCTTCTGAATTGTATTTTGGCTGGACGAAGAGGGGAATTTTTTTTTGTTGGCATAAACTTTTTAATTCGGCAATATATTGTGGCCGAATGGAACTTACCACGACACCTTTAATATAATGCTCTTGCATCACCCCCATAAGTTGAGGAATCCCAAATGCATCGCCAAATAAAAGAACCCGGTTAAACATGTTACCAGTCTATCATCTCCCGATTGTTTTTTTTTGTAATATCTATGTACCAGTTTCTGCAAAATTCAGCCCTTTCTTCTATGGATTTCCATAAGCGCTCTTTGGGTGATTCGATTTGTTCGCTCCACCACACCGGATGTGTCAGGAATTGAAGACATGCGAATTCTTTTGACACTATTAGGTCTTCCATTCTTTTAAAACGCCAATATCCGTTAGAATCAGAACAGTATCCGATTTTTTTCTGAAAGTATTCGGAATATGCATTAACCATTCCGCCATAGCTTTCTTTATCACAAGAAACCGTAAAGTGATTTGTAATATGAAAAGAAAAAACGCGCACTTTAATATTAAACAGGTTCTCCAATATTTGTTTTTCGAATAGTAACCTTTTTTCTAATTCGTCAAGCGAGTCGATATCATAGAAATGACTATCGAAATGCAAGCCAACTTCGTGGCCCATATCAATTATCTGCTTTATTTTTAAGGAAGTTTCTTTTTCAAATACATTATAGAATTCGCAATGAAGTAAAATTAGGAAGGTTGATTTTAGGCCTAATTCTGATTCTATTTGAGCCAGGCGTAAAGCGCGGTTTATTGAAAAATCAACGTCGTGCCGAAGGATAATAAAATTTGAAACAGAATGGTAGTTATGAAAATCTGTAACTGTATATTGCTGATTGGCTTTAAAAAGCAAATTGCGGTAACTATCTGTGGTAAAATCGGCGAAATTATATTTTTCTTTATTTTCCAAGCAGTTGTTTTTGAATCAAAATAATTTCTTGTTCAATATCAATTCCAAACCTCAGGCGGATACTTTTCCATTCTTTTCCGGGAAGAAACTCGCGTTCATTTTCATATTCAACTTTTAACAATCCAAGTATCCCGTTTCCGGTGTATATGTGTGTTTCTCCATTCTGTTTGTTATTATAAATTATGTGGCCCGGAGTACCAATGTCTTTTGTTTTTGCTGAAACTACTCTGGATTCCCAAACGATAACTTTTTTTATCAAACCTTCTATTTTTAAATACGTATAGGCTCCCATGTAGGGCTTCGTACTTGCCCTTATTAAAGTATTGATTTCCTTTGCGGGTTTGGCCCAGTCAATTTTGCTGTCAATCGGAAGGCGGGGATAAGCCCTAAAGCCATTATTGTTTTGCTTTTTTGGAACAATTGTTTTATTTTTTAATCCTTCAATAGCTTTTGAAAATAATTTGGGAGTTACCTCCTGCCAAAATTGGTTTAGTTCTTTAATCGTGCTGCTTTCTTGTATTTTGTATTTTTCCTGACATAAGATATCACCAGAATCAAGTTCTCCTGCCTTCATAAAATGTATTGTAACTCCAATCTTCTTTTCATTCATGAGTAAAGCCCAACTGGTGGCGGCATTTCCTTTATATTTGGGTAAGAGGCTGGGATGCGAATTCAAAATTCCATAGGGAATTTCTTTTATCACATTATCTCCAATTACCGAAACCCAGTTAACGCTAATCCCGATATCAGGTTTACATTTTTTTATAAATTGTATTGCGTCCTGATTAATTGTTTTTGCCAGAAAAAACGGGCATTTTAGTTTTTTGGAAAGTTTTAAAAAATCACTTTCATTTTTTAAATACTCAGGAGAGGCGACTGCGGATATTATCCCGCAGATTTTATGCTTTTTAGATAACATCACCGCTGTATCATACAAAACCTCGTTTCTTCCAATGAGTATTACGTTCATAGAATTTATTTATAGTCGTTGGATATAGCCAGTAAATTTTTGCACTCCTCGTTATTTTCTTTGCAAAATTTCAATATTTCCACAAATAAATCTTTTGTGCCCGGAGTTTTTGTGTTTCGATGTTTAATTAACTCTTTTGAATTGTGGTATTCACTTTTTGCATTTGTATATCTTGATAGGCACTCTGTATTTAAAAAAATATGCACCGGATGAAAATCGAAAATCTTTAACCCCGGTGAGGCTAGATTTAAAACGGACGTGTCGAACTTTGGTTTTGGATGACTCATGATAATGTGAAACGTGTCCATCAAGAAAAAGGGAAGTTCAATAGTTGTAGGAGACATGAGATATGGATGAATATTGGGTTGCAAGTACATCATGGCATTACTTTGATATTCTAATTTATATTTTGTATAAATTAACCTTAAATGTTCCGAAAAAAATAAAGAATGAGAACGGGTTCCTTTTGCCTCTGGAAAGTCATTCAATCTTTCAATAATATGTTTTTCGTAATCCAATGAAGTGAAATTAGGATGAATAGCTATTTCCTGGCCTTTCAAATCGCAATTTGTTTTGTTGGTCATAAATAATGTAGCCGATACCCCATAATCGGAAAGAAGTTTTAAAGTATAGTCAATAACTTCATTCGGAGCCCAGTCCATATCAATAGAAATCCCGTATTTACCTTTTTTCATAATTATCCGCGTACTACTTTAAAAAAGAAATTAGATCTCCATTGATCTACCTCAGTTTTTTTCTGAACGCTTATTTTTAATCCTGCCTTTACAAAATATCCCAGGAGGTCATCTACGTTAAATCGCTTAAAGTGAAACGGGTCTTCAGCACCAATAGGTATCTCAAGTTTTTTATACCATTCGGGGCTTTCTTTTAATTTCGGTGTGTTTTTATCTTTTTCCCCGATCCAGATGCATATTTCGCCATCATCTTTTAAAACACGTTTGGCTTCCTGAAGAGCTACTACTGGGTCAATGAAGTGATCCAGAGAGGTGGCAAATACTACCTGATCAATAAAACCATCTTTAAAGGGAAGATACTCGCCAAGAGCCTGAATAAAATTAAAATCACGAGGTTGTTCGCCAATTAACGGATCAACACCGATAAAAGTGAAAACTTTATCACTGTATTGAATATGAGTTGGCATTTTCTGCGGGCCTACCCCAATATCAAGAACAACCCCTCTGAATTCGCAAAAGTTTCCAAATTCGATATAATCTTTTCTGGGCCCAACACCGAGATTAGTTTCCGGCAGCTGGCTATATGGAATGGTTGCATTATCTTGTAGTGTGTTCCAGGACTCCCATCTTGTTTTATCAAATAATTTTAATTCGGATGGAATAAAATTCCAGTATCCGGATTCTTTATTTTTGCTGTAAACATTACCATTTGCAGATACAAGATTTTCGCCGGATCCATTTAATTTTGTTTTTGTTTCCGGGCAAACTAACCAATCAACGGGTATTTCATTTTTTAAATTCATTCTATTTATTTTTTTCCTTTAATTGTTATACCGTAATGGTCAACTAAGGTGTGATTTATTTTTAAATGATTTTTTTCGAACCAGGTTTTAACCTCTTCTATAGTATGGCGCGTGCAATTTTGCGGGTGATACCAATCGTAATTTATAGCCACATTTGCATCAAAACTAAGGTCCGGGTTCCAGAAACATTTCATAAAAAAGTGATATATAAATCTTTGAAAATCGTATTGGCCTTTTTCAATTTCCAGTAAATCGACAGCCGGTATATCTACTTTTACTTTTAAATTGTGTAAGGCCTCACCAAGTTGCGTAATCTGTTTACAAACTTTTATGGCATCTTCATAGTTGTGGCCAATTATTTTTTCTCTTATATAATCATCTACGAATTCTCGTGTCGGTGCTTTTTGCTTGTAAACATAAATTGCAATTTCCCCGTCTTTATCAAGGAGGTTTACAAGATTACCGAAGGAAAGCTCAGGATCTTTTGTGTGATGTAAAACCTCCTGGCAATAGATAAAATCAAATTTTCCCAAATCATCCAAATTTTCCAACAAATCTTTTTTATGAAAGGATGTGTTTTTGTATTCTTTTAGATTTTCCTTTGCAATGTGGGAGGCAACCAGGTCTATTCCTACAACTTCCGTCGTGGTTTCATTGCTGTATTTTCTTAATAGGGCAGTAACCCTGCCATTACCGCATCCTGCGTCCAGGATTCTCTTTTTGGATTTCAAAAATTCAGAAAACTCATTTCCATTCTTAAAACCATTCCGGTTTAATATCCAATTAAAAATATCAGAACCTTCACGGAGTGTTTCGGAAAAGGCAAGATCTTTATTTTGTTCCCATTTGTCGCTAAAACTTTTTTCTGTGTTAGTTTCCATTTTAATTAAATAACTGTTTAATACCGTTTTCAAAATTTATTTTAGGAGTAAAATTCAAATCCGAACATATCTTTGAACTATCACCCATAAGATAGAGAGGTTCTTTATTCTCAATCACATATTTTGGTGTTATATTTTTTATTGCTGCCAAATGCTCCGCTACTTCTTTTATTGTAAGAACTTCTTTGCCGCTAAGATTATAAACAAAACAGTTTTTAGTTGCATCGCGCATCAATATTTTTGAAACAACTTCTACGCAATCGTCAATATACATAGGGGTGGTTTTCATCCCAATGCCGGAAGCTAAATATATAGCTTCTTCATTTTGCAACCTGCCGAGTAAATTTTGGATAAACATTCCTTCTTGTTTAGGGCCATAAATACCAAAGGGACGAAGAATATCTATCTCAAAATAATCTTTGTAACTTTTGCAAAGTTCTTCTGCCATTATTTTTGTAGACCCATAGAAAGAAAAAGCACCCAATTCATCGGTTTCACTCATTAGTTTATTTTGCGGCTTATATACATTGCCCGAAGAAAAGTAGATAAATTTTTTAATGCTATTCTTTAATCCCCATTGAAGTAAAGAGAGTGTGGATGCTACATTAACTTTAAATATTTCTTTAGTTTTTTCGGGAAAATTGCGATAATGCTTTGATTGTGCCAAATGTATAATGCAATCGATATTGTTTGGCAAAGTATTTTCAAAGTCATCTGCAGAAAAATCAGAAATTATTTTTTTGACATTATTTATCAATGTACCGTCATCCGTGCGCATGCACGCAAATACTGTCGTTCCGGATGCGGCAGCTAATTTTCTGATAAGATTGGATCCTATAAAACCATTAGCGCCTGTAACGAGTATATTCATGGAATCAGCTTAAAAATTTTTGGCACCACATTTCAAAATTCATAAAACTCCATATCAGCAATCGATGATTGGTTTTATGTTCAATATGTTCATTAATAATCCTCCTCATGTATTCTTTATTAATGAACTCAGTTGACACTGTTTTGTTTGTTAGCAAAAGCTCTTTAACATAGTCGGCATTCTCTCCGCGGTACCAACTCTCATCCGGTGCGGAAAACCCTTGTTTTTTACGATTAACAATTTTTTCAGGTAAAAAATCAATCATGGCTTTTCTCAAAACATTTTTTCCGTCATCATGCTCCTTGTAGGATTGTTTTTTAGCGCCAAATTCATTTTCATTTATTTTTTTCATTGCGCTTAAATTTCCAAGCTTATGTTTAACCGGAATTTTCTGCGCAAAGTCAACCAGGTCATTGTCTAAAAAAGGGAACCGTTCTTCGAGGCCGCTAGCCATGCTTAATTTGTCACCTACAATCAGGAGGCCGGGTAAAAATGTTTTTATTTCGAAATATAGAGAATTGGCAATATGCTGTTCGGGAGTATCGTATTGTAGTTTTTTATTGAAAGTAAAAACGCGTTCAAAAATATTTCTGGGCTCATTAATATCAACCTGCTTAAAGGTGTTAGGCATAAATAATTCTTTTTTTTCGGTATCAGGTACCAAGCGCTGCCAAAAATTATAATATTGGCCAAAGAAATCTTTTTGATTAACTGATTTAAATACTCTGTAATAGCGCCAGGGGTAACCACCGTATAATTCGTCTCCGCCTGTACCTTGCAAGCAAACTTTAACGAATTTACTTGCCAGGCGTGAAATGTAGTAATTAGGATAGCTCATTCCCACGCGTAAATCTTCCAGGTGATAAACAACCGAAGGTAAACTCCATCTTAAATCGCCGGCATTTATAACCTGTTCGTAATGCTCTGTTTTAAAATAATTGGCCATTAATTCTGCGTCTCGGCGCTCATCATAATTTGCTTCTACACCGGTAACCTGGCTCATATCAAAGCCACAAGTAAAAGTGGTAAGGCGCTCTACGTGCGATGAAGCTATTGCAGTTATGGAGCCAGAATCCATTCCGCCCGAAAGATAGGAGCCCACAGGAACATCGGATAGCATTTGACGTGATACCGCTTGTTTAAAAAGGCGTTTTGTCTCATCTACCGCATCTTCAAATGTCATCGACTCATTGGGCTCTGTAAAATCATAATCCCACCAGGCTTTATGATAAAGCTCTTTTGTGTCGGCCTCAATGCAAATGGTATTTGCCGCCGGCAGCATAAACACATCTTTAAATAAAGTGGTAAACGTAAACTGATTCTGGAAAGTAAAATATTCGTTTAGCGCATAAGTGTTCAATTCAGCTTTAAAGTCAGGATAAGCGAGGATGGCTTTTATTTCTGAAGCAAATAGAAGGCTGCCGTTTTTAAAATAATAGTATAAGGGTTTTACACCATATCTATCGCGGCTAAGATATAATTGCTTGCTTGGATTGTGATACGCCCCAATAGCAAACATTCCGTTTAACCTTTTTAAATAATCAGTTCCAAATTCCGAAAGGCCCTCCACAATTACTTCTGTATCAGTTTCAGAAATAAAACTGTGGCCCAGTACTTTTAATTCTTCCCTTAATTCTTTGAAATTATAAATGCAGCCGTTAAAAATTAGTATCCATTGCCCGTCTTTACTCGACATTGGCTGTAAGCCCTTGTCTGAAGTATCTAAAATAGCAAGGCGTTTATGGCCTAATGCAATATTATCTTTTACAAAATAACCTTCCCCGTCAGGCCCTCTGTGTGCAAGGGTATTTGCCATACGGGTTATTTCGCTAAGAGTAGCCTCTTTTTTATTAGTATTAAATATACCGGCGATACCGCACATTATAATTTATTTTAAAAAACTTGTTTTCTGTCTCCAATCGATAAGCTTTTTCAGGCCCTCTTCCAGAGAATATTTATAAAAGAATCCAAGATCTTTTTTTGCTTTAACCGCAGAACCGATTCTGTTTTGTACAAGAGCACGGGCATCGTCAGCAGAGTAGGGTTTATAGACAACCTGTAAGTTTGATTTTTTGAGATTAAGCATTGTTTCGCAAAGCTCTTTAATTGTTGTTTGTACTCCGGTTCCTACGTTGTAATACCCAAATTTAGTTTCGCTTTTTAAAGCGGCTATATTGCAGGCAGCAACATCTTCAACATAAATAAAGTCATAGGCCTGTGAGCCGTCGCCGTTAACAACCGGAGCTTCATTAGCGTCTATCTTGTTAAGTACAATTGGAACTACGCCGCTGTAAACCGCATGCTGATCCTGCCCCGGCCCGTATACGTTCATATAACGTAAGCCAATAACCGATAAGCCGTAACGATCGTTATAAGCAGTGCACATTGCTTCTCCTGCTATTTTGGTAGCGCCGTAAAAATTTTTGTTGTTAAATGGATGCTCTTCAGTCATTGGTACTTCCACTGCATCTCCATACACTGATGCCGAAGAGGAGTAAATAAGTTTTTTTACTTTGTTTTTTACGCAGGCTTCAAGGACATTGAATGTGCCCGCAATATTTACTTCAAACGCAGTTCGGGGATAATCTTTACAATGCAGTAGCCACATTGCCGATAAATGAAAAACATAATCTATATCTATCATTACCTCGTTTAAAATATCTGTGTCCCGAATATCGCCTCCGGTAGGATGAATATGACACCGTGAATCTTTTAATGACTCACTGATGTTTTCCATTTTCCCTCGGCTAAAATTGTCATATATAATGACTTCTTTTACCGGTTCTTTTAAAAGTTCGGCTACAAGGAAGCCTCCGATAAAGCCGGCGCCACCAATTACAAGAATTCTTTTGTTTTTTAGTTCTGTCATAGTGTTTTATTTATTTTCCATTCTCCATCAGTGCGCATAGTACCAAGTGAAATATTTAGCGGATACCTTGGCGAATTATCTTCTGTTGTAGGTATAATTTTGATGAATTTTATCCTTTCAACAAGATCAAGAGTATGTCCGGTTCCATCCATATCGTGCACTGCAAGGTAAAAGCCATATTCGCCGGGCAGCAGGTTAGGATTGAGTTGTACCGAGATTTTGTAAACACCCTTTTTAAGCGAAATATTTTTTTTGTCGTTATCAAAAGTAGAAGTGTATGAATACCGGCTTTCATATGAACCTAAAGAAAAATCGATGATAGCATTGTCGATATCGCGTTTGACCTCTAGTTCAACGTTTAGAATAAACGGTTGATTGTAATGCAAAATATTAACTGAATCTCCTTTTAAATTTTTTACATCTATGTACTTAAATTTAGCATCGCCATTTGTATAAGAGCTTACGTTTTCCGGAATAATTCCGTTATCCGCTATTGGTTTGGCTACATTTAAGTAAGCGCCAATACCATCTAATACCGGGCCGTCAACCGCGATAGTTCCGTTCTTTAATAATATAGCCCTATTGCAAAGTTGCTTAACAGCAGCCATTGAGTGGCTAACAAAAATTACGGTGCGGCCTTGAACCGTAGCATCTTTCATCTTACCGAGGCACTTTGCCTGAAAATCCGCATCACCTACAGACAGTACTTCATCAACAATCAATATATCCGGATCAAGGTGTGCTGCAACGGCAAATGCCAACCTCACATACATTCCACTACTATACCTTTTAACCGGGGTATCAATATAGCGGTCTATGCCTGCAAAATCTATAATTGCATCAAAATTACTTTTGATTTCTCTTTTGCTCATACCGAGTATTGCGCCATTAAGATAAATATTTTCACGTCCTGTAAGATCCGGATGAAACCCGGTTCCTACTTCAAGAAGGCTTGCTATCCTTCCTTTCACCTTAATGCTTCCTACAGTGGGACCTACAACCCTTGAAAGAATTTTTAATATAGTTGATTTTCCGGCTCCATTATTTCCAATAATGCCAAGCACTTCACCTTCTTTAATTTCGAAATTTATATCCTTAAGAGCCCATACAAGATTACTCCCGCTTTTTGCCAGCCGATCGTTTTCATCACCAACAGAAAGATAGGGGTCTTCTTTGCCGCGGGCCATGTGCCACCAACGGTTAATGTCACTCATAAGAGAACCCGTACCAACGTTACCCAAGCGGTACTGTTTTCCTATATTTTCAACTCTTATTATCGTTTTACTCATAGCTTATATTGTATCCATAAATGTCTTTTCAACTCGTTTAAATAATATAAGTGAAAAGAATGTTAAAACCACCAAGAATAAGAAACTGTAACCAAGCGCCCACCAGTTCCAAGTACCTGTTCCTAAAAACATAAATTTAAACGCTTCTATGATTGATGAAACCGGATTCAAGAAAACAATAAGCCTGAATCTTTCAGGAAGGGCCGACATTGGATATACGATGGGCGTAACATACATAAGTAATTGTATGCCAAAACCCACTAAGAATGTAAGATCTCTGTATTTTGTAGTTAAAGATGAAATCAAGATTCCGATACTGAAACCCAGGCCGGCCATCATCAACACTAACACAGGAAAAAAAAGAATGTACAGGTAATGAGGGAAAACTGTATTCGTAGTTATTAGATAATAAAGCCATACACTAAGAAAAAGCAGCATTTGTATAACCAGTTTTATCATATTAGAAACCAGAATGGATAACGGGACAATAAGCCTCGGAAAATATACTTTCCCAAAAATTGAAGAGTTAGCAAGAAAGGTACTTGAGTTTTTGCTGATGCAATCGGTAAAATATGCCCATAATGTAAGACCGGATAAGTAAAAAAGTAATCGAGGAATTTCATCGGTACCAATTCGTGCAACGTAACCGAAGATTACGCTGTAAATTAAGGTGGTTACAACAGGTTGAATAATCAGCCAGAGCGGGCCAAGGATAGTCTGTTTATACTGAGCCACAAAGTCCCTGCGAACAAGTATGAAAAGCAGCTCTCTGTACCTCCATACTGAGGCAAAGTCCTGATGGTACCATTTGTCTTGGGGTTTTATTTCCAAGTCCCATTTTTCTGTTGTCAAATCCATTATATTGGTATTAAAATTTCTTCGGGTAATTTAACTCTGATGCTTTGGCCTATACTTTCAAGTAATACGTCAATGAACCGGCCTTCTTTACTTTCTATTACGTAGCCTTCAATGTTTTTCAGTGCGCCGGATGTTATTTTTACTTTTTCGCCTTCTTTGTAATTTCTTTTTATGCCAAATGCTTCAAGGTGATATCCTAATTCAACAAGTTGTTTAAGGCGCATAATTTCTTCGTTGCGTACAACGGCTATTTTTTTTTCGGCCTTAACAAAACTTACCACGCCTTTGGTTTGTAAAACGATTTCATTTTCGGTTGGTGTGATATAAACAAACAGATATCCATTCAATAAAGGAAACTCAACCATTTTTTTGCGATCGCTCCATTGCTTCATCGTTTTTACCAGCGGAACATAGGCTTCAATACCTTTTTCAATAAGTAAACGGCCCGCGTTCTTCTCCTGACGGGAAGCTACATAAAGTGCGTGCCATTTTTTTACTTGTTCCATTTTTTTCTTTTCACAGCTTCGCCTCCTCAGTCCCATAGAACCAAGTCGGCAATATTTTTTTTCTCGGCACTAATCCCTCTTCACTAAACCTTAAACGCTACTTACTCCACAGAAGTAAGGGATGCGTGCCAGGCTCTTTAATTTTACTGATGTTAAATTCCTCCGCCGTATAATATACGTAGCGGATTTTTTTATCAATCTTTTTTTCTGCTTTCTGAACCTGCTCCATTAAAAAAGTCAGGTTAATATTATTACCCACAACAACTATATCAATAATATCGGTGTTTTGTCCGTTAGCTAATTTTCCAACCAGATATACTTTATGCAAATCGCCGATGCGCTGCACGATGTAATCAATAATATGATTAAGGCCGGTAAGTTTTAAAACAATACTGTTAATGTCTTTATAAAGCGGGTGCTTGGTGTTGGCTTTAAAAATTTTTTTATTGCCATGAGTTTCAGAACCAATGAAGCCCGCTTTTTCAAATTTATTGAGTTCAAGGCGGATGCCGTTTGTTGATTCACCAAATTCTTCTTCCAAACTACGGAGGTAGGCAGTTGTTGTGCTGTTAAGAAAAAACTTCATTAACAGCTTTACGCGGGTTTTTGAGGATATTAGGGTTTCTATCATTATTGAGTAACAAATTTACTCAATTTATGTAAAAATGCAAGTTTTTTAAGTAAATTTGAAAAAAAAAGAATGGCAGAGACCCCGCAAAACGCCTTGAAAAACAAGGATTTTTGGAATGAGCTTTGTGGCTCCAATCTTTTCAGTTACCTCGGACTAACCGAAATTAATGAAAAGAGCCTTCAGGTGTTTGATGATTATTATTTTGACACTCTATATCCTTACCTAAAAAATTATGTTTCTCTTGAAAGAATAAAAAATAAATCGGTGATGGAAATCGGACTAGGGTTTGGAAGTCTTTCACAATACCTTTTTACCCATGCCGCTAATTATATAGGCATTGATTATGCTGATAACCCGGTAAAAATCGTTAATGATAGAGCAGCAATGACCGGAAATTCGCATAAGGCCAAAGCTATTCATGGGGATGCCCGTTTTCTTAGTGAGATAGCCAATGAGACCTTCGATATAGCAATATCTATTGGCTGTTTGCATCATACCGGGGATACACAAAAAGCTGTCGATGAGGTTTATCGGGTACTGAAGAAGGATGGCATTGCCGTAATCATGTTATATAATAAGAATTCTTTTAGGCGTCGTTTTACTAATCCATATCGGTATTTTATACTTAGAAAAACAAAAAATTTTTCCACGTATCGAGAATATACGCGTAGTACTTACGACGCTAATTCGAGCGGAGACGCCGCCCCGATTGTTGAACTTTATTCAAGAACAGAGTTAAAAAGAATTTTTAATAAATTCAAAAAAATAAAAGTTACCACAGAAAATTTCGATAACTATTATGTTAGGTTGGGAAGCGAAAAAAAAATTTGGTGGCAACGTTACTGTCCACGTGAAGAATTTTTAAACAATATCGCTAAGATGGTAGGCTTGGATAATTATATAACAGCCCGGAAATAGCTTTTTTTCCTTACTTAACTGCAGACACAAACCACTCCACAGTATTCGTCAAGCCCTCTTCAAGTGTAACAACAGGTTTAAAGCCAAGCGTTTTTTGAGCTAATGAAATATCGGCGTAGCTGTTTTTTATTTCGCCCGGGCGCTGGGGCAGGTAATTGGCTTTTAAGGCGCTTTGCAATTGTGTGGCAATATTTTTATAAATAGCGTTTACAGCAATGGTGCCGCCGCACGCTATGTTCATAATAATTCCTTTAGGCACTTTGGTGTTTTCTATACAAAGTAAATTAGCTCTTATAACATTGGCCACATAAGTAAAGTCGCGGGTGTTATTGCCATCGCCGTAAATAGAAGCTTGCTTATTATTTATAAGTGCATCAATAAATTTAGGTATCACCGCCGCATAAGGTCCGTCGGGCGTTTGGCGAGGGCCAAAAACATTAAAATAACGCAGGCCTATAGTATTAATATCATAAAGCCTGGCAAAAACCTGCGCATACTTTTCGTTAGTAAGCTTACTTACCGCGTAGGGCGAAAGTAAATTACCCGTTTTGTTTTCTGTTTTGGGAAAAGTTTCATCATCGCCATAAACAGAAGACGATGAAGCATACACAAATTTGCCAACGCCGCATTCTTTAGCTGCAAATAACATATTTACAAAACCATTTACGTTAACTTCGTTGGTGCGCATCGGGTTTTCTATACTGCGCGGCACCGAGCCCAAAGCCGCGTGATGCAATACCACATCAATGCCCATACAGGCGCTTAAGCAAGTAGCGTAATCGGTAATGCTGCCCTTAATAAAAGTAAAATTGCTTTTTGGCAGGTGTATCTCAATGTTTTTTTCGAAACCGGTGCTTAAATCATCAAGCACCACTACTTTTTTAACCCTGTTGTTTACCAGATATTCTGCTAAATGCGAGCCTATAAAGCCGGCGCCGCCTGTAATAAGGATGGATAGTTCGGTTATGTCTTTAGAATAAAGTTTCACCTTTCAAACTTAAATACAATAAAGGGCTTAAGCAATTAAGAGTTTAATATGTTTTTAACAAGGGCTTACTAATTGTTTTCAAAAAAATCAAGCACATGTTGACTGATGTATTTTACTTGTTCGTCGCTCAATTCAAAATACAGGGGCAGTCTTATCAAACAATCCGAATATTTTTCGCTTTGCGGCAGGGTGGGGATGCGCTTATTGTTTTTGGTAAAATAAATGCTTTTATGTAAAGCCTGATAATGAAAAACTGCAAGTATATTTTTCTTAAAAAGATATTCAATCAAGTCATTCCTTTGTTGCGTACTCTTGCAAACCAGATAAAATATATGGGCGTTATTAGATGCGTAAGCGGGAAAGGCAGGTAATTGAATGTTTTTTTTCTGCAAAGGCTTCAACAGGTTAAAATAGCTGCCCCATATACCTTTTCTTTTGTTTTGAATGGCAGGGAGGTTTTCTAATTGTGCCAATAGGTAAGCGGCAATTAATTCGGAGGGCATGTACGACGAGCCGATATCCACCCATTCGTATTTACTTACCTCGTGTTTTAAAAATGCCGAACGGTTGGTGCCTTTTTCTCTGACAATTTCTGCCCTTTTTAAAAAGCGCTCGTCATTAATTAAAAGCATGCCACCCTCTCCCGAAATAATATTTTTTGTTTCGTGAAAAGAAAAGGCGGCAAGGTGCCCAATACTTCCTAAGGGTTTATTAGTGTAAAATGAATCGATAGCATGGGCCGCATCTTCTACCACAAATAAATTATGCTTTGCGGCCAGCTCCATAATTTTTTCCATATCGCAGGCAATGCCGGCATAATGCACCACTAAAACAGCTTTTGTTTTTGGGGTAATTAATTTTTCAATTTCGGCCACATCTGCATTCGGGTTTCCTTGCTCCGAATCGGCAAAAACAAGTGTGGCACCGCGCAATGCAAAAGCGTTTGCACCCGATACATACGTAAATGAGGGAATAATAATTTCATCACCCGGTTTTATTTCGAGCAGCAGCGCAGCCATTTCAAGCGCGTGTGTGCAAGAATTAGTGAGCAGGGCTTTTTTAAAACCGTACTTTTTCTCTATAAAATCTTCGCATTTTTTGGTAAAGACGCCGTTACACGAAATTTTCCCGGAGGCAACAGCCTGTTTCATATATTCCATTTCATTACCAGAGAGATATGGTTTGTTAAATGGAATCATAAGTTGAAGGTACAAAAAAAATTAAGCCAAAGCCTTTTTCCTTCGTGCTTTTTCTTTAATTATAAGAGAAAGCTCCCTACCCGTTTGCCCTTTTACCGAAGTATTTTCTTTAGCGCGGCGCAATAAATAAGGCAATACTTCTTTAACCGGCCCGTAAGGCACATATTTAGCTACGTTGTATCCGGCGGTCGATAAATTATAACTTATATGATCGCTCATGCCCAGCAATTGCGAAAAATAAATACGTGTATCGCCCGGAGCAATATTGTTTTTTGCCATCAACTCAACCAAATGCAAACTGCTTTTTTCGTTATGCGTGCCGGCGCACAAACTAACATGCGCAATATTTTTTACGCACATCTCAATCGCTAAATCATAATCCTTGTCACTCCCGTCTTTGTTTGGCTGAATAGGAGAAGGGTAGCCCATCTTTTGGGCACGCGCACGCTCTTTTTCCATATAAGCACCACGCACCAATTTTGCACCTATGTGATACTTATTTTCGTTGGCATGCTTAATGCATTGCTCTAAATAAATAAAGCGGTCGTGTCGATACAATTGATATGTATTATAAACAATAGCTTTTTCTTTGTTAAATTTTTCTTTGTTTTCATTGGCCAAATCGTCAATGGCCTGCTGTATCCAGCTTTCTTCGGCGTCAAAAAATACGGGCTTGTTACACGTGTGCGATTCAGTACAAATTTTATGCACTCTTTCGCGTACACGGTTCCACTCGGCTTTTTCTTCTTCGCTTAAATTTTGTTTGGCACTAACTTTTTCAAGCAATGCATAACGTGCAAGGCCGGTAACTTTAAAAACGCAAAAAGGAATATTTTTATCACCCTTTGCCCTATGAATGGTTTCGATTGTTTCTTTGCAACAGGCTTCAAAATCACTCTCGGCTTCTTTTCCTTCTACCGAATAATCCAAAATGGTGCCTATATTGTATTTTCCTAATTCTGCTATGGTTTTATTGCAATCTTCAATGTTTTCTCCACCCACAAATTGCTTGTAAATGGTATTTCTGATAATTCCTTTAATGGGGAGGTGCAGATTTAAGGCAATAGGGGTGAAAAAAGCGCCTAGTTTTACAAAGGTAGGATTGCCAATTATCTTAAAAAGCCGGTACGAGCGCACTAAATCGGCATCCGTCTTAGAAATAAAGGCTTTCTCGGTATTATCGAAACTAATCATGCTGGTTGCAAAGATAGGTTTTGAAACTCAGAAAACTTAACAAAGAATAAAAATATTAATACAGCAAATTGCGTATTTTTGGCCCTGTTATGCAATTAAAATCGGTGGACTATAATGTGTTTTTTGAGGGAGATGATTTTTCCTACCTCGAGGAATTTTTGCACGAAAACTTTTTCTCTTCCATTTTTATACTTTGCGACGATAAAACGCGTAAATATTGCCTTCCCGATTTTTTAAAAGAAAATGGCTCGCTTAAAGCGGCTAAAGTATTTACTATTCCTTCGGGCGAGAAAAATAAAACACTTACAAAACTTGCCTCTGTTTGGAATTTTTTGATGCTGAGCGGAGCCGACCGTCATTCCTTACTAATTTGTTTGGGCGGCGGGGTAGTATGCGATTTGGGCGGATTTGCAGCAAGTACTTTTAAGCGTGGTATTCATTTTATTCACGTCCCTACAACTTTATTGGGAATGGCCGATGCCTCGGTAGGAGGAAAGACCGGCGTTGATTATAAAGGCTACAAGAATATTATCGGAACCATTACCCAGCCAATGGGTGTTTTTGTGCAGGGAGATTTTTTAGATACGCTAACTGACCGCCACATTGATAATGGCCTGGCCGAAATAATAAAGGCGGCACTTGTAGGCGATGAAGGTTTGTGGAGAAAATTTTTGAAACAAAAAAAATTACCGCAAACCAAACTTACTGCTTTTATACAAGCATCTGTTAAAGTGAAAAACGCCATTGTAATAAAGGACCCTCACGAAAAAAACCTTCGTAAAGTTTTAAATTTCGGGCACACTGCCGGGCACGCAATAGAATCATACTTCTTAAATAAAAAGAAAATTATATTGCACGGCGAGGCTGTTGTTATGGGCATGTGCGTTGAATTATGCCTCGGCAAAATTTTAAAGCGTACGGATGCCAAAACAGCTCTCCGGACTTTTCTATATCTAAAAAAGAATTTTGCAGTAAAAAAATTTTCTACAAAGGAAATAAGCGCTTTTCTGCGCCTTATGCGCCAGGATAAAAAAAATCAAAGCGGACGTTTTAGTTTTGCGCTGATAGAAAGGCCGGGTAAAGCCATTATTAATGTACAGGCAAGTCCCGAAGAAGTAAAGCAGGCTTTTGTTTTGTACAACAATTTACTGAAATGAAAGCAGTAGTTGTAAATCATCCTACCCGCATTGTAAACGGCACCGTAAATCTTCCCGCCTCAAAAAGTATTGCAAACCGTCTTTTATTAATGAAAGCCGTTGCCGGATTTGCCGATTTGGAAATTAACAACCTTTCAAACGCGCGCGATACAGTAATTCTCAATGACATTTTAAATCATCTTTCTGAAAATAATGTAGCCGATGTGCACGATGCCGGAACAGTAATGCGCTTTTTAACTGCTTATTTAAGTTGTTTAGATGGGGAATGGATTTTAACCGGAGCCGAACGCATGCAACAGCGGCCCATTGGAGCATTAGTAGATGTTTTACGGAGTTTAGGTGCAGATATCACTTATCAAAAAAACGAAGGCTATCCACCATTAAAAATAAAAGGAAAAAAATTAAAGGGTGGCAAAGTAGAAATTGACGGAAGCGTAAGTTCGCAATTTTTGTCGGCCCTCTTAATGATTGCGCCTTTGTACAAAGAGCCATTGCAATTGCACATTAAAAACAATTTGGTTTCTGCGCCTTATGTAGAAATGACACTTAAGCTCATGCAACAATGGGGAGCAGCATATAGCTGGAAAGAAAATGTAATTACTCTAAATAATAAGCCCTATACAAAACCCGGTGAAAAAGTTTTTGTAGAAAGCGATTGGAGTGCTGCTTCGTATTTTTACAGCATACTTTCATTGGCAAAAGAAGGCGAAATTACCTTGCCGCACCTATTTGAAAATAGTTTGCAGGGCGACAGCGTTTGTAAAGAAATATTTACCCAACTTGGAGTTTCGAGTGCATTTACCAAAGATGGACTAGTCCTAAAAAAAGCAAGCGGAACAGAAACAAAATTTAATTACGATTTTATAAAATGTCCCGATATTGCCCAAACACTGGCAGTATGTTGCGCCGCAAAAGGAATTGAAGCAAACCTAACCGGCTTACAAACTTTATCCATTAAAGAAACAGATCGGATTTCAGCTTTAAAAACCGAATTAAAAAAATTAAATGTTGAAGTGGAAACAACTAACAACACATTTAAAATTCACTCGTCCCAACACGCATTACTCAATACTCAATTCTCATCTTACAACGATCACAGGATGGCAATGAGCTTCGCTCCATTAGCCTTGCTGGGCGAAATAAAAATTGAAAACCCCTCGGTAGTCGAAAAATCTTTTCCACATTTTTGGGAAGAGCTGAAGCGAATAGGATTTAAAGTAAATGAAATGTAATGTAATGTAATTTTGAGCCTTATGACTGACATCACTATTTACATAGAAAACACAGACGGAACTCAAACTTCCTTGTTAGCCCCAATTGATATGGGCTTAAGCTTAATGGAATTTTTAAAGGGAAACGAATACGATATTATGGCAACCTGCGGTGGTATGGCCCTTTGTGCAACTTGTCACGTTTCGGTAGTAAAAGGTTTCGATAATTTGCACGCTATAAGTGATGATGAGTACGCAATGCTTGATACACTTCCAAATATAACCGACACTTCGCGCTTATCCTGCCAGCTAAAATTAAATGAGCAAATGAATGATGTTGTTATAAAGATAATGGGAGACGGAAATTAGTAGGCAGTATTTAGTGGGCAGTCGGCGGTGAGTAAAGAGTTTTTTTTGCCATGCTATCGGTATGCATCCTGAAATTAACGGAAAAGACTTTATTTAATGGCTGTTTACTGCCAACTTTATACTCCCAACTTTATACTCCCAACTGTCTACTACCAATCGTCTTTTTTCTTATCGCCGTCTTCCTTCATTTTGCTTTTGATGCCGTCAACAAGTATTTGTATGTCGGCGTAAGCGGCAGATTTGATGTGTTTCCAGGTTAAGTCGGTTATTTTCATAGAGCCGCATTCGGGCACCGTTAAATAAAT
This sequence comes from Bacteroidia bacterium, assembly GCA_038214655.1. Taxonomy (GTDB): domain Bacteria; phylum Bacteroidota; class Bacteroidia; order B-17B0; family Aurantibacillaceae; genus PALSA-968. The sequence continues at coordinate 14,953 of JBBQRR010000017.1, read as the reverse complement.
ATCGCCGCCGCTCATACCTTCTTTGGTGGCTTTGTGTTTTATGTTTTTTATGCTGTAGCGGTATTTTCCTTCTTTTGCTTCAATAACTACATCCATAGTAATTTCCCCATTCACTTCATTTTCGGGATTCAGTATTTTTTGCGCATACGTAAAAGTTACATTACAGCTTACGTTGCTTCCCGCATTTGTTCCGTTTGCTTTTGTGTATTTAACTGCTTTTGCTTTGTACCAGTTTTGGGCGCGTTTAAAAACTTCGGAAGACGGCGCAGGCATCATTGGGTTGCCGGTATCAGGGGCAGCCTCTACAGGTTCTACATGGTGTTTTTTCTTACCTTTTTTATGAGGATCCGGTGTGTGAACAGGGGGTGGAGGTGCAAACTTCGATTTCTCAACCAATACGTTTATAACCTCGCGTACCACTTTTCCGTTATCCTCGTCTTCCTGCGAAAAAATAACTAGTGGAGATATAAGCAGAGAAAAAATAAGTAGCGTTCTTTTTATCATAGTAGGTTAATTGCTTGTCAAATTTAAACAATCTTTTTTTAATAGATATCCGGGTACTTTTCGGGGTTGGTTTCGCTCATTAATTTATAAACTGCATCAAAAACATCATCGGCACTTGCTTTGCTAAAATAATCACCGTCGCTGCCATAAGCAGGCCTGTGCTCTTTAGAGGCAATAGTTATAGGCTCAGAGTCTAAATGTTTATAGGCGCCCTGTACTTCCATAATCTGTTGCAATAAATATGCCGAAGCGCCGCCCGGCACATCTTCATCAAATACAACCAAGCGGTTTGTTTTCTTTACCGACTCAACAATACTATGATGAATATCAAAAGGCAAAAGTGTTTGCACATCTATCAGCTCAACCGAAATATCGTGTTCGTTCAGCATTTTCATAGCATCCTGGGCAACCCGCACACAAGAGCCATAGGTTACAAGTGTAAGGTCACTTCCTTCATTTACAACTTCCGGAATTCCTAAAGGAGTTTTAAATGCACCAAAATTTAAAGGCTGTTGCTCTTTTAAACGATAAGAATTCAGCGGCTCAATTACCAAAGCAGGTTCATCTGCTTCTAATAAAGTATTGTAAAAACCTGCAGCTTTGGTCATGTTGCGCGGCACACAAATATTTATACCGCGGCAGGAACCTAATATCATTCCCATTGGCGAACCGCTGTGCCACACGCCTTCTAAACGGTGGCCCCGCGTGCGTATAATAACCGGCGCTTTTTGTTGTCCCTTACTTCTCCATTGCAAAGTTGCCAAATCATCGCTCATTATTTGCAATGCATAAAGAAGGTAATCTAAATATTGTATTTCGCATATGGGGCGTAATCCGCGCATGGCTAAACCAATTGCCTGTCCCATAATCGTGCACTCGCGTATGCCTGTATCAAACACGCGATGCTCGCCGAATTTTTTTTGTAATCCTTCTAATCCCTGATTAACGCCACCAATTTTCCCGGAGTCTTCTCCAAATACCATGGCTTGCGGATATTTTGTAAGAATTGCGTCAAAATTATCACGCAGCACTTCGCGGCCGTCGCAGGTTTTATTTTCCGCATCGTATTCAACTGCTTTTTCTGCAACAGCAATCACGGTGTTCGAGTAAAGTGCCGAACTGTAACGCTCCTCATTTTCAAAACGCGAAAGCTTTAACCAATCTTTTAATTGATTGCAGGCCTCTATATTTTCTGATCTAGTTAAACGTAAAACTTTTTTTATAGCACCATGTATGTCTTTGCGAATGGGATCTTTAATAGTGGCCAGTTCGTTTTTAATTGGAGTAATAAAATTTGCTTTTGAACTGTTTTGTTCAACCGCGCTCAATAAAGAAAGTACTTCAGTTACTTCTTTTTTAAGCGGCTCTAAGTAAGCCTTCCATGCCGCATTCTTTGCCTCAAGTACCGCGTCTTTAGCATCGTCTTCAATTTTACTTAAATCTTCTTCAGTAGCTAATGCGTTTTGCAAAATCCACTCGCGCATTTGTTTAATGCAATCAAAATCAAGTTCCCACTGCAAACGCTCTTTGCTTTTGTAGCGCTCGTGACTACCGGATGTAGAGTGTCCTTGAGGCTGAGTAACTTCTTCTACGTGTACAATGGTGGGACAATGATCTTCCCTGCAAGCCTTAATAGCTTTATCGTAAGTTTCCATCAGGTGTGCGTAGTTCCAACCTTTGGTAACTAATATTTCGTATCCTTTTTTATCGGCTGTGCGCTGAAAGCCGCTTAAAATTTCGCTGATGCTTTCTTTGGTGGTTTGATATTTTTTTGGAACAGAAATTCCGTGTCCGTCATCCCAAACGCTAACCAACATGGGCACTTGTAAAACACCTGCGGCATTTATGGTTTCCCAAAACGGGCCCTCTGATGTAGAGGCATCGCCAATGGTGCCAAATGCAACTTCATTTCCTTTGTTGGATAAGTGTGCAAATTCTTTTGTTTGTAAATCTTTATTAATCTTAAAAAAGTGCGATGCGTAGGCTAAGCCCAACAAACGGGGCATTTGCCCGGCGGTTGGCGAAATATCTGCAGAAGAGTTTTTTCTATTTACTAAATCCAAAAAATTTCCATGCTCATCTAAAAACGGAGTGGCAAAGTGCCCGCCCATCTGGCGTCCTGCGCTCATGGGGTCGTGATTGATATCGGTGTGGCCGTACAAGCCGGCAAAATATTGTTGTAATGTTAATGCGCCAATGGCCATCATAAAAGTTTGGTCGCGGTAATAACCACTTCTAAAATCGCCGGGCTTAAAAACTTTAGCCATGGCAATTTGCGCCACTTCTTTTCCGTCGCCAAAAATTCCGAATTTTGCTTTTCCTGTTAATACTTCTTTGCGGCCCAATAAAGATGCCTGTCTGCTTTCGTTGGCTACACGAAAATCAGTTAATACCAGTTTTTTAAACTCGTCAAAACTCAACCCCTTAGTGCTTTGCAAGGCCCCGCTGCTCATGTAATAAAATTTTGACTAATATAATAAAAAAGCAAATAAGATGGCGGCCTTTGGGTATTGGGAAAGCTTATTTTTTCTTTAATTCGTCAAACAGCCTGTCGCAGGCGGTTAAAACGGCTGTATCCTGCGGATTTCGGGGCTTATCGCTAAGGTAAAAATGTTGGTAATTTTCACTCGAGGCTCCCTCGCAATGTATCAGCGATTTATAATCGGCATTGCCCCAAGTTCCGCTTTCGGGAATAAAACTAACGGTGTCTTTTTCGGTATACCAAAAATATTCAGTTTTGTGCCAGTCTACCAAGGCATCGCTGGTTTCAATTTTGCCTGTAAGAGGAATGATAATTTTATAAATGCCTCCAATTGAATTACCGGTTACGGGAATAGGGTTTGCGTTTTTATCTTTTGTTTTTATGATAACCCATCCGCAGTAGCCTTTGGGTAAATAGTATTGGTAAACAGTTTTTGAAGATTTATAATCGTTGTAATTTATTTGTATAATGAAAAAAGCTAAAACTGATACGGCAACAATATTTACAGCGAGACTTATTTTGCTGAACGATGTTTTAGTTCTTCTGAAGGCAAGAATAGCAAGAATTAATCCGGGCACCGAAAGAAATCCTAATGCCATCAAAAAATAAGTAAAGGGCGCCACGCCTCCGATTATTCCCAGAATAAGAGCTATTGTTGCGGTGCCTTGTTTTTTGGATTCACTCATAATGTACCACACTAAAGTATAAAAAATACAGATAGCATTTTGGATAATTTCTATTCGTATATTCGTAAAAGATTAGTAATTCGTAGAAAATGAAAAAAATTGCAGTTTTAACCTCCGGCGGAGATGCTCCCGGCATGAATGCCTGTCTGCGTGCCGTTGTGCGCACCGCCATGTATCACAAGCTCGAAGTAATTGGTTTCAGACACGGATACGAAGGATTAATTCACGACGAGCACATTCAGCTCAATCATAAATCGGTTGCAAACATTATTCAGCGCGGCGGTACCATTTTAAAAACTGCGCGCAGCCAACGTTTTATGACCGAAGAAGGAATTCACAAAGCGGCCGACACATTAAAAAAACATAAAATAGAAGGACTCGTTGCCATTGGTGGCGACGGAACTTTTAGAGGAGCCATAGCGCTTTCTAAAATTATAAATATTCCCATTATTGGTTGCCCGGGCACAATCGACAACGATTTAATTGGCACCGATTTTACAATTGGGTACGATACCGCTATTAATACCGTGGTTGAAGCGGTTGATAAAATTCGCGATACGGCTGAGAGTCATGATAGAGTTTTTATTGTAGAGGTGATGGGCCGCGATGCGGGATTGATTGCTTTGCGAAGTGGAATTGGAGCAGGAGCAGAAGCAATTTTAATACCCGAAACAAAAAATGATTTAGAAAAATTGATTGAGCGTTTGCATACAAGTCGTAAGGACAAAGGCAGTAAAATAATTATTGTTGCTGAAGGTGATGAGAGTGGGGGCGCTTATAAAGTGGCTGACGAAATAAAAAAGCATTTTCCGCAATTTGATATGCGCGTAAGTATTTTGGGTCACATGCAACGCGGGGGCTCTCCCACCTGCATGGAGCGTGTTAATGCAAGTAGGATGGGCTATGCAGCCGTTGAAGGTTTATTAAGCGGACAAAAAAATGTAATGGCGGGAATTGTAAATAAGGACGTTGTTTATACTCCTTTTGAAAAGGCCGTTAAGCATACACAGGAGCCGGATAAAGAAATGGTAAAAATGATGGAAATACTTTCGGTTTAATTTATCAGATTGTCTTTCGGGCGTAGTCGAGGTCCCGGAAAATGCAAGACGCAATGTTCGAGAATTTAGCAATATTACATTTAGTAATCTGATGTCAGGCCGAGCGTGGTCGAGGTGCGGGAAAATGCAAAGTGCAATGTTCGAGAATAGTAGCAATATTATATTTAGTAATCTGATGTCAGTTCGAGCGTAGTCGAGAACCGGAGTACGAAGCAATCCGCCGGTCGTAAAATTATTTTTTTCTTAAGGAGTAAACAAGCAAACAAACCCATCCGGCAATAAGCATTACTCCGCCCAAAGGAGTAATCGGCCCCATAAATCTGAAATTAATTCCGCTTATTCCCATTGTAGAAAGACAATAAATAGAGCCGCTGAAAAACAAAATTCCGAGGGTAAACAACCACCCGCTTGCTTTTACGAGTTTAGTTGGGGTTTGATTGTAAAGAAAAAAAACAAAAAGTAAAACCAAGGCATGCAGCAATTGGTATTTGCTTGCGGTATCCCATCCTGCTAACTGATCGGTTGTCATTAATCCCTCTTTCACTTTTTCCTTTAGGGCATGTGCCCCAAGCGCGCCCAACGCAACACCTGTGGCGCCAAACAAAGAAGCTAAAAGCAAAAATGGGTTCTTCATGTTTTATTTTTCTATACGTTTAGCATAAAATTTTTTGAGATCCTCTTTGTCGCTTTCAAATTTAAAAACCTCAACTACCTCTAAAAAATTACCGGGGCCTTCCATATAATCATAGCTAAACTCGGCAATTTTTATTTTTGAGTCGCGCCTGTCAAAAACAGCCAATAGCAAAATCAACTGTTTGGCATTAATGCAATGGTTGCTCACAAACCATTTGCCGTCTTTTACACGGTTAATTTCGGTGTGGTTATCGCGCATAAGTTTCAGGTTTACTTTTAACAAAGAATCGCTGATTATCTGTGTGCAGTTTGCAGGCGCCGGATAAATTTCTTTGAGCCTGTTTTGTTCCTGTTTTTGTTTTTCCAGATCAGTAAAAATCTTTTTCATTTTTGTTTCGGGCGACTGCGCTTTAATAGTGGTATCGCTTTGAATAAAATTAACCGAAATAAAATTTAGTTTTCTTTTTCCCTTTTCTTCAGCCAGGCTATAGGTAAATTCTTTTTTAGAAACGCTTTTACCGTTTTCAAGCATTAATACTTTGGTATCAAAAGCGGCAATATTTTTATCCGCAAAAATCATTCTTACTGCACAGGTATCTCCAAAAAGGTTAGCGGCCGCTACCTCGCTTTGTGCGCTATCGTTTATTTGCGCATCGTTAACAAATAGTTTAAACAGACTGCCTTTTTCGGTTAATACAATCAAGTTATTTTGTGCTACGGCGCTGCTCAGCAAAATGGTTAACAAAAGTGCAAAATATTGTTTTAACATCTTTGCAAAATTAAGCTATTTTTACCGCGTAAATCATATATGAAGAAAATATTAATAATAGGAGCAGGTCGCTCAACTGTATCCCTGATAGATTATCTTATAAAGCATGCCGCTGAAAATAACTGGCAGGTGGTTGTGGCCGACATGGATTTGAAACTCGCACAGAGTAAAACAGGTAATAATAAGCACGCCACTGCAGTACAACTAGATATAGAAAACGAAAAACAGCGCATTGCCGAAATAGAAAAGGCCGATTTTGTAATTTCTATGCTGCCCGCTTTTTTACACAGCGCTGTTGCAAAAAATTGCGTGGCTTTAGGCAAACATTTGGCTACCGCAAGCTACGTTTCTGAGCAAATGAACGAGCTGAACGAAGAAGCCAAAAAGAAAAATATTTTATTGCTTAACGAGTGTGGTTTAGATCCGGGCATTGATCATGCATCGGCAATAAAAATTATTGATGAAGTGCATGGGCAAGGCGGAGAAATAATTTCGTTTAAATCGTATTGCGGAGGATTAGTGGCACCCGAGAGTAACGATAATCCTTGGGGCTATAAATTTTCGTGGAACCCACGCAACGTTATTTTGGCCGGACAAGGAACCGCGCATTATATGGATGGCGGAGAAATAAAATACATTCCGTACAGCCGCGTTTTTACGCAGACTGAAATAATAAATGTTGCTGGTTATGGTTCTTTTGAAGGATATGCAAATCGCGATTCGTTGGGCTATCAAAATCCTTACGGGTTACAAAATGTAAAAACTTTATTACGCGGCACGCTGCGTATGCCGGGCTATTGTAATGCCTGGAATATTTTTGTGAAACTGGGTTTAACCGACGATACGTATGTAATTAAGGATGCCGATAAATATACTTACAGCGAATGGCTTGCCTCTTATTTACCAAAAGGAAGCGGTGATGTTCGTCAGCGCCTTAAAGATTTTATGCGCATGGAAGCTACGCCCGAAGCAGTTGATAAAATAGGCTGGCTTGGTTTTTTCGACAATGTGAAAATTGAAATAAAGCAGGGCACTCCCGCTCAAATCCTCCAAAATTTATTGGAAAAAAAATGGCTGCTTAAGGAAAATGACAAGGATATGATTGTGATGCAGCATTTGTTTGAAATTGATAATTCGAAGAACGCTAAGCTTCCAAAAAAAATAATTTCATCCCTGGTAGTAAAGGGTAGTGATCAAAACCATACGGCCATGGCCAAAACAGTGGGCTTGCCTTTAGCTATTTGTGTGAAAAACTTTTTAACCGGAAAATTTAATTTAACAGGGGTGCAAATTCCTACAGTAAAACAAATATATTTGCCTTTGCTCGAAGAACTTAAAAATAACGGCATCATCTTTGAAGAACATGCAAGTAATTAAATTTTAAAAATATATTTATGAAAAAAATCATTCTAATCGCATTAATAGCAGCCTTTACAAAAGTAAATGCACAATACGGTAAAGGAAAAATATTTCCAATAATGGAGGCCGAAACATTTACCGAGAAACCGCTTAATTTGCCTGCCGATGTAAAAGGAAAATTTACCATTATTGGTATGTGCTTTAGCAAAGATGCCGAGGGCGATTTGCAAACCTGGCTAAATCCTTTATATAACGCTTATGTTCTTAAACACGAGGGCGACGCAGCCTTTGGTGTTGCCGCCACAGCCGATGTAAATTTTTATTTAATGCCCAAGTTCAGCATCCTCAATCAGATTTTTGAAAAAGGAAGCAAGAACAAAATTAAAACGCAAACGGATAAAGCTTTTTGGGCCAACCTGATGTTTTATACCAGCGGCTTAAAGGATTATAAGAAAACATTAGAAATAGCCGAAACCAGTCAGCCCGTAATTTTTATTTTAGATAAGGACGGTAAAATAGTTCATGTAGAGCGTGGTGTTTGCAACGAAAAAAAGATGAGTGCCATTGATGATTTTGTAAACGCAGAATAATTAATTTTCACTACTCACTACTCACTACTCACTGCTCATTACTCACTTCTCATTACTCACTTCTCACTTCTCATTACTCACTACTTCCTTATTACTTCCAGTATCGCGTCAGCTATCTTCATTGTATTATAAGCCTCTTCTAAAGTAACCGCATTATTTTTTTGTTTGTTAATCGCGTCGGCAAATAATTGTAATTCGTGCTCAATAGCGTTTATAGGACGGGTTTCCAGTTTTTGATGCGTAATTTTCTTTACATCATTTTCCATTTCAACAATCGATTTTACGGCAGTCTTCTCCAAAAAGTCCATCGAAAAATAATTATCTTTTTGAAACACGGTCATTTTACGCAAATTATGAGTAGCTACTCTAGTTGCGCTTATAGTTGCTACACTTCCATTATCAAATTCAATGCGTGCTTCGGCAATATCTTCAGTAACACATAAAACTGCTGAGCCCGTTGCACTTATTTTTTTAACCGGCGATTTTATCAAATGCAATACCAAATCAATATCGTGTACCATTAAATCCAACACAACCGAAACATCGGTGCCTCTTACGTTATAAGAGGCAATTCTTCGGCAATCAATAAAAACCGGGCGTGTAATTTCCGGTTCGCTTGCCAAAAATGCAGGATTAAATCTTTCTACATGTCCGGCATGCGCCACAATATTTGCTTCGCGCGCCAGAAAAACCAATTTTTTTGCTTCTTCCGAATTAACGGTAATAGGTTTTTCTATAAAAATATGTTTGGCCGTTTTAATAGCCATGCTTGCATATGTAAAATGATGAGGAGTAGGCGTAACTATATCAATGGCATCGCATACATTAATTAGGTCCTGCGGCGATGAAAAGACTTTGAGTCCCGTTTCTTTTTCTGTTTCAGTGGCAACTTCAGAGTTATTATCATAAAAACCTACAATTTCAAAAGCCTTTACGCTCTTTAACAGCTTCATGTGTATTTTGCCTAAATGCCCGGCACCCAGTATTCCTATGCGTATCATAATGGCAGCCAAAATACTTTTTAATTAAGAGCGCGCTGTTAGTAAACCACCAAAGATATTAATGGGTCTATGTTAATTTTAAAATAGATTTGCGGATATGATGGATAGGGCAGACACTTTTTTGCATAAAGGCAAAAGAAAGAAGTTAGTGGAGTTATTAAGGCAAAAGGGGTTTACCAACGAGCAGGTGCTGGCCGCTATTGAAAAAGTACCACGCCATGCTTTTTTAGACAGCGCCTTTTTAAACTTTGCTTACGATGATGAAGCTTTTCCTATAGGCGAGGGGCAAACCATCTCGCATCCAAGTACCGTAGCTATGCAAACCGATATCTTGCAATTGCAAAAAGGCGAAAAAGTGCTTGAGATTGGTACGGGTTGCGGATATCAGACAGCCGTATTACTTGAAATGGGCGTAAAAGTGTTTACTATTGAACGGCAGCAGAAATTGTACGAGAAAACGAAAGTGTTTTTGCCCACACTGGGCTATTCGGCCCGTTTTTTTTATGGGGATGGATACAAAGGATTGCCCTTGCACGCTCCTTTTAACAAAATAATTGTAACAGCCGGGGCTCCTTACCCCCCGGATGATTTGCTAAAACAGCTTGCAATTGGAGGTATCATGGTGATTCCCATAGGTAAAGGAGCCGAACAAACCATGAATGTTATCACCCGAAAAGCAGGAATGATGTTTGATAGGGTGGAGCTCGGGAAGTACAAGTTTGTTCCGATGGTTAAAAACAAGAATTGATATTAACAAAATTCTGTTAAAAACAAAACTTATTGTTAATAGCCCTTTAAGATAAACTCGTAACTTTGCCCTCAACAAATTTATGTTAAACCAAACAGAAAAAAACATGAAAAAATCAGTATTAGCTTTAGCATTAGCTTTCGGTGTTACCACTGCTTTTGCACAAGATTTGACTTCTAAAAAAGGCGAGCCTATTTTACCAGAGGCTGGCGATTGGGGTATTGGCATCGATGCTAATCCTTTTTTAAATTACGTAGGTAACATGTTCGGAAAAACTGCGAATAACGTAGCTCCAACATGGGATTTCTTAACAACAAACCAAACAATCAGCGGTCGTTATTTCGCTGACGAGAAAACTGTATACCGTGGCGCTGTGCGTTTAGGTTTCGGTTCTTCTAAAGCAGCAAACATCGTTGTTGATGATGCTTCTACTGCTACTCCTCAAGCTACTAAAGAAGACACAAAAACTACAGGTACTCATGGTATCGGTTTAAGTGGTGGTATCGAGATGCGTAAAGGTAAAACACGTTTACAAGGTTATTATGGTGGTGAAGTTGGTATCTACTTAGGTGGTACTAAGGACACTTACACTTATGGTAACGCTTTCTCTACTTCTAACACTACACCTACATCTACTTCTTGGTCAGGTTTAACTCCTACAGGTTCAGGTGGTGTTGGTTCTCGTACAACTGCTATGGCTCAAGGTTCTACATTTACTTTCGGTCTTCGTGGTTTTATCGGAGCTGAGTATTTTGTAATGCCTAAAATGTCTATCGGTGGCGAATTCGGTTGGGGCTTAGGTTTCACTTCTGTAGGCGAAGGTTCTTCAACTACTGAAGCTTGGAACGGTACTGGTACCACTTCTACTACTAACAAAACTGGTAAAGGTTCATCTTTCGGTTTAGATACTGATAACATGAACTCTGTATTCGGTTCTGCTGGTAAATTACGTTTCAATATGTACTTCTAGTATTATCTCAATTTATATAAAAAACCTCCGCTTTTTAGCGGGGGTTTTTTTTTGACTACCTTTGTATAATGAAAAACAGGGTACTTCTTCTGTCTTTATGCGCTATGCTCATTGCTCACTACTGCTCAGTAGCGCAGAATAAAACCGATGCTGCAGGCAAAAAGCAAGGGTATTGGGAAAAGACCGACCCCGCCACAAAAAAAATAATTTACAAAGGCACTTTTAAAGACGATAAACCCCAGGGCTTGTTTATTTACTATTACGCAGGCACAGATTCCATTCACACCAAAAGCAATTTCAGGAATGACGGCAAAATTGCATACGTGCAGATGTTTCATTTAATAAGCGGCAAATTACAAGCCAAAGGAAAATACATTGGCGAACAAAAAGATTCGGTTTGGAATTTTTATGATGAAAAGGGAAACATACTCTCAACCGAGGGCTACGCAAACGGAAAGAAAAACGGAGCCTCCAAAATATTTTTCCCCGATGGAAAATTATCGGAAGAAAAAAATTACAAAGCAGGTGTTTTAGACGGCCCTTTTAAAATGTATTTTGACGTAAAAGTTTTAAAAGCAGAAGGCACTTATGTAAACGGTAATTACAACGGCCCTTGTGTTTGGTATTACCCAACAGGTGCCGCCGCCGCAAAAGGCTTATACGATAACGGAAACAAGAAGGGCGTTTGGATTTATAAGGATAAAGACGGAAAAGTAAAAGATAAAGAAGTATGGGAAAATGGCCGACAGCTAAACCCCAAAGAAATGGAAGAATATTTTAAAAAAAATAAAACAGCGATAGAAGAAAAAAAGAGTGAAGGAAAGAAACCGGCGGCAACAGGTACTAAAGGCGCAAAAAAATAAATTTTAACGACTTACAGTAAACAAACAGAAATAAAATTTTGCGTCTTCGCGCCTTTGCGGCAAAAACGGGAAGAAATAATAATATGAGTAATAGTAAAGGAAAAGTATTAGTAGCTATGAGCGGCGGCATCGACAGCTCTGTTACCGCAATGATGTTGTGCGAGCAGGGCTACGAAGTTATTGGCATTACCATGAAAACATGGGATTACCAAAGCTCCGGCTCTTCTAAAAAAGAAACCGGTTGCTGCAGTTTAGATTCTATTAACGATGCAAGGCAAGTGGCGGTTAACTTAGGCTTTCCGCATTATATATTGGATATACGTGGAGAGTTTGGTGATTTTATAATAAATAATTTTGTAGACGAGTATTTATCGGGTCGTACGCCTAATCCATGTGTGCTTTGCAATACACATATTAAGTGGGAAGCATTATTAAAGCGTGCCGATATGTTGGGTTGCGAATTTATTGCAACGGGTCATTACGCGCAAGTTCGCGAAGAGAACGGACGCTATGTTGTTTCGCGCGGACTGGATTTAAATAAAGATCAATCGTATGTGCTTTGGGGATTATCTCAAGAAAGTTTAAAGCGCACTATTTTTCCCTTAGGGAAATTTACAAAACCGGATATACGTAAAATGGCTATTGAATATGGCTTTGCCGAAATTGCCAATAAGCCCGAGAGTTATGATATTTGTTTTATACCCGATAACGATTACCGCGCCTTTTTAAAACACCGCATGCCCGAGCTGGAAGAAAAAGTAGAAGGCGGAGATTTTATTTTTAAGGGAGAAAAAGTGGGCACGCACCGCGGTTATCCTTTTTATACCATTGGCCAGCGCAAAGGTTTGGATATTGCTTTGGGCGAACCTGTGTTTGTAAAAAACATTGTACCCGAAACCAATACAGTTGTACTTGGCACTAAAGACGATTTAAACGAGCAGCAATTGTTTGTGCGCGATTTTAATTTAATTAAGTACGCCAGTTTGCCCAATGATTTTGTGGCATTAACCAAAATACGCTACAAAGACCCCGGCACGGCCGCCACCATAAATACTGAAGGCAATAAACTAAATGTTGTTTTTCATAATGCAGTTAGCGGTGTGGCCCCCGGCCAAAGTGCCGTAATGTACGAAGGCAATGATTTAATAGGCGGCGGGTTTATTGATAGGAAGAGTTAAAATTTTTTTCTTTTTTTTACTTTTCACTCTAAACTTTTAAATTCCCTCTAACTCCCCATCACGTGGCTTTGGTCGCCGGTTTTTGAGTCGAGGGCATCGCGCAGGCCGTTGCCTACAAGCATGAAGGCAAGCACCAAACACATAATAGCTATACCCGGAATGAAGGCTAAGAAAAACGCGTCGCTGGTAAAAATAAATGCGCGGTGGTCATTAATCATTTTGCCCCAGCTGGCCATCGGTGGTTGCGCGCCAATTCCTAAAAAACTTAAACCGGCTTCAGTTAAAATGGCATTGGCAAAATTACTTGCCGCAATTACAATTACCGGACCCATTACATTGGGCAAAACGTGTTTGGTTATTAAACGATAATTTTTGTAGCCAAGCGCACGGCCCGCTTCAATAAATTCTTTTTCGCGCAGACCCATCACTTGTCCGCGCACAATACGCGCAACCTCTACCCACATCGTTAATCCAACGGCAACAAACACTTGCCAAAATCCTTTTCCCAAAACAAGTGTAATGGCAATTACCAAAAGTAAAGTAGGTATGCTCCAAACCACATTTATCACCCACATAATAGCATCATCTAACCACCCGCGGAAATAGCCGGCCATAGCGCCCATTAAAATGCCAATTACCAATGAAATTACCACCGCAATAAATCCAACCGATAAAGAAATGCGCGTTCCAATTAACATGCGACTCAGCATATCGCGGCCAAGGCGGTCGGTGCCCAATAAATATTTTCTAGTGATGATATAATCTTTTTCTACTTCGGCACGCAGCTCTTTTACATTGGCGCTCATTTTTTGGCTGGTAGAGTATTGATAAAATTCTATAGCGCCGTTTTTTTCATCGTTTTTTACGGTGAGATTATAATTAATATCGTAAACAACGTCGGCTAAATTAAAACGCATCTTGGTGCCGCGGTTGGGTTCGTTACCGGTGTATTCTTCAACCACAATATCGTTATCCGAAAAAGTGTAATCGTACATGGTAACGTAAGTAAAATCGCTTTGCTGGCCAAAGAGCATTTTCATAAACCAGTTTACATGATGCGGCTCTTCGTTTTTACGAACCTTTAGCATACGTATGCCAAAGCCCGGAGGTTTTATTTGCAGCTCCGGTTTTTGATCGTTTGAGTTTGGAGTAGGGTCAGGCGTAATTAAATAACCGGAAATAAATACTACTACAGAGATGGCGATAACCACGAGGCCAATCATAGAAAGCTTGTTGCGCTTGAACCGTTTCCAGGCCATATAGCTTAGCGAGCGGGCTTTATCGTTGGGTATGTTTTTTTTATCTGCCATTAAACGGGGCGGCCTTTCCAGTTTGGTTTAACAAAAAAAGAAACCAGGGCAATTACCGGCGTGTAAAGCAGGTTTAATACAAATGCCGGCAAATACCAGGTTAGGTTTACTTTTTGATTGAACATACGTGCGCTTAAAAATAATAACAAAAAATCAATTATAAATTTTATTGTTAGGGTAAATAGACAAAAAGGCAAATAATAACTATCAAAAAAGGGTATTACCAATGCAATGAGGCCGGCAATATTGCCAAAAAGCAAGATTAAGCCACTTAAAAGCACCTGATAATTGACAATTTTACCTGTTTTAGAGGCCCAACGGAGCCTCTGAGAGAGGGCTTTTTGAGTGCTTTTTTCGGCCGGGGTGTAAACTATGCTGTTTGTTGAGGTATTTGCTTGAATTTGGTGCTTTTTAGCATGTGAGGCCTTTAGCAAAAACATATCGTCGCCCGAGGGGATGTGCAGGTTGTTTTTATAGGGATTTAGTTCTGCAAAAATATCTTTTTTATAAGCAAGGTTGGCGCCGCTACAAACTATGGGCAAATGATTTTGCGCCATACTTAACCCTAAAAATGTTACGGCAAAATTTTCGTATTTCTGAAATGCAGAAGAAAAAGAATTGTTGCCCGAAAGAAGTACGAGAGAAATTAATAAATCGCAATCGGCATTTTCAAATTGAAATACAATTTCTTTCAACCAGTTTTTACTTTTGGTAACCGTATCCGCATCGCGGGTAATAATTATCTGCGAGAAGCTTTGTTGCATCGCTACGGTAATGGCTGTTTTTTTTCCTTTCTCGGCTT